>NZ_VFWR01000003.1:0-545480 GCF_006443035.1 Mesorhizobium sp. B1-1-6 | reverse complement strand
ATCTCCAGTTGACGGCGGGCCTTCCGCCGTCCTGGCGAAATTTGAGAATTCAGGAGACTTGAAATGAAGAAGATCGTTCTTGCTGCCGCCGCCGTCCTGGCCGTTTCGGGCAGCGCTTTTGCCGGCAGCGACAACTATGGCTCCAATGGCGCCAACCAACCTGCTGTCACCTCGGTCGACAACGCGCACACGGCTTCGGTCCAGAAGTCGACGCCGGCTGCCCAGACGCCTGTTCAGGGTGCCGATCGCAACCTCTTCGGCAACAACTAACAGCCGATCTCCAGTTGACGGCGGGCCTTCCGCCGTCCTGGCGAAATTTGAGAATTCAGGAGACTTGAAATGAAGAAGATCGTCCTTGCTGCCGCCGCCGTCCTGGCGGTTTCGGGCAGCGCTTTTGCCGGCAGCGACAACTATGGCTCCAATGGCGCCAACCAGCCCGCGGCCACTTCGACGGACAGCTCATACACCGCTTCGACCAAGACGTCGGCTCCGGCTGCCCAGGCACCTGTTCAGGGTGCCGACCATAACCTCTTCGGCAACAACTAACAGCCGATCCTGCAGCAGATGGCGGGCAAGCCCGCCTCTGCGGTGGAATTTGAGAATTCAGGAGACTTGAAATGAAAAAGATCATCCTTGCTGCCGCCGCCGTCCTGGCCGTTTCGGGCAGCGCTTTCGCCAGCAGCGACAACTATGGCTCCAATGGCGCCAACCAGCCTGCCGTCACCTCGGTCGACAATGCGCACACGGCTTCGATCCGCGACAGCGGCTCGCCCGTCTACAAGCTGCTCAATTCGTCGGGCGATGCACACAAGTCCGCCCCTCAGGGCAGTGACCGGAATCTCTTCGGCCACTAACAGCCGAAGCTGACACCAGACAGGAGCGGCGGGCTTTGCCCGCCGCTCCTGTTTTTGCGTGACCGGCAATTAATTCATGGCCTGCTCTCAGGCCGCTTTCGCTTCCGTCTCGTGCAGCGCGAAGGATCGGCCATCCGCGTCGAAGATATGAAGGTCTCCGGCGTCGGCGCTCAGCCGCAGCGTCGTCCCGCGCTTGACCTCGACATTGCCCGGCAGCTTGGTCACCAGCGGCAGGTCGGCGCGGCCGATGTCGACATAGACGAGTTGCACCTCGCCGAGCTGCTCGACATAATCCACCGTTCCTTCGAACAGATAGTCCGTGCCGCCGGCGATCGTCAGGTCCTCCGGCCGCACGCCGAAGCTCACCGACGCGCCCTTGGCCGAGGCCGGCGTCGCGATCGGCACCGTAGCCTTGCGGCCGCCGACATGACTGATGACGGTCGGATTGCCCGATTTGTCGATGGTCGCCGGCAGGATGTTCATGGCCGGCGAGCCGATGAACTGAGCAACGAACAGATTGCCGGGTTTCTTGTAGAGTTCCATCGGCGTGCCGACCTGCTCGATATGGCCCTCCTTCAGCACCACGATGCGGTCGGCCAGCGTCATCGCCTCGACCTGGTCGTGGGTGACATAGATCATGGTGGTGTTGGGCATCGATTCCTTGAGCTTGGCGATCTCGATGCGGGTGGCGACGCGCAGCGCGGCGTCGAGGTTCGACAGCGGTTCGTCGAACAGGAACACCTTCGGGTTGCGCACGATGGCGCGGCCGATGGCCACGCGCTGGCGCTGGCCGCCCGACATCGCCTTGGGCAGGCGGTCGAGATAGTTGGTCAGCTGCAGGATCTCTGCCGCCTGGCGCACGCGCTTGTCTATCTCGGCCTTGCTTTCCTTGCCGATCTTCATCGAAAACGCCATGTTGTCGTAGACCGTCATATGCGGATAGAGCGCGTAGGACTGGAACACCATGGCGATGCCGCGTTTCGACGGCGGCACGTCGTTGACCACCTCGCCGGCTATTCTGAGCTCGCCCGAGGTGATCTCCTCGAGCCCTGCTATCGAGCGCAGCAATGTCGACTTGCCGCAACCCGACGGCCCGACGAAGACGATGAACTCGCCCGATTTGATGTCGAGGTCGATGCCGTGCAGAATGTTGAGATTGCCGTATGATTTCTTCACTTGCCTCAGCGTGACATCGGCCATGTTTCCCTCCAGTGGTCCCTAGAATTCAGTCGATGCGCCCGAACCAGGCGCCGTAGCCGCCGAGGCGGATGGAGCCGGAGCTCTGCTGTCCCGAAAATCCGTGTCCGGGCAAAGGTTGCAGCGATCGACCGCCAAGGTCAACCTCCGCTGGCCCGGATCCCAGGTTGAAGACGCAGACGATCTGCTCGTTGCCCGCGCGGCGCGTGAAGGCGACAGTGTCGCCCTGGCTTTCGATGAAATTGATATCGCCCTTGGCCAACGCCGGATGGGCACGGCGGAAGCCGAGAAAGCGTCGGTAGTGTTCGAGCAGCGAATGCTCGTCGCCTTGCTGGACATTGACGGCTTGCGACAGGTGCTTGGCCGGCACCGGCAACCACGGCTTTGCCTGGGAGAAGCCGCCGTTCCTGGCGCTGCCGTCCCACACCATCGGCGTGCGGCAGCCGTCGCGGCCCTTGAATTCCGGCCAGAAGCGGATGCCGTAGGGATCTTGCAGATCCTCGAACCGCAATTCGGCTTCGCCGAGCCCCAGTTCCTCGCCCTGATAGATGCAGACCGAGCCGCGCAAGGACATCAGCAATGCCGAGATAACCTTGAGATAGGCGGTCGGGTCGGCTTCGTTGGCGGCCCAGCGCGAGGCCGGGCGCATCACGTCATGGTTGGAGAAGGCCCAACACGACCAGCCGTCGCTGGCAACCTTGCCGAAGGTTTCCAGCACCGAACGGACCTTGGCGGCGCTGATCTTTTCCGGCGCCAGGAAGTCGAAGGAATAGCACATGTGCACGCGCTTGCCGCCGGCTGTATAGGCCGCGACAACGTCCAGTCCGCGCTGTGAATCGCCGACCTCGCCGACCGCGGCCGTTGCCGGATATTCGTCGAGCAGGGCGCGGAAGCGTTCGAGGAAGCCGAGGTTCTCCGGACGGCTCTTGTCGTAGATGTGGTCTTGGTAGTTGTAGGGATTGACCGCGGGTGCGGTCTGGTCGTTGCGCTGCTCCGGCGGCAGCGGCGGGTTGTTTTCCAGCCCCTGGCTGTGGAAGTAGAAATTGATGGTGTCGAGGCGGAACCCGTCGACACCGCGCTCCAGCCAGAAGCGGGTGACGTCGAGCAGCGCGTCCTGGACTTCGCCGTTGTGGAAATTGAGGTCCGGCTGTTCCGCGAGAAAGTTGTGCAGGTAATATTGCTGGCGGCTGGTGTCCCATTGCCAGGCCGATCCGCCGAAGATCGACAGCCAGTTGTTGGGCGGCGTGCCGTCCGGCCTGGGATCGGCCCAGACGTACCAGTCGGCTTTCGGATTACTGCGGTTCGATCGGCTTTCCCTGAACCAGGGATGGATGTCGGCGGTGTGCGACAGCACCTCGTCGATCATCACTTTCAGCCCCAGCCTGTGCGCCTCCGCCGTCAGCGCGTCGAAATCGGCCAGCGTGCCGAACATCGGGTCGACGTCGCAGTAATCCGAGACGTCGTAGCCGAAATCCTTCATCGGCGATTTGAAGAAGGGCGAGATCCAGATGGCGTCCGCGCCGAGCGCGGCGATATAGGGCAGCCGCCCGATGATCCCCTTGAGGTCGCCGATGCCGTCGCCATTCGAGTCCTGGTAGCTGCGCGGATAGATCTGGTAGATCACGGCACCTCGCCACCAGTCGCTATCGACGGCGAGATCGGGCCTCGAACTGGCTTTCAAAGCGGATTGCATGGTTTCAGCCTCCTTTCACCGAGCCTGCGAGCAGCCCGCGGACGAAATAGCGCTGCAAAGAGAAGAACACGATCAGCGGCACGATGATGGTCACGAAAGCCGACGTCGTCAGGATCTCCCAGTCGCCGCCACGCGAGCCGAGCAAGGCATTGAGCTTGGCGGTCAGCACGATCTGATCCGCCTCCGTGCCAAGGAAAACCATCGCCACCAGGAGATCGTTCCATACCCACAGGAATTGGAAGATGGCGAAGGACGCCAGCACGGGAAATGACAGCGGCAGCACGATCTTGACGAATATCTCGAAATCGCTGGCGCCGTCGATGCGCGCCGATTCCATGATCTCGCGCGGCAGGCCGGCAATGTAGCTCCGCAAGAGGTAGATGGCGAAGGGCAGTCCGAAGCCGGTATGCGCCAGCCAGATGCCGAGATAGGTCTTGGAGGGCACGCCGAAGAAGGCGCCGACGCCGTTATAGAGCTTCAACAGCGGGATCAGCGACATCTGCAGCGGCACCACCAGCAGGCCGATGATGACCGCGATCAGAAGCGCGCGCCCGGGAAAGCGCATCCAGGCCAGAGCGTAAGCCGCAAAGGCGGCGATGAGGATCGGGATGACGGTCGCCGGGATAGTGACGGTCAGCGAGTTCATGAAGGAGCGGCCGATGCCTTCCGAAAACAGCACGGTCCTGTAATTGTCGGTGGTGAATTTCGGCGGCGCCGAGGAGGCATAGTAGACGCGCTGGCCGCGGTCGCCCTCGAACGCCTTGGGCGAGGTCATGACGAAGCTGCCGTCGGCATTGAGCTGCAAGGTAACGCCATCGCCGAGATCGGCCGATGTGCCGGCCGGATATTGTGTCGGTGCCGCCGACTTGACGCCGAAGGCGCTGATCTCGCGCTTGGCGCCATCGCCGAAAATGTTGCCCTGGAGGACGAACTTGCCGTCCTTCTCGACCTGCGCCGAGGCGGGCGGCAGGCGTCCAGCTTCGGTCTGGGTCGAACTTGCGAACGAGTTCCACCAGCCCGAGGCGATGATCTGGTCCTTGTCGCGCAGCGACGATACCAGGATGCCGAGCGTCGGCATGGTCCAGATCGCAACGAAGACCAGCACGGCGATGTGAACGCCGAAGCGGCTGGCGAAGGAGTTTCCGGTCGCGACGGTCATCTCAATGTCCTCCCGTCTCTTTGTTGGCCTGGCGTATGTTCCAGACCATGATCGGAATGACCGCGATCATGATGATGATGGCGATTGTCGCGCCGCGGCCGAAATCACCGCCGCCACGGAACATCCAGTCGAACATCAGATTGGCCAGCACCTGGCTGTTCCATTGGCCGTTGGTCATGGTCAGGACAATGTCGAATACCTTGAGCACCAGGATGGTGATTGTGGTCCAGACCACGGCGATGGTGCCCCAAATCTGCGGCACCATGATTTTCCAGAAGATCTGGAACGGATTGGCACCGTCGATGACGGCGGCTTCCAGCGTCTCTTCCGGAATGCCGCGCAGCGCCGAAGACAGGATGACCATGGCAAAGCCGGTCTGGATCCAGATCAGGATCACCATCAGGAAGAAATTGTTCCAGAACGGCAGCGATATCCAGACCTGCGGCTGGCCGCCGAAATGCTGGATGATGGCGTTCAGGATTCCGATCTGCGTCTGGCCTTCGCCGCGATACTCATAAATGAATTTCCAGATGACGCTGGCGCCGACGAAGGAGATCGCCAGCGGCAGGAAGATCAGGCTCTTGGCGATCGTGCCCCACCAGATCTTGTCGGTAAGCACGGCGATGATCAGGCCAAGGAAGGTACAGGCGGCGGGCACTACGGCCAGCCAGAGCACATTGTTGAGGATCGAATTGCGAAACTCGCGGTCGCCGAAAGCCCATTGATAATTGGCCAGGCCGACGAAATTGGCGCCGCCGCGATCGAGGAAGGACAGCCGCAGCGTCTCGACCACCGGATAGATGAGATAGATGGTCAGGATGATCATCGCCGGACCGACGAACAGCCAGGGCCGGATCAGCCCTTGCCGGCGCAGATTGTCGACGGCGGCGGCACCCGAGACGCCGCGCGAGGGAAAGGTGACATCGAGCAGTTTGTTGGCGCCCCAGAAATAGGCGACGCAGCCGCCGACGCCGATGATGATGACGAATATGGCCGAGAAAATCTGAGCCGCCATGGGTCCCTCTCCCTGCACGACCCGCCAGGATGGAAACGATCCTTGCGATTGCGCCGCGCGCCGATCTCGTTGTTGAGCGCGGGCAGGCAGGGAAGCGTGTGGCTCCGTGCCCGCCGCATGCCGGAATGTCTACGCTGTCACGACTGGATCTGACCCGTCCCGGTTGGCCGGGCTGGGATGTTGCGATGGGGCCGGTCGGATCCGGGCCAACTGGCCCGGATCCGCTCGGGAGGTGGAAGCCTAGGCCTCCGCGGGTGCGGCTCTTACTTGATCGCGTCCCAGCTCTTCTGGATGTCGGTGGCGACGTCCTGCGCCGACTTGCCGCCGACCAGGTCGATCATGCCGGTCCAGAAGGCGCCGGCGCCGATCTTGCCCGGCATCAAGTCCGACCCGTCGAAACGGAAAGTCGAGGCATTGGCCAGGATCTCGCCCTGCTTGCGCAGCGCATCGCTGGCATAGGCATCCTTGTTGACCGCCTTGAACGGCGTCACGAAACCGCCTTCGGCCATCCAGATCTCATGGGCCAGCGGCATCTTAAGGAATTCGATGAACGCGCGGGCGGCCTTCGAGTCCTTGGTGATCATCGCCAGCGTTCCGGCGCCGAGCACGGGAGTGCCGAGTTCGGGCTTGGACGCATAGGGCGGAAAGTAGAAGAAGTCCGCGTCCTGGCCGATTTTCGTGCCTTCCGGGAAGAAAGTCGGGATGAACGACGCCTGATGGTGCAGGTAGCATTTCGGCGGCACCGCGAAGAGGCCCTTGGGGCTGTCGCGGAAATCGGTCGCCGCGACCGCCTTGGCGCCGCCATCGACCATCTTGTCGTCGGTCGCGATCTTGCCGAAGATGTCGATTGCATTGACCACGGCCGGGTCGTTGAAGGGGATCTCGTTCTTGACCCATTTGTCGTAGGTTTCCGGAGACTGCGTGCGCAGCATCAGGTCTTCCACCCAGTCCGTCGCCGGCCAGCCGGTGGCGCCGCCCGAGCCGAGCCCGATGCACCACGGCGTGCCGCCGTCGGCGATAATCTTCTTCTCGAGATCGGCGAGTTCTTCCTGCGTCTTCGGCACCTTGTAGCCGGCTTCCTCGAAATTGTCCGGCGAGTACCAGACCAGCGACTTCACGTCGGCCTTGTAGGGGAAGGCGAAGAAGCCCGGCTTACCGTCCTTGTCCTTGAAGGTGCCGAGGTCGACCCATGACTGGCCGGCGCCGTAATTGTCCTTGACCCATTTGGCGGTATCGTCGCCGAGCGGCGTCAAGAGACCCTTGGAAGCAAGGTCCTGGATCAGGCCGGGTTGCGGCAGAACGGCGATGTTGGGCGGGCTGCCGGCCTGCGTGTCGATGACGATCTGCTGCTCGTAATTTTCCGAGGAGGAATATTTGATCTCGGCGCCGGTGGCTTCCGAGAAATAATCGAGTACGCCGCGCACCAGGGTCTCGTCCTCGCCGCGCCATGGCCCGAAGATCGACAGGGTCTCCCCCTTGAGGTCGACTTTCTTGAGCTCTTCGTAGTTTGCCCAGTTGAAACGCTTGTCGTCGCCCGGCTTGAATTTCAGTTCGGCCTGCGCGGGCGCGCCGAGGGCGAGCACGGCAAGCGCGGCGCCCAGCAAAAGCATTTTCTTCATCGGTATTCCCTCCCAGTGGGTCACAAACACCGGACGGAACCTCCATTCCGCCCGCCGACGCCGCAGGACTGTGACTCAGTCGGAAAGGAACCGCAACCTTTCGAAGAGTCTTCCAAAGCGCTTTGGCTATTTCGATCTCGCCATTGAATCGTCCAGAAGTCAAGAGGCGTGCTAACTTAATCGATTTAATTCCGGAGTCTGGCGCCTGGAAAATCGCGCTGCAGCATGCTTTTTTGGCAGTGCAGCAGCAATTTATGTTTCAAACCTGCACCAAGCCTGCCTATGGTCGCCATGATATGACGGGCCTGCCGCAGGGCTTGGGTCGATTCAATTTAAAAGCGCTTTGAGGCATGGAGGCCTCTCGTGAACCTGAAGCAACTCGCGCACATGCTGGCGCTTTCGCAGACCACGGTAAGCCGGGCGCTGAACGGCTATCCCGAGGTCAACGAAGAGACGCGCCGGCGCGTCATGGACGCCGCCAAGCGCCATGGCTATCGCCCCAATCCGAGCGCACGCCGGCTTGCGACCGGCAAGTCCGGCATGATCGGCTATGTCTTGCCGACGGGTGCTGCCGTCGACATCGACCCGCACTTCGTCGAATTCCTGTCCGGTCTTGGCGACTATGCGCGCTCGCACGAGCTCGACCTGGTGCTGTCTCCCGCCGACGCCGACGACCAGGAGACGACTTACCGGCGCATCGTCGCCAACCGCCAGGTCGACGCCGTCTACATCTCCTCGCCGACGCCGGCCGATCGGCGTGTGGCGCTGGTCAACACGCTCGGTATACCCTTCATCATCCATGGCCGCAGCGAAGGTTTCGATTTCGACTATCCCTATCTCGACATCGACAATGAGGGCGCCTTTCACGAGGCGGCGCGACTGCTCGTCCAGCTCGGCCACCGGCGGCTGGCGCTGATTAATGGCGATGACCGCGAAACCTTCGCCGTGCATCGCGAGCGAGGCGTGCGCCGGGCGCTCGCCGCGAGCGGCCTGACCTTGGGCGACCGCCATGTCTGCTCCGTTGCCATGACCGAGGAGAACGGCTATCGCGCCGCCCGGCGCCTGCTCGAACAGGACGGCGCGCCGACCGCGATCGCCTGCTCCAGCCTGATCATGGCGCTCGGCGTCGTGCGCGCCGTGCGCGACCTCGGCCTGAGCATCCCCGGCGACATCTCATTAATTGCACATGACGACGTCTTCCCATGGCTGAAGCCGGAGAATTTCTCCGTACCGCTGTCGACGACGCGCTCCTCGATCCGGCTCGCCGGCGCCCGCATCGCCGAGCGTCTGGCCGCACGGATATCGGGCCTGGAAGAGGGCCCGCGCGGCGAGGTCTGGCCGGTCGACCTGGTGATCAGGGGGTCGGTTGCCGGAGCGCCTGCCTAGGGTTAGAGCCAATCGCTCCGAGGGGCCGAGTTCGACCGCTTGCGGGCGTTGCCGGAAGATCGATTGCAGTGTCATGGATAGTGGTCTGCCTGCACCGCGCTTGCTTTGGCTTTTAGAGGGTGGCAACCAGTAAGCCGAAGCCATCAACCAGCCCTCCTGGATGCCCACTTGCCCATATTCCCGTTCTCCGAAATGGATCCAATCCAACATCCTGGCCCACCGCCGAAGCGTTCGGAGGTGGTCATCATTGGTGGCGGCATTATCGGCGTAACGACGGCTCTTTTCCTGGCGGAGCGGAACATTCCGGTCACGCTGCTGGAAAAAGGCCGCGTTGCGGCCGAACAATCGTCCCGAAATTGGGGCTGGATTCGAAAGCAGGGGCGCGACGCAGATGAACTGCCAATTGTCATCGAGGCTTTTCGCCTATGGCGGCAACTGGCTGAGGAATGCGGCGAAGACATCGGGCTGGACCAGACAGGTGTGACCTATCTGGCGAACTCCGACAAGGACATGGCCGGTTTCGAAGAATTCATGAAGATCGCCGCGATCCATGGGCTCGACACTCGCCTCCTGGACGCAGACGAAACCGCGAAACTCATCAAGGGCATGTCGCGCAAGTTCAAGGGCGCGATGACGACGCCCTCCGACATGCGTGCGGAGCCTTGGTTGGCGGTGCCTGCGCTTGCTCGTCTTGCCGTCCGAAAAGGCGCCAAGATCATAGAGAATTGCGCAGCGCGAACCCTCGAAATCTCAGCTGGCAGGATCAGAGGAGTGTGGACCGAGGCGGGATACATTGAAACCTCCAGCGTACTGGTCGCGGGCGGCGCCTGGTCGTCGCTGTTCCTGAGAAGACACGGCGTCTCCATCCCCCAACTCAGCGTCAGGGTAACCGTAGCCGCAACGGAGCCTATGCCTGAAATCTATGCAGGTGCGGCAGCGGACGAACACATCGCTTTCAGGCGCCGACAGGATGGCGGATACACGCTCGCCCCGGGAGGCAGTAATTTGCTTTACCTGGGACCTGACGCATTCCGGCACGCCACCAAGTATCTTCCCGCCCTCATGGCCAATCCGCTCGGAACCCGCTACTTTCCGTGCGCTCCATCGGGTTACCCTGATAGCTGGTCGACCCCGCGCGATTGGACCCCGGATTCCCAGAGTCCTTTCGAAAGAATGCGGGTGCTCAACCCGGCCGCTGAACGCTCCGGCCTCCGTTCTGTAGAGCGCAATTTCAGACGCCTTTTTCCACAGTTCGAAACAGTTCGCTTGAAGGCAGGCTGGGGAGGCATGATTGACGCCATGCCCGATGTCGTCCCCGTCGTGGATCACGCCCGGGCAGTCGTCGGTCTTTTCGTGGCCACGGGAATGAGTGGTCACGGCTTCGGTATCGGACCTGGAATCGGTCGCGTCGTTTCCGACCTGATTCAGGGTAACGCGAGTGGGCATGATCTCAGCCGCTTTCGGCTGTCACGCTTCTATGATGGAAGCGCCGTTCGGTTGGGTCCGGCCCTCTAGATGTTTAGTCCAGCATTCGTCCCGTCTCGGCCATCGCAAATAGCCGACTGAATTTAGGAGCATGTTGCCAAGGATCATTCCTTCGCCGTCTCGGCGGCCTTGATGTCCAGCAGCCCGTAGCCGAAGTCATCGTCCCGCCCTTTCGAACCGAGATCCCGGGCCGTTGCGGCCAGCGCCTTTTCGATGGCGTCGGCCGAGCGGTCCGGCGCGGCGTGGATGAGATTGGCAATGGCGCCCGAGACGATCGCGGCGGCGAACGATGTGCCGGTGACGACATCCGAGCCGGCTCCGCTCGGCGCCACCATCTCGACGCCCGGCGCCGAGATGAAGACATAGGCGCCGCGATTGGCCTGCGGCATTAGCCCATCCCTGGCGTCGGTGGCGGTCACCGCGATGACGCCGTCGAAGGCGGCCGGGTAGCCATAGGGCGCCTTGGGCCCGTTGTTGCCGGCGGCGGCGACAAGAACCATGCCGAGCGCGCGTGCATTGCGGCAGGCGATGCCGAGCAGGTCGTTCTTCGGACCGACGAAACTCATATTGATGATGCGCACGTCCTGCTCGGCCGCCCAGTCGAGCGCAGCAAGGATGACGTCCATTGTCGACTTGCCGCCTTCGAAGGCACGTGCGTGATAGATCCTGGCGCCGGGCGCCATGCCCTTGAGCGCGCCGACGCCGGCGATCAGCCCATCGACCGAAGTGCCGTGGTCGCGCTTTTCGACCGGCACGTCGGGCATGGCGTCGAACTGGCCGGCGATGACCCCGGCCAGCGTCGGATTGGTGTCGTCGATGCCGGTATCGATTACCGCGACGCGGACGTTCTCGCCGCTCGCCTGGCTGGGTTCCAGCGCGATGCGCTCGAACGCATAGTTGACGATGCCCGCCGCCTGCTGAAGCGAATAGATATGGTTGGGCTCACGCCGCTGCGTGCGGCTGTCGGCGGCAAGCTGCGCCAGCACCACGCCGACGGGGCGGCGGTCGGGAATGCCGAAGCGCACAAGCGTGGTGCCGAGCAAAAATGATTGCCGCTGCGAGCGCACATCGAGGCCGAAGGAAGCGGCGATCTGCTGCACGGCGCCCGCATCGCCATCGACGGTCACCAGCACCTCGTCGGGCACGAAATCGCCGGCCACGGCGCGTGGCGGCTGAACGGCGATGAGATCGCTTGGCGAGACGATCGGCCCGCCCGAAGGCGGTCCGGCCTGCGTGCCGGCGGGCGGCGCCGCCGGGTCCGGCCGTGGCGTCGGCACCGGTGCCGCGGGAGCGGCCGGATTGGGGAACAGGTCGACGATCAGGGCGGGAAGAAACACGGCACCGGCCGCGCTGCCGCTGTCGCCGCCGTCCTTGCCACAGTCGGCGCCTGCCGCATCGGTGCCGTCGCGGCAGTCGATCTTTCGGTCGGCATTGGCGTCGTTGCCCTGCGCCGACGCAGGCCCGATGGCGATCGTCATCGCCGCCGCAAGGATTGCCGCAAATCGAATGACCGCCTCAGCCGCCATCGGCCGGTTTCCTTCCCTCGATCACGGTGTCGGTGAAAGGCTGGGCGGCAACAAGGCCGAGTTGCCTGGTGTAGTCGGCCGCGTTGGCGGCCGGAATGCCGAGCCGGAACACGCCCTCGGCGGTCGGTCCGTCCAGGATCTTCAGTCCGCTGCTGCCGAGAAAGGCGGCGATGTCGGACATTTTCGCGTCGGGCCTGAACTTGACCAGGGCGAACGGCATCTTCGCCATCTCGTCCTGCGCGCCCGCGATCTCGAAATTGCCGCCCTTGCCGCCGGGCTGCACGAACGACTGCACCATGACCAGCGCCAGCAGAGCCGCGGCCGCCGCCCAGGCGACGCCGACCGGCAGCGCCATGAAGCGGCTCCAGGCCTGCGCCAGCCAGGACGAACCGGCGGCGGCGCGCGCCGGGCCAGCCTCGGCATCGAGCGCCCTGGAAAAGCGGCTCAGCGCATCGGCCGGCGGACGGATCGCCTCATTGGCGGCCGCGGTGCTGGAGAATTCAGCCTCCGCCTCGCCAAGGGCGGCCATCGCCGTCGGATCGCTGGCCAGCCATTCCTCGACGGCCTCCAGTTCCGAGCCTTCCAGCGAACCGTTCAGGTAGAACGGCAGCAACGTTTCCATTTCGTCGCGGCGCGACATCTTTTCAGCGGCGCTCATGGCCACCCCCTGTCGTAACCGGCGGCCTTGAGGGCTTCGCCGAGTTTCTTGCGGGCATAAAACATGCGGGTCTTGACGGTCGCGACCGGGATGTCGAGCACCTCGCCGATCTCGGTCACCGATTGCCCCTGATAATAGGCGAGATCGATGACCACGCGATGCTCGCGCGGCAAGGCATCGATGAAGCGGCGCAAGGCAGTGCTCTTGTCCTCCTTCATGGCAACGATCTCGGGCGTATCGGCGCCGTCGGGCACCGCGGCTGCGGCCTCGTCGTCGATCCAGTCTTCCTTTTTCTTGCGCAACAGGGACAGCGCCTTGAAGCGGGCGATGCCGAGCAGCCATGTCGAGACTTCGGAACGTCCCTCGAAACCCGGCGCCTGGCGCCACAGTTCGAGGAACACCTCGTTCGCGATGTCGTCAGCCATCATTTCCGATCCCGTCTGGCGCGCCACGAAGCGGTATATCCGCGCGTGGTGGCGCATGAACAGGAGCCGCACGGCGGCCCGGTCGCCCTTCGCGACCCGCTCGACAAGCGCGCGATCGGTCTCCATCGCGCCGGTCATGACCGATCGAGCCGCCTGGCTCCTGCCTGCTCTGTCGCTGATCGGCTCAAAAAGGTTCATCCTCCGCCAAGGAATTTGCGGAGGCTAACCGAAGAAGATGAGCCTTGCCAGTGGGTGAAGGGGAAGCTAGCTCAGGAAAGGCTTCGCCTTCATCGTCGCCGGCACCGACACCCCCAGTCGGCTTAGAACCGTCGGCGCCAGCTGCAGCTGGTCGAGCAGTGTGTCGGCATCCGGTCCCTTGCCGGCGCCGAAATAATACAGCGCGAAATCCTGCATCTCCTCATCATGGCCGCCATGGTGGCCGCGGTCGGTCTGGCCGTGATCGGCGGTGACGATCACTTCATAGCCGGCGTCGCGCCAGCGCGGCAGGAAAGCGGCCAGCATGCCGTCCATCGCGTAGCAGGCATGGTCCATCTCGTGACAGTCATGGCCGAAACGGTGGCCCATCGAGTCCAGCGTGCAAGTGTGCAGGATGCCGTAGTCGATGCCGTGGCGGCTGCTCAGCATGGTCAGCGTGGCGAACAGGTCGACGTCGCTCGGCGTCATCTGGTTGCGCGCGTTGTAGCCGGTCATGGTGTGGAAGCGGCCATGCGTGATCGGCCCGCCCGGCTCGTCATACTCCATGTCCTCGACGAGGTCGAACGGGTAGGAACGGAAGAACTCCGACCAGTAGGAATGGGTGACCGCGCCGGTTATTCCCCCGGCCCTGGTGACCTCCGAGAAGATGTCGGGCTGGCTGACGCGGAAGCGGTTCTCGTTGGAAAGAATGCCATGCGCCTGCGGCGGCACCCCGGTGTGGATCGAAGCATAACAGCAGGCCGAGGTCGACGGCAGCACCGAGCGCATCCTCCATACCCGCGCTTCGCCCGACTGCACCCAGCCTTCGAGGTTGCCCATCAGCCGGCGCCAGTTCCGGTAAGGCACGCCGTCGAGGATGATCAGCAACAGTTTGGTCTTGAGCGCCACGAGCTGCTCCATGCGATTGTCGGGGGAACGAGCACGCCACGTGTCGCACGGACACGCGGCGCTTTCGGCGGGAACTTGATGTCAGGCGTTCAGCCAGCATTCGGCGAGCGCGTAGCCGTCCATCATCTCGCCGATCGGGCTCTTGGCGAAGCCGCCGATCTTGTTGGTGGCGGCGTCGATGAACTGGTTGAAGAAAGGCACGATCAATCCGCCTTCGTCGCGCATCAGCACGGCCATGTCGTGATAGATCGCCTTGCGCTTGTCCTGGTCGAGCTCGCCGCGCGCTGCAAACAGCATCTTGTCGAACTCGGGCCGCTTGAAACGCGTGTCGTTCCAGTCGGCGTTCGACACATAGCCGGTGGAATACATCTGGTCCTGCGTGGCACGCCCGCCCCAGTAAGACAGCGAGAAAGGCTGCTTGTTCCAGACCTCCGACCAATAGCCGTCGCCAGGCTCGCGCTTGATCTCGATCTTGATGCCTGCCTTGGCGGCGCTCTGCTGATAGAGCTGTGCCGCATCGACGGCCCCGGGGAAGGCGACGTCGGAGGTGCGCAGCAGGATCGAGCCGCTGTGGCCCGACTTCTTGTAGAGCGCTGCAGCCTTTTCCGGGTCGAACTTGCGCTGTTCGATGGCCGAAAACAGCGGATAGGCCTCGTTGATCGGGAAGTCATTGCCGACCGAACCGTAGCCGCGCAGGATCTTTTCCAGCATCTCGTCGCGGTCCATGGCGAGCTTGAGCGCCATCCTGAGATCGCCGTTGTCGAAGGGCGCGGTGTCGCAGAACATGTTGAACGGGTAATAGCCCTTGCCCGAAACGTTCTCGATGCTGACGCCGGGGATGCGCTTGACGAGATCGACCACCTTCGGCTCGACGCGATTGATCATGTGCACCTGGCCGCCTTGCAGGGCCGCCAGCCGCGCCGTCGCATCGTTGATGACGACGATCTCGACCTGGTCGGCATGGCCCGCCTTGTCGCCCTGCCAGTAATTGGCGAAGCGCTCGCCGCCATGGCGCACGCCGGGCTGGTTGACGGTCACCTTATAGGGGCCGGCGCTGATGCCCGCGTTCGGATCGTCCTTGCCGCCATTGGGCTGGATGACGAGATGATAGTCGGCCATCAGATAGGGGAAGTCGGCATCGGCGTCGGCAAGCGTGACGACGACCTCCTTGCCGTTGGCCTTGATGCCCTTGATGTTCTTGAGAATGCCGAGTGCGCCCGACTTCGACTTCTCGTCGGCGTGGCGCTCGATGGTGGCCGCGACATCCTCCGCGCCGACCGTCTTGCCATTGTGGAACTCGATGCCGTCGCGGATCTTGATCGTCCAGGTCTTGGCATCCGGGGAAGCGCCGATGTCCTCGGCGATCAGGTTGACCAACCTGTTGTCGGGGGTGAGGCGAACCAGATATTCGCCCCACTGCTTGCCGAAGCTGAAGGTGACCTGGCTGAGGTTCAGCGCCGGATCGAGGCTGTTGGTCGATTCGCCGCCCTGCAGGCCGGCCTTGAGAATGCCGCCCTTGACCGGCGTCTGCGCGAAGGCTTTCCCGGCCAGCGTCGTTGCCAGCGCCGCCGACATGCCCAGCGCCGCGGTGCGCCCGAGAAAGTCACGCCGCGACATCCGGCCTTGGCCGGCGAGTTCAGCGAGATGGTCGAGTTCAGTCTTCATGTCCTACCCCTTTTTGAAACAACCGCACACAGGCGATGCCGTCCGAAGGACGTCTGGCCCTCCAGTGTTGCATCCGGATGACGTTCGTCATCTCCTTGACTGGCGAACCGCTGGCTAGTTCCCGGCGCTCGCCATGCGTCGCCCCTTGATCGCCTTTTCCAGCCAGCCGATCTCCATTTCCGGAACCGAGGACAGCAGGAGGTCGGTATAGGCATCGAAAGGCGGTGTGAGCACCTTGCTTTTGGAACCGTAACGGACCACCTCGCCGCGATACATCACCGCGATCGAATCGGCGATCGACCTTACCGTCGCAAGGTCGTGGGTAATGAAGAGATATGCGACCTTCTCGTGCTGCTGCAGGTTCAACAAAAGCTTGAGAATGCCGTTGGCCACCAGCGGGTCGAGCGCCGAGGTCACCTCGTCGCAGATGATCAGCTTCGGTTTGGCGGCGAGCGAGCGGGCGATGCAGACGCGCTGCTTCTGGCCGCCCGACAGCTCCGCCGGATAGCGGTCGAGGAAGCCTTTGCCCATCTCGATCTCGTCGAGCAATTCGGCGACGCGCCGGTCGCGCTCACGTCCCCGCATGCCGAAATAGAACTCCAGCGGCCGGCCGATGATGGTGCCGACGGTCTGGCGCGGGTTCATGGCCACGTCGGCCATCTGGTAGATCATCTGCAGCTGCCGCAGATCCTCCTTCGGCCGATCGGCAAGTCGGTTGGCAAGCGGGCGCCCGTCGAAGGTCACCGTGCCCTGTTCGGGCGGCAGGAGCCCTGTGATGGCGCGCGCCAGCGTCGATTTGCCGGAGCCGGACTCGCCGACCACCGCCAGCGTCTGGCCGGGATAGATATCGACGGAGACGTTCTTCAGCACCTTGACATGACCGCCGCCATAAGCGGCGGTGACGTTCTTCACGGACAGGAATGGCGAGACGCCGGGTTTCTGCTCGGCGTGTTCGATCTCGTGCACTGACACCAGAGCGTTGGTGTACTCCTGGCGCGGCTCCTTGATGATCTGGCGGGTGCCGCCCCATTCGACCAGCCGGCCGTGGCGCAGCACCATGATCTCGTCCGACACCTGGGCGACGACGGCGAGGTCGTGGGTGATATAGAGCGCGGCCACATGCGTGTCGCGGATGGCGTCCTTGATCGCCGACAGCACGTCGATCTGCGTCGTCACGTCGAGCGCCGTCGTCGGCTCGTCGAAGACGATCAGGTCCGGTTCCGAGCACAGCGCCATCGCCGTCATCACACGCTGCAGCTGGCCTCCGGAGACCTGGTGCGGGAAACGCTCGCCGATGGTTTCGGGATTGGGCAGGCTCAGCTTCTTGAACAGCGCGACGGCGCGTTTCTCGGCCTCCGCGCGCGTCGCCCTGCCGTGCAGGAGGGTGGCTTCGACGACCTGGTCCATCAGCCTGTGCGCCGGGTTGAAAGCCGCTGCCGCCGACTGCGCGACATAGCAGACCTCGCGGCCGCGCAGTCTGCGGAAACCTTCCTTGCCGCCCTTGAGGATGTCGCGGCCGTTGAGGAGTACCTCGCCGCCGGTGATGCGCACGCCGCCGCGCCCATAACCCATCGAAGACAGGCCGATGGTCGACTTGCCGGCACCGGATTCGCCGATCAGGCCGAGCACCTTGCCCTTTTCCAGGGTCAGCGAGACGTCATGGACGAGCGTGATGGTCTTTGGCGCTTCGCCCGGTGGGTAGACCATGGCCTCGATGCGCAGGTTGCGGATATCGAGGAGCGGGCTGGATTTGGCTTTGCTGTCGGCCATCATCCGCGTCCTCCTTTCAGGCTTGTCGTGCGGTTGAGTACCCAGTCGGCGACGAGATTGACCGAGATCGCAAGCGCCGCGATCGCGGCCGCCGGTATGAGCGCCGCGGCAATGCCGAAGACGATGCCGTCCTTGTTTTCCTTGACCATGCCGCCCCAGTCGGCATCCGGCGGCTGTACGCCGAGGCCAAGAAAGGAGAGCGTCGACAGGAACAGCACGGCATAGATGAAGCGCAGGCCGAGTTCCGAGACCAGCGGCGACAGCGCATTGGGCAGGATCTCGCGGAAGATGATCCAGGCGCTGCCTTCGCCGCGCAGCTTGGCGGCTTCGACATAATCCATGACGTTGATGTCGACGGCCACCGCACGCGACAGGCGGTAGACGCGGGTCGAGTCGAGAATGCCCATCACCAGGATCAGCGTCACCAGGTTTGTCGGCAGCACCGAGAGCACGACAAGCCCCATGATCAGCGTCGGGATCGACATCAGGAGATCGACGAGGCGCGACAGCAGCGTGTCGAACCAGCCGCCGAACACCGCCGCCGAAAAGCCGAGAATGGCGCCAAGCGAGAAGGACAACGCCGTGGCGAGCACTGCGATGAACAGGGTGATGCGCGCACCATAGATCATGCGCGACAGCAGATCGCGGCCAAGGTTGTCGGTGCCCAGCCAATGCGCCGCCGACATCGGCTCCCAGACGTCGCCGACGATCTCGCCATTGCCGTGCGGCGCAAGCCACGGCGCGAAGATGGCCGCCAGCACGAACAGGGCCGTCAGCACCAGGCCGACCAGCGCGGGCACGGGGATGCGTTTGATGTCGAGCATGCCCGCCCTCTTCATTTGGGATGCCTCAGGCGCGGATTGGCGACGATTGCCGCTATATCAGCGATGATGTTTAGGCCGATATAGACGGCGGCGAAGATCAGTCCAACCGCCTGCACCACCGGCACGTCGCGCTTGGTGACGTGATCGACCAGATACTGCCCCATGCCGGGATAGACGAAGATCACTTCGACCACGACCACGCCGACGATCAGATAGGCGAGGTTGAGCATGACGACGTTGATGATCGGCGCGATGGCGTTCGGGAAGGCATGTTTGCGGATGACCGCGAAAGCCGAGAGCCCCTTGAGCTCGGCAGTCTCCACATAGGCCGATTGCATGACGTTTAGGATCGCAGCGCGCGTCATGCGCATCATATGGGCAAGCACCACCAGCGTCAGCGCCGCCGCCGGCAGCGCGATCGCCTGCATGCGTTCACCGAAAGGCATGCCGTCATAGACGGTCGAGATGGCGGGGAACCACTGATGCTGAACCGCGAAGTAGAAGACCAGCAAGTAGCCGATGAAGAATTCCGGGAAGGAGGTCGAGGCGAGCGCCAGTCCCGAGATCAGCTTGTCGACCCAACCATTGCGGTAGCGCACCGCGATCAGGCCAAGCGTTATGGCCAGTGGAATGGCCACGATCGCCGCCCAGAAGGCGAGGAACAGCGTGTTCCACAGCCGGCCCTTGATCGATGTCGCGATGTCCTGTCCGCTCGACATGGCGGTCCCGAGATCGCCGGTCAAAACGCCGCCGAGCCAGCGGAAATACCTGATATAGGCCGGATCGTTGAGCCCAAGCTGCTCACGCAGATTGGCGAGCGATTCCGGTGTCGCCGACTGCCCTAGGATGGCTTGCGCGACGTCGCCGGGCAGGATCTGTGTGCCGGCGAAGATCAGGACCGAGACGGCCAACAAAAGGAGGATGCCCAGCGCGACGCGCTGGGCCACCAGTTTCACGATGGGTGAGGACATCTGGGCAAGGCCGGCTCAGGCTTCGAGCCAGCACTTTGCCAGGGCATAGCCATTCATCAACTCCTGGTGCGGATCGTCCACCCAGCCGCCCACCTTGGCGCCGGTGGCGTCGATGAACTGGTTGAACATCGGCAGGATCAGGCCGCCTTCGTCGCGCACCATGACGGCCATGTCGTGATACATCGCCTTGCGCTTGGCCTCGTCCAGCTCGGCGCGCGCCGCCAGCACCATCTTGTCGAAATCCGGGCGCTTGAAACGCGTGTCGTTCCAGTCGGCGGTCGACAGGTAGGCGGTCGAGTACATCTGGTCCTGGGTCGAGCGTCCGCCCCAATAGGAGGCGCAGAAGGGCTGCTTGTTCCAGACCTCGTTCCAGTAGCCGTCGCCCGGCTCGCGCTTGAGCTCGATCTGGATGCCGGCCTTGGCCGCGCTCTGCTGGAAAAGCTGGGACGCGTCGACGGCGCCGGGAAAGGCGACGTCGGAGGTCCTGAGCAGCACCGCGCCGTCATGCCCCGACTTCTTGTAGTGGAACTTGGCCTTGTCCGGATCGTATGTGCGCTGCTCGATCTCGGTGAACAGCGGGTAGGCGGCATTGATCGGGAAATCATTGCCGAGCGAACCGTAACCGCGCAGCACCTTCTTCAGCATTTCTTCGCGGTCGATCGCCAGCTTCAGCGCCATCCTGAGGTCGTTGTTGTCGAACGGCGCCGTATTGCAGTGCATGATGAAGACGTAGTGGCCCGGTCCCGCATGGTTGCGGATGGTGACGCCCGGCACGCGTTTGATCAGGTCGACGATCTTCGGCTCGACGCGGTTGACCATGTTGACCTGGCCGCCCTGCAGGGCGGCCGTACGGGCCGTAGCGTCGTTGATGACGATGATCTCGATCTGGTCGGCATGGCCCATCTTGTCGCCCTGCCAGTAATTGGCGAAGCGCTCGCCGCCATGGCGCACGCCGGGCTCGTTGGTGGTGACCTTGTAAGGGCCCGCCGAGATGCCGGCATCGGCCTTGTCCTTGCCGCCATTGGGCTGGACGATCAGGTGGTAGTCGCTGAGCAGGTAGGGCAGATCGGCATTGGCCTCCTTCAGCGTCAGCACCACTTCCTTGCCGCTGGCCTTGATGCTTTCGATGCCTTTCATGTAGCCGAGCGCGCCGGACTTCGACTTCTCGTCCGAATGACGCTCGAGCGTGGCGGCGACGTCTTCGGCGGTCACCGTCTTGCCATTGTGGAATTCGACGCCGTCGCGGATCTTCAGTGTCCAGACCTTGGCATCGTCGGACGAGCCGATCTCCTCGGCGATGCGGTTCTCGAGCTTGCCCTCTGGGGAAAGCTCGACGATCAGTTCGCCCCACATCTTGCCGAAGGCGAACGGCACCTGCGTCATGAACAGGGCTGGATCCAGGCTGTTGGTGGACTCGCCGCCAACCAGGCCTGCCTTGAGCGTGCCGCCCTTGACCGGGCCGGCTGCGCGCGCCGCGCTCGAAAGCAGTGAGTTGGCGAAGGTCGCGGTGACGCCGAGCGCTGCCGCCCGGCCGAGAAAATCCCGACGGCTGAGCTTGCCTGAGGCGACGCGTCGGCTAAGGAATTCCAGTTCGTTTGACATTTTGAGTTCCTCACTCTGTTGGTTCGACCTTAGTGGTCGTTTTCTTGTTTCTTGTGAGGGGAATAATGACCGCAAGGGAAAGCGGTAAGCAAGACCGAATGCGACATGCCGTGGCGTAAATGGCACGTCGCAATTGGACCAATGCCTTGCCGCTCAAACAAGCGAGCGCGGAACCGCCTGTTCAAAATCGCGTTCGAAGACGAGTTTTTCGCCTTCGTATGCTTCAATTCGGGCGCTTACGATGAAGTTTTTGGCGTCCGAGCGTATTTCGGCCGATGTTTCGGTGCGCACCGACCATCCGCTTCGCGACAGGGTTTGCGTCCAATGCGTCCGTCCCCCAGCCGACAACGGATCGTCCGGATGGATCGTCCAGGTCTCGCGGGCGATGCTGCCGTTCGCCAGGCCATGTGCAAGATCGCGCACCTCGCCGAAATCGTCTTCTATGGAAAGCGTGACGATGCCGGTCTTCTCGTCGCGGTCGACGCGGCGTTCCGAATTGGCCGGGCGGATCGTCTCGGTTGCCCAGGGGGAAGCAGCCTCCGGCGCGGCGAACGTGACCTCGTCGCCCGTCGCCAGCGGGCGCAGCGGCAGCTTCAGCGTCGCCGCCGACAGGCTCAGGCGGACCGGCTCCGGCGAGGGCCAGATCATGGGCCAATAGGCGTTCGAGACGGCTATGCGCAAATGGTGGCCGGCCGGCACGCGATAGGCGCACTGGTCGAGCACGACGCGTGCCGAAACGCTCTCGCCGGGGACAAGCGCTTGCGGGAATTCGTGCGAGAGGCGATGCGTCAGGTTGAGCACGCCATAGGAGATCAGTTCGGAGGCGCCATCGGGATGCACGTCGCAAAGCCGCACCGCGATGTTGGCCTGCGGGCGGTCGCAGGATAACCGGACGTCGACTTCCGGTGCGCCGACGACGTCGATCGCCTCGGCGAGTTCCGGCTGGTCGAAACACACCGACAGCGCGTCGTCGGGACGCTGGTCGCCCGGCAATTCCGGGCCGAAGGTGAACGGGAAATACTCACCGCCGGCCAGCCCACAGCTTTGCGGCGAAGCGATGGTGACGGATTTACCGCCCGCCGGGATCAATTCGATCGTTTGCGTCTTGATGTCGGGCGAAGGCCACTGCCGCTCCGCCACCCAGCGGCCCGGCCGTTCCGGATGCCAGCGCGCCGGCCGCACGCTGTCCATCACATAGGCGCGGTAGGCCGGGTCGGCCTCGACGCCGGTCTCGACGCCCTTTAGCCAGCGGTCCCACCAGCGTAGCGCTTCCTGCAGGAAGCCGATTGCCGGCTGGGGCCCGGCATAATGCGGGTATTTGTGGATCCAGGGGCCGACGATGCCTTTGACCGGCGCCTCGATGTTGGCGACGAGATGCGAGATGGTGTTGCGGTAGCCGTCATGCCAGCCGCCGATCGACAGCACCGCGGCCTTGACGGCGGAGAAATCCTCGCAGATCGAGCCGCGTTTCCAGTAGGCGTCGCGGTGCTGGTGGCCAAGCCAGAGCGGCAAAAGGAACGACTGGTTCTCCAGTCGGCTGAGCCACAGGTCGCGCCATCTGTTGTCGCCCGCCAGCAGCGGGTCCGGCGGCCGTGACGAATAGGACAGCATTGTCGAGGCCCAGCCGAAATTTTCCAGCAGCAGGCAGCCGCCCTTGTAGTGGATGTCGTCGGCATAGCGATCAACGGTCGAGCACAGGCTGATGACCGCCTTGAGCGCCGGCGGCTGCATGGCTGCCACCTGCAGGCAGTTGAAGCCGCCCCAGGAAATACCCATCATGCCGACATTGCCGTTGCACCAGGGTTGAGCCGCCGCCCAGGCGATGACGTCGCAGGCGTCCTGCAACTCCTGCTCGGAATATTCGTCGTCCATCAGCCCTTCGGAATCGCCATTGCCGCGCATGTCGACACGGATCGAGGCATAGCCGTGGCCGGCGAAATAGGGATGCGTCAGCTGGTCGCGAAAGATGGTGCCGTCGCGCTTGCGGTAAGGCAGGTGCTCGAGGATGACAGGCACCGGATCGTCGCCGGCATCTTCCGGCATCCACACCCGCGCCGACAGCCGGCAACCATCCGGCATGACGATGGCCATGTCAGGGAATTCGACGACCTTGCGGGGAAACTCGGTGACGGTTTTCATGGCGCGCATAACGCCTCGCGGCGCGGCAAGTTTCAATCGCCATTCGCGACTGGAGTAGAGAATTATGCGACCTGTGCCGCTGCTTGCTGCCCTCAATTCAGCGGAATGTCGTTCTCGGCCTTGTTCGCCTGGTAGGCGCCAGAGAGTGCGTCATAAAAAGCTGCAATCTTGCCGATGCGCGCCTCCAGCCGCCCGCGTTCCGCCTCGGGCAGTGCCCGCACCAGCCTGCGGATCGAAAAGCTTTTCCAATAGGCGTTCTCGGCATTGTAGCCGCCGGGATCGAGGGTGAAGACCTCTTTCAGGATTTTCAGATCGTGCGGGATGGCAAAACTGTCGCGCGAATCCTCGTGGCTGAAGAGATAATAGAAATTGTTGAAACCGGTCCAGGTGATCGCCGACAGGCAGAGCGAACAGGGCTCGTGCGTAGCCAGGAAGATGGCATCCTTGGTGTCGACGCGTTCGGCTTTGGGCATTTCGTAGAAGCGTTTCAGGCAGTGCACTTCGCCATGCCAGAGCGGGTTTTCGATCTCGTTGTTGGTTTCGGCCAGCACCAGCGAGCGGTCGCCTTTCCTCAGGACCGCCGCGCCGAACAGCTTGTTGCCATGGGCGACGCCTTCCTGCGTCTTCGGCACGATGTCGTGCTCGATGACGTCGAGCAGGCGGTCGATCAGCGAAATGTCGGTCATCAAAGGATCTCGTCGGGGAGATGAATCTCGTAGGCGTGCGAAAAATGGAATTCTTCGAGATTGGAGCCGTCGCCGCCACGGTCGACGATCAGGAAATCTTGGGGCTCACCCAATGGCGTCAGTACGCCGTGCCATAGATTGCGTGAATAATTGATGCCTTGCCCTGGCTTGGTGATGAAGGCATGCGGCTCGCCCGGACCCTCCTTGCCGTCATGGCAGACGACGACCAGGAACGGTCGTGGCGACAGCGGGATAAAGGCCTGGCTGCCGAGCGGGTGGCGCTCGACCATGCTCAGCGTCAGCGGCAATTCGTAAGGCGTGCCGCGCACCATCGAGATCAGCACGCGCGCATTGGGCCCTACCGCTTCTGCGGTCGCCAGATCATGGTAGCGCTCGGCCTTGCCGCCATTGATCGGGTAGTGGTTGTCGCCGCCCATGTCGATGACATCCCCGAACGGGGCAAAGCCCTCGCGGGTCAGCGGCCGCGCGACGATGCGGGTCACGGCGCACGCCCCGCGATGCCGGCACCGCCGAGTTTGGCGTGCCGGTTGACGTCCTTGTAGAGCAGATAGCGGAATTTTCCCGGTCCACCGGCATAACAGGCCTGCGGACAGAAGGCGCGCAGCCACATATAGTCGCCGGCCTCCACCTCGACCCAGTCCTGGTTGAGCCGGTAGACGGCCTTGCCTTCCAGCACATAGAGCCCGTGCTCCATGACATGGGTCTCGGCAAAGGGAATGACCGCGCCCGGTTCGAGGGTGACGATGGTCATGTGCATGTCATGGCGCATGTCGGCCGGATCGACGAAGCGCGTTGTCGCCCAACGGCCGTCGGTACCGGGCATCGGCGTCGGCGCGATGTCCTGCTCGTTGGTGAAGAAGGCTTGCGGGACCTCGAGGCCGCTGACGGACTCATAAGCCTTGCGTATCCAATGAAAGCGGACAGCCGCATTGCTTTCGTTGCGAACAGTCCAGCCGCTCGACGGCGGCAGGAAGGCGAAGCCGCCCGGCCGCAAGACATGTCTTTCGCCGGCAAGCAGGACGGTCAGTTCGCCTTCGACCACGAACAAGGCGCCCTCGGCGCCGGCATCGGGTTCCGGCCGGTCGCTGCCACCGCCGGGCGCGATCTCGACGATGTACTGCGAAAACGTCTCGGCAAAGCCCGACAGCGGCCTCGACAATATCCAGACGCGGGTCTTGTCCCAGAATGGCAGGGCGCTGGTGACGATGTCCTGCATCACGCCCTTGGGGATGACGGCATAGGCCTCGGTGAAGACGGCGCGGCCGGTCAGAAGCTCACTCTGGCCGGAATGGCCGCCATGTGGAGCATAATAGGTTCGCTCGGGCATCCTGATCGTATCCATGGGTTCAAACCTATTGCGGAAGCATGTCCTTGAGGCGGAAGAGCGCGATGCGCTCGACCTGTTTGCAGGCGGTCTCGAATTCGACGCCGCGGCTGTTGCCGATGCGCCTTTCGAACTCCGCCAGGATTTCTTGCCTGGTCTTGCCCTTCACCGCGACGATGAACGGGAAACCGAAGGTGGTGACGTAGGCGGCGTTAAGCTTGGAAAACAGCTCGCGCTCTTTGTCGGTCAGCTCATCGAGGCCGGCCGAAGCCTGTTCCCTGGCTGATTCCGCCGTCAGCCGCCTGGCCCTTGCCAGCTTGCCGGCAAGGTCTGGATGGGCGTTGAGCACGCCCAGCCGCTCCGTTTCGCTTGCGGCGCGGAAAACGCGGCAGAGCGCATTGTGCAGGCCGCCGGCGCTGTCGTGCGCCGGGCCAAGTTCCAGCTCGTAAGCGCGCTCGGCTATCCACGGCGAATGTTCGAAAACGCCGCCGAAAGCATGCACGAAGGCCTCGAATTCCATCCTCGAAGGGCGCAGCACCGGCTGCTTGTATGGATGGGTCTCGCGCCAATGCCTGGCGATGTCGATACGCCGCGCCAGCCAGACCTTGTCGTGCGACTTCACATAGTCGACGAAGCGCTTCAGCGCCGCCACCCGCCCCGGCCGCCCGACGAGGCGACAGTGCAGGCCGATATTCATCATGCGCGGCCGCCCAGCCTTGCCTTCGGCATAGAGCGTGTCGAAACTGTCCTTCAGATAGGCGAAGAACTGGTCGCCCGAGTTGAAGCCCTGCGGCGTGGCGAAGCGCATGTCGTTGGCATCGAGCGTGTAGGGGATGATGAGCTGTGGCCTGTCGGTCCCGTCATCCGCGAACCAGTAGGGCAGCTCGTCGTCATAAGTGTCGGAGACGTAGTCGAAGCCGCCTTCCTCCGCCACCAGCCGCACGGTGTTGACCGACGTCCGGCCGGTGTACCAGCCCGTCGGGCGCGCGCCTGTCACTTCGTAGTGCAGCCGGATCGCCTCCTTGAGGTCGCGGCGCTCGTCCTCGGCGCTGTGGTCGCGGTAGTCGATCCATTTCAGTCCGTGCGAGGCGATCTCCCAGCCGGCATCCTGCATCGCCGTCACCTGATCGGGCGAGCGGGCGAGTGCCGTGGCGACGCCGTAACAGGTCACTGGCACCTCGGCCTCGGTGAACAGGCGAAGCAGCCGCCAGAAGCCTGCCCGCGCCCCATACTCGTAGATCGATTCCATGTTCCAATGGCGTTGGCCCGCCCAGGGAGCCGCGCCGACGATTTCCGACAGGAAGGCTTCCGAAGCCTTGTCGCCATGCAGGACGCAGTTCTCGCCGCCTTCTTCGTAATTGACGACAAATTGCACGGCCACATGCGCGCCACCGGGCCATTTGGGATCCGGCGGATTGGCTCCGTAGCCGCGCATGTCTCTGGTGTAACGCATCGTCCCTCCCACGGGGCATCGCCCGAAGTATGATCAGGATATCGAAAGGGTGCTTCTCGCATTCCCCCGAAAATTTTTGAAAGTGTTTTTGTCGCACTCCGCTCGACCGGGACTTATGCATCGCCTTTAATTGGCGCACAATTCATCAGCAATGTTTGGCTGTACCGGCCGGTTTGTTCGTATTGGAATGGGAGGCGGACAATGGCAGAAACGTCGAAAATCGATGGCGGGCGTCTGACGACCCATGTCCTGGATACGGCAACCGGCAAGCCCGCGGCGGGATTGTCGATCGCGCTCTACCGGATCGATGGCCCGGCCAGGACGCATCTGAAGACGGTCGCCACCAACGCCGATGGCCGTTGCGACGCACCGCTTTTGGCCGACGCGGATTTCCAGACCGGCGAATACGAGCTTGTGTTCGCCGCTGGTGACTATCTGCGGCGCCAGGGAACGAAACTGCCCGAGCCGGCCTTCCTCGATACCGTGCCGATCCGCTTTGGCATGGCGGATGCCGTGCACTATCATGTGCCGTTGCTCGTCTCGCCCTATGGCTATTCGACTTACAGGGGGAGCTGAGACGTGGCCGAGGTCAAGATCCGCAACGACATCCGCTTTATCCTCAACGGCAGGGATGTCGTGCTGTCATCCGTGGCGCCTGACGCGACCTTGCTTGACTGGCTGCGGCTCGACCGATCGCTGCGCGGCACCAAGGAAGGCTGCGCAGAGGGCGATTGCGGCGCTTGCACCGTGCTGGTCGGCAGGCTTTCCGCCGGCGAACTGGTCTATGAAAGTGTCAACGCCTGCATCCGCTTTCTGGGTTCGTTGGACGGCACCCATGTCGTGACGGTCGAGCATCTCCGTGGAACGCCGGGCCAGTTGCACCCGGTGCAGCAGGCGATGGTGGATTTCCACGGTTCGCAATGCGGCTTCTGCACGCCAGGTTTCGTCATGTCGCTTTACGGCTTGTGGATGAAATCACCGGAACCGTCGGACGCGGCCTTCGAAAAGGCCTTGCAGGGCAATCTCTGCCGCTGCACCGGCTATGAGGCGATCATGCGCGCGGCTCGCGCCATCTCCAGCTACGGCAAAGCACAGAAGGATCCGCTGGCGCTGGAGCGTCAGTCGATCATGGCCAGACTCGAGGCGATGGGCGACGGCGCACGGATCGAGATCGGCGCCGGCAAGGCGCGGCTCGTCGTGCCGGCTGACGTTGACGATTTCGCCGCCGTGCTCGACAAGGAACCGGGCGCCACCATCGTCGCCGGCTCGACCGATGTCGGTCTCTGGGTGACCAAGCACATGCGCGATATTTCGCCTGTCATCTTCATCGGCAATCTCGACGGGCTGTGCGCCATTGCCGAGGACAAGGACGTGATCTCGATCGGCGCCGGCGTCACCTATTCCGATGCCTTCGCGATGCTGTCGAAACGCATCCCGGCGCTCGGGCCATTGTTCGATCGCATCGGCGGCGAACAGGTGCGCAACATGGGCACGATCGGCGGCAACATCGCCAATGGCTCGCCGATCGGCGACACACCGCCGCCATTCATCGCGCTCGGCGCGCGGCTGACGCTGCGCCGTGGAAGCAAGCGGCGCACGATCCCGCTCGAGGATTTCTTCATCGCCTATGGCAAGCAGGACCGGCAGGCCGGCGAGTTCGTCGAGGCCGTGCATGTGCCGGTTCCGGCAAACGAAACGAAGTTCGGCGTCTACAAGATCACCAAGCGCCGCGACGAGGATATCACCGCCGCCCTCGGCGCGTTTTTTCTGACCTTGGCCAGGGACGGCACCGTGGCCGATATCCGCATCGCCTATGGCGGCATGGCGGCGACGCCGAAGCGGGCTGCGGCGGTCGAGAAAGCTCTGCTCGGCAAACCCTGGACCGAAGAAACAGTCGAGGCGGCGATGACCGAATACCCAACGGATTTCACGCCGCTCACCGACATGCGGGCAAGCGCTGAATATCGGGCTTTGGCGGCGAAAAACTTGTTGCTGCGTTTCTTTGTCGAAACCACCGGCACCAGGGCACCGTTCCAGGTGTCGCGCAACGAGGCGGCATGATGAACAAGCACGCCAGCGCCAATTTAAAGGCCGAAAAGATCGTCGGCGGCGTCGCCACAGACCAGCGCCATGATTCCGCGCACAAGCATGTCAGCGGCAGCGCCGTTTACATCGATGATATGCCCGAACCGGCGGGCACGCTGCATGGCTGCCTCGGTTTGGCCACGGCCACGCATGCCACCATCGCCAAAATGGACCTGTCGGCGGCGCGCGCCGCCCCCGGCGTGATCGACGTGCTCACGGCAAAGGATGTGCCGGGCGAGAACGACATTTCGCCGACCGGGCGCCATGACGAGCCGGTACTCGCCGACGGCGAGGTACAGTTTTTCGGCCAGCCGATCTTTTGCGTGATTGCCGAGACGCGCGAGCAGGCGCGGCGCGCCACCAGGCTGGCAAGGGTCGAATACGAGGAATTGCCTTTCGTCACCGACATCGGCGCGCTCGATCCGACCAGGGACAAACTCGTCACGCCGCCTCTGACGCTGAAACGCGGCGACGCGGCTGCTGCGATCCGTCAGGCCCCCCGCCGGCTGAAAGGAAAAATGCGCGTCGGCGGCCAGGAGCATTTCTACCTCGAAGGGCATATCGCGATGGCGGTTCCCGGCGAGGATCAGGACGTCACCATCTATTCCTCGACGCAGCATCCGAGCGAAGTCCAGCACATGGTTGGTCATGCACTCGGCGTGCCGAGCAACGCCATTACCGTGGAAATGCGTCGCATGGGGGGCGGCTTCGGCGGCAAGGAAACGCAGGGCAACCAGTTTGCAGCGCTGGCCGCGATCGCCGCCAAGAAGCATCATCGGGCAGTGAAAATCCGGCCCGATCGCGATGACGACATGATCGCCACCGGCAAGCGGCACGATTTCCTCATCGACTACGAGGCCGGCTTCGACGATGAGGGCAATATTCTCGGCGTCAACTTCATGTTCGCGGCGCGCTGCGGCTTTTCTGCGGACCTTTCCGGGCCGGTCACCGACCGCGCGCTGTTCCACTGCGACAATACCTATTTCTGGCCGGCTGTGCATGCACAGTCGGCGCCGCTCTACACCAACACGGTCTCGAACACCGCCTTTCGCGGCTTCGGCGGCCCTCAAGGCATGGTCGGCGCCGAGCGTATCATCGACGAGGTGGCGTTTGCCGTCGGCAAGGACCCGCTTGAGATCCGCAAGCGGAATTTCTATGGAACCGCCGACCGCAACGTCACGCCCTACCACCAGGCGGTCGAGGACAACATCATCCACCGCATCGTCGCGGAACTGGAAGAAAGCGCCAGCTATGCAAGGCGCCGGCGCGAAATCTCGGCCTTCAACAACAACAGCCGCTTCATCAAGCGAGGCCTCGCACTGACGCCGGTCAAATTCGGCATCTCGTTTACCGCCACGCATTACAACCAGGCCGGCGCGCTGGTGCATGTCTACACCGACGGTTCGGTGCATCTGAACCATGGCGGCACCGAGATGGGGCAGGGCCTCAACGTCAAGGTGGCGCAAGTGGTGGCGCAAGAGTTCCAGATCGATCTCGACCAGGTGAAGATCACCGCGACGACCACCGGCAAGGTGCCGAACACCTCGGCCACCGCCGCGTCGTCCGGCACCGACCTCAATGGAATGGCGGCGCAGAATGGCGCCCGCCAGATCAAGGACCGGCTGACCGATTTCGCCGCCGAGAAATACCAGGTGCCACGCGACCAGGTGCTGTTCCTGCCCAACAGGGTGCGAATCGGCAACCAGGAGATACCTTTCGCCGACCTCGTCAAGCAGGCCTATATGGCCCGCATCCAGCTTTCGGCGGCCGGCTTTTACAAGACGCCGAAGATCCACTGGGACCGCGACAAGGGCGAGGGCCGTCCTTTCTATTATTTCGCCTATGGCGCCTCCTGCTCGGAAGTCTCGGTCGACACGCTGACCGGCGAATACATGGTCGAACGCACCGACATCCTGCACGAGACGGGCCGCTCGCTGAACCGCGCCATCGACCTCGGCCAGGTCGAGGGCGGCTTTATCCAGGGCATGGGCTGGCTGACGACCGAGGAACTGTGGTGGGATGACAAGGGCCGGCTGCGCACGCATGCGCCCTCGACCTATAAGATCCCGCTGGCGTCGGACCGGCCTAAGATCTTCAACGTGACACTGGCCGATTGGCCGGAGGCCGGTGAGCCGACGATCCATCGCTCCAAGGCGGTCGGCGAGCCGCCCTTCCCGCTCGGCATGTCGGTGCTGCATGCCCTGTCCGACGCGGTGGCAAGCGTCGCCGACCACAGGATCTGTCCACGTCTCGATGCGCCTGCGACACCGGAACGCGTGCTGATGGCGATCGAGCGGCTGAAGAAAGAGGCGAAGACCTGACTCCGGCAAAACGTGCAAAACAGGCCGAAAAGGCCTATATTTCCCGACAGGGAATGTAAAAAATGAACACGACTGTGCAAAGCCTGAAAGCCTTTCTTGGCCAAACCGGCCGGGTCGCGCTCGTCGAGGTCGCGGCGACGAAGGGCTCGACGCCGCGCGAGAAGGGCGCCTTCATGCTCGTCTCGCAAGCAGCGACATCGGGCACGATCGGCGGCGGCCAACTGGAATATATGGCCATCGACAAGGCACGGCAGATGCTGGGCTCTTTACCCTCCTCCTTGCGGGGAGGGTCGGCGAGCGGACGCCGCGAAGCGGCGTCAGCGAAACGGGGCGGGGGAGCGGCGTTCACAGATCCCTCGACGACGACGTCGTCCAACCCTATCCACAAGGGGGAGGGTGAAGAGACCCGCCCCGACGCCCGCGTGATCCTCGACGTGGCGCTCGGTCCGGAGATCGGCCAATGCTGCGGCGGGCGCGTCGAGGTGTCGATCCGCCTCGTCGATGCGACGTTGGCGCAGGAGCTGATTTCGGCCGCGGAAATCGAGCAGGCTGAACTGCCTTATGTCTACATCTTCGGCGGCGGCCACGTCGGGCAGGCGCTGGCCTCCGCGGTAGCGCTTCTCCCTGTGCGTGCCGTTGTCATCGAAACACGGGCCGACGCGCTAGACGGAATGCCGGAAGCCGTCGAGACGCGGCTGACCCCGATGCCTGAAGCCGAGGTGCGCAACGCGCCTGCAGGCAGCGCCTTCGCCATCCTCACCCATGATCATGCGCTGGACTTCCTGATTGTCGCCGAAGCCCTGAAGCGTGGCGACACCGCCTATGTCGGCATGATCGGCTCGAAGACCAAGAAAGCGACGTTCAGGAACTGGTTGCTGAAATCGGCGGAGGGTACGGAAGCGCAGTTTGCCCGCCTCGTTTCCCCAATTGGCGGTGACGCCGTGAAAGACAAGCGCCCATCCGTCATTGCCGCGCTAGCGGCCGCCGAGATCATGACGGCGCTGGTCAATCACGGCGCCGCGTCAAATGCCGGACGTCAGATGCCGCATGATAGGACGTTGGCCGGGTAAGGTCACGTCGCGGCTATACCGGTTGCTTCAAGCCCAGATGATCGCGCAGTGTGCGGCCCTCATAATCCCTACGAAACAGGCCGCGCCGCTGCAGCTCCGGCACGACCAGGGTGGCGAAGGCATCGAGTTCGCCGGGGAAATATGACGGCATGATGTTGAAGCCGTCCGCCGCACCGCCCTCGAACCGGGCCTGGAGTTCGTCTGCGATCTGCACCGCGGTCCCGACGATGCGCCAATGGCCGCGTGCGCCAGCGAAATGGCGGGCAAGCTGGCGGATGGAAAGGCCGTCGCGGCGCGATTGCTCGATGACCAGGGCCTGCCGGCTTTTCATGCCTTCGCTCTCCGGCAATTCGGGCAGCGGCCCGTCGAGCGGATAGCGCCGAAGATCGGAGATGCTGAGATAGCTGGACAGCAGCGCTACGCCGACGTCATCGGGGATCAGCTCCTGCAGCTCCTCGTATTTCGCCCGCGCTTCCGCTTCGGTTTCCGCCACCACCGGGGCGACGCCGGGCATGATCTTGATGTCGTCCGGTTCGCGTCCATAGGCCGCCAGACGGCCCTTGAGATCGTCGTAGAAAGCCTTCGCTTCCGCGAAAGTCTGCGCGGCGGTGAACACCACATCGGCGGTGCGAGCGGCGAGATCGCGGCCGACATCCGAGGCGCCGGCCTGAACCATGACCGGGGCGCCCTGCGGCGAACGCGGCAAATCGAGTGGATCGCACACCGAAAAGCTCTGGCCGTCATGGCCGGAGGCGCCGAGCTTGCCGTGCCAAAGCCTGGTGACGACTTCGGCGAATTCTCGTGCCCGTTCATAACGATCGGCGTGGGGTCTGAGACCCGTTGCGCCGAAGTTGGCGGCCTCGATCGGGCTGGCCGACGTGACCAAGTTCCAGCCGGCGCGCCCGCCGCTCAGCTGGTCGAGCGAAAGGAAGGTTCGTGCCAGCCCGTAAGGCTCGTTGTAGCTGGTCGAAGCCGTGGAGACGAGGCCGATGCGGCTGGTCTGGACAGCGAGTGCGGAAAGCAGGCTGATCGGCTCGAAGCCGATCGAACGCGAGGTCTGGCTGGCGATGCTGACATCGGCTTCGCGCAGGCCGGCCGCATCCTCGCAGAACAACAGGTCGAATTTCGCCGCTTCCGCCGTGCGCGCCAGCGCGACGTAATGATCGATGTCGATCCCGGCCTTCACATGGGCCTGGGGATGCCGCCAGGCGGCGATATGGTGGCCCGTCGCCCACAGAAAGGCGCCGAGCTTTATCTGGCGTGCGGTCATCGGTCGCCTCCGCCGCTGAGTCCCAGATGCGAGCGCAGCGTTGTGCCCCCATAGCTCTGTCGAATCACGCCGCGCCGCCGCAGCTCCGGCAGAACGCGATTGGTGAAATCGTCGAGCGCTGAAATGTGCGCGGACAGCCGGATGTTGAATCCGTCGCAATTGTTCGCCCGGAATTCTTCCTCCATCCTGTCGGCCAGCCCGGCGACGCCGTTGGCGGCGAGGGATATGTCAGCCAATATCCTCACGGCATCCGGTTCGCGCCCGGACGCGGAAACGCGGCGCCTGCATTCGTCATGGCGTGCCTTGCGCCGCGCTGCCTGCCTTTCGTCCAGCAGGATGACATCGGCTGTGCGCGCGGCAATGTCGAGGTCGCCTGCCGCCAGGCCGGACAGGACCAGAACCGGCGTATCCTGCGGCGAGCGCGCCACGTTCAGCGGTCCGCGCACGGCGAAGAATTCGCCCTTGTGGTCGAGTTGGTGCATTTTTCCGGGATCGTGAAAGCGGCCGCTGTCTTTGTCGAACAACAGCGCGTCCGCCTCCCAGCCATTCCACAAGCCCTGGACGATGCCGATATATTCCTCGGAGCGGCGGCGAAACTCGTCGCTGGAAAATCCATCCGGCCGGCTGAAATTGGCCGCCTCGCTCGGCGCCTGCGCCATCGTTGCGTTCCATCCGGCGCGACCGTGGCTGATGATATCGAGCGAGGCGAACCGGCGCGCCAGATTGTAGGGCTGGTGGGCAACCATCGACGCGGTGGCGACCAGCCCGATCCTGCTCGTCACGGTCGCCAGTGCGGCAAGCAGGGTCGTCGCTTCGAACGGGTTGCCCGACCCGGCCCTGCCCGGCGGCGCATCGTCGAGAACAATCATGTCCAGCCCGGCCGCTTCCGCCCGCTGCGCGAAGCCGGCCAAGTCGCTGAAGGTGAGCGCGCCGGCCTGCCCGGCCGTGGAGGCAATGTTGAGCGAAACGGTGAGATGCATTGTGGCTAGCTCGTCAGTCGGCGCAAAGCCCATCGGCCATGAGGCGGCATCCGCGAACCTAAGTTCGCCTTCGCGCAAGGCAACCCTTGCGACTGGGCCAGGAGCCGCTCACTTGCCGACCAGTATGTCCTTGATCAGCCGCTGGCAGCGCTCGGCCATGAAATCCAGCAGCAGGCGCACCTTCGGGTCCTGCAGCTTCTTGTGCGGATAGACGGCGGCGAACTGCACCGGCGTCGGCGGCGTGCCGGCCAGGATGATCCTCAGCCGCCGGTCGCGGATGAACGGCTCGACCTCGAAGCGCGGCTTGTTGATGATGCCGCGCCCCGACAGCGCCCAGCCGGTCAGCACGTCGCCATCGTCCGTATCATAGGGCCCGTGCACCTCGAATTTCTGCGGTCCGTTCGGCGTCTGCAAGGTCCAGACATATTCGCGCGCGCCGGAATAGCGCAGCATCAGGCAATCGTGCTTCCTGCTGATCAGTTCCTGCGGCTCGGCCGGCTCTCCGCGCGCCTCCAGATATTTGGGTGCCGCCACCAGCACCCGCTCGCATTCCATGATGCCGCGCATCCTGAGGCTCGAATCTTCGATGATACCGAGTCGGAAGGCGACGTCGATGCCCTCTTTCATGATATCGACATTGTGATCCGAGAGCCTCAGCCGCACTTCGATATCAGGATATTTGTCGTGGAAATCGGGAATACCCGAGGCGACCAGGCGGCGGCCGAGGCCGAGCGGCGCGGTCACGCGGATGGTGCCGCGCGGCTGACCGGAAAGGGCCGAAACCGCGGCCTCCGCCTCGGTGATCGCTTCCAGCACCTGCTTGGCGCCGGTGTAGAACACCGTGCCATGCTCGGTCGGCATCAATTGTCGTGTCGTGCGGTTGAACAGCCGCACACCAAGGTGCTTCTCCAGCTCCTTGATTCGGTTGGAAGCAACCGCCGGCGAAATGCGCATGTCGCGCCCGGCCGCCGACAGATTGCCGAGCTCGACCACGCGGACGAAGACGGCGATGTTGTCGAGATAGGCCATGCGGTTCAGGGGCTTTCAATCAAGCTGTGTGCGAGCAACCTAGTATTTTCCAATTTTTTTTGAAAGTCATCGCACACCTCGCCTCTTTCCGTTTGCGCGCCACACCGTAAAGTCGCTTCATCGGCAGGGACGACTTCAATGATGGATTTCGCTATTTTCTGGGACTGGCTGAGCTTTGCCGTGCGCTGGCTGCACGTCATCACCGGCATCGCCTGGATCGGCTCGTCCTTCTATTTCGTCGCGCTTGATCTCGGTTTGCGCCAGCGACCGGGCATGCCTGTCGGCGCCTTCGGCGAGGAGTGGCAGGTGCATGGCGGCGGCTTCTATCACATCCAGAAATACCTGGTCGCGCCGGCCGAGATGCCGGAACACCTCACCTGGTTCAAATGGGAATCCTACGCCACCTGGCTGTCCGGCTTCGCCATGCTGTGCGTGGTCTACTATGCCGGGGCCGACCTGTTCCTGATCGATCCCAACGTGCTGCCGATGTCTGTGCCGGTCGGGATCGTCCTGTCGATGGCGACGATCGGCGTCGGCTGGGTGGTTTATGACCTGCTCTGCCGTTCGCCGCTGGGCAAAAGCGATACAGGCCTGATGCTGGTGCTCTACTGCGTGCTGGTGTTCATCGCCTGGGGACTGACCCATCTGTTCACCGGCCGCGCCGCTTTCCTGCATCTGGGCGCCATCACCGCCACGATCATGTCGGCCAATGTCTTCATGGTCATCATCCCCAACCAGAAGATCGTCGTTGCCGACCTCATCGCCGGCCGCAAGCCGGATCCGAAATACGGCAAGATCGCCAAGCAGCGCTCGCTCCACAACAATTACCTGACGCTGCCGGTGCTGTTTCTGATGCTGTCGAACCATTACCCGCTGGCGTTCGGCACTGAGTTCAACTGGATCATCGCCTCCCTGGTGTTCATCATCGGCGTGTTGATCCGCCACTACTTCAACACCGTGCACAAGCGCGCCGGCAACCCGCACTGGACCTGGCTGGGCGCCCTTGTCCTGTTCCTCATCATCGTCTGGTTGTCCACCGTGCCGAAGGTGTTGACCGGCGAACCGAAGGCGTCCGCCTCGGCGCAAGTCTATATCGCTTCGGCCCATTTCCCGGCCGTGCGCGACACCGTGCTCGGCCGCTGCTCGATGTGCCATTCACAGGAGCCGGTCTACGAGGGCATCTACCATGCGCCCAAGGGCGTGATGCTGGATACAGACGCCGGCATCGCCGAGCATGCCCGCGAGATCTATCTGCAGGCCGGCCGCAGCCATGCCATGCCGCCCGCCAATGTCAGCCAGATCACCGACAAGGAGCGGGCGCTGCTGGTGGCCTGGTTCGAAGGCGCGGGGAAATAAGCATGACATCGACACTTCTGCGTGGCCGCACGCTGTCCTTCGTGCGCTGGCCTGAAAGCATCGATGATCATTCCGCCTGGCGCTACGAGGAGGATGGCGGCCTGCTGATCCACGACGGCGGGATCGTCGCTGCGGGCGCTTACGTCGATGTTGAAAGGAAGGCAGGCGAGACAACGAGAAGGATCGATCACCGGCCGCATCTGCTGCTTCCGGGCTTCATCGATGCCCATGTGCATTTCCCGCAGATGCAGATCATCGCCTCCTACGGCGCGGAACTGCTCGATTGGCTGAACGCCTACACTTTCCCGGAGGAGACGAAGTTCGCCAATGCGCAGCATGGCCGGCGCGTCGCGCGGCTGTTCCTCGACGAGATGGTGCGCCACGGCACCACGACGGTTGCCGCCTACTGTTCCGTGCACAAGGCCTCCGCAGAAGCTTTCTTCGCCGAGTCGCATGACCGCAACATACTCAACATCGCCGGCAAGGTGATGATGGACCGCAACGCGCCCGATGGCGTGCTCGACACGCCGCAATCGGGCTATGACGACAGCAAGGCGCTGATCAAGGAGTGGCACGGCAAGGGCCGGCAGCTTTATGCCATCACCCCTCGCTTCGCGATCACCTCGTCGCCGGAGCAGATGGAGATGGCCGGCGCGCTATGCCGCGAATACCCCGACCTGCACATCCAGACGCATCTGTCGGAAAACCATGCCGAGATCGCCTTCACGCAGGAGCTTTATCCGTGGTCGCGCGATTACACCGACGTCTATGAGCATTACGGGCTGTTGGGTAGAAAGAGCCTGCTCGGCCATTGCATCCATCTGTCGGAGCGGGAAGCGGACGCGCTTTCGGACAGCGGCTCCGTAGCCGTGTTCTGCCCGACCTCGAACCTTTTCCTCGGCTCCGGCCTGTTCGATTATCAGCGCTACCGCACCCGCGATAAAGCCCTCCGCATCGCCGCCGCCACCGATGTCGGTGGCGGCACCAACTATTCCATGCTGCGCACCATGGACGAGGGCTACAAGGTGATCGCGCTGAACGGCGAGAAGCTGAACCCGTTCCAGTCCTTCTGGCAGGTCACGCGCGGCAACGCCGAGGCGCTGTCGGTGGCGCAAAGGATCGGCACGCTGGAGGAAGGCACCGATGCCGATATCGTCGTGCTGGACGCCAGGGCGACGTCGTCGATGCGGCTCAGGATGGAGACCGTCGAGACGCTGGCGCAGGAACTCTTTCTCTTGCAGACGCTGGGCGATGATCGCGCCGTGCGCGAGGTCTATGTGGCGGGTCGGCCGGCAAAAACCGATTTGGCAATTTAGAACGTGACGGCGCGTTCCTTGCTTGACCCGGGCTTGACCCAGCGGCAACCATCCGTCAAAGCGTGCGGCGACGTTGAAAGGGGAACGACATGGCCGTTGCCGAAGACATCGCTCTGATCAAGAGACAGGAGGAAGTCCTTGTCTTTCCCGCCTTCGACGAGGCAGTCGCGTTCAGTGTCGGGTCCGCGATCCGCGACAGGGCGCTCACCGAGAATCTCCCGGTCATAGTCGACATCAGGACCTTCGACCGGCCGCTGTTCTACGCCGCCATGCCGGGCTCGAACGCTTCCAATCCCGACTGGGCGCGGCGCAAGATCAACGTCGTCAAGCGGTTCCTGAAAAGCACTTACCGCATGGTGCTGGAACAGCAGCGCCCCGACCGCACTTTCAAGATCGGCGAGGGCCTGGATATTGCTGACTACGTGCTGGCCGGCGGCGGCTTTCCCGTCACGGTCAAGGGTGTCGGGGTCATCGGCGTCATCGCCGTCTCCGGGTTGCCGGAGCGCGAGGATCACGGCGTGGTGGTCGATGCGCTGTGTAATCATTTGGGCCTCGACAAGCGCGAACTGGTATTGCCGCCGGAAGAAAAATCGTGACATCGGCGCCGCCCCTCATCCGCCTGCCCGTCCTTCGCAGCAGCTGCGCTGTAGCTGCTGCGGGTGGAAGTGAAACGCTCCACCGCTGGCTATCCCCCTATGCCCGTTCTTCACGGGGAGAGGGTCGGGGTGAGGCGCAACGTCAGCTCTGCAAGAATGCGCGAAACGCTGCTGGCTGCCGGATATGACCATTCTCGATCCCAAATCCTTCCTCACCTCCATCTTCAACGCCGCCGTCGCCGCCGCCGATCCGGAAAAGACCATCCGCTATCATTTGCCGGTCAGGCCCAAGGGCCGCACCATCGTGATCGGCGCCGGCAAAGGCTCGGCGCAGATGGCGGCGGCCTTCGAGAAAGCATGGGACGGCCCGCTCGAAGGACTGGTCGTCACCCGCTACGGCTATGACGCGAAATGTGAGCGCATTGAGATCATCGAGGCGGCGCATCCGGTGCCGGACGCCGCCGGGCTCGAGGCTTCGCGGCGGCTGCTCGGGAAGGTGCAAGGGCTGACCGCCGACGATCTGGTGGTGGCGCTGATTTCCGGCGGCGGTTCGGCGCTGCTGCCGTCACCGGCAACCGGCCTGACATTGGCCGACGAGATCGCCGTCAACGAGGCGCTGCTGGCGTCGGGCGCGCCGATCGCGGCGATGAACACCATCCGCAAGCATCTTTCCACCATCAAGGGAGGCCGGCTGGCCGCCGCCGCCTGGCCGGCCAAAATGGTGTCGCTGGTTGTCTCCGATATTCCCGGTGACAATCCGGCGCTGGTCGCATCCGGCCCGACCGTTCCCGACACCGGCAGCCGGGCGGATGCGCTGGCGTCGATATCAGCCTACGGCATGAACCTGCCGGCCTCGGTCATGGCGCATATCAATTCACCGGCCGCCGATGCACCAATTCCCGGGGATGAGCGCTTTTCGCGCAACGAGGTGCATCTGATCGCCTCCGCCGGCGTGTCGCTCGAAGCAGCCGCAGCGGAAGCGAGCCGACAGGGCATGGAAGCTGTCATTCTCTCGGATGCCATCGAAGGCGAAGCCCGCGAGGTGGGCGGGGTTCACGCGGCCATCGCGCGCGAAGTAGCGACACGCAATCGGCCTTTCTCAAAGCCGGTGCTGATCCTGTCCGGCGGCGAGACCACGGTGACGCTGCGTGCCAAGGGGAAAGGCGGCCGCAACTCCGAATTCCTGCTCGCCTTCGCCATCGGCATCAATGATGTGAAGGGCATTCACGCCCTGGCCGCCGACACCGACGGCATCGACGGCTCGGAGGACAATGCCGGCGCCTTCGCCGATGGTTCCACGGTCGCGCGCATGCGCGCGGCCGGCATCGACGCCAAGGCGATGCTGGCAGGCAACAATGCCTGGACGGCTTTCAACGCGGTCGGCGATCTGTTCGTGCCCGGTCCGACCGGCACCAATGTCAACGATCTCAGGGCCATCCTGATTCGCTAATCGTTTGGATCAGGCAGCCATCAGCCGCTTCACCTGCTTCATGTCGTCAAGGAACCGTTCTCGCTCGGCCTCCTTGTCCGCACGGTCACGGATGCGCAGGATGAAGGATGGATGGATGGTGATGAACACACGCATGCCATCTTCCCGCTCGATCGCCTGGCCGCGCATCTTCGTCACCGGAACCGCCTTGCCGAGCAGCGACAATGCCGCCGTTGCGCCAAGCGCCACGGCAAGGTTCGGTTTGATCAGTCCGAATTCCTGGTCGAGCCACCAGCGGCACGCCTGAATCTCGCCGGCGTTCGGCTTGGAATGAATGCGACGCTTGCCGCGCGGCTCGAACTTGAAGTGCTTGACCGCATTGGTGACGTAGACTTTCTGGCGGTCGACCCCGGCGTCGTCCAGTATGGCGTCGAACACCCTGCCGGCCGGGCCGACGAAGGGAGCGCCGGCGAGATCTTCCTGATCGCCGGGCTGCTCGCCGACGAAAATCACCTTGGCGCCGTCAGGCCCTTCGCCGAACACGGTCTGCGTCGCATCGCGCCACAGCGGGCAGCGGTGGCAAGCCTTCGCTACCTCACGCAGCTCCGAGATCGAGGTGACATCTGGCAGTGGCTCGTCGGACGGCCCGGAAATGCGCCTGGCCGGCCTCTTCGCTTCATGCGTTTGGCCTGTGGTCGCCATCATCCTGTCCTGTCGGTTCTGACACTGAAATGGACGGGAAGGGCGATGGTTCCTCCGAGGGCTCAGACCTCGTGCAGATAGAGGTGATAGTCCAGCTCGCTGACCGTGCGCGCCACGCGCAGGTATTCGGACTGCTTGATCGCCACGAAGGTGCGGTGCAGGTCTTCGCCAAGCGCGCCTTTGAGGAAGCTGGACGCTCTGGCCGCCTCGATCGCCGCGCGCCAGTCGACCGGCATGGTCGTGCGCGTCACCGCCGCCTCATAGCCGTTTCCGGTCGTCTCGGGGCCGGGGTCGAGGCCTTCGTCGAGCCCTTTGACGATGCCGGCAAGCACGGTTGCCGCGATCAGATAGGGGTTGGCGTCGACGCCCGACGGCCGATGCTCGATGCGCCGGTTCCTGGCGTCGCCCGCCGGCACGCGCAGCGCCACCGACCGGTTGTTGACGCCCCAGGTCGGCGCCACCGGTGCATAGGATTGGGAGACGAAGCGCCGCCAGGAATTGGCGTGCGGCGCAAACACCAGCATCGATTCCGCCATGGTCTGGATCAGGCCGCCCAGCCCGCGCAGCAGTGGCAGCGACCAACTCTCGCCACCGGCCTCCGAAAAAACGTTTCGGCTAGCCTTGTCCTGCAGCGAGACGTGGAAATGCATGCCGGAGCCGGCATATTTCTCGATCGGTTTGGCCATGAAGCAAGCGGTGACGCCATGGCGGCGCGCCTGCGCCCGAACCAGCCGTTTCAGCATGACGAGGTCGTCGGCCGCCCGCATCACATCCTTGCGGTAGTTCAGCGTCAATTCGTACTGGCCGGGCGCATATTCGGAAATCACGGTCTCGGCCGGAATGCCCTGTGCCTTGGCCGCGGCATAGATGTCGGTAAACAGCGGCTCCATGCCGTGCAGATGGTCGACCGAGTAGACCTCGGTCTTGCCCGAGACGCGGCCATCCAGCACGGCGTGCGCCGGCTGCACCTTGCCGTCGCTGTCGCGCTCATTGGCGAGGAGAAAAAATTCGAGCTCGAAGGCGCCGGCCGGGTACAGCCCCTTGGACGCCAATATGTCGACCTGCCTTGCCAGCGCCAGCCGCGGGTCCGATGACATCGGCGCGCCGTCGAGATGATACATCGCCATCAGCACCTGGCCGCGCGGCGGGTTGGTCCCGTGGAGCGGCACCAGCGTGTCAGGAATCGGCCAGGCGCGCAGATCGCCGTCGCCGGTGGTCCAGATCAGCCCGGTCTCGTGCACGTCCTCGCCGGTGATGTCGAGGCCGAGGATCGAGATCGGCATGTGCCGGCCGCCTTCGAAGATGGCTTTCAGCTCGTGCCGGCGCACGATCTTGCCACGGCCGACGCCGTTGGCATCGGTCAGCACGATATCGAAGGCTTCGATCTCAGGATGGGCGTCGAGAAAGGCCTGCGCCTCGGTGGGCGTCGAGCCCGAAGGTGAAGTCATGATGGAGCCCGGCCTGGCTTGCGCGCCTGTCTGTTCGGTGGCTTGTCTCATGCCGCAAGCTCCGCCGCAACTGCGCCGAAGGCGGTGATCAGCCGGTTGACCTGGGCGCCAGTGGTCGCCGGAGAGATCAGCATCATATTGTGGAAGGGCGCGATAAGCACGCCGCGATTGACCAGCGCGACATGGATGGCGGCTTCGAGTTCCGGCGCGTGCGCGGCCTCCGCCTCCGCCCCATTGCGCAGCGGGCCCGGCGCGCAGATGAATTCGACGCGGGCGCCGACGCGGGCGACATGCCATGGCAGGCGGTAGCGGTCGATGACCGTGGTCAGCCCGGCATCGAGCCGCCGCGCCAGATGATCCATGCGGTCGTAGTTCTCGGCCGTCATCACTTCTTCGAGCGCGGCGCGCATCGCGGCGAATTGCAGAGGATTGGCCGAGAGCGTCGTGCCCATGCCGGAATAACCCGGCTCTTTCGTCCTGTTGTAGTCGGCGTAGCGCGAGGCGACCTCTTCGCTCATGCCCCATACGCTTGCCGGTACACCACCGGCGATCGGCTTGCCTAGCACGAACAGGTCCGGCTCCAGCCCGTATTTCGCGGAATAGCCGCCCGGTCCGGTCGAGATCGTGTGTGTCTCGTCGATCAGAAGCAGCGTGCCGGCCGCGCGGGTCAGCTTTCGCAGCGCCTCGTGGAAACCGGGATCGGCCAGCACCATGCAGGAATTGGTCAGCACCGGTTCGGCGATGACGCAGGCGACATCCTTGTCCCTGAGCGCTGCCTCCAGCGCGGCAACGTCGTTGAACTCGATGACCTTGGCCGTGCGGGTCAGGTCGCGGAATTCTCCGGCCAATCCGGGCCGGTTGGCCGGCTTGCCGTCGATCAGCCGCACCATCGTCTCGTCGACAGAGCCGTGATAACAGCCGTTGAAAACCAATATCTTTTCTCGCCCGGTGACGGCGCGGGCAACGCGCAGCGCGAAGCGGTTGGCATCGGTCGCCGTCGTGGCGATCTGCCAGAACGGCAGGCCGAAGCGCTGTTGCAGCAGCGGTCCAATGGCGAGCGCATCTTCCGAAGGCAGCATGTATGTCAGGCCGCGTCCGGCCTGCCGGCGGATGGCGCGCGCTATCGCCGGCGGCGAATGGCCGAACATCGATCCGGTGTCGCCGAGGCAGAAATCGTCGAGCCTGTTGCCGTCGATGTCGGTGATCGTAGCGCCTTTGGCGCTCTCGACCAGGATCGGAAACGGCGTCGGCCAGTCGTTCATCCAGTGCATCGGCACGCCACCGAAGAAGCCGGGCAGGCCGTTGCCGGCCTTGGCCTGCGATTTCGGCCGCGCCTTGCGGAAGCTGGCGCCTTCGGTATCCCGCAATGCGGCAATGCGGTCGCGGCTGACGCCGCCAATGGACGTGTGGGCGCTGTGCATGAAACCCCTCTCTGGCGCAGTAGTGGAGTAGTGGGGTAGGCGCTCAACGGCCCGGATGCTCTAAACCCGCTCCCATATTGCCCTACTCCCCTACTCCCCTAACCCGTGATGTCGATAACGCCGCAGTCGCCGGCGGCACTGCCGAAGGCGATGCGGCGTTCTTCCCTGTCCCACATCATCGAGGTGATGGCGCCCTTGCCGGGGCGACGCAACAGCACTTCCTTGGCGTCGGAAAAACGCACCGCCATCACCATGCCGTCCTCATAGCCGATGGCGACGACATCCTGGCTCGGATGGCAGGCGACTGAGGTCACCATCGCATTGCCGCGCGTACCGAGTTCCAGCGGCGCCTTGCCCATTGGCCCGTCCTTGCCTGAAAACGGCCAGACGATCGCCGCCGGCGCGCCGGAACTCGCCAGCCACTTGCCTTTCACGCTCCATGACAGGCTTTTGACCTTGGCGGGATAGCCGCTCATGCGCATGTGCTTGCCGTCCGCCAGCTTCCAGCCGTGCAACGCGTTTTCCTGCATGGTGGTGACCAGGAAGGCGCCATCCGGCGAGAAGGTGATGCCGGTATGGGCGCCGGCCCATTCGAGCTCCACCGGCTTGCCCTCGGCGGCCGGGAAATGCAGCGTCGCGCCATTGTAGCGCGCGACGCCGAAGCGCATGCCCTTGGGCGAAAATGCCAGCCCCTCGACCGAACGCGGATGGGCGAACTCTTTTGTGTGGCCGTCGGCAAAGCGCACATAGGCGGTCTTGCCTGTAGCGTAGGCGATGGCGCCTTGCGGGCCAGCGGCGACGCTGGTGACCCACTTCTTGCCCGCGCTCGCCAATTCCTTGGCCTCGCCGCCCGCTTTCACCGCAAACACCTTGCCGTCTTCGCCGCCGGTGAGCAGCCGGTCATTGGCGGCATCGTGGAAGGCCGCGAGCAGCCCGTCATTGGCCTGCACCGTCTTGTGGCCATTGTCGAGCCGATGGACGGTGCCGTCGGCCAGCGCGAAATGCGGCACGTCGCGGAGGAAGGCGGCGGCAAGGCAATGGCCTTCGAGATCAAGCGGGGCGACGGTCGGCATGTAGGACAGGTCCATTCCAGATTGTTGCTGGTCGTCTCGGGAGCCGCCAGCGCGCCAGGCGCGGCCCCACCCTCTCCCGCAAGGGGAGAAGGAAGAGCGGGCAGCGCTACCGCCATAAAGTCCGGAAATCAAGCGGCCTGGCAGGCCTCGAAGCTCTTCTTCAGCCGTTCGGCGTCCAGTTCGCGACCGATGAACACCAGCCGGCTCTCATGCTTCTCGCCGTCTTTCCAGGCGCGCTGGTGGTCGCCCTCGATGATCATGTGCACGCCCTGGATGACGTAACGCTCGTCGTCGCCCTTCAAGGCGATGATGCCTTTCAGGCGCAGGATGTTCGGCCCCTCCATCTGGGTGACCTTCTCGATCCAGGGGAAGAATTTCTTCGGATCCATCTCGCCCCCGCGCAGCGAAACCGACTGCACCGTGACGTCATGGATGTCGGATGGGTGCGCGTGATGGTGGTGCCCATCGTGGTCATGATCGTGCCCGTCATGATCGTGGTGGTGATGATCATGGTGGTCGTCATGCGCCTCGAGGAAATGCGGGTCGTTCTCCAGCGCCCTGGACAGGTCGAAGGCGCCGCGGTCGAGCACTTCCGACAGCGCCACGCCGGCGCGGGTGGTGCGATGGATCCTTGCGGCCGGGTTGATGGCGCGGATCGTCGCTTCCACCTTGGCCAGTTCTTCTGGTGTGACGAGGTCGGTCTTGTTGAGCACGACGACGTCGGCGAAGGCGATCTGGTCCTCGGCTTCCTTGGAATCCTTCAGCCTGAGCGGCAGGTGCTTGGCGTCGACCAGCGCCACCACGGCGTCGAGCTTCGTCTTGGAGCGCACGTCGTCGTCCATGAAGAAGGTCTGCGCCACCGGCACCGGATCGGCGAGACCCGTGGTCTCCACCACGATGGCGTCGAAGCGGCCGGGCCGGCGCATCAAGCCCTCGACGACGCGGATCAGGTCGCCGCGCACCGTGCAGCAGACGCAGCCATTGTTCATCTCGTAGATTTCCTCGTCGGACTCCACGATCAGGTCGTTGTCGATGCCGATCTCGCCGAATTCGTTGACGATGACGGCGTAGCGCCTGCCGTGGTTTTCCGACAGGATGCGGTTGAGCAGCGTCGTCTTGCCGGCGCCGAGATAGCCGGTCAGAACGGTTACGGGGATCTGCGTCTGTGCGTCGCTCATGGCTTGCCTCGAATGGATGGGCCTTGAAAGATTTCGGCCTCGAAAGGGATTGTCGGCTCCATATAGGATGCGCGGCGGGCTTTTGCACGAGGCAAACCGCGAATGGCTGCGGTCCAATCCATAGGTCAGCGTCTCGTCGAACTAGGCGGCTGGCGGCGCCCTGCAGGCCATGCGGTATCGGTGCGCAAAAAGAGCCTGTGGACGGCCACGGCGGGCCGATCCACCGCAATCGCTTTCGCGAAAAGTCGTTTGTCATCTAACTGAAATAATCATCTGGCATTAGCCACGGCGGGTACCGCAATGCTTGCCGGCAAAGCTGTTTCAGGCGCCGGAATCTTTTTTGATCGTCGATTGCCAACCGGCCGGCTGCGTCTATGCTGCCCGCACCGGTATGGCCGAAGAGGGATGACCATGGCCAAGGCGGACAAGACTGCGACAATGAGCCGGCTGCATTCGGCGGCAAGGCTGGCAAGAACAGCGCTTGCGGCACGGCTGCTGGCGCATGGCTTCTATGCCGGCCAGGACCAGATCATGCTGGCGCTCGACCGCGAGGACGGCCAGACCCCGGGCAATCTGGCTGGCCGGCTCGGCGTGCGCCCGCCCACCATCACCAAGACCATCAATCGGCTGCAGGCACAGGGCTTTCTGCAAAAGCGCGCCTCCGACGCCGATGCCCGCCAGGCGCATATCTTTCTCACCGACACCGGTCGCGAGACCATCCGCGCCATCGAAAAGTCGGTGAAGAAGACCGAAAAGCAGGCGCTGAAGGGCCTCGACAAGAAGGACCAGAAGGCACTGTTCAAATTTCTTGCCCGCATCGAGGCCAATCTTTCGAACGAAGACCTGGCCTTGATCGACGACGACGCCGAGTCGGACGACTGACCGCCGGTTGCGGTGATCAGGCCACCGCGGCGGACCCACGGATCAGCGAAGACCAGCGTCCCGGCGTCATGCCGAATGCCTTCTTGAATTGCCTGTTGAAGTGGCTTTGGTCGCTGAAACCGGCTTCGGCCGCGATCTGTGCCAGCGGCTCGCCGGCGGCGATCATGCGCCGCGCGCGCTGAAGCCGGCGCATCAAAAGGAAACGATGCGGGCTAGTGGAGAAAGCGGCGCGGAAATGCCTGGACAAGGCATAGCGGTCGAACCCGGTAACCGCCTCCAACTCGTCGGATCGCACGGGCCGGGCAGAGTTTTCCGTGAGATAGTCGCGCGCCAGAGCGGCCGCCCGCCAGGCCGTTCCCGGCACCGCTCTCGCCGGCTGGCCGGCATGGCGGGCGAGCCCTTGCATAAGTTGCGCCAGGAAGTCGGCGACGAACAACTCGTCGAGTTCCTCCTCCAGTGGACCCAGCGCCGAAAGCAAGGTCGCGCGCAGGCGTTCGTCCGCCACCACGGCTTGCCTGACGAAAGGCAACGATGCGCCGCCGAGGCAGTCCAGCATCAGCGACGGTTCCAGATAGAGGATCCGGTAGCGCAGCCCGTCCTCGGTTCCCGCGCCGCCATCATGCAGTTCGTCGGGATGCAGGACGATGATCTGGCCAGGCAGGCTATGCCGCACCGCACCGCGATAGCGAAAGCTCTGTATGCCTTGCAGCGTCACCCCGATCGCATAGGTGTCGTGGCGATGCAGGTCGAAGGCGCTGCCCTGGAACCGCGCCTCGATGCGCTCCATGCCGGCGGGGTCGCGGGCGGCAATGATGCAGTTTTCCGAAGCCTCCGCGCACAAACGTCCAAGACCCTGGAACGCCTGGCTGCCTAGATCGAGCGACATCGCTTCCTTTCGCCTTGAAAGGGGCATAACCACGAATGGTCACTGTCTCATGTTCGATACGAAATTTGCAATCGTGCTCAGGGATGATCTGCCGGTCTGGCAAAAACTCAACGTCACAGCATTCCTGACCAGCGGCGTCGTCGCGCAGTTCCCCGATCTCATCGGCGAGCCCTATCGTGACCGCGCCGGCAATGTCTACAACCCGCTGTCGATCCAGCCCGTCATCGTGCTGTCCGCCGACCAGGCGACACTCGGCGCAATCCACAGCCGCGCCCTGGAGCGCGGAGTAACGAGCTCGCTCTATGTCGAGGAGATGTTCTCGACCGGGTTCGACGCCGCCAACCGCGCCGTCTTCGCCGAATTCGCGCCGGAAGACGCCAAGGTTGTCGGCATTGGATTGCGCGCCGACAAGAAGACGGTCGACAAGATCACCAAGGGCGCTCGCATGCATCCCTGACGGCGCCGGCCTGAGCCTGTCGGCGCGTCTTGTTGTGCCAGCCGCTTTTGGCTTGCCGCACGCCCGCAATTGCCGCAAAGGTGGGCCTCAGCCCAGCTTTCCATTCGGCCTGCAAGTGAGTGCTCCCCAAACATCTTCAGAAAGCGCGACGCCGCCGGTGGCGATCCTGTGCATGCTTTCCACCTATGTCTTCTTCACCTTTCTCGACACCAGCAGCAAATACCTCGTCCTAGCCGGCGTCTCCGCGCTTGTCGTCGCCTGGGTGCGCTTTGCCGTGCATGTCGTGCTGGTCGGCGCGCTGTTGCGCGGCTGGCGTGAACCGGCGCGGTTCCGTCCGGCCAACCTGCCGGCTCATGTCCTGCGCGGGCTGTTCCTGTTCGGCTCGACCATCTTCAACGTGCTGGCCCTGCGGTCCCTGCAACTGGCCGAGACGACATCGATCTATTTCTTCGGGCCGATGGTCATCACCGCACTTGCCGGCCCGCTACTTGGCGAATGGGCGGGCTGGCGGCGGTGGCTGGCGATCCTGGCCGCGTTCGCCGGGGTTCTGATCATCACAAGGCCGGGAGTCGGCGTTTTCGGCATCGGCCACCTGTTCGCGCTCGGCTCGATGCTGTCGAACTGCTTCTATGTGATCATGACCCGGCGCATGTCGGCGACCGAGACATCGGAAAGCCTCATCCTGTTTTCGGCACTGGCCCCGGCGGTGGTGCTCCTGCCCATGCTGCCGTTCTCGTTTTCCCTGCCGCATGATGGCTGGCACTGGTTCATCCTGCTCATGCTCGGCGTCTTTGGCGGCGTCGGTCATTGGCTTCTGGTGCAGGCCTATCGCATGGCCACCACCACCGCGCTCGCCCCCTATCCCTATTCGCAGATGGTGTGGATGATCCTTTCCGGGCTGATCGTCTTCAAGCAGTTCCCCGACCGCTGGACGCTCGTCGGCGCCGCCGTCATCGTCGCCAGCGGTCTCTACATCGTTCATCGCGAGCACCGGCTGCGCCTGCGCAATCGTGCGGTGCTGGACGTCGAGGCGGAAGCGCTGGCAAAAAAACTTTGATTTAGCCTCGAAGGGTGGCATAAGGCCGCCTTTAAACAGTTTAAAAAACGACGGGGGAGCGGAAGGCTGGCACAGAAGATCAAGCTGTCGACGATCGCGGATGCGCTCGGCGTGTCCACGGCCACGGTATCGCTGGCGCTGCGCGACAGCCCGCTGGTCGCAGGCGGCACCCGCGACCGCATCAAGGAACATGCCCGCGCCATCGGTTACATCTACAACCGCCGTGCCGCCAGCCTGCGCACCTCGCGTTCGGGCATTGTCGGTGTCGTCGTGCATGACATCATGAACCCGTTCTTCGCCGAGATCCTGCGCTCGATCGAAAGCGAGCTCGACCGCAGCCGCCAGACCTTCATCCTGTCCAATCACTACGACCAGCTCGAGAAGCAGCGCACTTTCATCGACACGCTGTTGCAGCTCGGTGCCGACGGCGTCATCATGTCGCCGGCCATCGGTACTCCGGCCTCGGATATTCTGATGGCCGAGGAAAACGGCCTGCCGGCGGTGCTGATCGCGCGCACCGTCGAGGGCGCCGACGTGCCGGTTTTTCGCGGCGACGATGCCTATGGCACGGGGCTTGCCACCAATCACCTGATCTCGCTCGGCCACAAGCGCATCGCCATGATCGGCGGCACCGACCAGACCTCGACCGGCCGCGATCGCTACCAGGGCTATGTCAACGCCATGGAGGCCGCCGGGCTGGAAGTGCGGCCGGCCTGGCGCATCCCCGGCCCGCGCACCAAGCAGGCTGGCTTCGAGGCCGCCGGACAGTTTCTGGCCCTGAAGGACAAGCCGACAGCCGCCTGCTGCTGGAACGACCTCGTCGCCATCGGCCTGATGAACGGCATCGCGCGCGCCGGCCTGGTGCCCGGCCTGGACATATCGGTCACCGGCTACGACGATCTCGAGGAGGCGGCAATCGCCACGCCGGCGTTGACCACCGTGTGGAACGGTCAGCGCGAGGTTGGCCGCCGCGCCGCCAGCGCCCTGCTCGACAAGCTGAACGGGCAGACGGTGCGGCCCTCGCAGGAACTGATCAAGCCGGAACTGCATGTGCGACAGTCGACCGGCAAGCCGGTGGAGCGTGCATGACAAAGCCCGAGCAACTGCAAACCGTCGCCATCCTGGTGCCGGGGCATTTCAACGACCACGCGGTCGAGCGCATCGACCGGACATTCAGGCGTGTCGGGATCGAGCGCGCCGAGCCGTCCCTGGTCACCGATGATATGCGCGACAACGTGCGCGCCATCGCCTCGTTCGGCGGCATCAGCGCGGCCTTCATGGATGCATTGCCCAAGCTTGAGATCGTCGCCAGTTTCGGCGTCGGCTATGATTCGGTCGATGCCCGCCACGCTGGCGATCACGGCATCATGGTCACCAACACGCCGGATGTGCTGACCGAGGAGGTCGCCGACACCGCCATCGGCCTGCTGATCAACACCGTGCGCGACCTGCCGCGCGCCGAAACCTGGCTGCGCGACGGCAGCTGGCAGCGCAAGGGCAACTATCCCTTGAGCCGGCTTACCTTGCGCGGCCGCAGCGCCGGCATTTTCGGCATGGGCCGCATCGGGCTCGCTATTGCCCGCCGGCTGGAGGCGTTCGGATTGCCCGTCGCCTATCACAACCGGCGCCGGGTCGAGGGCCTGTCCTATCCCTATCATCCGACGCTGAAGGGCCTCGCCGAAGCAGTCGACACGCTGATTTCGGTGGTCCCGGGCGGCGCCTCGACGGAAAAGGCGGTCGATGCCGAGGTACTGTCGGCGCTTGGCGCCAACGGCGTCTTCGTCAATATCGGGCGCGGCAGCACGGTCGACGAGGCGGCGCTTGCGACAGCCCTCGCCAAGGGCACTATCGCCGCCGCCGGGCTCGATGTCTTCGCCGACGAACCGAACGTGCCGCGGGCGCTGCTTGACGCGACCAATGCCAGTCTGTTGCCGCATGTCGGTTCGGCGTCGGAGCACACACGTCGCGCCATGGCGGATCTGTGCGTCGACAATCTGGTGTCCTGGTTCAGTGAGCGCCGGTCGATCACACCTGTGCCCGAGACCGCGCATGTGAAGGCGCGCGGCTGAGCGGTCGGGCTGCATATTTATTAACGTCAGCTTAACCCTTTGAAATCATTCTTCATCCTGTCCGTACGCATGGATGAGGATCACCATGAAAACGCTTTCCGTACTGATCGGAGCCGCCGCCCTGTTTGGCGGCGTTCAGCTGTTTCATGGCGGCACTGGCGAAAGCGTCGCTGAAGAGGCCGCGCCGCCCGACACCTACAGGCTGGTCGCCAATGGTGATGAGGGGGGTTGCGCAATCAAACGCGGCGCCACCGTTTCGGACGGCCTGTCGCTTTTGACGGTGGCTCCGAACTGCCGCCGACTCATGCCAGGCATCGAGCGGGCGAAATTCTGGCGCGAGCAGGAGGACGGCACGGTCGCCTTCAGCGTCAACGGCGTCGATCCGATCGTCACCTTCGCGGTCGCCGATGGCGACGGATTCGAATCCTACGCTCCCGCACTGCCGCTGCTGTCGCTGGCGGCCGCCGGGGACCCGAGCACCGACGACTGACTACTCCGCCGCCGCGCGGGCGCCGGCTTTGGCAGCCGCATGCAGGCGAACCGCGTCGCCGAAGGCCCGGAAGATCTTGGCCGAGTTACTATCCGACTTGACCCAGTATTCGGGATGCCACTGGACGCCGACCGCGAAAGCGCGGGCATCCTTTACAGAGACCGCCTCGACGGTGCCGTCGTCGGCCACGGCTTCGATCTGCAGCTTCGAACCAAGCCGGCCGATTGCCTGGCGGTGCAACGAGTTGACCTTCATGTCGCCGGCCCCAAACACACCGGCCAGGCAACTGCCCGCCTTGATCGAAACGGTCTGGTGAATCGCGAAACGTTCGTCCTGATTGTCGCTCACCGGCGCGCGGTGGTCGAGCGAGCCTTCACGCTCCTGGATTTCGGTGCCCAGCGTGCCGCCCAGCGCCACGTTCATCTCCTGGATGCCGCGGCAGATGGCAAGCAGCGGCACGCCACGCTCGATCGCCTTGCGAATCAGCGGCAAGGTGGTGGCGTCGCGTGCCGGATCATACGGGCCGTTCGCCTCGCTGGCATCGCCGCCATAGAGCGAGGGGTCGACGTTGGATTTCGAGCCGGTCAGCATGACGCCGTCGACCGACGACAGCAGCTCATCGAAATCGAGCCGCTCGCCGAACGAAGGCACCAGCACCGGAAACACGCCGGCGCCGGCGATCGCCGCCTCCAGATATTGCTGTGGGGCGGCATGCCAGGTGTAGTTGTCGAATTGACGGACGTCGGTCGATATGGCGACGAGCGGCTGCTGCATTTTGGCTTTGTTTTCCATCTGGGCCGGGGAATCCTGCCTTCAAAATAGGCGATCCCAGCACATTTTTCCATGACAAGTTTCGGTCCGTCGGATGGGCCACCAAACGGCCCGTTAGACTATAGTTGCAAGGCCCTGCGCACACGCCGTCAAATCAGGCCGCCACGCTGGACTCGACTCCTTGCCCGTGTATTGTTTCGCCCAGCCGTGCGGGGCATCGAGCATGCGCCGCACGTCGGTTTGTTGATCCAAAAGGGAGGACTTCATGGATCGTCGTTCATTCATCCGCAAGGCCGGGACGACCGGCGTTGGCGCCGCCGCGGCCGCCGCCACGCTCGCCGCGCCGGCCATAGCCCAGTCCAATCCAAAGGTGACCTGGCGGCTGGCGTCGTCCTTTCCCAAATCGCTCGACACGATCTATGGCGGCGCCGAGGTCTTCTCAAAGATGCTTTCGGAAGCCACCGACGGCAATTTCCAGATCCAGGTCTTCGCCGCTGGCGAACTGGTGCCCGGCCTTCAGGCGGCCGACGCCACGACCGCCGGCACGGTCGAGGCCTGCCACACGGTGGCATACTATTACTGGGGCAAGGACCCGACCTGGGCGCTGGGCGCGGCGGTTCCGTTCTCGCTTAACGCGCGCGGCATGAACGCCTGGCACTATCATGGCGGCGGCATCGACCTGTTCAACGAATTTCTCGCCACGCAAGGCTTGTTCGGCCTGCCTGGCGGCAATACCGGCGTGCAGATGGGCGGCTGGTTCCGCAAGGAGATCAACACGGTGGCCGACCTTTCCGGCCTCAAGATGCGCATCGGCGGCTTCGCTGGCAAGGTTGTGCAGAAGCTCGGCGTCGTGCCGCAGCAGATCGCCGGCGGCGACATTTACCCGGCGCTCGAAAAGGGCACCATTGACGCAGCCGAATGGGTCGGCCCCTATGACGACGAGAAGCTCGGCTTCTATAAGGTTGCGCCCTACTACTACTATCCAGGCTGGTGGGAAGGCGGCCCGACCGTCCACCTGATGTTCAACAAGGCGAAATACGAAGAACTTTCGCCGACTTACAAGTCGCTGCTGCATACCGCCGCGCAAGCCGCCGATGCCAACATGCTGCAGAAATACGACTATCTCAATCCTGCGGCGGTGAAGCGGCTGGTGGCCGGCGGCGCCAAACTGCGTCCGTTCAGCCAGGAGATCATGTCCGCATGCTTCGAGAAGGCCAATGAGGTCTACGCCGAAATGGAAGCCTCGAACGCGCCGTTCAAGAAGATCTGGGACTCGATCAAGGGCTTCCGTAAGGAGCACTATCTCTGGGCGCAGGTGGCCGAGTACAATTACGACACCTTCATGATGGTCCAGCAGCGCAACGGCAAGCTGTAAGGTTTTTCTGCCTTATTTCGAAGACCCCGGACTCGGTAGTCCGGGGTTTATTCGTTGGGCGTCGGTGCTGGAAACATCGATAGTCGAAGGCGTCGAAACTTGCGCCGCAGCGCCGGGGGTCGAACGGGTTCGAAGCGACAGCGGCACTCAGCCTCGGTCCGGCACCACCACCACCTTGACCTCGCCGGCGGCAGGCGGGTTGGCGATTACCGCGGCGGCCTCTTCCAGCGGCACCTGCCTGGAGATCAGCCGGTCGATCTCGATCGCGCCCGAAGCGATCAGCTCGGCGGCGCGGCGGTGCGTGTAGGGATTGAGGAAGGAGCCGAGAACCTTCAACTCGCGAAACAGAAGATCGAAGGGCTCGAACGCCGCCTTCATGCCTTGCGGCACCACGCCGACAATGACGACCGTGCCGCCGGCCCTCGCCAGCCGCAGCGACTGCTCGACCGTTTCCTGGACACCGGCACATTCGAGCACCACGTCGACACCGCCGGGCACCAGTCCCGCTGGCCCGGAGATGGCATCGATGACGTCGGCGGCGCTTGCGTCGACCGTTGCCGTCGCGCCGAGCTCCTCGGCCAGTGCGCGCCGTGAGGCCTGTCGCGTCGACAGGATGATGGTCGTCGCCCCTGCAAGCCTTGCCAGTTGCACTGTGAGCAGGCCGATCACGCCGCCGCCAAGTATGGCGACCGAGGAGCCGGGCTTGATCTCGGCCAGATCCACGCCGTGGAGACAGCAGCCGAGCGGCTCGCAGAAGGCGCCGTGCGTCGGCTTCAAGTCCGCGGGCAGGATGAAGGCCTGTTTTTGCGGCAACACGACGTAGTCGGCGAAACCGCCGTCGCGATGGATGCCGATGGCATTGAGATTGCTGCACAAGTTAACGCGGCCGGCATGGCAATGGCGGCAGCGTCCGCAGGCGATGTTGGGGTCGCCGGTGACGCGGTCGCCGAGCGAGAAGCCGCTCACCGAATGTCCCATTGCCTCGACGATGCCGGAGAACTCATGGCCGGGTGTTACCGGCGGCCGGCAGGGAAACTCGCCGTGGAAGAGATGCCGGTCCGTGCCGCAGACGCCGCAGGCCTCGATGCGCACCAGCAGATCGTCAGGCCCGGGAACCGGCTCGGCGACCTCGCGCAGCGTGATGCTGCCAACCGCTTCCAGCCGTACCGCTTTCATGGTTTTGCGACCTCCGGCATCAGTTGAAATTCGGCGGCTGCGACAGATCCGGCTGTGGTGCCGCCGGTTTGGCGGGCGCCGTGTCGCCGAAGTTCGGCGGTTGCGACAGGTCGGGCGCGGCAGGCGCGGCGGGCGGCGCGGCGCCAGTGGCGGGTGCGGTTCCGGTACCGGCCGGCGGCGTGCCGAGCGGCGTCAGTCCCGGCACCTCCGGCACCGTATAGTCGATCGTGCCGGAATCGACCGCTGTGCCCTTGTAGTGCATCACCATTTGCGGGAAGGCGATGGTGAGCCCGATCATGATCACCTGGATGCAGACGAACGGCACGGCGCCCCAATAGATCTGGCCCGTGGTCACCGGCGCGATCTGCTTGCCGGTCAAGCGGTCGAGATAGGGCACCCGGGCGGCGACCGAGCGCAGGTAAAACAGCGCGAAGCCGAAGGGTGGATGCATGAAGCTGGTCTGCATGTTGACGCCCAGAAGCACACCGAACCAGATCAGGTCGATGCCGAGCTTGTCGGCGGCCGGTGCCAGCAACGGCACGATGATGAAGGCCAGTTCGAAGAAATCGAGGAAGAAGGCAAGCACGAAGACCAGAATGTTGACGCCGATCAGGAAGCCGACCTCGCCGCCCGGCAGCGAGGTCAGGAGATGCTCGACCCAGATGTGGCCGTTGACGCCGTAGAAGGTGAGGGAGAAGACGCGCGCGCCGATCAGGATGAACAGCACGAAGGACGACAGCCTTGTCGTCGAAGCGAGCGCCTGCTTGACCACGTCGAGCGACAGCCGGCCTTTGATCGCCGCCATCGCCAGCGCGCCGACAGCGCCCATGGCGCCGCCCTCGGTTGGAGTGGCGATGCCAAGGAAAATGGTGCCCAGCACCAGGAAGATCAACGCCAATGGCGGGATCAGCACGATCACGACCTGCTGCGCCAGCCGCGACATCATGTTGATTTTCAGGCGCTGATCGGCGATCGCAACGATATAGATCACGGCCACGCCGATGCTGGCGCCGAGGATGTCGGCATTGTCGCCATGGGTCGGTGCGAGATAGCGGTAGGCCGCGTAGGAGATCGCCACCGTCGCCAGCAACGCCACCAGCAGCGACACGACGCCATGGCCGAGCGTGCGTGCTTCCAGCGGCAGCGCCGGCATCGAATTCGGCCGGACGATCGTCATGATCAGGATGTAGAGCATGTAGAGGCTGGTCAGCACGATGCCGGGGATCAGCGCGCCCGCATACATGTCGCCGACCGAGCGGCCGAGCTGGTCGGCGAGCACGATCAGCACCAACGACGGCGGGATGATCTGGGCGAGCGTTCCGGACGCGGCGATGACGCCGGACGCCAGCCGGCGGTCATAGCCGTAGCGCAGCATGATCGGCAGCGAGATCAGCCCCATGGCGATGACCGATGCCGCCACCACGCCGGTCGTCGCGGCCAGCAGCGCGCCGACGAAGATCACGGCATAGGCAAGGCCGCCGCGGATCGGCCCGAACAGCTGGCCGATCGTATCGAGCAGGTCTTCCGCCATCCCCGATCGCTCGAGCACGATGCCCATGAAGGTGAAGAAAGGGATCGCCAGCAGCGTGTCGTTCGACATCACCCGGCTGCCGTAGAAATTGTCCGGCAACGCATGCAGCAGCGGCCAGGCGAGATTGATCGAGCCGCCCGAATAGGGTGAGACCAGCACGCCGATGAAGAAGAACAAAAGTCCGTTGGCGGCGAGCGAGAAGGCGACGGGATAGCCGATCAGCAGGAAGAGGACCAGCGAGGCGAACATGATCGGCGCCATGTTCTGGGCGATGAACTCGATCACGAGCGCACCTCGTCGGCCAGTGCCTTGGCTTCGAGTTCCGCCTGCTCATGCGCCGATATGAACGGGGTCGGGTCGTCCATGTCGCCGCGCATGATGGCGATCTTCTTGATGATCTCGGAGATGCCCTGCAGCGCCAGCAGGAAGAAGCCGACCAGCAGGATCGCCTTTGCCGGCCAGATGATCAGCCCGCCGGAATTGTTCGACATTTCGCCGCTGCGGAACGACAGCGACACATACGGGACGAAATAGATCACCATCAGCGTCACGAACGGCATCAGGAAAAAGACATGGCCGAAAAGGTCGATCCAGTGCTGCACGCGGCGCGGGAACAGGCCATAGACGATGTCGATGCGGATATGGTCGTTCTGCTTCAGCGTGTAGGCCGCCGCCAGCATGAAGGCGGCGCCGAACAGGTACCATTGCAGCTCCAGCCACGCATTCGACGAGGTGTCGAACACCTTGCGGATGGTCGCGTTAGCGGCGCTCACCAGGATTGCCAGCAGGATCAACCACGATATCCATTTGCCGATGAACTCGTTCACACGGTCGATCGTCCTGGATAGAGCGAGAAGCCCTGCCATGCATTCCTCCCTTTTGTCCGAGGCGCGACGGCTCCCCCTTGTTTTACGCCGCGCCGCTGTGGCCTAACCGTATGCCGTGCGTGGCAGGACGGGTCAACACAGGAGCGGCGCTGTCAACGCGGTTGTGAGACGAGGAAGCCGACGAAGCGCAGGCCGACGGCGCACGGTTTGGGAACCCGGAACCGGCAGCCGGCAGGGTTCGTGGGGAAAATCAAAACCTTAAGGCGGTCGTTTCGTTTCCGAAACAAGCTTATCGGTGGCAGGCGTCATGCAACCAAAGTCTGATGCTGATCACGCGATCTTGGTCTGGTCGCGGCCAGCGCCGATCAGCACCAGCATGGCGACGAGGAACAGGTACATCCACGCGTCGCGCCATTCCACCGGGAAATAGCCGGCCCACAGCGACTCGGCCATGCCGAAGGCGGCAGCGCCCAGGGCCGCCCGCGGCGGCGAGAGATAGCCGCCGACCGCTGTCACGAACAGGATCTTGAGCCCGTAGACGAGGCCGGAACCGAAACTGACATTGCCGTAATAGAGGCCGGCCATGACGCCGGCCAGCGCGGCGCAGAAACCGCCGAACAGCACTGCGTGGCGGAACACGGCGCGCACGTCGACGCCGCACATGGCGGCCGCCTTGGGATCGTCGGAGACGGCGCGCCAGCGCCGGCCGAAATTCGAATGGGCAAAGCCCCAAGCCGCAAGCGCCACCGCCCCCAGCACCACGGCGCAATCGAGCAGCTGGATCAGCGTCAATGTCGCCTTGAAGCCGGCATCCTGCGCGAAAACGACAGGCTGCGCCAGCATAGGCGGCAGCCACAGATCATGCGTGTCGGCGGCGATGCGGCTTGCTTCCGACAAAACCAGCAGGATGCCAAGCGTGGTCACCACGATCGCATTGGGCGAGCGGTCGGCCAGCGGTTCGAAGACGCTGCGCGACAGGACGCGGCTGATGAGCGCGGCGTAGAGGAAAGCCGCTGCGACGCCGAGCACCACCGCCGCCGTCAGCGTCAGCCACAGCACCTGGTAGCCGAAGGCGGCGGTCAGGATCATCGTCTGTCCGCAAAAGGCGAACAGCGCGCCATAGGCCAGGTTGGTGCGGTGCAGGATGCCGTTGGTCAGCACATAGCCGAACGCCAGCAGCGCATAGAGTGCGCCTGAATGCAGCCCGTTCAGGACCTGCTGGAACAGATACAGCATGCAAAAATCCTCGGGGCATGTCGCCCAAAGCGCATAGCGGTTTTGGGACGACGATACGCTCCAGACAGAGAGCGGCAATACCCGCTTCAGGGCAGACTTGCATCGTCGAATCTAACTTGTCAAATGCCATTTATCGGTTAGATTTCGGACATGACGGTATCCTGGACCCCGCACCGCTTCACCGGCGGCCTGCTCGCGCTCGACACGGCGAACACCGTCGTGCTGCGTGCCGATCCCGAGAGGACCTTCGACCGTTTTGACGATCCGCGCGAGATCGCCCGCTTCGCGGACGCGGCGAGCGGCTTTCGCGCCGCCGAGCTTGGCGGCAGGCGGCTGGCGGTCTCCGCGCCGACTGCAATTGCGCCTGTCGTGCTGGCGATCCGCGAGGCGACGGACCGGTTGTTTCGCCACGCGGTGTCGAAAGGCACGGTCGCTACCGATCATCTCTCCGGCCTCCTGGCGGCCTGCGCCGACGGTCTTGCCGGCAGTCGGACCGAGATCGCAACGCCCGGAAAGCCGTTCGGCGATCCGGCAACGCCGATCGCTTTCGAGGCGGCGCTGGCGGTTTCCGCCTTGTCGCTGCTGCGCGAGGACACGGTCGCCAGGCTCAGGATCTGTCCCAACTGCACCTGGCTGTTCGTCGACCGCAGCCGTAATTCCAGCCGCCTGTGGTGCGACATGGCGGTCTGCGGCAACCGCCAGAAGGCAAGCCGCCACTATCGCCGCCGCAGGGCGGCCAATGAGGTCAACAATGTCCAGGATTAGCTCTCGTTCAGCCCTGCTCGGCATGGCGCTGATCGCGGCGATGGCGCTCGGCGCCTGCCGCGACACCGCCAAGGACGGTGAAGGCAAGTTGTTCGAGATTTCGGGCAAGATATTCGTCTTCAACTATCGTCTTGCCAGGGCGACCTATGTCGTGACGCTGCGGCCCCTGCGGCCGATGGGAGAGGGCCAGGTCGCGGTCGCCAGCTTCCAGGATCCGGCCGGCGGCGCGCCGTTGGTGGTCGAGCAGAAGGTCTGGCCCAAGCTCGACAAGGTGACGCTGGAGAGCCCGGCTTTGACCTGCGTCGTCAAGAACAAGCCTTATACGATCGCCATCGCTATCAAGGGCTCCGACGGCGCGGTCCTGCAGAAGATCGACACCACGCTGATGTCCACCGAAGACCAGTCCATCCTGCCCGACCGGCCGCTCGTCATTGACCAGCTCTACACCGCCAATCCCGATCTCGTCGGCCACCCCGACGGCAAGCTGCCGGGCGAGCCGAAGCCCGACTGCTCCAAGGGGACCTGACGCTCGCCGCCAAGCCGAAAAGCAAGCGAAATTTTCGTACGCCGGACATTGCTCGCGGGGCGATTTCATACCGGGCAAGAGATGACGGCGGATCGTTCGTTGCGCGTTGCCTGGCACGTCCGATTTCGTTTGACCTGTCTTGCAAGGGGAGAAAGGATGCGTCATCCGATCCCGACGCTGGCTGCCTGCCCCCGCGCGGCCTCCGCAGAGGAAATGCCTGATGACGCTGCACGACGTCGCGCTCGACGACAAGTTCGACCTGGGGAAGGAACGCATCTTCCTGTCCGGCGCCCAGGCGGTCATCCGCATGCTGCTGATGCAGCGCGAGCGCGACCGCCGCGCGGGCCTGAACACGGCCGGCTTCGTCTCCGGCTATCGCGGTTCGCCGCTGGGCGGCCTCGACATGCAGCTGTGGAAGGCAAAAAAACAGCTCGCTCAGGCCGACATCGTCTTCCAGCCCGGCCTTAACGAGGAACTCGCCGCTACCGCCTGCTGGGGATCGCAGCAGACGGAACTGCTGGGCGAAGGCACCCATGACGGCGTTTTTTCGGTTTGGTACGGCAAGGGTCCGGGGGTCGACCGCTCCGGCGACGTCTTCCGCCACGCCAATCTGGCCGGCTCGTCGAAACATGGCGGTGCGCTCGCTTTGATGGGCGACGACCACATGGCCGAATCCTCGACCAACGCGCACGCCACCGAATTCCTGTTCGTCGACGCCATGGTGCCGATCCTCAACCCGGCCGGTGTCCAGGAGATAATCGATTACGGGCTCTACGGTTTTGCCATGTCGCGCTTCGCCGGCACATGGGCGGCCATCAAATGCGTCAAGGACAACATCGAATCGACGGCCTCGGTCGATGCCTCGATCGAGCGTCTGAACATCGTTAATCCCGAGTTCGACATGCCGCCCGGCGGCCTCAACATCCGCCACGAGATCGACATGCTCGGCCAGGAGGAGCGGCTGCATGAGTACAAGCGCGCCGCCGCGTCGGCCTTCATCCATGCCAACGGGCTGAACCGCGTCGTCTATTCGGGCGGCCGCAATCCCAGGATCGGCATCATCACCATCGGCAAAAGCTATCTCGACGTCCGCCAGGCGCTCGAGGATATCGGCATCGACGAGGCGGCCGCCGGCCGCATCGGCGTGCGGCTGTTCAAAGTCGGTTGCCCCTGGCCGCTCGATTTCCAGCACATTGCCGAGTTCGCGCGCGGCCTCGACACCATCGTCGTCGTCGAGGAGAAGCGTTCGCTGATCGAGGTGCAGCTTCGCGAGAGCCTCTACGGCACCGCCACGCAGCCCGTCATCGTCGGCAAGAAGAACGAGCGCGGCGACTGGCTGTTTCCGGCCAAGGGCGCGCTCGACCCCAACGAAATCGCCATTGCCCTTGGCGAAAGGATCGTGAAAACCATCGGTCCGTCGGAAGAGATTTCAGCGCGGGTGGCGAAGCTGCGCCAGTTCCAGGCCATGCTCGCAGACGCGTCGGACATCGGCTCCCGCACGCCCTTCTTCTGCTCCGGCTGCCCACACAATTCCTCGACCAAGGTGCCGGATGGCTCGATCGCCGCGGCCGGCATCGGCTGCCATTTCATGGCACTGTGGATGGACAGGAATACTGTCGGCTTCACCGCCATGGGTGGCGAGGGGGCGCAGTGGGTCGGCCAGGCGCCCTTTTCCAAGCGCGACCACATTTTCCAGAATCTCGGCGACGGCACCTACAACCACTCCGGCACGCTGGCGATCCGCTTCGCGCTGTCGTCGGGCGCCAACATCACCTACAAGATACTCTATAACGACGCGGTGGCCATGACCGGCGGCCAGCCGCATGAAGGCGGCCTGACGGTGGACATGATCGCCAGGCAGGTGCGAGCCGAAGGGATCGAGCGCATCGCCGTCGTCACAGACGAACCCGACAAATATGCCGGCAAGGTCGAGTTCCCGGCCGGCGCCACCATCCATCACCGCGACGATCTCGATCTCGTCCAGCGCGAGCTGCGCGGCGTTAGCGGGGTTTCGATCCTGCTCTACGACCAGACCTGTGCCGCCGAAAAGCGCCGCCGTCGCAAGCGCGGAACCTTTCCCGATCCCGACAAGCGGGTCTTCATCAACGAACTGATCTGCGAGGGCTGCGGCGACTGCGGCGTCCAATCGAACTGCGTCTCCATCCAGCCGGTGGAGACCGAGTTCGGCCGCAAGCGCCGGATCGACCAGTCGAGCTGCAACAAGGATTTTTCCTGCGTCAATGGCTTCTGCCCGTCCTTCGTCACGGTGCATGGCGCCAAGATCCGCAAGGCCGAAGGCATCGCCGGCAAGACCGATCCGCTCGACGGCGTTCCAGCAGCCGCCGAATTCCCGCTCGGCGAACAGGGCTGGGCGGCGATCATCGACGGCGTCGGCGGCACCGGCGTCGTCACCGTCGGCGCCGTGCTCGGCATGGCGGCTCATCTCGAAGGCAAGGGCTGCGGCATGATCGACATGGCCGGGCTTGCCCAGAAGGGCGGTTCGGTGTTCACCCATGTCCGCATCGCCCGCACGCCCGATGACATCCATGCCATCCGTGTCTCGGCCGGCAAAGCCGATCTCGTGCTCGGCTGCGATCTCGTCGTGTCGGGCGCCAAGAAGGTGCTGGCCGCGGTGCGCGAGGGCCACACCATCTTCCTCGCCAACACTGCCGAGATCATGCCGGGCGAGTTTGCCCGCTCGGCCGATTTCTCGCTGCCCATCGAGCGCTTGAAGAAGGCGATCCGCACTGCTGCCGGCGACGACAAGGCGCATTTCTTCGACGCCACCCGCACAGCCACCGCCCTGTTCGGCAATTCGCTGGGCGCCAACATGTTCATGCTCGGCTTCGCCTTCCAGCATGGCGGTCTGCCGCTGTCGGCGCAAGCCGTCGAAAAGGCGATCGAATTGAACGGCGAGGCGGTGGGGATGAATATCGCCGCCTTCCGCTGGGGCCGCCGCGCCGCGCATCAGCCGGATTTCGTGCGTGGCCTCGTCCAGCCGGGCAAGGACGGCCAACCCGCCACGATTGCCCAGACGCTGGACGAAATCATTGCCCGCCGGATCGCTTTCCTTTCCGCCTATCAGAACGCCGCCTATGGCAAGCGCTACGCCGGCAGGATCGCTGCCCTGCGCGCGGCCGAAGCCAAGGCCGCGCCCGGTTCGAGCGCCGTGACGGAAGCGGCGGCCAGGAACCTGTTCAAGCTGATGGCGATCAAGGACGAATACGAGGTGGCGCGGCTCTATACCGACGGCTCCTTCGCCGCCGAACTCGGCAAGCAGTTCCAGAGTTACGAAAAACTCGAATTCCACCTGGCGCCGCCGATCCTGGGCCGTCGCGGCAATGACGGCAAACCGAGGAAATCGAGCTTTGGTCCCTGGATGATGAAAGGGTTCCGCATACTGGCGGCGCTGAAGGGCCTGCGCGGGACAGCATTCGACCTGTTCGGCTACACCGCCGAGCGGCGCATGGAGCGGCAATTATTGGCGCAATATGAGGCCGACCTGCAACGCGTCGCCAACTCGCTGGCGCCGGACACCATCGAGGCCGCCACGGCCCTCGTCTCGGTGCCGGCACTCATCCGCGGTTACGGCCATGTTCGGCAAGCCAGCGCTCAAAAGGCGGCCGGCGAGCGCCAAAGACTGCTCGAGCGCCTGTCCGGCACGTCAGCGAGGGTGGAACTCCAGGCCGCCGAGTGATGGCCTTGTTTACCTAAAGCCCAATTCTCCCAGTCTGTCCTGCTTTGCGCGCCTTCGGCAAGCCGCCCAAAACCGCTGTTCTAAGCCTTTCTTAAGGCGGATGTGAGATGACGAGGCCTAGCGTTGGGCCGACGACATGGGCAGAACAAAGACCGAAAACATCCCAGCGGATGTTTATATCCAGTTTGTGCGGTCGTTGTTCGACAACGCCCACATGCTGGTGATCGGTGGCGTGTGCTACTGGATCCTCGGACTAATGATCTACTTGCGCACGAACAATCCGTTGTTCCTGGCTTTCTCTTTTGTTCTGCTGTCCATCTGCCTTTACCGCTATTTCGGCATTCGCGCCTTCCGGAAGGCAGGCGGTGTAATAGCCGACGTCCAGGAGGCGCATCGGTGGGAGCGCAACTACATCCTCAAGGGCAGCGTGCAGGGCCTAACGTTGGGCGCACTGTGCTTCATATCGATCTATGTCTATCCCGATCCCTTTGCCGAACTGGCCGCGACGTCGCTGGCCATCGCGACCTTGGTGACGGTTGTTGGCCGGAACTACGGCTCTCCCATTATGGTGCGGGTTTTCTCCGTGACCTTCATTGGTCCGGCAGCACTTGCACTTTTGCTGCGCATGGATGTGCCTTCGGTCATTCTCGGTCTGATGATCATCCCGTTGACTTTCGTCACGATCAACAGCGCCGACCACGTCCGCGATGTGCTTTTCTCGGCTGTCATCGGCCACAAGGAAGCGAGGAAGCTCGCGCTCAGATTCGATCGCGCGCTCAATACCATGTCGCATGGCCTCGTCATGCTTGGCCCGGACGGTCGGGTGGCGGTCGCCAATGCCGAGGCCGCGCATCTGATGTCGCTCAAATCGGCCGATGCGCTGCTTGGGCGGTCAATCCATGGTCTCTTGATGCGCGGCGTCGTGGGCGGCATGCTGGCCCCAAAGGACTGCCGCTACATCGAAGCCCAGCTGACGCGTGCATTGCGCGAGGGCCGCGACCGTAAGGTCCTGGTTTCGCTCGCCAATGGCCAGCACTACGAATTCTCCGCCCGCGAAGGCAGCCAGGAACTCGGGGTCATCACCTTCGAGGACGTGACGGCGCGCGTCGAGGCGGAAGACAAGATCCGCTTCATGGCGCGCTATGACAATCTCACCGGCCTGCCCAATCGCGCCTATTTCCACGAACTGATCGGCGAGGCGATGGCGTCAGGCGACCGTGACCGCCTCTGCGGCCTTGCCGTGCTCGACCTCGACGATTTCAAGAGTGTCAACGACACGCTCGGGCATCCGATCGGCGATGGATTGATCTACGCGGTGGCCGAGCGTCTTGCCGCCATTGCGGGACAAGGCATCACCGTCAGCCGCTTCGGCGGCGACGAATTCATGGTTTTCTTCGACCGTATAGAGGATGAAAGCCATCTGACCCTTCAGATCGACGAGATCTTTGCAGCGTTGCAAGGGGAGGTGGACGTCGCCGGCCATGGGCTGCGCATCCAGGCCAGCGCCGGCGCCGTGCTGTCGCGGGTCAGGGATACCGACGTCGACGCCATGATCGTCAAGGCGGACCTGGCGCTCTATAAGGCCAAGGAGCTCGGCAAGAACGGCTGGCGGCTGTTCGAGGCCGCCATGGACGCTGCGTTCCGCAACCGCCAGCTGATGAAGGCGGATCTGCGCAGCGCGGTGGAAGGCAAGGCCCTGCGCGTCGTCTACCAGCCGATCGTGGCGATGAGCACGATGCGCATCGCCAGCTGCGAGGCGCTGTGCCGATGGGACCATCCCGACCTCGGGCCGATTTCGCCCGGCATCTTCATTCCGCTGGCGGAGGAAATGGGCATCATTTCCGAGATCAGCACCTTCGTGCTGCAGGCAGCCTGCACCGAATGCGCCAAATGGCCGGACCACACCAGCGTCTCGGTCAATCTCTCCGCCAAGGATTTCCGCAACCGGGACGTCATCCAGAAGGTTCGCGACGCTCTGGCCAGCTCCGGCCTTGCCGCCGGCCGGCTGGAGATCGAGGTCACCGAAACGGCGCTGCTCGATGACAAGTCGCTGACACGTCAATACATCGAGGAACTGAAGCAGATCGGTGTGCGCATCGCACTTGACGATTTCGGTACCGGCTATTCGAGCCTGAGCTATCTGCACAAGCTGCCGCTCGACAAGATCAAGATCGATCGCTCCTTCTTGATGGACGTCACCCAGAGCAAGCGTTCGCTGGAGCTGCTGAAGGGCATTGTCAATCTGTCGCGGCCGCTTGGACTTTCGGTGACTGTCGAAGGCGTCGAGACCTTTGAGCAGCTCAAGATCCTGGCCTTGCAAGTGAAACCGGATCTCGTGCAGGGCTTCCTGTTCGGTGCCGCGCTCAGTGCGTCGGGTATCGAGACGATGTCGAATGTCACCTGGCCATTCGCCGCTGACCTGCGTCGCACCGGTAAACGGACGGTCCGTTAGCGCCGTAATTTTCGACTTCGCTCGATTGGATTCCCCGCGCGTGCGAGTCGCACGATGCTCTTTGATGTCGAACTCAATCGTTCGATGACAGGATACGGTTCCGCCGTGATTTTGGCTTTGCGCAATGCTGCTGAAAGGTCTTCCTCACTACGCAGATGTATCGGAGGCATGATCCACATCCTCTCAGTGGCAATCGCTCGGACGATTGCTCAGTAAGATATTCTCAAGCGGCTCCCGGCCATTAAGGTTAACGGAATGTAAATCAACAAGATCTAAATTTCGGCTTGTGTCTCATTTCAACTCGAATAGCCTATCCTAGGTCGAATTCGAGGACAGACGATGGATGCTGCAACAGCTACAAGGAATGCGTCTGGCGGGGTAAGCACAGCCGGGGATTCGGTGCTGAATCGATCGATGATGCAACTGCTTGAGCATGTCGATTATCGCCTCATTACCGGGGGCGAGGATTTGGAAGCGATTTACCGGCTTCGCTATAAGTCCTATCTGCGCTCCGGCATGTGCGGCCCGCTCGCCAGCGGCATGTTCGAGGATCGCTGGGACAATCTACCCAATTCCTACCGATTCGGTGTCTATTGCTACGGCGAATTGGTGAGCACAATCCGCTTCCATTACATTTCCATCGAGCACCCGAATTCGCCCTCCGTTGATGCCTATCCGGAAATACTGATCGAGCGGCTTGCCCGCGGAGAAACCTTCATCGACGGAACCCGCTTCGCAACCGATCCTGATGCCGCGCCGGCACCCGGAGTGCTGCCGTTTCTGACACTCAGGCTTGCCATGGTGGCCTCGCTCTATTTTGGCCAGAACTCTGTGCTGACGCCGGTCAAGGTCGAGCATTCCAATTTTTATTCTCGTTACTTCAATGCCGTGCAGAGGACCGAGGCTAAGGAGTTTCCGGGCGTTCTTACCCGGATCGCCCTGTTCGAAATCCCCGCCGGCGAAAATATGCGCCTGACGCTCGAACGTTTCCCATTCTTCAGGTCGACGCCCATGGAACAGCGGTTGATGTTCGCCAATCCGGCCATCAATCGGCTGACGCCCTTGTCTATCGTGCCGACGGCGAAATATTATCGTGAGGCCGCCTGAGGCCCCTGATTTTGCAAAGCTCCGGAGCTTTCCGGCCAGATCCGCGTTTTGATGACGGCGGCGCGTTGACGCTCCGCGTCTTCATTTCGACGTATCTGCCAAAAGGACCCCGACATGCATATTTCCCAGCTCGCGCTCACGCCGCTTATCTCGCTGATCGCCGGGGTGCTGATTCTGGTCATGCCACGGCTGCTGAACTACATCGTCGCGCTCTACCTGATCATAGCCGGCCTGCTTGGATTGTTTCCGCACCTCGCCGGCTAAAGACGGACAGCGCGGTTGACGCGCCAGCCGGCTTCGTCCGGGATTGCGCGAAAACAAGCAGCCGGAGCGGTTCGGCGATTCTGCCGAACGCAGGGGCGCTTTGCTTCAAATTTCCCTTGAGGCAGTTGTCGGCTGCGATGCGGCAATAGCGCCATTGCTCTCGGCGCGGCTTTTCGCTATGTGCCTGAAAGATGTCTTCGAAGGGGTATTCCTATGGCTGAGCACACGCCGACCGGTCCTGTCGAACTGGGCGCGAAGATGGACTATGCCGAGCACGACCGCACCTATGCGGGCTTCCTCATGCTGGCCAAATACGGATCACTCTTCTGCGGCGCCATACTTCTGGCGATGGCTTTCGGTTTCTTCGCGGGCGGCTTCTTCTCGGCGACTATCCTGTTCGTCCTGATCATGGCCGTCGGCGCCTTCATTCTGCGATAGTCTTTCCAAAACCCCATTGCCTTTGACGTCGCCGGACGCCCCGGCCGACACTTTGCGCAAACAGGTTCCAGCCGAAAGGATCATGCGGTGGGACAGACGGTTTTCATCCCTCGTGAGCTCGATGCGAACGAGCCGCGCGTCGCGGCTTCGCCCGATACGGTGAAACGGCTGGCCGGCCTGGGTCTTGAAGTGGTTGTGGAGGCCGGTGCCGGCACGCGATCGCGCATTCCCGATGAGGAGTTCGCCAAGGCGGGCGCTTCGATCGGCGAGGCCGGCGATGTGGCCAAGGCCGACGTGGTGCTGAAGGTGCGCCGGCCGACCGATGCGGAGCTGAAAAGCTACAAGTCAGGCGCTGCGGTCATCGCCATCATGGATCCGTATGGCAACGATGCCGCCGTCGCGGCACTGGCCAAGGCCGGGGTGACCGCCTTTGCGATGGAATTCATGCCGCGCATCACGCGCGCCCAGTCGATGGACGTCTTGTCCTCGCAGGCTAACCTTGCCGGCTACCAGGCGGTCATCGACGGCGCTGCCGAATATGACCGGGCGCTGCCGATGATGATGACGGCGGCCGGCACTGTTCCTGCCGCCAAGGTGTTCATCATGGGCGTCGGCGTCGCCGGCCTGCAGGCGATCGCCACAGCGCGCCGGCTCGGCGCGGTCGTCACCGCGACCGATGTGCGCCCCGCCGCCAAGGAACAGGTCGCCTCGCTTGGCGCAAAGTTCCTCGCCGTCGAGGACGAAGAGTTCAAGGCGGCCGAGACCGCCGGCGGCTACGCCAAGGAGATGTCCAGGGAATACCAGGCCAAGCAGGCGGCGCTGACCGCCGAGCACATCGCCAAGCAGGACATCGTCATCACCACGGCGCTGATCCCCGGCCGCCCGGCGCCGAGGCTGGTGTCGGCTGACATGGTCGCCTCGATGAAGCCTGGTTCGGTGATCGTCGATCTTGCTGTGGAGCGCGGCGGCAATGTCGAGGGCGCTGTGCCTGGCAAGGTCGTGACGACGGCCAACGGCGTCAAGATCGTCGGCCATCTCAACGTGCCGGGCCGCGTCGCGGCCTCCGCTTCGCTGCTCTACGCCAGGAACCTTTTTGCTTTCCTCGAGACCCTGGTCGACAAGGCGACGAAGACGCTTGCCATCAACCGCGATGACGACCTGGTCAAGGCGACCATGCTGACCGACGGCGGCAAGATCGTCCATCCGGCCTTCGCCAAGGCCGACCAGCAGCCGCCAAAGGGCCAATATATCGAGCCCCCCGCGATACCGGCCAGCACAATGGTCGCTGATGCTTCGGCGCCCAAGAAAGCCGCGCCTAGGAAAGCCGCGCCCAAGCAAGCCGCCGCATCCAAGCCCTCGCTGCCAAAGTCGCCCTCGCCAAAGTCGCCCTCGCCCAAGCCGAAAGGGACCGCGTGATGGATCAGACCTTGCAGAAAGCCCTCGACCAGCTCGACCAGGCAAGTGCCGCCGTCCGGCTGGCGGTGCAGAACCTGGCAAATGCTCCCGGAGGCGCTGAGGCGGCCGGCGACGCCGCGCAGGCGCTGTCGGGCGGCGCCATCGATCCCTTCGTCTTCCGCCTGGCCATCTTCGTGCTGGCGATCTTCGTCGGCTATTACGTCGTCTGGTCGGTGACGCCTGCGCTGCACACGCCGCTGATGGCCGTCACCAACGCCATCTCCTCGGTCATTGTCGTCGGCGCGCTGCTTGCCGTCGGCATCGCCGCCTCCGGCGTCGCCGCGGGCTTCGGCTTCGTCGCGCTGATGCTGGTGTCGGTCAACATCTTCGGCGGCTTCCTCGTCACCCAGCGCATGCTGGCAATGTACAAGAAGAAGGACAAGTGACGTGACCGTCAATCTCGCCTCCTTCCTCTATCTGGTCTCCGGCATTCTGTTCATCCTGGCGCTGCGCGGCCTGTCGCACCCGACCACCAGCCGGCAGGGCAATCTCTACGGCATGATCGGCATGGGCATCGCCATCGCCACCACGCTGGCGCTGGCCACGCCATCGGCCGGACGCTTCGGCCTGATCGTGCTCGGCCTTGCCATTGGCGGCGGCGTCGGCGCCGTCACGGCCAGGCGCATCGCCATGACCTCGATGCCGCAACTGGTCGCCGCCTTCCACTCGCTCGTCGGCCTTGCCGCCGTGATGGTGGCGGCGGCCGCCATCTATGCGCCGGAAAGCTTCGGCATCGGCACGGCGGGCGACATCCACGCCCAGGCGCTGGTCGAAATGAGCCTGGGTGTGGCCATCGGCGCCATCACCTTCACCGGCTCGGTCATCGCCTTCCTCAAGCTTGACGGGCGCATGTCCGGCAAGCCGATCATGATCGGCGGCCGCCATTTCATCAACATCGCGCTTGGCATCGCCTTGGTCGTGCTGATCGTGCTTTTGGTCACCACCGAATCGAAGCTCGTCTTCTGGCTCATCGTTGCCGCATCGCTGGTGCTGGGCGTGCTGCTCATCATCCCCATCGGCGGCGCCGACATGCCGGTCGTGGTGTCGATGCTGAATTCCTATTCCGGCTGGGCGGCCGCGGCTCTGGGCTTCACGCTCGGCAATCTGGCGCTGATCATCACCGGCGCCCTGGTCGGCTCGTCGGGTGCCATCCTGTCCTACATCATGTGCAAGGGCATGAACCGCTCCTTCATCTCCGTCATCCTCGGCGGCTTCGGTGGTGAGACCGCAGCCGCGGGCGCTGATGATGGGATCGAGCGCACGGTCAAGCAGGGCTCGGCCGACGATGCCGCCTATCTGATGATGAACGCACAGAAGGTCATCATCGTGCCGGGCTACGGCATGGCGGTCCCGCAGGCGCAGCATGCGCTGCGCGAGATGGCCGACAAGCTCAAGGCCAATGGCGTCGACGTCAAATACGCCATCCACCCCGTGGCCGGCCGCATGCCGGGCCACATGAACGTGCTCTTGGCCGAAGCCAACGTGCCTTACGACGAAGTGTTCGAGCTCGAGGACATCAACTCCGAATTCGCGCAGGCCGACGTCGCCTATGTCATCGGCGCCAACGACGTCACCAACCCGTCGGCGCGGGATGACAAGAGCTCACCTATTTACGGTATGCCGATCCTCGACGTCGACAAGGCGCGCACCTGCCTGTTCGTCAAGCGCTCGCTCGGCTCCGGCTATGCCGGCATCGACAACACGCTGTTCTACAAGGACGGCACCATGATGCTGCTCGGCGACGCCAAGAAGATGACCGAGGAAATCGTCAAGGCCATGGATCACTGACCCGGTCACATCGTCCGCATGAAGAAGCCCGGCTCGCCGGGCTTCTTCATGCGGATTTCAGACGATGTTCAACGGCTGGTCAGGAACACAGCCTCCTCGTCGTCGCGCTGCCTGCCGCCGAGGGCGGCCGCGGCGCTGGCGATGAAGGCGCCGATGACCAGCGACAGGGCGCCGAGGAGCGCAAATGTGGCGCTCGCCTTCCTGGCGGTATCGGCCGCCTGCTGGGCCTTGGCCTTGGCGTCCTGCGCCTTTGCCAGCAGCGTATCGACACGCGTCTTGGCGTCTGCTTCCGACAGGCCGGTGCGTGCCGCGACCAGCTGCGACAGGTATGTCTTGTCCTCGGGCGAAACCTCGCCAGCCGCAGCGCTGGCGACCAGGATGCGCGATGCCTGCGCCGCCGCCGCCGCGTCGTTTTGCGGATTGGCTGCCGCCAGTCTCGCCGCGTCCGCCGGCCTGAACAACGAGTCCACCAGATAGGATGTGGCATTGTCCGTCGATGCCCCGCCTGCATTGGCCGATGCACCGGCCGAAGCGCCCTGGGCGGCGCCGGCGGCCACGCTGGATACAGCCTGGACGCCGGAACCCACAGCCGCCGACAGCGCCGAGCCGAGCACGCCGAGGACCAGCAGCGTCGCCAGCGCCCATGCCAGGAAGCCATGAGCCGTATCCCGGAAATAAACCTCGTCGGTATGCACGCCCACCCATTTGGTGCGCAGCCGGCCGGCAAGATAGCCACCGAGGCCGGATGACAGCCATTGCACGACGATCAGCCAGACCGCGGTCGAAACCGCGAAGCTGGTGATAGAGGCGCTTGAGCCCGACCATGGCGAGACCATGCTCAACCCCAGGCCGGAGCCGAGCAGCATCAGGATGAAGGTCAATGTCGAGGCGGCGAAGGCACCGGCGATGATCGGACCCCAGCTGATAGCGGTGGCGGACGATTCCACCGCGCCGGGATCATCCGTGATCGACAGGGTGGACTGCATGACAGCCCCCTATCGCGCGAAAAGCATGATAAGAAGGATGATCGGGATTGGAACCCCGAGTAACCAGAGCAAGATGCCGCGTCCCATGGGAGCCTCCTTCGCCAGGAATTGTGATCGATACTGTCACAATGCTGGAAAGAAGCTTCCGTTCCGGCGGTTCGAATGAATCTCGCAAGGGAAACACTGGCGCGACCGACGCGCGCCAATGGTCCCGGGATGACTCCGGATTAAATGTCCAGATTGGCCACCGACAGCGCGTTGTCCTGGATGAACTCGCGCCGCGGCTCGACCTCGTCGCCCATCAGCCGCGAGAACAGGCTGTCGGCGTCGGTGGCGTCGTTCACCTTGACCTGCAGCAGCGAACGCACGTTCGGATCGAGCGTGGTTTCCCAAAGCTGCTCGGCGTTCATCTCGCCCAGGCCCTTGTAGCGCTGCATGGTCAGGCCCTTGCGGCCGGTCGCGAACACCGCGTTGAGCAGTGCCAACGGTCCCGAGATGGGTTCCGAGACATCCTTGCGGCGCAGCACGGGCGGCGCTCCATAGACGTCGCTGAGCCGCTGCGCGTAGCGGTCGAGCTGTCGCGCATCGGCTGAATTGATCAGCGCCATATCGAGATGGGCGTATTCCTTGACGCTGCGCACCGTGCGTTCGAAGACATAGCCGCCGATACCCTCATTCGAAGTCGACATCCGGCCGGTCCAGCCGCGCTCGGTGTCCTCGGCAATGATGTCGAGACGTTGCGCGATCCGCTCCGCCATCGCATTGGCGCGGCCAAGATCGGCGACGACGTCGGCATTGAGCCCGCCGGCGATCGCCGCCTGCTCCACGACGCCTCTGTTGTAGCGCGTGTGCAGGCCGTTGATGAGCTGGCGCACGGCGAGCGCATCGTCGATCGCCGCCCGCAGGTCCTGTCCGGCGCGAACCTCGCCGGAGCCGAGCGTGAGCGAGGCTTCTTCCAGTCCCGAGCCGATCAGGAATTCCTCGAACGCGCTTTCGTTCTTGATGTATTGCGAGCTCTTGCCACGCGTCACCTTATAAAGCGGCGGCTGGGCGATATAGAGATGGCCGCGTTCGATCAATTCCGGCATCTGCCGGAAGAAGAAGGTGAGCAGCAACGTCCTGATATGCGCGCCGTCGACATCGGCGTCGGTCATCAGGATGATCTTGTGGTAGCGCAGCTTGTCGGCGTTGAATTCGTCCTTGCCGATCGACGTGCCGAGCGCGGTGATCAGCGTGCCGATCATGTCGGAACTGAGCATGCGGTCGAAGCGGGCGCGCTCGACATTAAGGATCTTGCCGCGCAGCGGCAGGATGGCCTGGTTCTGGCGCGAGCGGCCGCCCTTGGCGGAGCCGCCGGCCGAGTCGCCCTCGACGATGAAGATCTCGGACTTCGCCGGATCGCGTTCCTGGCAGTCGGCAAGCTTGCCGGGCAGCGAGGTGACGCCCAGCGAGGTCTTGCGGGTGATGTCGCGCGCCTTGCGCGCGGCCTCGCGCGCCGCCGCGGCCTGGATCACCTTCTCGACCACGACCTTGCCTTCGCTCGGATGTTCTTCGAGCCAGGTGCCGAGCGCCTCGTTGACCAGCCCTTCGACCACGGGCCGGACTTCCGAGGAGACCAGCTTGTCCTTGGTCTGCGAGGAGAATTTCGGGTCGGGAACCTTGACCGACAGCACTGCCGTCAGCCCCTCGCGGCAATCGTCGCCGATCAGCGAGACCTTTTCCTTCTTGGTCAGGCCCGAGGAATCGCCATATCCGGTGATCTGACGCGTCAGGGCGCCGCGAAAACCGGCGAGATGGGTGCCGCCGTCGCGCTGCGGGATGTTGTTGGTGAAGGCCAGCACATTCTCGTGGTAGCTGTCGTTCCACCACATGGCCACTTCGACGGTGATGCCGTCGCGCTCGGCCCTGATGGCGATCGGTTTGTCGATCAGCGGTTTCTTGACCCGGTCGAGATATTTGACGAATTCCTCCAGGCCGCCATCATAGTGCAGCTCATGCCGCACGACGTCGGCGTGGCGGGCGTCGGTCAGCACGATGCGCACGCCCGAATTCAGGAACGCAAGCTCGCGCAGCCGATGCTCCAGCGTGCCGAAATCGAATTCGACCATCGTGAAGGTCTCGGACGACGGAAAGAAGGTGATCTCGCTGCCGCTGCGGCCTTCATAGGTGCCGGGCTGCTTGTCCTGTTCATAGCTGCCTGTGACGCTCAGCGGCGCGTCGGCATTGCCGTGTGTGAAGCTCATCTCGAAAATCTTGCCATTGCGGCGGATCTTGAGCTTCAGCCAGGCCGACAGGGCGTTGACCACAGAGACGCCGACGCCGTGCAGGCCGCCGGACACTTTGTAGGAGTTCTGGTCGAATTTGCCGCCGGCATGCAGCTGCGTCATGATCACTTCGGCTGCCGAAATGCCTTCGCTGGGATGGATATCGGTGGGAATGCCGCGCCCATTGTCGATGACGGTGACCGAACCGTCGGGATTGAGCGTCACCGTGACGAGATCGGCATGACCGGCCAGTGCCTCGTCGATGGCGTTGTCGACGACCTCATAGACCATGTGATGCAGGCCCGAACCGTCATCGGTGTCGCCGATATACATGCCGGGCCGTTTGCGGACGGCATCCAAGCCCTTCAAAACCTTGATGGAATCTGCGCCGTATTCGGCTTCGGCGCCGTTGGCGTTCTCAGTCTGGTCGCTCATGAAAACCTGTTGTCTAGAGGCGGCTGGTGGAGCGCGAAAAATCCCCCCCGAATCGCGCTTTCAATATTGCCTAGATATAGGCGTTAAAGGTGGTTTTTCCAAGGTTTGCAGGCATTTCCGGGCGGAAAAGCGCACCGTCGGCCAGCTATTGGCGAGAGGCTTTGACCTTAGCCAGCCGGTCGCGCAGGAATTTTGATCGTGAACTTCTATCTTGGCGCCGGCTGCCGCGACGACGGCGATCAAAAAGCACCGGCAGCAAAGCGCAGGGCAAACGCAGGCCGAACCGCCCACGGTTCGGTCGTTTGCCGACATTCCGCCTGTCTACGGCGCGGGCGAGCCGGCTTGCATCAGCCGGCGCGCATCGGCTTCAGCGCCTCGCTCCAGCGCAGCAACTCCTCCAGCATGGTTCTTGCCCCGCCCTGCACCTGCTCGCTCACTTCGAAGGAGCCGTCGGTCCCCAGCAGCTTCTGGTACAGCGGCAGCGCGATGCCTTCCGGAACCGGCATGACGCCGACGGAGGTCAGCAGCGGCTTGAGCGCCTGTGCCGCGCGCAGGCCACCGGAAACGCCGCCATAGCTGAAGATGGCGGCGGGCTTGTATTTCCATTCGCGCGAGAGATAGTCGATCGCGTTCACGATGGCCGGTGCGACGAAGTAATTATATTCCGGTGCCACGAAGACGAAAGCGTCGGCGGCATCGACGGCCTTCGACCAGGCCTTGGTATGATCGTTCAGGTAGTTGCCGAGCCTGGGATGGTGCGGCTCGTCCAGCACCGGCAGATCGAAGGCGGCGATGTCGGTCAGCACCGGTTCGAACTTGCCGTGCTCGCGCGCGAACCGCTCCAGCCAGTGAGCGAAAACCGGCCCGGCCCGGCCCGGCCGGGTGCTGCCGATGATGATGTTCAACTGGTGCTTCAAGGCGGGCTCCTTCGATTGACGGTATCTGTTGGTGACTGTGACCTACGGCAGAGCGCCGTCATGGACAAGACCGCGCCGTTTGGCGAGCGGTCACAATCAGATGATGGGAGCATCGCTCCGTCCCGTCGGGGCACGGGCTTTTATCGTCAGGCCACATGGACGCGCCGTGCGTCAGTCACTACATCGAACGGAGGCAAGGACTAGCGCGACGCGCTTGCCAGCGGAGCAGCCATGGACACTCAGCCCGCCCCCTTCGTTCCGCCGGCGCCGAGGCCGCGCACATCGCCGCCCTCGACGCTGGAGATGATGCGCATCGTCTACCGCAACCCGCTCGAGCTGTGGGGAGAGCCGACCTACAACGAGCCCTGGATCTCGGTGAACGGCGTCGGTGGACCGCTGGTCATCGCCAACGACCCGGGCCTCATTCGCCATGTCCTGGTCGACAATGCCAGGAACTACAAGATGGCGACGGTGCGCCAGCTCATCCTGCGGCCGATCCTGCGCGACGGCTTGCTGACGGCCGAAGGCGAGGTCTGGAAGCGTTCGCGCAAGGCGATGGCGCCGGTGTTCACGCCGCGTCACATCTTTGGTTTCGCGGGACCGATGCTCAAGCGCACGCTTGAATTCGCCTCCCGCTACGAGGATGGCGGCATCTCCGACATTGCCCACGACATGACGCTGCTGACCTACGACATCCTGGCCGAGACGCTGTTCTCCGGGGAAATCGCGGGGGAGCCGGGCAGTTTCGCCAAGGAGATCGACCGGCTGTTCGAGACCATGGGCCGCGTCGATCCGCTAGACCTGCTGCGCGCGCCCGAATGGCTGCCGCGGCTTACCCGCATCCGCGGCCGCAAGACCATGGCCTATTTCCGCAAGATCGTCAGCAATACGGTCAAGATACGCGAACAGAGACTCAGGCGCGATGCCGATGCCGTGCCGCAGGATTTCCTGACCCTCCTGCTCAAGGCCGAGGGGCCGGACGGGCTGACACGCTCGGAAGTCGAGGACAACATCATCACCTTCATCGGTGCCGGCCATGAGACCACGGCGCGAGCCTTGGGCTGGACGCTCTATTGCCTGGCCGAGGCGCCATGGGAGCGGGAAAAGATCGAGCGCGAGATCGATGCCGTGCTGGCGCGCGAGCCCGATCCGACCAGATGGCTGGACGCCATGCCGCTCACCCGCGCCGCCTTCGACGAGGCGCTCAGGCTCTATCCGCCGGCGCCGTCGATCAACCGCGAGCCGATCGAGCCGGAGAACTGGAGGGATCTCCACATCCCGGGGCGCGCGGCCGTGCTGGTCATGCCTTGGGTCGTCCACCGTCACAGGAAGCTGTGGGACAGGCCGGACGCGTTCATGCCGGAGCGGTTCCATCCGGGCAACCGCGAAAAGATCGACCGCTTTCAGTATCTGCCGTTCGGCGCCGGGCCGCGCGTCTGCATCGGCGCCAGCTTCGCCATGCAGGAAGCGATCATCGCGCTCGCCGTCCTGCTGTCGCGTTTCCGCTTCGATTCCATCGCGCAAACCAGGCCGTGGCCGGTCCAGAAGCTGACCACCCAGCCGCAAGGCGGGCTGCCCATGCGGATCACTTCGCGCCTGTAATCGCCCGCCGTCGGCCTATGTTCAGACCGCCGGTTTGCGCTGGAACTGGCCGGCCGCGCGAAAACGCCAGAGATAGCTTGGCAGGATCGTGCCGAGCGCCTGCGGCTGGATGCCGAGGCCGGCAAGCGTGCGGTTGGCCCCGGCGGCCTCCTCCGACACGACATTGTGCTCGCGCAATTGCAGCACCTGGTCCTTGGTCAGCAGCGGGTTGGGCAAGAGGCCCAGGATCGACGCCTGCAGGTTCGCCACCCACCACGGCACCGGAACCAGTAGGCGCTTGCGCTCGATCACCGCGAGCATTTCCTGCATGCTTTCCTTGAAAGTAAGCACCTGCGGGCCGCCAAGCTCGTAGATCTGACCGCCCTTGACCTTGCCATCGACCGAGCGCGCCACCGCTTCGGCGACGTCGCCGACATAGACCAGCTGGAACTTGGTATGGCCGCCGCCGATCAGCGGCAGTGCCGGCGAATAACGCGCCATGTTGGCGAAGCGGTTGAAGAAACTATCTTCCGGTCCGAAATTGATCGACGGCCGCAGGATCACGGCGTCCTTGATCGTCTCCAGAACGGCCTTTTCACCAAGCGCCTTGGTGCGTGCATAGTTGGATGCGGCTTCCAGGTCGGCGCCCAGGGCCGAAATATGGGTCAGGCCGGCGCCCGCTGCGCGTGCCGCTTCGGCCACGGCGCGAGCGCCGAATTCGTGCACGGCCGTGAATTTCTGCCGCCCGCTCTCATGCAGAACGGCAACCAGGTTGACGACATGATCGGCGCCCTGCACGGCGCGATCGACCGACCAGCGCACGCGCACATTGGCCTGCACGGGCTGGATCTGGCCGACATTGCCGAGCGGCTGCAAATGGCCGGCGAGATCGGGCCGGCGGCAGGCGACCCTGATGCGATAGCCGCGCTTGGCCAAGGCCCGCACCACGTGGCGGCCGACAAAGCCCGACCCGCCGAAAATGACGACGAGCTTGGGGGTCTGCAGGATTTCGGTCATGGCTGGCTCCGGCGCTCGAAAGCTTGGCTGAAGCCGTTTCATAATCCGTTTCGCGTCAAACGCAAAGGGTGACGCGTCGTCGCTGTGAAGCGGGTTTCCCAGGAGAAACAGCTTGGGAATTGCGTCAGGACAAAAGCGCTTCAGAACGCCTTGCCTGACGCAGAAAACCCCGCCGAGGCGGGGTTTTCCGGATGACATCCATGCGAAGCCAGGGGCCAACGGAGCGGCCTGACCTGAGACGGTATCAGGAGGGCGTGAAGCAAGTACGCCCACCCCAGCCCTGGACATCCGACATGGTGCCACCGACCTTCTTGCAGGCCGCGATGAAATCGGCGCTGCAACTGACGAATTTCGCGTGACCGTTCTTGCAATAGTGGTCCTCGGTAGCGCCGCCGCCCGGCGCGGCAATGACGCCTGGACTGGACGGCTTGACCGGCGCGGCCTTCAGGTTGGCCGCCTGGGTCGCGCCCATGAACGAGCCGAGGAGAAGGACGGCGGTCAGAATGGTGGTCTTGGTGCTGGTCATGATGGTTCCTTTTCACTGAGGTTGGTTTCTCCGGGACGCGAAGGCCATGCCTTGGCGTGGAGCAGATTTCGATGTGACGTGCTGTTCCCCGGTCTGGATCGGCAAGCTCATCCTGCCCTGGACAAGCATTGGTCGCCCCGACGCTCGAAAAGGTTCAGACCGCGCGCGAAAAAAACACGCATAGCCATGCCGCGGGCAGGCGCCGGCGGCTGATGAGCTGAAAAGAAGAAGTTACTTCAGGCCGAATAGCGCTCGGCGAATTCGGAAATGCGTTGCACCACGGCCTTGGAGACCTTGATGCCCCGTGCCGCGGCCTTCTCCGCCGCCTCGGCCCGGGAGCGGCCCGGTATGTGCACGCCGTAGCGCCGGCGCAGCCGGTCGAGCTGATCCTTCATCCGCTGCTCGAAATCCGGATCGAGCAGCTTGGGCTCGACGGCCAGCACGAACAGGCCGGTGCCGGGATTGTCCGGGCCGCCGGTGAACCAGGGCGCATCGAGCGACCAGTTTGCCCCCGACAGACCCGCCGCCAGCACCTCGACCATCAGCGCGATGTTGGCGCCGCGCTGGCCACCGAAGGCGAGCATGGCGCCCTTCATGGCTGCGGCCGGATCTGTAGTGGGATTGCCGCTGGCATCGAGCGCCCAGCCTTCGGGGATCTTCTTGCCGTCCTCGGCCGCCTTGCGGATATTGACGAAGGCGGTGGCGCTCGACGACTGGTCGATGACCAGCGGCGGGCCGTCGGCGGCGGGTGCGGCGAAGGACATCGGGTTGGTGCAATAGACCGGCTTGACCGAGCCCGAACCGGCAAGCACGGCGGGACCGTTGGTGGCAGCGAAGGAGACCAGCCCCTGCGCTGCCAGCCTTCCGGTAAAGTAGCCGAGGGCGCCGCATGTATAGGCATTCTTCTGCGAAAAGATGGCGACGCCGAACAGTCTTGCCGCCTTGGCGAGATCGTCGAGCGTGCGGTCGAAGCCGGTATGCGCCAGCCCGCCTTGCGCATCGGAAAGATAGACTGCGAGCGCCGGCCGGGTGATCACCGGCTCGGCATTGCCGTCGATGCGGCCGGCCTCCAGCGCTTCGAGATAGTCGATGAAATGCGACAATCCGACGGTCGAGAGTCCTTCTGCCTCGGCCGATATGATCGAGGCGGTGAGCGATTGCGCCGCTTCCTCGTTGGCGCCCGCACCCAGCGCCGCCATGCGGCACAGCCCGGTTGCCTGTTCGAGACTGAGTTGCATGGCGACTGCCTTTAGTGAGTGGTGAGTGGTGAGTAGTGAGTAGTCAGCAATGGGTGGTGGCGGCTAGCCACTTCCTACTCACCAATCCCTACTCACTAGGTCCCTAGCCGATCTTGTTCGGAATCCGCGCCTCGATCCTGCCGAAGGCGAAGACCAGAATGCCGGTGATCGCCATATAGATCAAGGCAAGCAGCAGCAAGGGCTCATAGGTGAGGTAAGTGTCCTGTCTGACCTTCGACGAAACGGCGAAGATGTCGATGACGCTGATGGTCGCCACCAGCGGCGTCGATTTCAGCTGCAGCACGGTTTCCCCCGTCAGCGTCGGCAGCGCCCGGTAGAAGGCCTGCGGCAGCCAGATACGCCGGAAGATCTTCCAGCGGCTCATGCCGAACGCACGTGCGGCTTCGAGCTGCCCCTTCGGCACGCCGGCAAAGGCGCCGCGCATCACTTCGCCCTCGTAACCCGCGAACGAGAGCGTCAGCGCCAGGACGGCGTAAGGCCATGCCTGCCTGAGATAGGGCCACATCCAGGATTCGCGGATCCACGGATATTGCGGAAACAACGAACCCAGCCCGTAATAGAGCAGCCACAGCTGCAACAGCAGCGGCGTTCCCCTGATGACGGTGCAGAAGACCTTCGCCGGCGCCGCGAACCAGATCGGGCCGCCAGCCTGTGCCAATCCGACCGGCACGGCGATCAGGAAGCCCAACAGACAGGTGACGGCCAGGATCCACAACGCGCGCCAGATGCCGAGCAGGGCCAGGCCGTAATATTGCGGCAGCCAGTCCCAGCGCATGAAGAACGCCGCGGACAGCACCAGCCCGAGCGCAATCAGGATCAGGACGATGCGATGCGGTTGCAGCCAGAGCGAGGCGCGAGCCGCGCTGTTGATGATGGCCGCTTCGCTCGCCATCAGTGTGCTTCCTTGATCGAAGGCATGCCGCGCCGCGCCCATTTCTCGACGCGACCAAGAATGAGGTTCGAAAACAGCGTCACGGCCAGATAGAGCATGCCGGCCGCGAGATAGAATATCAGATAGGCCTTGGTGACGCCCGCCGCCTGCCGCGTCGCCAACGTCAATTCGAAGAAGCCGACCACGGCCAGCAGCGCCGTATCCTTGGTGGCGATCAGCCACAGATTGGCGAGACCTGGAATGGCGAAGGGCAGCATTGCCGGCAACGTGATGCGCCGCAAGAGAAGGCCGGGAGACATGCCGTAAGCGCGGGCAGCTTCGATCTGGCCTTGCGGGACGGCAAGAATGGCGCCGCGTATGACCTCGGTCGAGTAGGCACCCTGGACGAAACCGAGCACCGCGATGCCGGCCACCAGCCCGCTGATGTCGACGCGCTGATAGCCCATGGCGGTCAGCATCTGGTTTATCAGGTCGGTACCGGCGTAGTAGAGGAGCAGGATCAGCACCAGTTCCGGTACCGCGCGCACGATGGTCGTGTAGACCGCCAGCAGGTCGCGCACCACGGGGCCGCCATAAAGCTTGCCATAGGCACCGCCGGTTCCGATCAACAGTCCGACGATCGTGGCGCCGACGGCGATCTCAAGCGAATGCAGCAGCCCAAGCATGAGCGTCCCGCCCCAGCCGACGGGCGCGGGCGACAGGAGTTCGATGATGCCGGCCGCAGAGGCCGGAAGAAATGAATCGATCAGCTTCGCCCCCGGATTGCTGGCTCAATCCGCCGGCGCAAGCCGCCGGCGGCAAGGGTGCGTGGGAAAGGTCGGGTTGGAGGACTTGGCGTCAGTGCCTTGTCTTCCAGCCCATGCGATGGTCGTCAGTCCGACTGCGTGGCACCGCCGCGTCAGTCCGGCTGCATGGCATCGCCACGTCAGTTCGACTGCGCGCCGCTGCCACCATATATGTCGAAATCGAAGTATTTCTTCGAGATCTCGTCATACTTGCCATTGGCGCGGATCGCCTTGATGCCGGCGTTGATCTTTTCCTTCAGCTCTGTGTCTTCCTTGCGCACGCCGGCGCCAACGCCCGGTCCGAGCACTTCGTCGTCCGGAGCCACCATGCCCTTCAGGTCGCAGCAGGCCTTGCCCTGGTCGGTCTTGAGGAACTCGCCAAGCGCGATGGAATCGGCCTGCACCGCATCGAGGCGCCCGGCGGCAAGGTCGTTGTTGGCCTCGTCCTGCGTCTGGTACTCCTTGATCTCGGATGCCGTGGCGCCGAAATGCTTCTTGGCGTAGACGGCATGCACGGTCGATACCTGGACGCCCAGGATCTTGCCCTTGAGATCGTCCGGCGCGGAGCCGAATTTCTGGTCCTTCGGTCCGATGATCGCCGTCGGCGTGTTGTAGTACTTATCCGAGAAGTCGATCGTCTTCTTGCGTTCGTCGGTGATCGACATCGAAGAGACGATAAGGTCGATCTTCTTGGTGGTCAGCGCCGGGATGATGCCGTCCCAGGCGACGGGCGTGATGACGCAGTCGAGCTTCTCCTCGGCGCAGACGGCGTCGATGAACTCGATCTCCCAGCCGACCCATTTGCCCGAAGCATCCGGCGAGGTGAACGGCGGATACGGCTCGGCGGCGATGCCGATCTTGACCGGATCGGCCTTGGCCACGCCCATGGCGGCGACGCCGAGCAGCAGCGCTGCGGCGAACGTCTTCAGAACAGTCTTCATTTCACGACTCCCAGTTTGTTGTTGGTTCCCGGTTTTCTTCCGCCCTCGGTTTGCTAGCCGATGTTGCGAATGAATTGCTTGAGCCTTTCGGATCTGGGCGCGCCGAAGATCTGCTCCGGCGGGCCTTCCTCCTCGACCAGTCCATTGTAGAGATAGACGACATGCGTCGCGACCTCGCGCGCGAACTTCATCTCGTGGGTGACCAGCACCATGGTGCGGCCTTCGCGCGCCAGGTCGCCGATCACTCTCAGCACCTCGCCGACCAGTTCGGGGTCGAGCGCCGACGTCGGTTCGTCGAACAGCATGACGCGCGGATTGATTGCCAATGCGCGAGCGATCGCGGCGCGCTGCTGCTGGCCGCCCGATAGATAGGCCGGATAGACGTCCCGCTTTTCGGCGAGGCCGACGCGGACGAGCAGCTTTTCGGCCTGGGCGATCGCCGCGTCGCGCCTGACGCCCAGCACATGCACGGGAACCTCGATGACGTTCTCGATCAGCGTCATGTGGCTCCACAGATTGAAATTCTGGAACACCATGCCGAGCTTGGAGCGGATGCGTTCGATCTGCCTGCGGTCGGCCGGCACGGTATGGCCGTGGCTGTCCGCCTTCAGCTTGATCTCCTCGCCATTGACGCGAATGATGCCGCTGGTCGGATTCTCCAGGCAGTTGATGCAGCGCAACAGCGTCGATTTGCCTGAGCCCGAGCCGCCGATGATGGCGATGACCTCGCCGTCGCGCGCCGACAGCGAGACGCCCTTCAGCACATGCAGCTCACCGAATTTCTTGTGCAGGTTCTCGACGTGGATGGCTTCGGCGGCGCCATTTTGCGCCTCACCGGATGGGGCTGCGGCAACTCCCGCCGTGCTCAACAGGTGACCTCCGTGCAGTCGATGGCAGCTCGTCGAACGTCTACCCGGCTAATCAACATACGCTGTACTGCCCCGCTCCAGACTTCAGCATGGACCCAACAGCGCGAGCCCGTCAATCCCGCTCATTACGGCACTTGCGGCCTTGTTGTGCAAGTGTATAAATAGCCTTTCATGAAATTTTCTCGATTTTTTTCAGCTAAAAAGGGCACCGATGAGCGCTTTCGGATCACAGTCCATGGCGGCGACGCTGCGGCGCGTGCTGATGCGGTCGGCGGCCAACGCCATGCGCGACGCCGACAGATCTGCCTGGCACTATGGCCCGGGGTTCAATCCGGCGAAAGCTGCCTCGCAGCACGCGGCCCTTGCTGAGTTGGTAGCGGCTTCCGGCGCTGAAATCGAATGGATCGAAGACAAGGCCGACGGACTTTCGGATTCGGTGTTCACGCACGACCCATCGCTGATGACCGGTCGCGGCGCGCTGATCCTGTCCATGGGTAAGCCACTACGCGCCAGGGAGCCCTCGCTGCATGAGGAAACCTACACAAGGCTGGGCATTCCGATCCTCGGCCGCGTCGAGGCTCCTGGTCAGGTCGAAGGCGGTGATTGTGTCTGGGTGGACGCCCGCACGCTGGCGATCGGGCGCGGTGTCCGCTCCAACCAGGAAGGCATCCAGCAGGTTTCCAACCTGCTGACGCCGCTGGGCGTTTCCGTCTACGGCTTTGATCTGCCGCTGTGGCAGGGCGAAGAGGCGTGCCTGCACCTGATGTCGGTGATCAGCCCGTTGGCCGACGACCTCGCGCTGGTTTATTCGCCGCTTTTGCCGGCCCCGTTCTATCAAATGCTGAAGGCACGCGGCATCCGGCTGGTCGAAGGCGATGCCGAGGAGTTCGCTGCTTCCAACGGCCTCAGCCTTAACGTACTGCCGACTAGCCCGCTCAAGGTCATTGCCGTTGCAGGCTTTCCCAAGACCAAGGCCGCGATGGAGGCCGCGGGCTGCATGGTTGAAGTCTTCGAGGCGGATGCGCTCTGCATCGCCTGCGAAGGTGGGCCGACATGCCTGACGCGGCCGATCCTGCGCCAATGAATGCGCCATCCCGCCGCAAGTTTCGTCGCGAGGGCGAGGAGCGGCGGCGGCAGGATCTGATCGAGGCGACTCTGGACAGCGTGGCCGAACATGGGCTGCAGGGCGCCACCTTGCGCACCATCGCATTGCGTGCCGGCGTCACCGCGGGGCTGATCCGGCACTATTTCCCCGGCAAGGAAGAACTGCTGCAGGAGGCCTATACGGCACTGGTCGGCCGCATGACCGAGCAGGCGAAAGCAGCATTGGTCATGGAAGATGCCTCGCCGCGGCAACGCCTTGCGGCTTTCGTCACCGCCAACCTCAACGCGCCGATCATCGACGCGCGGGTTTTTTCGCTCTGGGCAACCTTCATCGGCCGCGCCGGTGCGGATCCGACCCTGGCCCGTGCCCACCGCGAAGGCTATCTCGGCTTTCGCAACGAGGTGGAGGCGGTTGTGGCCGAAGTGCTCGCCGCCGAACAGTGCAAGCCGGACGCAAGCCAGTTGCGCCACCATGCCATCGCGATCAACGCGATCATCGACGGACTCTGGATCGAAGGCTGCCTGGCCGGCGAGATGTTCTCGCCCGGCGAATTGGCGGCGATTGGGATCAAGGCTGTCGAAGCCGAGCTCGGCCTCGAGCCGGAAAGGGGAGAACACTAATGACCACCATTGGCGAAGCGTTGATATCACTGCTCGAGGCGCATGGCGTCGACACCGTGTTCGGTATTCCCGGCGTCCACACGGTCGAGCTTTATCGCGGGTTGGCGCGTTCGAGGATCCGCCATGTCACGCCGCGCCACGAGCAGGGCGCGGGCTTCATGGCCGACGGCTATGCGCGCGCCGGCGGCCGGCCGGGCGTCGCCTTCGTCATCACCGGCCCGGGTCTGACCAACACCATCACCGCCATGGCACAGGCGCGCGCCGATTCGGTGCCGATGCTGGTAATCTCGGGCGTCAACGCCACGCCGACGCTTGGCAAGGGCCTGGGCTTCCTGCACGAGCTGCCGGACCAGCGCGGCATGATGGAAAAGGTGGCGCTGTTTTCGCAACGCATCACCGAGGCCGGCGAACTGCCCGGCGCGCTCGCCCGTGCCTTCGCGCTGTTTTCCTCGTCGCGGCCGGGCCCGGTGCATATCGAGATTCCGACCGACGTCATGGTCAAGCCTGCCGATGGGATCGCGGCGGTGCTGAGCAATGCCGCGCCACCGGCTGCCGGAGCGACGGCCATCGCCGCGGCGGCCAGCCTTTGTGCGGCGGCTCGGCACCCGCTCATCCTGGCCGGCGGCGGCGCCAAGCGCGCCGAGGATGCGCTGCGGCGCCTGGCCGAAAGGCTGGGCGCGCCGGTCGTCGAGACGACCAATGCGCGCGGCCTGCTCCACCGCCATCCGCTCTGCGTACCGGCCAGTCCCAGCCTGAAAGCCATCCGCGCGCTGATGGGCGAGGCCGATCTGGTCATTGCCGCCGGCACCGAGTTCGGCCCGACCGATTATGACGGCTATGGCGATGGCGGATTTGTCCTGCCGGCCAATCTGATCCGCATCGACATCGGCGCCGATCAGCTGGCGCGCCGTCCGGCGACGGTGGCCATCCAGGCCGACTGCGCCGAGGCGATCGAAGCCTTGCTTGCCGCGCTCGGCTCGGTCGACGCGGGCAGGCAGGACGGGAAGAACCGCGCCGCGGCGGCGCGAAAGGCGGCTCGCGCCGAACTGACTCCCGTCCATGCGGCGCAGGTCCATGCGGTGGAAGCCATCCGCGATGCCCTGCCGGGCGCGATCATCGTCGGCGACTCCACCCAGCCCGTCTACGCCGCCAACCTCTATTACGATCACGACCGGCCGGGCGGCTGGTTCAACGCCGCCACCGGCTTCGGCGCGCTGGGCTACGGCCCGCCGGCGGCGGTGGGCGCGGCGCTCGCCATGCCAGACGCGCCGATCGTCTGCCTCACCGGCGACGGTGGCTTCCAGTTCACCTTGCCCGAGCTTGGCGCGGCGCTCGATGCCGCGGCATCCGTTATCTTCGTCGTCTGGAATAACAGGGGCTATCGCGAGATCGAGACTTCGATGCTCGACGTCGGCGTGGAACCCGTCGGCGTGTCCCCGGCACCGCCGGATTTCTGCAAACTGGCCGAGGCCTATGGCATCGGCGCCGAACGGCTCGCCGATACCGGCGCCTTGCCACTCGCGCTGAAGCGGGCCTGGGCAACGGGGTTGCCGCGCGTCATCGAAATCACGGTCGATTGAAGCTTCACGCCGGCGTCGATTTTCCTACCTGCATCGTGGTCATTCGCCGGCTTGGCTTTTGCGCGGCAACAATCGCCGCTGCCCGACACATGCAAAGACGCGACGGCTGCCATGTCGAGATATCAATTGAGTGATCGCACGAAAGGCGCGACGCTTCGCGTCGGCGCGGCGAAACAAGCGACATAATCAAAAAAAGACAGGAGCGGTCCAGGATGACGGAAACACTTCAGGGCAGGCATATCGTTGTGACCGGTGGAACCGGTGCGCTCGGCGGCGCGGTCGTCGGCAAGCTGCTGGGCGAGGGCGCGGTCTGCCATGTGCCGAACGCCCATGCCGCGGCACCTTCGCATTTCCCTTTCACCACGCACGAGAACGTCAGGCTGGCGCACAATGTCGACCTCTCCGACTCCGCCAAGGTCGAAGCCTTCTATGCCCAGGTTCCCGCCTTGTGGGGATCGATCCATCTGGCAGGCGGCTTTGCCATGGCGCCGGTGGAGAAGATCGAATCCGCCTCCTTTGCCGAGATGATGGACACCAATGCCCGCACCGCGTTCCTGTGCAGCCGTGCGGCGGTGCGCTCGATGCTGGCGGCGGGCACCGCCGGCCGCGTCGTCAATGTCACGGCACGCGCCGGGCTTGATCCGCGCCGCGGCTCGGGCATGGTCGCCTATGCCGCCTCCAAAGCAGCGGTCGCGGCGATGACGGTGGCCATGGCGGAAGAGCTGAAGCACCAGGGCATCCTGGTCAATGCGGTGGCCCCCTCGACGCTCGACACGCCGGCCAACCGTGCCGACATGCCGGATGCCGATTTCAGCAAATGGGTCAGCCTCGAAGCGGCGGCCGAGGCCATCGCCTACCTTGCCTCGCCCGCCAACCAGGCGATGAGCGGCACGCTGGTGCCGCTCTACGGTCGCGCATAAGGCGCATAGTTGATTCCGACGATCCTCGGGCTGCGTCCGAGTTTCCGACAAAGAAAAACCCCGCCGGATCGCTCCGGCGGGGTTTTGTTTCGGGCCTGTGCGAAAGGGCGATTAGCTGCCCTGCTTCTTCAGCGCGGCGCCCAGGATGTCGCCCAGCGAGGCGCCGGAGTCGGTCGAGCCGTACTGGGCGACCGCTTCCTTCTCCTCGGCGATTTCCAGCGCCTTGATCGAGACCTGCAGCTTGCGGGTCTTCTTGTCGAAGGCGATGACGCGGGCGTCGACCTTCTGGCCGACGGTGAAGCGCTCGGGGCGCTGCTCGTCGCGGTCGCGGGAAAGGTCGGAGCGCTTGATGAAGGTCTCGATGCCGCTTTCCACCAGCCGCACTTCCAGACCGCCATCCTTGACGCCGATGACCTCACAGGTGACGACGGCGTTCTTGCGCAGTTCGCCTGACGTCGCCGCTTCGCCAACCGTGTCGCGGGCCAGCTGCTTGATGCCGAGCGAGATGCGCTCCTTCTCGATGTCGACGTCGAGCACCTGCGCCTTGACCATGTCGCCGCGATTGTACTCCTCGATCACCTGCTCGCCCGGACGGGTCCAGTCGAGGTCTGAAAGGTGGACCATGCCGTCCACGTCGCCTTCCAGGCCGATGAACAGGCCGAACTCGGTCTTGTTCTTGACCTCGCCCTCGACCTGGCTGCCGACCGGATGGCTGCGAGCGAAAGCCTCCCACGGGTTCTCCAGCGTCTGCTTGAGACCTAGCGAGATGCGGCGCTTGGCCGGATCGACTTCGAGCACCACGACATCGACTTCCTGCGTCGTCGACAGGATCTTGCCGGGATGCACGTTCTTCTTGGTCCACGACATTTCCGAAACGTGGATGAGGCCTTCGATGCCCGGCTCCAGCTCGACGAACGCGCCGTAGTCGGTGATGTTGGTGACGGTGCCCTTGATCTTCTTGCCGATCGGGAACTTGGTGCCGATCTCCGACCAAGGATCGCTCTCGAGCTGCTTCATGCCGAGCGAGATACGGTGCGTTTCCTGGTTGATGCGGATGATCTGCACCTTGACCGTCTGGCCGATGTTGAGGATCTCGGTCGGATGGTTGACGCGGCGCCATGCCATGTCGGTGACATGCAGCAGGCCGTCGATGCCGCCGAGGTCGACGAACGCACCGTAGTCGGTGATGTTCTTGACCACGCCTTCGACAACCTGTCCCTCTTCGAGGTTCTGCACGATTTCCGAACGCTGTTCGGCGCGGCTCTCCTCGAGCACGGTGCGGCGCGACACCACGATGTTGCCGCGGCGGCGATCCATCTTGAGGATCTCGAAAGGCTGCGGGTTGTGCATCAGCGGCGAGACGTCGCGGATCGGGCGGATGTCGACCTGGCTGCGCGGCAGGAACGCCACGGCGCCGTCGAGGTCGACGGTAAAGCCACCCTTGACCTGGTTGAAGATGACGCCTTCGACGCGCTCACCCTTGGTGAACTTCTCTTCGAGACGCACCCAGCTCTCTTCGCGGCGAGCCTTCTCGCGCGACAGCATGGCTTCGCCAAGCGCGTTCTCGATACGCTCGACATAGACTTCGACCGTGTCGCCGACCTTGAGGGTGGATTCCTTGCCCTTGGCGCCGAATTCCTTCAGCGGCACGCGGCCTTCGACCTTGAGGCCGACGTCGATGATGGCCATGTCCTTTTCGATCGCGGTGATCGTGCCCCGGACAACCTGGCCCTCGCCGGAATGGCCGGCGGTGAATGATTCTTCGAGCATGCTCGCGAAATCGTCGCGAGAGGGATTTGCTACAGACATTGTTTCTCCTGGAATACCCCGCATCTTTAGCGGGGCGTGCGCCGTGGGTTAGCGTTGCGTTGGCCTGCCGGCGTTCCGGGCAAAGAGCCCTTGGCCGCTTAAGGCGGCAAGTCCGGCGCATGAAGAATGCTGGCAGGCTGGTTCGTGCCCGATATGGGTATTTCCTTTGCCTCCAGCAACGGAAACTCGAGGGAAAACCCGGATCAGGCCTTGTTTCCCTTGGACAGCACGTCGTCGATGACAGTTCTGGCCGCGAGAAACGCGGCTTCTATAGCCATTTCGCTGGTATCAAGCAAGTGCGCGTCGGGGGCAGGCTTCAAGGGCGAGTCGGCGCGGCCCATGTCACGCTCGTCGCGGCGCCGGATATCGGCGAGGATTTCGGTGAAATCAGCCGTGCCGCCGATGCTCTCGATCTCCGCCAGCCGGCGCCTTGCCCGCACCTCGGCGCTCGCGGTCACATAGAGTTTGATGTCGGCATCGGGGCACACCACGGTGCCGATGTCGCGACCGTCGAGCACGGCACCCGGAGGGGATTTGGCAAACTCGCGCTGTTTCTCCACCAGGATGCGCCGCACCGTTGGAAACACCGCGACCTTCGAGGCCGCTTCGCCAACCGCATGCGCCGACAAGACGGCCCGGTCGAGCTTCGCCAGGTCGACTTGGCGCGCGGCCGTCTCGGCCGCCGAGACATTGTCGAGCGGCAAGCCAAGCCGCAGCAAGGCATGGGCGACGGCACGGTAGGTGAGGCCGGTGTCGAGCAGGTTCAGTCGGTAGTGATCGGCCAGACGCCGGGCGAGGGTGCCCTTGCCGGCTCCGGCCGGACCGTCGATGGCGATGGTGAAGACGTGTGTCATTGGCAGGCCAGCATACCTGAAACCGAACAGCGTAGCGGTCCGGAGAGAGCTTGCGATCCGTCGCGCCCCCCTCTGTCCTGCCGGACATCTCCCCCACAAGGGGGGAGATTGGCAGTTCCGACGCCTCGCTCACTTCTGCAACGCGGGCGATTTGCGAAGGCCGCTGTGACGGCTGATCTCCCCCCTCGTGGGGGAGATGTCCGGCAGGACAGAGGGGGGCGCTGTCCTGCCGGCATTTCAGTTTGGCCCCAACCCATCAACTCTCACCCGATCTCCGCCCCAAGCCCCGTCATCAGGCTCATGAACTCCGGGAAACTTGTCGCGATCATGTTGGCGTCGTCGATGGTCACCGGCTTCTCGGTCGCCAGCCCCATGATCAGGAAGCTCATGGCGATGCGGTGGTCGAGATGGGTCTGCACGGTCGTGTCCGGGCCATTGGGGTGGCCGCCGAGCCCCTTGCCGCCGGGCTTTCCGCGCACCGCGAGCGATGCCTCACCCTCTGTGCAGTCGACGCCGTTGAGCTTGAGCCCATTGGCTACCGCCGACAGCCGGTCGGATTCCTTTACCCTGAGTTCCTCCAGCCCCTGCATCAGCGTCTCGCCCTCGGCGAAGCTGGCGGCAACCGCCAGCACCGGATATTCGTCGATCATCGACGGCGCCCGTTCGGCCGGCACGGTGACGCCCTTGAGTTCGGAGTAACGCACGCGCAGGTCCGCGACATCCTCACCGCCGGCGTTACGCGGGTTCAAGATCTCGATCTGCCCGCCCATCTCCTGCAAAGTCAAAAGCAGCCCGGTGCGGGTCGGGTTCATCAGCACGTTTTCGATCACGATGTCGGAACCCGGCACGATCAGCGCGGCCACCAGCGGGAAGCCGGCCGAGGATGGGTCGCCCGGCACGGCGATCGTCTGGCCGGTGAGCTTGCCCTGGCCCTCGATGAAGATATGGCGCACGCCGCGCTCGTCGGTCTCGACCGACAAATTGGCGCCAAAGCCTTTCAGCATCTTTTCGGTGTGGTCGCGCGTCATGACAGGCTCGATGACGGTGGTGATGCCGGGCGTGTTGAGGCCGGCGAGAAGCACCGCCGATTTCACCTGCGCGGAGGCCATCGGCACGCGATAGGTGATCGGGGCGGCATGCTTTGGCCCATGCAGCGTGATCGGCATGCGGTCGCCGGGCGTTGCCTTCAGCACCTGCACGCCCATCTGGCGCAGCGGCTCCAGCACGCGGCCCATCGGCCGGCCTGACAAGGAAGCATCGCCGATGAAGGTCGTTTCCATGTCATAGGTGCCGACCAGCCCCATGGTCAGCCGCGAGCCGGTACCGGCGTTGCCGAAGTCGAGCGGCCCTTCCGGCTGCAGCAGCGCGCCGTTGCCGGTGCCGCGGATCACCCATTCGTCGCCGCGCTTCTCGATATGCGCGCCCATCGCCTTCATGGCGGCGCCGGTGCGCATGACGTCCTCGCCTTCGAGCAGGCCGGTGATGCGGGTCTCGCCGGAGGCGAGCCCGCCGAACATGAAGGAGCGGTGCGAGATCGACTTGTCGCCCGGCACGCGCGCCGTACCGGAAAGCGCTTGACATTTACGGGCGGTGGCCGGCTTGGAAGCGGCGGCGTGAGACATGGAATTTCCCTGGACGGAATGCCGGCGGGCCGGCGCTTTTCATTTGTTGCGGCGGTCTCGTATCACGGTGGGCCGAAATGGTCATCCCCCATGGTCGACGCTTGACGCTAGGCCTTTCAACGCATGGTTTTGTGACGCCGGCTTTTGGCTTTGACAGCGCTGCAAACAGTGGTTAAGGGGACCACTCTTTTATCGACGAGGCTTGCCGTGGCAAAAACCGAACTTGGCACAAAGCGTATCGACCCTGAAACGGGTCGAAAATTCTACGACCTGAACAAGGACCCGATCGTCTCGCCCTACACCGGCAAGACCTATCCGCGTTCCTATTTCGAGGAAGGCAAGATCGCCGCCCTCGAGGAGGAAGAGGAAGTGGCCGAGAAGGAAGTGGACGCCGAGGACGAGGAGGGCGTAGAAGTCGTCTCGCTCGAAGAGGCTGACGAAGACGTCAAGGGCGACGATCTGCCCGATCTCGGCGACGACGAGGATGATGTCGACCTGGGCGACGACGAGGACGATACGTTCCTCGCCGACGAAGAGGAAGAGGACGACGATGTCGCCGACATGATCGGCGTCGGCGACGACGACGACGAGGTCTGACAAGGCCGGGAACGCAAGCGTTTGCCGGCTTTCGCAGCTTGTGAAGAAAAAGCCGCTGATGAAGGCTTGATATTGACGAAGGGCGGGGTTAGAAGCCGCCTGCACTAACGGCGCAGTCTCCAACCCGCGCCGGATCTCTTCGCCGGAAACGGCGCCGGTTGACTGCCGGAAGTGGGGCCATAGCTCAGTTGGGAGAGCGCTTGAATGGCATTCAAGAGGTCGTCGGTTCGATTCCGATTGGCTCCACCAAACAGTCACTTTTCCAAATTTCGGGGTTGTAGAAACCGGATTCAGCTTCGGAATTTTTGGACATCGCTGCCCGCCGCAGCCTGAAGCGCGCCGCTCAGGCGGTCGACGCGGCGGTTTCGTTCTGGCCGCCCGCTCCACTGATGCTGGGCTGCCTGCCGATTTCGCTGCCGTCGGGCGCGCCGGTGCTTACGCAATATGCGGCCATTGACTAAAACGGTTCCTGTTTGATTCGCTTTGAACGGGACCGTCATGAGCAAAGCCCTCACGTCCTTCGCCCTGGTCGCGGTGCTGACAGCGCTGCTCATGGCCTTGAGCCTGGTGGTGGCCAGGCACGGCTACCCCTACGGTGCGATCGGCGTCAGGCGCCTCGACGGCATTGCCGATGCCGGGATGTTCATACCACTCGCCGCTGTCTATTTCTTCAGCGCGCTGCTGATGATGATCCTGCCGATCAGAGCCGCCAGCATCGTGCTCACCCATGCAGCCGATGCCATCTTCTGGACCGTGATCGTGCTCCTTGCCTCCATCGTAGGCTGTCTCGTCGCCAGATGGGCATTCGGCCAGCGCGACGCCCTATGGGCGCTGCTGAACTGGCGGTTCCTGTTTGCGGCGGCTATCGTCGGTTGCCACTTCGTCATGAACGAGCTTCGCCGCAACGTGCTCTTGCGCAGTCTGTTTTTCGTTATCTTCGCGGCGGCCACGCTGGCCTGCCTGTTCTGGTCGTTCACGCTCTGAGAGCCGTTTCGATCCACGTCCAGAGATAGGATGCCAGGCCGCGATCGACATGGATGCGCAGTCGGTCCCGGTGGCGGTAGGCGATGGCGCTGACGCCGGCGAAGGAAAGTGCGGCACTGGCGCTTTCCTTGTTTGGGTCAAGCGTTGATCCGCGCGCGATGAAAGCGTCGATCGCCGAGCCTTTGACCTCGAACACATGAAGTCCAGCGCTGATCGCCGTCACCGCGAAACCTTCCGCGCGCCAACCCGCGGCGATGGCGAGCGGTGTGCTCGACACGACGAGCAGGCGGTCGCGCGCCAGACGCGCCGCATAGCGGTCACCTTGCGCGCTGCCAAAGGCGCCCACGCCGTTGCCATCCATGCCGGATCTCCGCGCCCAGGCGTCGAGGTTGCCGCTGACCAGCAATTGGTGAAGGCCCGGGATCGTGCGCGCCTCGAGACCCGGTGCACTGATGGTTGCCGACTGCCAGTCCGGCGCTACCGGCCATTTTTGGGCGAGATCACGCATTGAGCCGGTCTCCTGCCGGGTCGAAGGCGCATGGCGAGGTGATCGTCGCCGTCATCGCCTTGCCGAGATGCTGGATTTCGATCGTTTCGCCGTGGCGGGCCGCGCCGCGCTCGATCAGGCCGAGCGCAACCGGCCGGCCAAGCGTGGGGCTCCGGTAGCTCGATGTGACAAAGCCCTGGCTGCGCAGCTTGCCGCCGCTACGCTTGATGCCATGCGCGCCAGTTGGCAGCGGCGCTTCGCCGGACGGGACCGCCAGCCCGACCAGCTGCATGCGGTCGCCGCGCGAAGCCTCTTCGGTGAACAGCGAGCGGCGGCCGACGAATTCGGTCTGGCGCTTTGCCCGCGGGCCCTCGACGCCGAGGTCGTGCGGCAGCGTGGTGCCGTCGGTGTCCTTGCCGATCACGATGAAGCCTTTCTCGGCGCGCAGGATCATCAGCGCCTCGAGGCCGATGACAACCGCATCGAACGCCTGCCCGGCGTCGCGCAGGCGCGCCCACAAAGGCTCGGCGCGATCGGCCCGGATGGAGATCTCGTAGCTTCTGTCGCCGGTGAAGCTGACGCGGGTGATGCGCACCTCGTCGCCGTCATAGCTGCCCTGGCCGACCGCCATGTGCGGCAGCTCGCCATCCTCGAGCGAAAGGCCGAGATCAACCGTCTCGAGCAGTTTCCGGGCGTTCGGTCCCGAAACGGTCACGGTCGCCATTTCCGCGGTGGCGTTGTGGATGTAGACCGCGCCGCGCCCGAACCGGTCCTGGCGCCACTCCTCCAGCCGCGCATGCACGGCGGCCACGTGCGAGGACGAGCACGACACGACGAAGCGATGCTCGTCCAGCCGCACCAGCACGCCGTCGTCGAAGACCACGCCGTTCTCGGACAACATGAAGCCGTAGCGGCAGCGGCCCGGCTTCAGCGTCGACATCGTGTTGTAATAGACGAAATCGACGAACGCGGCCGCCTTGGGTCCGATCACCTCGATCTTGCCCAGCGTCGAGCCATCGAACAATGCGACGGACTGGCGGGCGCGGCGCGCCTCGTCCTGGATCGAGCGATCCGTATCGCCGCCGCCGCCGTAGTGGGCCGGGCGCAGCCAGCCGCCATACTCCTGGAACACGGCGCCGCTGGCACGATGCACGCTCTCCAGCGGCAGCCGCCGCACCGGCGCCATCAGTTCGCCGCCGCGCGCGCCGGCGAAGCTCGCCAGCGGAACCGGCGTGAACGGCGGACGATAGGTCGTGGTGCCGACTTCCGGCACCGTGCGGCCGGTGATCCCGGCCATCAGCGCCAGGCCCGGCAGGTTGGAGGTCTTGCCCTGATCGGTCGCCATGCCGAGCGTCGTGTAGCGCTTCAGATGTTCGACCGAGACGAAATTTTCGCGCGCCGCCAGCTCTATGTCCTTCACCGTCACGTCGTTCTGGTAATCGATCCAGATGCGTCCCTTCGAACCCGGCGTTGGCCATGCCGCTACTATCCCGCTGGTCGCCTCCGTTCCGCTGCTGCGCGACACTGCTGCCTTCGTCGGGCCGAGCGACGCGACGGCTTTCTGCGAACCGGCGAATACCTCCGACAACGAAACCGCGCCGGCGGCAGCTCCGGCCACCGCTATGGCCTCGACCGGGTCGCCCGGCAGGAAGGCCGCGCGCGCCTCGCTCCAGGCGAGCTTGCCCTTGGCCTGGCCGAAGAGATGGATGGTCGGTGTCCAGCCGCCCGACACCAGCACGCAATCGGCATCGAGCCTGGTGCCGTCGTCCAGCATCACACCCTCGACGCGCAGCTTGCCGGCCGCGGCGGTGAGCGCGCGGCCCTTGAGCATCCGCACCTTGGCGGGCGCGGCGGGCATACCGTCGCGCCTGATGTCGACAAGCGTGACGTCGGCGCCGGCCTCGGCGGCCGCCTCCGCCACTTCATAGGCGCTGTCATTGTTTGCGGCGACGATGATATGGCGGCCGGCCAGCACCGCATGGCGCCTGAGATAGCTGAGCGCCGCGTCCGCCGAGAGAATGCCCGGCAGGTCATTGTTGGCGAATGGCAGGGGCCGCTCGATGGCGCCCGTCGCCAGCACGATCCGGCGCGGCCTGACCCGCCACAGCGTGTCCGGCCGGCCGTCGAAATGACGCTGGTTAAGCCCGACCAGATTATGGTCGTAGATACCGAATGCGGTGGTCGAAGGCAGGACCAGGTGACCGCCGGCGGAAAGCCCCGCAACCGTCTCCTCGACCCACACGGCCGCCGGCTTGCCGTCGACCTCGCCGGCGCGGTGCCCGAGCGACCCGCCGGGCTTTTGCTGGTCGTCGACCAGCATGACGGAGCGGCCCGCGCCGGCCGCCAGCCTTGCCGCTGCCAGCCCGGCCGGTCCGGCGCCGATCACCAGCACGTCGCAATGATGGTTGATCTGGTCGGCCGGGCCGGGCGACGTCCAGTCCTTGTCGACCTGACCCAGTCCCGCCATGGCGCGAATGCGCGGCTCGAACCTGTGCCAGTCCGGCCACATGAAGGTCTTGTAGTAGAAGGCGGCCGGAATGAAGCGGGAAAAGCGGTCGAGGAAGGCGTTGCGGTCGGCCAGCGCATTGGGTGTCGCGTTGACGCTTTTGGCGACCAGCCCGTCGCGTGCCGGCTCGGTCGTCGTACGCGTGTTCGGCGTCGCCCTCGGGCCGCTGATATCCACCAGCGCGTTCGGCTCTTCGACGCCCGCGCCCCAGATGCCGCGCGGCCGGTGGTATTTGAAGCTGCGGCCGACGACCGCGACATCGGCGGCCAGCAGCGCGGAGGCGATGGTGTCGCCTGTGAATCCCTGCACGGTGGCGCCGTCGAAGCTGAAGCGGATCGGGCGCGAGCGGTCGATGGCGCTGCCGCCCGTGGCAAGGCGCGAGGCCGTCACGCCGCGTGCTCCCCGCCCAGGGCAGCCGAAGACAGCACCTTGTGCGTAACCGTATCACGCTCCATGACGAAGAATTCGCCGCAGTTCATATGCAGCCATATCTCGCGCGCCGCGCCTTTGGGGTTGGAGCGCAGATAGAGATAGTTGGCCCAGTGCTCGATCGGCACCTCGGCGCCCTCAGGCCTGACATTGCCGGCATCGCCGCCATAGTGGAATTCGGTCTCGTCGCGCGGGCCGCAGAACGGGCAAGGGAAAAGCTGCATGGCAAACCTCAGTCTTCGTCTTTATGCATGTCGTTGCCCTAAGGCCGCTCGGCGCTTTTGCGCGACATGCATCAATGCGCGATGCCGGAACCAGCCGCTTCGTCGATCAGCCGCCCGCTGGCGAAGCGGTCGAGATCGAAGGGGCGGCTGATGTCGTTGTGCCTACCCGTTGCCAAAAGGTTCGCCAGAAGCGTGCCGCCGGCGGGGATCGCCTTGAAGCCGCCCGTGCCCCAGCCGCAATTGAGGAACAGATTGGGCAGTGGCGATTGACCGATGATCGGCGAGGAGTCGGGCACGACGTCGACGATCCCGGCCCATTGCCGCATCAGCTTCAACTGGCCGAAGATCGGGAACATTTCCAACAGCCCCGCGATCACCCCCTCCAGCGTCGGCAGGTTACCGCGCTGGGCATAGGAGGGAGTGCGGTCGAGCCCGCCGCCGATGACGATCTCGCCCTTGTCGGACTGGCTGACATAGACGCCCGTGCCGGGCGACAGTACCACCGTGTCGAGGATCGGCTTGACCGGTTCGGTTACGCAGGCCTGCAGCGCATAGGAATTGATCGGCAGCCGAAAGCCGGCCTTGGCCGCCAGCACCGAGGAATGTCCTGCCACGGCCATGCCGATGCGGTCCGCGCGGATGGCGCCACGCGTCGTCTGGACGCCGCGGCAGCGCCCGCCCTCGACGATGAAGTCGGTGATTTCGCAGTTCTGGATGATGTCGACGCCGAGTCGGCTCGCGGCCCGTGCATAACCCCAGGCGACCGCGTCGTGGCGCGCGGTGCCGGCCCGGCTTTGCCAGATGCCGCCGAACACGGGAAAGCGCGCATTGGCCGTGAAATTGTAGATCGGCGCCACCCGGCGCACATCCTCGGGCGAAAACAGCTCCGCATCGATGCCGTTGATCTGCATGGCATTGACTGTGCGTGCCCCGATCTCCATTTCGCCGGTCGAGTGGCACAGGCTGACCATGCCGCGCTGCGACAGCATGACGTTGTAGTTGAGGTCCTTCGACAGTCCCTCATAGAGCCGGTGCGCCAGCCCATAGAGCTCGACGCTCTGCGGATAGTAATAGTTGGAGCGCACCACGGTCGTGTTGCGGCCGGTATTGCCGCCGCCGATCCAGCCCTTTTCCAAAACCGCTACTCTGGCGATGCCGTGATTCTTCGCCAGGTAATAGGCCGTCGCCAGCCCGTGGCCGCCGCCGCCGATGACGATCGCGTCGTAGGACGGCTCCGGCTCGGGCGAGCGCCAGGCCGGCTCCCAGCCGGTCTGGCCGGCGAGGCCTTCCTTCAAGAGCGACAAAGCTGAATAGCGTCTGGTCATGGCGTGCTGGAGGAGGTTGGTTCAATGGGGTGAGGCGTAACGCGATTGTACATATATGTCTAGTTCGTGCCGTGGTGTGAAAGCGGCGGCTGTCGCTAACGGCTGCGCGAAAGCGTTTCCTCGACATAGCGTGAAAAATCCTCGACATCCTGCGCCGTGGGCTCCTGGCCGGTGAAGCTGCGCAGATAAGACGCGACGTGCGGCAGGCGGCTGCTCATCGGTTCGTCGAGCTCGAGCGAGTAGTAGCCGATCTGCATGAAATAGAGCACGCGGGCGCGCACGAAGGCGTCTTCCTCGTCATAGCCGTGGCGCCTGAACATGTCGCGAATGGCGTCGACGCGCTCCTCGTCGGCCTCGTCGAGAGCCCGCCTGATGGCGGGCGATCGCCGGGCCCACGCCCTGATCGCGAAATCCAGCTGCGGATCGAACAGCTTCTCGTCCACCCAGCACTCGAAGATGCTCATCACCCCGCGGATGACGGTCGCGGAAGGCCGCGCGGCGCGTTCGACGATGAACCTTGTATTGGTCTGCCGCCAATAATCCAGCAATTGGTCGAGCAGGTCCTGGCGGCTCTTGAAGTACCAATAGAAACTGGAACGCGACACATCGAGCTTCTGGCCGAGCGTCTGCACACGGACGCTTTCGACGCCGTCCGAAATCAACGTTTCAAGCGCGAGCTTGAGCCAGTCTTCCCGGGTGACCTTGATGTTGCCGGTGGCGCCGGCGCGCTGGGTTGTCGTGTCGGTGGCTTCCATCGGCACGACGCATGACACGCCGCCCCGGGCAAATCAAGACTATGGACATATATGTACAGACCCGTTTCGCGGTGATTGGAACGATGTGTCGCCGAACCTGTTGGGCCAAGGACGACGCGACGCGGGCAGCAGGTCGCGCGGGGCCGCGAACCGAGAGACTTTGTCGCGGCCGTCCGCGCAAAGCGTGCTTTCCCGCAGCGCAATTGTCTGGCAAATACAATCACACAGATGCCGCCGCGCGGCGAACCAGCAGGAAAGACACGACATGGCACCGCTTCGACAGAACCTCATCGACGGCGAGTGGGTCGGCGATGCCGGCTCCCGCAACATCAACCCGTCCGATACCGGCGACATCGTCGGCGAATACGCTTCCGCAGGTGTCGAACAGGCGGCACAGGCGATCGCCGCGGCCAAGGCGGCCTTTCCCGCCTGGTCGCGCTCGGGTCTGCTGGTCCGCCACGCGGTGCTGAAGAAGACGTCGGACGAGATTCTGGCGCGCAAGGACGAGATCGGCCGCAACCTGGCGCGCGAGGAAGGCAAGACGCTGGCCGAAGGCATTGGCGAGACCATTCGAGCCGCCCAGATCTTCGATTTCTTCGCCGGTGAGACACTGCGCCTCTCGGGCGAAGTCGTGCCCAGCGTGCGGCCGGGCGTCGGTGTCGAGATCACGCGCGAAGCGGTCGGCGTGGTTGGCATCATCACCCCGTGGAACTTCCCGATCGCCATTCCCGCCTGGAAGATCGCCCCGGCGCTTGCCCACGGCAACACCATCGTCTTCAAGCCGGCGGATCTCGTTCCCGAGAGCGCCTGGACCATCGTCGACATACTGCACCGTGCCGGTCTGCCCAAGGGCGTGCTCAACCTCGTCATGGGCAAGGGCTCGGTGGTCGGCCAGGCGATGCTTGACAGCCCGGACATCAACGCCATCACCTTCACCGGCTCGGTTGGCACCGGCAAGCGCGTCGCCGCGGCGAGCGTCGAGCACATGCGCAAGTTCCAGCTCGAAATGGGCGGCAAGAACCCGCTGGTGGTGCTCGATGATGCCGACCTCGCTACGGCTGTCGATTGCGCGATCAACGGCGCTTTCTTCTCGACCGGTCAGCGCTGCACGGCTTCGTCCCGGCTGATCGTGACGAACGGCATTCATGACCGTTTCGTCGAAGCGCTCAAGGAACGGATGGACAAACTGGTCGTCGGAGATGCGCTCGACGCGCAGACCCAGATCGGTCCCGTTGTCGATGCGACGCAGCTCAAGCAGGACGAAGACTATATCGCCATCGGCGTCAGGGAAGGCGCCACGCTCGCCTTCGGCGGCGAGCGGCTCGACCGCAAGACGCCGGGCTTCTTCCTGCGGCCGGCGCTGCTGACCGATGCCACCAACGCCATGCGCAGCTCGCGCGAGGAGATTTTCGGGCCTGTTGCCAGCGTCATCCGCGTCAAGGACTACGACGAGGCGCTCGCCGTCGCCAACGATACGCCATTCGGGCTGACGTCCGGCATCTGCACGTCCAGCCTCAAGCACGCCACGCATTTCAAGCGCAATTCGGAGGCCGGCATGGTGATGGTCAACCTGCCGACGGCGGGTGTCGATTTCCATGTTCCCTTCGGTGGCCGCAAGGGCTCGAGCTACGGTCCGCGCGAACAGGGCCGATACGCCATGGAATTCTACACCACCGTGAAGACCGCCTACACGTTTGCAGGCTGATCGGGGCGCCGGCTGACCGGGCCGGCGAAGCCTTCGCGTGCACCAAGAGACAAGGCGATGACAGTTCAAGACAAGGATCTGACCTGGCTCAATCCGCCGCCGCATCATTCCATCGACGGCGATGCGGTTCATGTGCGCACCGGCAAGGAGACGGATTTCTGGCGCGAGACTTTTTATGATTTCTGGCGCGACAACGGCCATTTCCTCTACAAGCGCGTAGAGGGCGATTTCACCGCGGAAGTCACCGTCACCGGACGTTATGAGGTGCTCTACGACCAGGCGGGGCTGATGCTCCGCCTCAGCGAAACGCATTGGATCAAGGCCGGCATCGAATATACCGACGGCGTGATGTACTTCTCGGTTGTCGTCACCAACGATGCCTCGGACTGGTCGTTGGCCACCATTCCGGCCGGTCCGGACGGCGTTGCGATCCGGTTGACCCGCCATGCCGAGACCATCCGCGTCCAGTACCTGGATGTCTCCGACGGTCATTGGAAGCCGGTGCGGCTCGCCTACTTCCCGGTCTCGAAGGCGGTCGATGTCGGCATGATGTGCTGTTCGCCGCAGCGCGAAGGCTTCGAGGTCACTTTCACCGGCTTTTCGGTCGGCCCGCCGATTTCGCGGGACCTGCACGGCTGAAGCCCGCGCCAACGCCGACGGGACACAAGTGTCATCGCCTGGACCACGCCAGCCAGCGTGCCGCCAGATGCCTCCACAAAGGGGTGAACCGCGTTCGCCGGTAAGCGTCGCCGGCCATTTTGATGCCTTGCGCCTGTGTCGGGAAGGGATGGATGACGTCGGCCAGCGCGTGCAATCCCATGCCCGACCTGATGGCGAGCGACACCGCGTTGATCATCTCGCCGGCATGGGCGGCGACCACGGTCGCACCGAGGATGCGGTCTGATCCTTCCCTGACATGGATTTTGACGAAACCCTCTTCCTCGCCGTCCATCACCGCGCGGGCGACATCGTGCATCAGCACCGTATAGGTCTTGACCGGAATGCCGTCGCGTCGCGCCTCCACCGGATAGAGGCCGACATGGGCGATTTCCGGATCGGTGTAGGTGCACCACGGAACGACCAATTCGCTCAGCCTCTTGCGCCCGAGAAACAGGGCATTCTGCACGACCATGCGGGCTGTTGCTTCAGCGGTATGCGTGAATTTGTAGTCGAGGCAGACATCGCCCGCCGCATAGATGCGCGGGTTTGAGGTCCTGAGATAATCGTCCACCTTGATGCCTTTGGCATCGTGGGCAACCCCCGCCTCGTCGAGGCCAAGACCGTCGACATTGGGCGAGCGGCCTATGCCGGTGATGATCTCGTCGACGGAAATGGTCGTCGTGTCGCCGTCCCGCACCAGGTCGGCGAGCTTCTTGTCGCCTTCCCTGCGCACCGCCACCACTTCGGTGTTCAGTCGGACCTCGACCCCCTCGCGCGCCAGCGCTTCCGAAAGGATCTGCGCGGCGTCGCGTTCCTCGCCGGGCAGGAACATCGGATCGCTCTGCGCCAGGATGACCTTCGCACCGAGCAGGCAGAAGGCCTGCGCTGTCTCGCAGCCAAGCGGCCCGCCGCCGATGACCAGCAGCCGCTTCGGGCAGTCGACAAGGTCGAACATCGTCTCGTTGCTGAGATAGCCGGCCTCGACCAGGCCGGGAATGGATGGAAACTCCGGCCTCGCGCCTGTCGCAATCAGCGCCTTGCGAAAGCGCAGCGTCGTTCCCGCGACGGTCACGCAATCGCTTCCGTCGAACCGGGCTTCGCCGAAATGAACGTCGATGCCCAGCGCAGCAAGCGCCTCTGCGCTGTCGGCATGGCTGATCCGTTGCCGGATGCGCCGCATCCTGGTCATCGCGCGCTGGAAATCGACGCGAAGATGGTCCGGCGCATCGGCTCCGAAATTCTCGGCATCGCGCATGTCGGCATAGAGCCTGGATGTGCGGATGATCGACTTGGACGGGATGCAGCCGGTGTTGATGCACGTGCCGCCGATCAACCCGCGTTCGATCAGCGCCACTTTCGCGCCGAGGCTTGCCGCTTCGCTCGCCGCCGTCAGGCCGGCCGGCCCGGCGCCGACGACGACGAGATTGTATGCTCCGGTGGGCGGCGGGTTTCGCCAATGCGGCGGATGGGCGCCCCTGACCAGCTCGACATCATTGTGGTCGGCCGGAAAACCGGCAGCTTTCGTCCCTTCAAGCGACATCGCGGCCATCCGGGCTTGCCGGCTGCGACAGCCATCCGCCTGTGAACCCCGCCTTGTTCAGGCCGCGGCGGATGTACTGGTTGGAACGCATCAGCTCCCACACCAGGCGCGAGCGGTGGTTCTCGATCATCATCACCACTATGCCTTGGTCGAGGCCGAAATGGCCTTCCGACACCCAGCCGTCGCGGCCAAATTTTCGCCGGTTGGCCAGCGTCGGGTTGAAGCCGCTCGGCAGCCGGAAATTGTCGATCACCTGGGGGTAGCGATCCGCGAGATGGCGCAGCGCCGCCATGCAGATGTCAGGCGCGAAAGGCAGCGACGCCGGATAGGACCACGGCGCGATCGTGCCGTCGTCCGGCCCGAAAGGCGCACCGCGCGCGACGTAGCCGGAAAACCGGCGCCGCCGCCGTTGTATGCTGCTGCGAAAGCCACCCGGTCCGTCCCCGGCCGAAAGCCCCCAGAGGTTCTCTCCGTATCCATCATAGCCATGGGGGTTGTGCCGAGCATAGTCGCGGTGCAGGTAGGTCGAGCGGCGGCTGTTTTCGAAATAGTCCGAATTCTTCTCGCGCATGAAAGCGTCGCGGATGCCGGCGAAATCGATCCAGGCATGAGAGAACTGGTGCATGAACAATGGACCGCCATAAAGCACGTCGTAGCCGTAGATGTTTTCCCACTGATAGGTCGCCGTCCAGCCCGCGTAGCTGTCGTCGGACGTCGGGCTGTCGGGCGAGGCCATCGACAGGACATAGAGGATCGTCGCCTCATTGTAGCCTTCCCAGCCATAGTGGAGAAAGCCGCTCTTCGGTTTCCAGCCCTGTCGCAACGTCGGACTGCTGCCTTGCGCCCATCGCCAGTCGACGCGCCGGTAGAGCGCCTCGGCCAGCCGGCGGATTTCGGCTTCCTCGTCATCGTCGCCCCGGAAATAAGCGCCCGCCGCGAGAATGCCGGCCATCAGCAATGCCGTATCCACCATCGACAGTTCGCAGCGCCACACCCGAAGTCCGGTGCGAATGTCGAGGAAATGATAGTAAAAACCCTTGTGGCCGGTGACGTCAGCGCCACTGCCTTGCGTGCTGGTCCAGAAGAAACGCAGCGCGGCGAGCGTCAGCTCCACCGCTGCTTCCCGCCCCATCCAGCCGCGCTCGACCCCGATCGGATAGCAGGAGAGCGCAAAGCCTACGACCGCGATGCTGGCCGGTGAATTCGGCCGCGACGTGTCGGCGACCAGCCCGTTTTCGGGGTTCACGTTTTCCAGAAAATAGCCGAAGGCCGCGCGCTGGAAACGATCCAGAAGGTCGTCGTCCGACAGGATGGCAGGCTCGACTTTAAGCAAATGCGGCAAGCTCCGGTCTGGTCGTCGCGATTGCCGGAGAAAGGTGCAGGAATCGCGCGCGGGCCGATCTGTCACGCCTGGTCATGTCTTCGCCCTCATTATTGCCGTTGCCGGGTTCCGGCTTCGGCCATTGTACGCTTGTCCAGCTCCGTTGGTTGCTTCCTCACGCGCAATTGTAGTTGCTTGCCGCCAGCCGGAAAGCGCCGCACCACATCAGTAGGTGGCGCGGCCGCCGGAGACGTCGAAGACGGCAGCCGTCGTGAACGAACATTCCTCCGAGGCGATCCAGCAAATCAGCGCCGCCACCTCGTCGACCTCGCCAAAGCGCGCCATCGGTATCTTGGAGAGCATGAAATCGATGTGCTCCTGGCTCATCTGCTTGAAGATCGCCGTGCGCACCGCTGCCGGCGTGACGCAGTTCACGGTTATGCCGGTCTTGGCCAGTTCCTTGCCGAGCGATTTGGTCAGGCCGATCACCGCGGCCTTGGATGTGCTGTAGGCGGAAGCGTTGGGATTGCCTTCCTTGCCGGCGATCGAGGCGATGTTGACGATGCGGCCGTAATTGCGCTCCAGCATGTGCGGGACGAGCGCCTTGTTGCAGTAGAAGACACCGTTGATGTTGATGTCGATGACCAGACGCCAGTCCTCCACCGGATAGTCCCAGGCGGTCATGTTGGGACCGGTGATGGCGGCGCTGGTGATCAGGATGTCGACCCCGCCATGCGCCTCGATCGTCGACCGCGCCGCCCGATCCACCGCCGCCGGGTCGGCGACATCGACGGTCTGGCCATGCAGCGCCGGGATCGAAGCCCTGGCCGCTTCGATCTGGGCGGGATCGCGGTCCCAAACCGAAACGCGCCCGCCTTCTTGGACCAGCCTCTGTGCGACGGCGAGGCCGATGCCGGATGCGCCGCCCGTAATCACCGCCGAGCGTCCGGCAAACCGTTCCGCGAAAATCGTCGGCATCTCATTTTCCCCTGTCCTGGCGCAAATCGGCTCCGCTCGGCGAAACCAGTTCGGGGGTGACTGTGAGGTCGCCGCCGGCCAAGTTCAAGCCGGCATGCACCTCGATCGTCTGGGCCAATCCCTGAGGCGCGTTATGCCGGGCTCCCCTCGATCTGCCTGTCCAGCGCTTGCACCAGCGCCAGGCCTATTTGTCCGAGCGGTACAGGAAGAACTGCAGGAACAATTCCCGCTCGGTGGTGATGTCGAGTTTCTCATAGATGCGCCGGCGATGGTTCTTGACCGTGCCGACGGTGATGCCGAGCCGCTCGGCAATGTTGGCGGTCGGATGGCCGGCCAGGATCAATTGCACGAGCTCTCTTTCCCTGAGCGACAGTTCCGGCCATAGGCTCGCCGGGATTGTGGGTTGCTGGCGCGGTGAGGCGCCGGGGCTGGACGGCGCCGAGCTGCGCGAGAAATCGCTTCCGCGCGTCTTGATGTCGAGCGCGTGCAGCGCCTCGAACGCCGGCAGCCGCTCAGCCAGCAGGGCGATCTCGTTGTCCTTGAACGCCGTGGTCGAACGATCGAGGAAAATGCCGAGGCACCAGTCGCCGCCATCGGCCAGCATGATGCCGACTTCATCGCAGATCTCCGATTGCGCGAGGAAGCCGGCTATGTACTGGCCGCGTTTGGCCTCGTCGTCGGCCAGCCGCTTGAGCGGCATGATGCCCAACCGGCGCTCGCGCCGCCAGGAAGCGTAGAAGGGGTCGAACACGTAGTAATTATCAAGATAGCGCCGCACCATCTCGTCGGAGAAGCGCCGGTGCTTGACGAATTGCGGCGTCTGCGTCGCCGAATAGCGCGTCACCGTCACCAAGTCATGCGCGATGTCGGCGCCGATCAGGTCGATCAGGCAGTCGACATGCCTGTCGGTGCCGGTGGCGGCGATCGCCATGGCGAGCGGCGCCCAGATGTTGCCCATGCGCATGCCTCTTTTTCGGCGACGAGCTCCCGTCCGTCATTGTGCCTTTAGGCATATGGCGCGATCCGGTCCCGCGAATCTAGCCTGTGGTCATGCTCGGCAAGGGAAGGCGACCCGTGGACCATATCTCTACCAATCCCATCGTCATCGGCATCGACGCCGGCGGCACCATGACCGACACCATCCTTGTCGATCAGGACGGCCGCTTCAAGATCGGCAAGTCGGCAACGACGCCGAAGAACGAGGCCGAGGGGTTCCTCGCCTCGGCCGAGGACGCGGCGGACGCCTGGGGCATCTCGCTCGAGGCCCTGTTTTCGGGCGTCAATGTGGTGCTCTATTCCGGCACCGGCATGCTCAACACGCTGCTGTCGCGCACCGGCAGGAAACTCGGCCTGATCACCACCAAGGGCCTTGAGGACATGATCCTGATGGGTCGCGGCCTGCAGGCCTGGGCCGACTATTCCTATGCCGACCGGCTGCACGCTGTGACGCATCATCATCCCGATCCGCTGGTGCCGCGCCGACGCACTCACGGCGTCACCGAGCGCATCGACCAGTTCGGCGACATCATCCTGCCGCTCTATGAGCATGAGGTCCGTGCCGCGGCGAAAAAGCTGATCGCCGACAAGGTCGAGGCGGTCTGCATCATGACGATCTTCTCGCATGTCAATCCGGTGCATGAGAAGCGCATCGCCGAGATCTGCCGCGAGGAGATCGCCGCCGCCGGAGCCGACATCCTGGTCTACAGCAGCCATGAGGTGCGCCCGGTCATCCGCGAGCAGTCGCGGCTGAACTCGGTGCTGATCGAGGCCTACGCCACCTCGCGCGGCCGCAAGCAGCTCAAGGGGATCGAGGACGTCTCGAAGAAATACGGCTTCAGATATGGCGTCCAGACGCTGCTCTCCTTCGGCGGCCTCACCTCGATCAATCATCCGCGCCTGCACGAAACCATGATCTCGGGTCCGATCGGCGGCATTCTGGGCGCGGCTTATGTCGGCAAGCTGATCGGCAATGACTCGCTGATCTGCTCCGATATGGGCGGCACCTCCTTCGACATGGGCGTCATCACGCGCGGCCAGACACGGATCGAGAACGAGCCGCTGATGGACCGGTTCAAGCTGAACGTGCCGACGCTGCATCTCGACACGATCGGCGCCGGCGCCGGCATGATCCTCAAGGTCGATCCGCTGACGAAGAAAGTCTCGCTCGGGCCGGAAAGCGCCGGTGCCGATCCCGGCCCGATCTGCTTCGCCAGGGGCGGCACCGAGCCGACCATCGCCGATTGCGACGCCATCCTCGGTCGGCTGAACCCGCATTATTTCCTCGGCGGCAAGGTCGTGCTGCAGGTCGAGAAGGCGCGCAAGGCCTTCGAGGAAAAGTGCTCCCGTCTGCTCGGCGTCGGCGTGGATGAAGCCGCCGAAGGCATGATCGACATGCTGGAAGCAGACGCCAACAACGCGCTGCGCCGCGTCATCTCCGGCCAGGGCATCCATCCTTCGGAGTTCACATTGCTTTCCTATGGCGGCTCGGGGCCGTTGCATCTGGCCGGCTGCTCCAGGGGCATCGGCTTCAAGGATATCATCACCTTCCAGTTCGCGGCCGCCTTCTCCGCCTTCGGCTGCACCACGGCGGATTTCATGCGCCGGCATTCGGTATCCACGCAGATCGACATCGGCGCGCGCGCAAGCGAGGCCGAACTGCTGGCCTTCGGTGCCAGAGTGACCGCGGTCTGGGACGATCTCACCAGGGCCGCGGTCGACGAGATGGTGGCCGACGGTCATGCGCTGGACAAGATCAGGACGGTGCCGTTCCTGATGATGCGCTATACCGGCCAGCTCGAGGACGTCGAGGTGATGGCGCCCCTATCGGCCATCAATTCGGCCGACGACATGCGCAAGGTCATCGACGAGTTCGAAGCGGTCTACGCCAAGGTCAACCATCGCGTCTCGCGTTATGGTGAAGCCGGCTTCTCGATCACCGAACTCGGTCTCATCGCCACCGCCGACAAGGTCAAGCCCGTGCTGCTCAAGCGGCCGCTCGGCCCCTCAAGCCCCGCATCCGCGCACAAGGGCGTGCGCGAGGCCTATATTGGCGGCCGCTGGCACAAGGCCGATCTCTACGAGATGGATCTTCTGCTGCCGGGGCATGAGGTGACCGGCCCGGCCATCATCGAACACCCCGCCACCACCCTCGTCGTCCATCCGCGGGACCGTGTCTTCGTCGACGAATGGACGCTGCTCCACTACTCCCACGCTTGAGAGGGCGAACGCCATGCTGGACAAACCCGCCTCCGCCCTGCGCCTCCGCGAGCGGCTGATCGAATCCGAACGGCTCATGGACGAGACCGGCTGCTATGACGGCATTACCGATCTCGAACTGCGCAACCAGGATCCGCTGAAATTCGAGACGCTGCACACCAAGCTGCGCGCCTACTGCGTCTCGGCGCGCGAGATGGCGCGTCGCATCTCGGCTTCGCCCGGCGTGCGCGAGGTCGGCGAGATGGTCGTCGCCATCTACACGCCCGAGGGCGACGCGATCGCGCTCTCCAACGGCATCATGGTGCATGTGCACACGATGAGCCGCTTCATCAAATGGATGATCAGACAAGGCTACGAGGAAAATCCCCGCATCGTCGACGGCGACATCTTCGCCAACAACGACGCCTTCATCGGCACGGTGCAGGTGCCCGACGTGATGGACGTGGTGCCGATCTTCCACTCGGGCAAGCTCGTCGGCTGGGCCGGCGCCGTCTGCCATGAGCTGGAGGCCGGCGGCATCACGCCGGGCGGCGACGTGGCGCTGGCCCAGGAGCGCTTCACCGAAGGCCTGTTCGTCTGTGCCGAAAAAGTCGGCCAGAACGACGAACTGCGGCGCGACTACGTGATCCGCTGCGAGCGCAATCTGCGCATGCCCATCTACTGGGTGCTGGACGAGAAGGCCAAGGTCGCCTCCTGCATCGACATGCGCGAAAGCGTCAAGGCGCTGATCGACGAGATCGGCCTCGACTACTGGATGAAGGTGTCCAAGGAATTCATCGAGGAGGGCCGCCGCGCGCAACTCGCCCGCACGCGGCAACTGACCGTTCCCGGCATCTATCGGGGGCATACTTTTTACGGTCACGTCACCAAGGGCAAGCCGGGCTACCAGCCGCTCGGCGACCCCGACTGGCTCTACAACATTCCGATCGAAATGGAGATCACCACGGGCGGCAAGATCATCATGGATTTCGAGGGCACGCAGCCCTGGGGCTACCATTCCATGAACTGCACGCCGGCCGGCATGGATGGCGGCATGTTCGTGACGCTGACCCAGCACATGAATTTCGAAGGCCTGGTCAATGACGGCGCCTGGATGGCGACGGAGCTGAAGCTGCCGCATGGCACCTGGACCAATCCCGACAATGAGATGGTGGCCACCGCCACGTCCTGGGCGCTGCTCTTGCCGGCTTATGGCGTCTTCCAGCGGCTCCTGTCGAGATCATTCATCGCCCGCGGCTTCGTCGAGGAGGCCTTCGTCGGCCAGGTCAACAGCCCGATGATCGAGATGGGGGGAACCAGCCAGTACGGCACGCTGTTCGGCATGGCGCATTTCGAATGCGCGGCCGCCGGTTCCGGCGCGCTTGCCATCAAGGATGGGCTGGACACCGCCTATGTCGGCTGGAATCCTGAATCCGACATGGGCAACATCGAGATCTGGGAACAGAACATGCCGATGGTCTATATCGGCCGTTCAATCGTTGCCAATTCCGGGGGCGCCGGCAAATATCGCGGCGGCTGCGCCTTCCTGTCGACCTGGCTGGTCAGCAAGACCGACCATCTCCGGCTGGTCACCTCGGAACACTCCTCGCGCGTCTTCGACAATGGCGGGCTCTGCGGCGGCTATCCGGCGCCGACCTGCCAAAAACACCGTGCGGTGCGCGACAGCAACATCTTCGAGCTTGCACAAAAGGGCGCGCCGCTGGCGCACCATACCGGCACCAATCCTTATCGTTCCGAACTCGAGGTCCGGCTCGAAGGCCAGCACGTGACGATGGAAGGGCCCTATATCACCGCACCCCACAAAACCGGCGACGTGTTCACCCATTCCTACAATGGCGGGGGCGGCTATGGCGACGTGCTGGAGCGCGACCCGCTCAAGACAGCATCGGACGTCGAGAACGGCTATCTCACCAGGGAAGCTGCCGAAAATGTCTTCGGGATCGTGCTTGACGAGGACGAGGACGGCTATCCCGTCGCCAATCTCGAAGCCACCAAGCGCCACCGCGCCGAGATGCGGTCGCGCCGGCTCGCTCGGGCCAGGCCGGTCTCGGAGTGGATGGCCAAGGAGCGCGAGCGGGTGAAGGCGGTCGATTTCGCGCCCGAGGTGAAGAAGATGTATGCCAGCGCCATCAAGCTCTCGCCGCGCTTCACCAGGGATTTTTCAACCTTCTGGGATGTCGACGCCAAATCGACCTTCGGCGTGGAGTAGGGACCATGACCTCATACAGCAAGGAAGTCATCGCCGATCTGGTCGCGGGCACCCTGCCTTGGCCGCAGACGCGCCGCGTCATGAGCGCCTACAAGGACGACGACCGGTTCTTCAAATATGTCGCGGTTTTGCAGGACCGTGTCGGCTGGAGCGATCCGATACTGCTCCCTGTTGGCGACCACCTCTTCATCTGCCAGAGCGGCGATGAGCGGGTAACCCGTTGCGAATGCGGCCATTCCTTCGGCGACTACCGCAAGAACTGGAAGCTGAAGGCTTCGATCATCGTGCGCGACAGCGAGGAGGCGCTGCGCGAGATCTATCCCAACAGCGACCTGCCGGATCCCGAATGGATGGAAATCCGCGAGTTCATCTGTCCGCAATGCGGCACGCTGCACGAGGTCGAGGCCGCGGCGCCGGGTTATCCCATCGTCCATGATTTCGAACCCGACCTGGAAGGTTTCTACCGCGATTGGCTGGGCAAGCCGCTGGAGCCGCTGGAGCCGATGGACAAGGAAAGCTGATGGCAAGGACACAAGTTTCGTCACCGGCTCCGAAGGTTATGTTGGCCTATGAAGTTCAGATACTCTCGGGACTGATGGACCGTCCCGTGCCGCGCGGAGGCCATGCCCGATGACAAACCTTTCCGGCCGCGGCGCAATCGTCACCGGTGGCTTCTCCGGAATGGGCCTGGCGATTGCCACGGCATTGGCGCAGGCCGGCGCCAATGTCGCCGTCGGTTCCTATGTCGCACCTGGCGGCGTGGAGAGATCCGACGCCGCCTACTATCCCGGCGCTGACGAGATAGAGCGCGTGCGTTCGGCTCTCGGCGCGCATGGAACGAGGATTTACACCGCCCATCTTGACGTGCGCGACACCGACGTCACGAACCGTTTCGCGGCCGACGCCGAGGCGGCGGTGGGTCCTGTCGACATCCTGGTCAACGCCGCCGGCACCACGGCCGAGCAGCCGGTCTGCGGCCATTCCGACGCGCTGTGGGACAAGATCGTCGACACCAATCTCACCGGCGCCTTCCGCGCCACCCGCGCTGTGCTGCCCGGCATGATCGAGCGCGGCTGGGGCCGCATCGTCAACATCGGCTCGACCGCCGCCTCGGTCGGCTGGAAGGACAATCCCGCTTACTGCGCCTCCAAGGCCGGTCTCCTCGGCCTCACCCGTTGCGTGGCGCTCGAAGGGGCGGCGCATGGCGTCACCTGCGTCATGATCAGCCCGACCTGGGTCGAGACCGAACTGATGCGCCGCAACGTGGCGCAGGTCGTCGAGCGCGAGGGCAAGGGCCGCACGGCCGAGGACGCGATGGCCGAGATCGCCAGGGGCAACCCGCAGCAGCGCATCCTCCAGCCGCAGGAGATCGCGGCGCTGGCCGTGTTCCTCTGCTCGGATATGGCCAAGGGCATCACCATGGAAAACATACAGGTCACCGGCGGAGCACTTTGGTAGCGCGCACGGCTGGTTGCGGCGTCGATGGAGAGGCCGGCAATGGAAAGAGAAGTCCGATCCCGTCCGGGCGTGTCCCGGACCTGATCTCTCGGCGCTCGCCTGGCTGTAAGACAAGGTGACCGCATTTGCCATTGAGCGCGCGGCGCGATAGGTTATATTGCACTGCACAATGGAGATGCCGTCGATTGCACCCTTCTTACGGAGATGCCTGCCGGCTACGCGGCGGTCCGGGGTAGGCTCGGCGAGAACCTGAGATGAAGATTCCAAAGTCCTTGCTGGTCGATCCCGAGAGGAACTCGGTCTACGGCAGTTTTGCCGTTGCCGTCTCGGTCTGGGCATTCTCCTACTCCGTCATATTCGGCCAGGTGCTGATCCTGGCCTATTATGCGGTGTGGCTGCCCCTCATCATGGTCGACTACAGGCGGTTCCTGCGGCATCTGTCCAGCGCCTGGCTGCCATTGTCGTTCGCGGCCTATGTATGCTTCTCCGTCTTCTGGTCGGATGCTCCCGGCATCACCGCGAGAACGGCCGTCCAGTACTTCTCCCACATCGCCTGCGCCTATGTCGCGGCGCGAGCCGTCAGTGTGCGGACCCTGACAATAGGCGCCCTGGTCGGCATATTCGTCGTCCTGCTCTACTCTCTCAAGGTCGGGGCCTATTCCGAGGACGTCCTCGACGGCACTTATAATTTCGTCGGCGCCTTCGCCTCCAAGAACCAGATCGGCTTCGTCGCCTCGCTCGGTATCTATTTCAGCGTCGTCTTCATCGCCTTCCTCAGGCACGGCCGGCTAAGCCTGTTCCTGACGGTGCCGGTGGTGCTTTTGTCGGCCTATCTGCTGGTCATCTCGCATTCGGCCACCTCGATGGCCTCGACACCGGCGGTGCTGGCGCTGGTGATGCTGCTTGCCATGAGCAAGGTGCTGTCGCGACGCTATCGCCGGGTGATCTTCCTGATCGGCGCCGGCATGCTGGTCGTCACAATCCTTGTGGCGCTGAACCTCGGCCTCATGGACTTCGTCCTCGGCCTGTTCGGCAAGGATTCGACGCTCACCGGACGCACCTATCTGTGGGAGCAGGGCTGGAACGCCGCGCAGAGGTCGCCCATGCTCGGCGTCGGCTATGCCGCATACTGGGTCCAGGGTTTTGCCGAGGCCGAGCGCCTGTGGAACGAGTTCTACATCACCACCCGCACCGGCTTCCACTTCCACAATACCTACATCGAAGCCCTTGTCGAACTCGGCTTCGTCGGGGCGACGCTGGTTTCGCTGGTCATCCTGCGCACGCTCTACGGCCATGTCTCGGCGGTCGCGTTCGGAACATGGCGGGCGGATTCGGTCGTTCTGGCCGGCGTCATGGTGCTGCTCCTGATCCGCTCCTTCGTCGAGGTCGAGATCCTCAACCCCTACATCATGGGTTCCTTCCTGATGTATTTCAGCTTCTTCAAGCTGGCGCGACTGCCCGTTGCCCGTCCTCGCCTGTCTGCGGCAAGGATCGAAGAGGCAAATGCCGCCAGAGGCTGGAGCGGCCCCGAGCCTGGCACGGACGCCGCTCGATGAATACCGATCGGTTTCCCGTTTGGGATTGCGTCAAAGCAAGGCGATAGAGCGGCTGGCGATTCCCTCAAACGCCGCCCCGCTCCAGCAATTTCAGGAAAGTGTGTACGGCTTCCCCGGGAAACGCGCGCAGCGCTTTCCGTCCGGAATTGCGCAAAAACAAAGGGATAGAGCAGCTCACCGTTTTCGTGAACGGTGAGCTGCTCTTATCTCGGCCGTTCGACCACTTACTGGCTGGGCATTGGCGCCAGCTTGACCTTGATCACATCGCCCGGCAACACGGGGGTGTCTTCCTTGACCGCAATCTCGCTCGTCTTGCCCTCGGCAGCGCGCAGCAGTGAATAGATCAGGGTGGGCTCTTCGTTGGTTGCGCTGGCGGCCACGGTGGCGGGATCGGTGGCCTGGGCCATCAATCCTTTCTGCATGTTGACCCTCAGCGCGGCCTCGTTCAGGTCGGCTTCGGTCTGCTGCCGGTCGGCGGCGAGGCTCGAGCTCAGCGTGTTCTGGGCATCGATGGCATCCTGCGTTGCCTTGCTGATCGCTTGCTTGGCGGTGAGGATGGCCGTTTCGTAGTCCAGGATCTTGCCCTGAAGGTCGGTGACGGACTGTTGCGAATCCAGCAGTCTTGCGTTGGCGACCAGGCCTTTCTGGGCCAGCGGACCGATGCTGGTGAGTTGCTGCTGCGCCAGGTCGACCTGCTTCTGCTGGTTGACGATCTTCTTCTGCAGCGATTCGATCTCGGCCTGCAGAACCCCTTTCAGATCGCTGAGCGCCTCGAGCTTCAGCTTCAGCGCCTTCTGGTCAGCCGTGAGGATCGTCATCTCGTCCGCGACGATGGCCTGCAGTCTCGGATCGCCCTCGACCTCCTTCGGCACGTCGAAGCTCGACTTGCCCGCAAGGTCGGCATCGATGCGCGCGCGCTTGACGATCAGTCGAACGCGCTGATCGTCATATATATCGAAATTGCCTTTGGCGGTGACCAGGTCCTTGCCGAGCTGCGGGCCGTAGTCGGCGCTTCGCCGGATGCCGCCGGCGATGCTGACCGCCTTCAACACCGTAAGATCGGGCACATAGGGGAATTGGCCGGGGTTCTGCACCTCACCCGAAATATAGAACGGCCGGAACTGCGCCATTTCGACCGATGCCTCGGGCCGGTCCGACAAAGCGAGCTTGTGCTGCAGCGCCTCGCCGATCGCCGCCGCGACTTCGGCCGTTGTCTTGCCGGATGCCGGCAGCTCGCCGACGAAAGGCACCGACAGCATTCCGGCCGGCCCGACCGTGTATACGCCATTCACCGCCGACCAGTCGCGGAACGTGCCTTCGACGGTCTGCCACTCCGCGATACGGATGGTGAGCTTGTCTTGCGATCCGAGATGGTACTCGTCGGCAATGGCGATCCGAGGCAGGGCGAGCGACAGGGCCAGGCAACTGGCTACGAGCCGCAAACGCCGCGAGCGGCTCGAATGCGGGCCGCTGCAAAAAACTTCGAACATGTCTATCTTCAACTGAATGTTCCGATCCGCTTTGGCCCCACCAGCCCGATGAGCCTGCGCCCGATGCCTGCCGGGAGAGATCCCCCGCGTGCGATCCGGTTCGCGACCGCTCAGTAGCAGCCGCGCGACATCCAGACAGCCGGAACTGTCTTGATGATGATGCGAATATCCTCAAAAAGTGACCAATTCTCGACATAGTGGCGATCGAACGCGACTCGGCTGTCATAGGAGACGTCGTTGCGGCCGCTGACCTGCCACAGGCCGGTCAGGCCGGGGCGGGACTTCAGGTAATACACAGCGGCGCTGCCATAGATCTCCAGTTCGTCGCGCACGACCGGGCGAGGTCCGACAAGGCTCATGTCGCCCTGAAGGATGTTGATGACCTGCGGCAACTCATCGAGACTGAGTTTCCTCAGGACCGCGCCGACCCGGGTGACGCGCGGATCGTTCTTCAGCTTGCGGGTGGCTATCCATTCCGCCTTGGCTTCCGGATTGGCCGCCAGATAGGCGGCCAGCACCCTTTCGCCGTCCGGCACCATGGTGCGGAACTTGAGACAAGGGAAAACCCGTCCGCCACGCCCGATTCGCCGGTGACCGTAAAAAATCGATCCGCCATCGGAGAATTTGACGAGCAGCGCTATCATCACGAACAGCGGGCTGAGAGCGATCAGGGCGGCCAGTGAACCGGCAATATCGAAACTGCGCTTGATAAGGCCGCCGATCGGCGGTGGAAAATCGACGCCAGCCTGCGAAAACTCCGCTGTGGCCGACTTGGCAACATCCCTCATGCCAAAACTCCATGCGTTGACCGGATGGTTTACGGCACGATATCAAAAAAATGTTGCAGCGCAACACACAATTTCCCGCACCTTTGAAATAGTCACGTCATGAATTGACTAAATAATAAGCGCGCCCTGCACAAATTTCGGAATATTTAGCACATTTATGACATAAATGGGCATAGCCGGAAAAATAGAGGCGCTTTTGGGGCAACTTCTAGGCGGGGCGTTCTTTATGCCCTTGAATGGAGCTCGTTGGTGCTTTAGAGCGGCACGATATTCGGTGGTATTCATATAAAATACTATTCAATATTGTAGATTCTACTGAAAAACACCAAAGAGCCGAAGTTGCGCGTAATCCCGTCGTGTGCGTTGCAGCATGAGCGAGTCGAGCGCAAAAGCTCACCTAAAAATAAATGCAGTTGCCCTTGCGGCCTTTTGCTCGCCTTAATAGAATTGCAAATTATACCTGTCAAAGTGGCGACAGGTTGAAAGGCCGGAAGCAACCGGCCGGGAGCGGGCGACTTAACAAGCCCGCATGACAAGGGACGACGCTCGGGTGGGGCAACGATTGGAATATACCCGGGCCGGTTTGTGGGCTGTTGGGTATGTCGCTTCCAAAATTCATCGTTGGGATGATTTTCGCTCTTGCGATCGTCGTTGGCTGGTCATGGCTGGGCGGCGCTTCAATAGGCACGACGCTGCTGCGCGTCATCATTTGTGCCGTGGTCATCCAGGCGGGCTACTTCGTGCTCGTCTATGCCATGATCGTCAAAAGCGCGCCGACGCCGGCCGACAGGACACGCGAGGCCGAAAGAAAGCTGAGTTCGGCCGAGGTGGCCGAGGGTGAAAAGCTGGGCGGCGCCGGGCGAAGCCTTCACTGACCCAGACCAGGCTGGCCTCAGGCCACGTCGGCGGGTTCGGACTCAGATTGTTCGCCCGAAAGCATCCGGGACAACCGGCTTCCTGCTTTCGCCTTCAGCCGCCGATATTGCCCGACCTCGACGACACGGCCGTTTTCCATCGCGACCACCCAGTCGGCGAACGCGATCATCGATGGCCGGTGCGCGATGGTCAGGATCGTCATCGAGCCGCTCAGCCCGTCGATCGATTGCGCGATCAGTGCCTGGTTTTGCCAGTCGAGCGCGCTGGTCGCCTCATCCAGGATGAGCAGTGACGGCTTGCGCAGCAAGGCGCGCGCCAGCGCGATCCGCTGGCGTTCGCCGCCCGACAACCGCACGCCGCGGTCGCCGACCACCGTTTCCAGCTTGAGGTCGAGCCGTTCGACGAATTCGGCCGCATGGGCCGATCGCAATGCGGCCCACAGTTCATCGTCGCTTGCTTGCTGTGCGGCCAGGCGTAGGTTCGCCGCGATCGTGTCGTGCAGGAGAAACACGTCCTGCGGCACGTAGGCGACCTGGTCGCGCCAGCCCCGGCGATTGGCGGCGTCGATCTCGACGCCATCGACGAGGATCGTGCCGGCTGTCGGCTCGAGCAGGCCGAGCAGCATGTCGGCGATCGTGCTCTTGCCTGATCCCGAAGGGCCGATAAGGGCGGTGACCTTGCCGGCCGGAAGGCCGAAGGTGATGTCGCTCACCACCGTCTTGGCGGCGCCGTCCTCGTAGGCGAAGGAGACGCCGCGAACATTCAGTCCGAAATCGAGCGACAGCTTTCGAGCGTCCTGGATCCCGGCATGGCCAGGTTCCCGCTCGGCGTCGAAACGCATCTGCAGGCTGCGCATCGCGGCATAGGCGGGCAGGTTGATCAGGACCTGCTGCGCTTGCGTCTGCATGTCCATGAAGCGCGGCGCGATGCGCATGAAGACCAGCAGCAGCACCACGATCTCGGCCAGTGAGAGGTCGAAGCGAACCAGCGCCACATAGATGAACAGGCTCAAGCCGATCACGCTCGCCACCTGGAACAGGGCGGTGCCGGTCGAGCTGTTGCGCACATAGGCGATGTTGTCGGCCTTCATCCTTTCGAGTGTCGCCTGCAACTGCGCGAAATAGGTCGCCTCGATGTTCAGGCTCTTGGCCACCTTGATGCCGCCGAGGAATTCCGAGACCGTCCGGTATTGATCCTGCCGGTTGGTGGTCAGGACCTGGCCAAAGGCGGTCGCCCGCGACCGGAATGGCCGCAGCGCGAGGAACATCAGGATGCCAATGACCACGGCGAACAGCGTCATGACCGGCGAAATGAACATGGAGATCACGAGATAGCCGGCCAGAAGCACGGCGATCTGCACCAGCATCAGCAGCGAGAAGGCCGCGCCCTGGACGCGGTCTATGTCCCCGGTCAGCGCATGGTCGAGGTCGGAGCCGCGCATGCGCGTGAAGACGCCCCACCGTGCCTTGCCGATGCTTTCGAACAGGTTCATGCGCAGGCGGTTGATGAAATCGAAGAGAAGCCTGGCCATGTAGACCGACTTGAAGCGGTTGAAGGCGGCCTGCAGCGCGACCAGCGCCACCAGCATGCACAGCATCGTGGTCAGCTTCAGCGTGCCGTCCGGCACCAGCCAACGCATGAAATCATTGTCGGGCAGCTTGATCGCGAAGTCCTGGCCGGAGCGTCCGACCAGCTGCAACAGCGGAACCAGCAACAGGATGGAGATGCCTTCGGTCAGGCTGCCCAGGATCAGGAAGAGCAGCGCCGTCCAGGCCCGCCGCCCGCCTATCTGGGCGATAACGGCGCCGAACCCGGCGATTTCCCGAAACAATGACGGGCGAAGGAGCGATGATTTCGACATCTCCTGCTATCCCTGTTCCTGCTATCCCTGTCCGGCCATCAGGTCATGCTCGACGAGGCTCACGACCTCGCCGATCCTGTCGAGCCCCGTCGGCACTTCGAGCCTGCACACGCCGACGCGATCGGCGAGCCGTGCGCAATGCCCGAGATGCGCCGCCGCGAAATCGCCGACCAGGGCGGCGCGGCCGAAACGCGTGACGTATGAAAATCTGATCACGGCCGGCAAAGCGGCGATGCCGGGCATGGGCGAGATCTCAGTCTTTTGGCCGCGCTCGAGAATATAGATGCGGCTCGCCGGAACCCTGTCGCGCGAGAACGCCCCGTGCAATCGGTGCTGGGCCTTGTTGATAGCCGGATGCACCTGCGGCCGCACTTGTGCCCCTTCGAGCGAAATCGCGGCAGCCGCGTCGGCCGCCAGCTTGATCTGGGGAAAACCCGGCACGATCATCGGCTCGTCCGGATGGCTGAGATCGAGCGCCACGACGTCATCGGTAAGCAGTTCGTGTCCGGCACGGATCATGGCGCTTGCCGTCGTCGATTTTCCGGCGCCCTTGTCGCCCATGAAGATGGCGCTTTTGCCGGCAATCGCGACGGCGCTGGCATGCAGCACGAGCAGGCCCCGCCGGTGCAGGATGAGCGCCATCACCGGTCCCAGCAGCGGGAACGCGATCAGTGCGTCGTCGATGCCGGGCGCCGGCTCGACCTCGATGCGGCAGGCGTCGCTGATCAGGAACGCGGCGACAGCGTGCCATGCCAGATATTGCCGATCCGGTTCGAAGCGGAAAATGGTCGCGGCCTCGGGCGAAGGCTTCGGCATATCGATCGCGCCGACACTGATCACGATATCCGCCGCTGCGGGTTCGGCCGGCTCCAGTTCTGGCAATGTCACCTCGGAAGCGATGGTCAGGCCGTAGGCTCGATAAAAACGGCGCTGTCCGCGCGGCCAGCCTTGCGCGCGCGGGCGGAGGGCCAGCGGCTCGTTCAACGGCGTCATGCGGCACTCCCGGCACGCTGCACCTGCCGCAGCCACAGCGACAGCGACGCCGAGCGCCAGACATACTGGACGTCGAGCGGCGCCGGCCGGTCGGGCCGACTGAGCAGCCGGGCATAGGCAGCCTTCACGGCCGGCAGGTTGATATAGGGCTCGATGCGGCCGGCGTCCGGGCCGAGCACCTGTTCCAGGAGGTCGCGGTGGTTGCGCAGCATGCCGTTGACGAGATTGCCGGTGAAATCGATCTTGTCGCGCCGCCACTGGACCGCCGCCGGCAGCACGTCTTGCATGGCGCGGCGCAGCACGTAGCGGCCAAAACCGCGGCTGAGCTTCTCCTCGCCCGGCAATGCCAGGCAGAACTCGACCAGCGGCTTGTCCCAGAAGGGATAACGAGGTTCGACGCCGAAATTGGCGGCCGCCTTGTCGAGGACTTCGAAAGCATGCGGCACATAGCCGTTGGAAAGAATCCAGCGGTGGGTCAGCGCCTCGCTGGCGCTGACGTCGGGCGGCTTGTAGCCGGCTCGGTGAACCCGCTCGATGAGCTCGGTGCGGCCGGCAAGATCGGCATTGATCAGGTCGCGCCAGCTTCCGCCCTGGGCCGGCTTTCGCAGCCTGTGCAGGAGCCGGTTCGCGGCGTGCCTGAGCCTGGCCACGCGCCAGGCAGGCCCGTAGATGGTCAGGAACTGGAAATACATGCCGAGCATGCCGTCGCCATAGGTGTTGGAAGCGCTGCGGATCTCGCGCCACAGCTCCAGCCACTTGCCTGCATTGGCAAGCTCGTGCAGATGGCCGTGCCCCTGCGATACGACTTCGTCCCCGCCATGGCCGTCGAGAAGCACCTTGACGCCTTTGGCGCCCGCCGTCCTGTATACCTCCCGGGTGAGCGTAAGGCCCGGCGCCAGGAACGTTCCTTCCTGCTCTTCCAGCACCCGTTCGAATTCCGCGAACGGCGCGTAGTTGCCGACCGGGATCAGCGTGCCGTCGACGCGCCCTTGTTCCAGCACCGCGTCTATGAAGGGGGTTTCGTCCATCGCCGAACCGCGTTCGAAAACCAGCGAAAAGGTGGGCAGCCTCGGCTTTTCCTCGGACAGGTTTTGCCGGCCCGCCACGCAGGCGATCGAAGAGGAGTCCAGGCCGCCGCTCAGCATGGCCCCGACCGCCGCGCTTCCGCGCATGCGGTTGCGCACGGACTGCGAGAAGAGGTGGGCGAATTCCTCGGCGGCGTCCGGCCGCATAGGCCGCGACGACGGCTCGATCTGCCAGTATCGCTGCAGCGTCACGCGCTGCCCCGTCACAGTGAGGCTGTGGCGCGCCGGCAGGCGGAAAATATCGGTATAAGGCGTCGCTTGCGGATCGTCTGGCAGCCCTGCCAGGAAACCCGAGATCTGATGTTCGCTGAGGCGGGCGCCGGCCCCGGTGACGCCAAGGATCGGGCCGATCTCGGAGGCAAAGACAAAGCGCTGCCCGTCCGCGTGATAGTAGAACGGTTTGACGCCGAAATGATCGCGCGCGCAAAACAGCACCTGCCGCTCGGCATCCCAGATGGCGAAGGCGAAATCGCCTTGCAGGTGCACGGGACAGGCTTCGCCCCAGCGCAAATAGGCCCGCATCAGGAGCACGGCGTCGGCAACCGATGCGTCGCGGACGCCGAGCCGTGCCGTCAGCTCGTCGCGATTGTCCAGGCGGCAATCCGCGGTGACGGCCAGTTTGCCGCCCGCCATCGTCAGCGGGCCGGGGCCGGCTTCATCGGTCGTGTTGAGCCAGGCGTGGCCGAGCGCGACAGCCTTGTCGGTCCACCACGAACTGCCGTCGCGGGCGCGATGACGCATGCGGGCCAGCATGCGCTGGATATCGGCTGCGGACTCCGGCGCCTCGTGCCCGTGCAGGATACCGGCCACGCCGCTCATCGGTCATTGACCATAGTCGACGAGAGGGACAAACCTGTCTATCGAGCCGCCAAGGACGACATGGTTGCCGCTGATCAGCCAGGCATGCGCCTTCAGCTGCCGGCCGGTGTCGCGCTCGATGCCGATGCGGATCTTCGAGGCGTTGCCCTGGCGGGCGAGAATGTACTGGCCGGCGAGCGCCTGGGTGAGGCAGCTTGCGCGCGGCACCAGGCGGGCCGCGGCGGCAACGCCCCAGGCGACACGGCGCAGTTCTCCCGTGCTGGCGCATTCACGCGCCTCCAGCCGGGTGACGATGCCGCGAAGGCGGTTGTAGGAGAACAGGGTCAGCCCCAGGCGAACGGCCGCGACCACCAGCAGGCAGCGGCAGAGGAACAGCATTTCCGGGCCACTCAGGGAGAGAGCTCGAAGCCGACGCCGCCGGTGCTTCGTCTGGTCGGGACTTTTCTCCGTCGCAGGTTCTTGTCGCAAAACCGTGACCCGCTTTTGCGGAACCTGCCTAGACAGGTTCCTCATGATGCAGCCTCGCAAGTCCGCTATCGGCCAGACCTTTCAACAGTGCGTCGACATCGGCCCTGCAGCGCTCGGCGTCGACATCGTAGCGCGCGAGCACGGCCCGGCGGATTTCGGCAATTGGTTTCGGCTCCTGGATCAACTCCCAGATGAACGTGCCTACCCCGTTGAGGCTGTAGTAGATGTTGGATTTCAGGTTGAGAAGCGCCAGGCCATTGCCGAATTCGCAGGCAACCGCTTCCTTGGTCGCACTTACGCGATCGTGGTCAGATGGGTTCCAGTTCATCCGAAAACCTCGTTTGCTACACACTGTCCGCAATGCGTGCCGACCATTCTGGCGATGAAGAAAAGCCGGGTCAGGCAATGAAGAGAAGCCGGGATTTTCACCCCGACTCCCTTTATGGTTCTTGGATTCCAGAGGCCCAACGTGTCCCTCCAGAATCAGGACAGGCTCAGGAGAACGTCAGGTCGCCAATCGGCGTGTGCGCAGGAAATGCTGCGTCGAGCGCCGTGTTGCCGCCACCGCCCTGAGTGATGGTTTCAATCGAACCATGAACCGTCAGGCTGGGCGTTTCGTACTCCTGCTTTTCAACATTCTGTTCCATTTTACACTCCATCAAGGACTGGAAACGGCCTGTCGATTGCCGGCGGCACTTTCATGCTGCGATGCAATAGCTGCATGGCAGCATTTATGAGTCAAGCCTGATTTACCGCGCATTAATCAATTATGGACTGCGCGCGCAGACACAGTCGTGAGTAACGATCTCAAGCTTTGGCCTTGATCGCCTCGAGATCCCTGCATATGGGCCTAATGCACTAGGTCAGCATAAGAAATTGATTTGCATATATAAACTTTATAAGCCCTGTCACTTCAAGGCATGGCGACAATAATGCCCTAGCGCCGGGTCTCCCGGTAGGTTTGCTACGGAACGCCGAAAAGGCCACTCGTCCCTTGTGGTCCAGCAGTTCTCCTCATCGTTCGCCCGAGCCGGTTTCGATAAACGTCGGGGCCGGATTTTTGCGCTGCAAAAGGAAAAACTGGACGGCGCAAAAGTTTTTGGCGATGCTTTGCTTCGCACCTGCAGCATAGGCGTCGCGCCGATCGCTTCTGGAGAACCGTGCGCCCGATGGCCCTGACCGAACGTTCATATGAGCGACTGCGCGCCGCCGATTGCGCCAGCGAGATCGCCTATGTGCAGGCCTGTCTGCGGCTGTTCTTCGCGGCGCGATCCGGCGCCGCGCCCGGCGATGCCTCCGGCCTCTCCGTAACCAATGTCACCGACATAGCCAGGTTGAACAAGGTCGCGACCTTTATCCTCAAGGTGCTGTCGAGCGCACCCGCGAACGGGCCGCCGGCCCAGCTCTCCCAATGGCTCGACGCCTACCGCCGGAAGACCGTTTCGATGAACGCGTCCTGCATCATGGATTCGATGGCGATCCAGGCGGCGCTGCGCGACAGGCAGATCGATTTCGTTTTCCTGAAAGGTCCCTTCCAGCAGCATCTGCTTTACGACGACCATTTCATGAAGCCTTCGGGCGATGTCGACATATTGGTGGCGCCGGGCGGGTTTTTCAGGGCGCGCGAGGCGCTCCGCTCGATCGGCTACGAGATCGCCGGCAAGTCGCGCTCCGTCTGGTGGGTCCGTTTCCTCGGCGAACAGCACATGATCCGCGGCGACGGGCCGACGCAGTCCACCGTCGACCTGCATTATCGGCTCCAGCAACCCGGCTCGCCCAGCCCGCGCGACGCGGATGGCTTCCTGCGGCGCAAACGGCAGGTCGAGATCACCGGCGTCGAGGTGCCGTTCACATCGGTGGCCGACACTCTGCTGTTGTCCTGCATCAGCGTCGCCAAGGCGCTTTTTAACCGGGAACCCTGCGCCGGTTACGTCTGCGACGTGCGCGCCAGCGCCGACCGCTTGGACGAAGCCGAGCAGCAGCGCCTGCTCGACGCCGCCGCGGCGCAGGGGCTGGACGACACGCTGCTGCTTGGCCTGCGCGCCGCCGACGTGCTCCTCGGCGGCGCCGACACGCTCTTGTCGCAGCGCGCCGCGCGGATGCTGTCGCGCATCGGCAATGAGGATCTGCTCAACATGGTCATCGCGCCATGGCTGTCATCCCTGCGATGGCCGCAGCGGCGCACCGTGCTGTGGGAGTTGTGCGGTCGTGCGCCGGTCCGCTATCTGGCGGAAGCCGGCTGGGCGGCATCGGCCGACATCAGCCGCCGCATCTTCGAACGGCAGGGCAGCCCGTGACGGGAAGCCTGTCGGGCATCGAACACGTACAGGGCGAGGGCAGAATGGAACCTGTGCAAGAGGCAAATTCATGTCGATGACAAAATCAAAGGTCTGCGTGATCATCGCGGCCCGAAACGCGGCGCGAACAATCGCGGTCGCCATCGCGTCCGCGCTGCGCGAACCGGAAGTGGCCGAAGTCGTCGTCGTCGATGACGCCTCCACCGATGACACGGCCCAAGTCGCCCGCGCCGCCGATGACGGCAGCGACCGGCTCGCGGTGATCCGTCTCGACGTCAATCGCGGCCCCTCCTTCGCCCGCAACGCCGCCATCGCCGCCTCGCAATCGCCATTCATCGCCATTCTGGACGCCGACGACTTCTTTCTCGCGGGCAGATTTCACAATCTGTTTGCCGGCGCGGACTGGGATTTCGCGGCCGACAACATCATGCTCATCAGGGACGACGCCTTGAGCGATGTCACCCAGATCGTCGCACCGCAGTTCGCGGCCGAGCCGGAATTCCTCGACCTGGAGCGCTTCGTCGAAGGCAACATCTCCAGGCGCAACGTGCGCAGAGGCGAACTCGGTTTCCTCAAGCCGGTGATCAGCCGCGCTTTTCTCGACAGGCACGGCTTGCGCTATGACGAGAGCTTGCGTCTGGGCGAGGATTACGAACTCTACGCGCGCGCGGTCGCCAGCGGCGCGCGCTTCAAGGTCATCCGCTCCTGCGGTTACGGCGCCATCGTGCGGGCCGATTCGCTGAGCGGCCGCCACAAGACCCAGGACCTGAAGCGTCTTGCCGACGCCGACCTGGCGCTGCTGGCGATCGACAGCCTGCCTGAGGGTTCCAAAGCGGTGCTGCGCCGCCACGAGCGCCACGTGCGCGACAAATACCGGCTGCGCAATTTCCTCGACGTCAAGGCAGAGCGGGGCCTGGCGTCGGCCGCGGCCTATGCCTTCGCAAGCCAATCCAACCTGGTTCCCATCGTCCAGGGCGTGGCGTCCGACAAGCTCGAGGCGCTGTTTCGCCGCGTCGGGTTAGCCTCCCGGCGTCAACATGTGCCGCCAATGCGTTTTCTCATGGCCGGCACCAGCACGGGCAAGCAGCCTTGAATGCGGGCGTCCGGCCGCGCTCTTGCCAGCCCGTCGCGCAAAGCATTTCCGGCGGATTTATGAGTTTACGAATTGGGTGGTTGCCTAGCCGGCCGGAGGATGGCAGTCTATGTTGCGGTGCAGCAATTAGGATGGCCAATGAACCGGCCTCCGATCGGACTGCCCGATATTGAACCGGTAAGGGGCCCGGCCGACGGCCGGACTACCACAGGACTTTGAACGCATGGCCTCGATATTCGGCTTCAGATCAAGGAATCCGGCCCGCGACCGCCAGACCGACATCTCGCGCCTCGACCGCCTGGCGAAGCTGTTCGAGCAGATCGCGGCCGAGATCGAGGCCGAGCGAAACGGGCTGGAGAATCGCTACAAGGCGACGGCCACCAACGCCGCCTTTCTGGTCGAGGCCATGGAGAACGGCTCGGCGTCTGCGCGCCGTTCCGCCGAGGTCGATGAATTGACGACGTCGATCCTGAATTGCGAGCGCCGCATCGCGGCGCTGTCGCGCCAGAACGGCATGGTCCGGGAGCTTCGTCATTCGCTGGATATGGTTTTCGATGAGGACGGGTCGTCCGATATGACGGCCAGCGAGGGGCTCGCCAAACCGGCAGGCGCCGGCAGAGGGTGAAGGCTGAAGGGTGGATTTGGCGCGAGGCGAGAAGGCAGCTTGGGGAGGGGCTGACGAGAGAAAGAAAGCGCCGTTTGGCAACGGCTCGAATGGCTACTTTGGGTTGGGGATGCACAGCGCAAAGGTTGAGTTTCGTATGAATGCGGATCCGAGAACCACGTTCACCGTCGCAGTTCGCGGCATATCGTCAACGCGCCAGGCCAGGCAAGCCCGCCCGGGCGGTTCCACCGGACGCAGGGCTGCCCTGGTCGCGCTGGCCGCTCTCGCTGGCCTGTTCGCCGGGCCGGCGCCATCCTGGTCGCAGGATCTGAAGTCGGCGCCCTCATTCGTCGATGATTTCACCAGCTTCAACCGCCAGCGCTGGTATGTCTCCGATGGCTGGACGAATGGCGGCCATCAGAATTGCACCTGGGCGAAGGGGCAGGTCAGCCTGGCGGACGGCGTGCTGTCATTGGGTTTCGAGAAGCAGAAGACGAAGGATCGCGACTACGCTTGCGGCGAAATCCAGACCAAGCAGCGATTCGGCTACGGCACCTACGAGGCGCGCATGAAAACCGACACCGGTCCCGGCCTCAACGCGGCTTTCTTCTCCTATATCGGCCCGTCGGACAAGCAGCCCTGGGACGAGATCGACTTCGAGATCCTGACCAAGGACACGTCCAAGGTGCAGGTCAATGCCTACATCGCCGGCAAGGGCAAGAACGAGAAGCTGGTCGACGTGCCGGGCGGCACGGAAAAGGCCTTCAACGACTACGCCTTCGTCTGGCAGAAGGACAGTTTGCGCTGGTACGTCAACGGCCAGCTGGTGAACACCATCACCGATCCGGCAAAGCTGCCCAGTCATGCGCAGAAGATCTTCTTCAGCCTCTGGGGCAGCGATACGATGACCGGATGGTTGGGCGCATTCGCCGATCCCGGACGCAAGCTTTCGCTGCAGATCGAGCGCGTCGCCTTCACCGCGCAGGGCGAACCCTGCCAGTTTCCGGAATCGCTGGCATGCAGCGTAAAATAGAACCTATTGGAAAAGTCGATTTGAACCGGCCGGGCCGAACACGGTCCGCTGCCCTGGACAGGAACAAAACAGAATGAATTTGACGGTGTTTGGTATCGGCTATGTCGGTCTCGTGCAGGCTGCTGTGCTTGCCGAAGTGGGCCACCAGGTCGTCTGCGTCGACATCGACGCGAACAAGGTCGAGCGGCTCAATCAAGGTCTCGTCCCGATTTTCGAGCCGGGCCTGGAAAGCATCGTGAGGGAGAACCATGCCGCCGGCCGCATCAAGTTCACCACCGACGCGGCCGCCGCCGTCAGGCATGGTGAAATCCAGATGATCGCGGTCGGCACGCCTCCCGGCGAGGATGGCTCGGCCGATCTCAAATATGTGCTGGCGGTCGCCGAGGCGATCGGCCGGGAAATGGATGCGCCCAAGATCGTCGTCGGCAAGTCGACCGTGCCGGTCGGCACCTGCGAGAAGATCAAGGCCAGGATCGCCGAAACGCTGAAGAAAAGAGGCCGCGAGGACCTGACCTTCGACGTCGCTTCCAATCCGGAATTCCTCAAGGAAGGGTCCGCCGTCGCCGATTGCATGAGGCCGGACCGCATCATCGTCGGCACATCGAGCGAGGACACCGAGGCGGTGATGCGTGAGCTCTACGCCCCCTTCAACCGCAACCACGAGAAGATGATCGTGATGGATGTGCGCAGCGCCGAATTCACCAAATACGCGGCCAATTGCATGCTCGCCACCAAGATCAGCTTCATGAACGAAATGGCGAATCTGGCCGAACAGCTCGGCGCCGACATCGAGGAGGTGCGCAAGGGCATCGGCAGCGATCCGCGCATCGGCTACCACTTCATTTATCCGGGCCTCGGCTATGGCGGCTCCTGCTTTCCCAAGGACGTGCGCGCCCTGATCAAGACCGCCGAAGGCGTCAAGTTCGACGCCAAGCTGCTGCGCGCCGTCGAGGAGCGCAACAACGAGCAGAAGTCCGTGCTGTTCGACAAGGTGAACCGCTATTTCAAGGGCAACCTCAAGGGCAAGACCTTCGCGCTCTGGGGCCTGGCTTTCAAGCCCAACACCGACGACATGCGCGAGGCGCCCGCCCGCACGCTGATGGAGGCACTCTGGAACGTCGGCGCCACCGTGCAGGCCTATGATCCCGAGGCGATGCAGGAATGCCAGGCCATCTATGGGCTGCGCGACGACCTGCTTCTGTGCGGCACCAAGGAAGCGGCGCTGCGCGGCGCCGATGCGCTGCTGATCGCCACCGAGTGGAAGAGTTTTCGCGCGCCGTCCTTCGACGCGCTGAAGGACGCGCTGACCACGCCGATCATCTTCGACGGCCGCAACCTCTATGATCCCAAGGTCATCGCCCGCCACGGCATCGAATATCACTCGATCGGCAGGATGGCGGCATGAGACCGGGTTTGGGCAATCCAATGTGGGATCGCCGCGGCCGGCCGGTGTGCTTGCCATGACGAACGCACAAGACCCGGAAAGGAGTTGCGGCTGATGGTGCTGGACGTAAAGCCGGAGCAGATCACCAAGGACCACTTCGACGTTGTCGCGATCGGTTCCGGTTTCGGTTCGGCCTTCTTCCTGCACGAATTCACGAAGCGGCGTAAGGCGCGCATCCTGCTCCTGGAATGGGGCCGCCACAACACGCATGAATGGCAGCTCAAGCAGAACGTCAACACCGACATCGAGGACGAGTCGACCTACAAGACCAATTCCGACAAGCCCTGGAACTACACGATCGGGCTGGGCGGCGGCACCAATTGCTGGTTCGCGCAGACGCCGAGGTTCCATCCCAACGATTTCAGGCTGAAAAGCACCTACGGCATCGGCAATGACTGGCCGATCAGCTATGACGACGTCGAACCGTTCTATTGCGACGCCGAAGACATCATGTCGATCTCGGGCGATCCCGACATGGCGGCGATGCTGCCGCGCTCGAAGCCTTTTCCGCAGCCGCCGCACCGCATGTCGACGCCCGACCGGATGATGAAGGCGGCGCAGCCCGGCCAGCATTTCGTTATGCCGACCGCGCGCGCCCGCGTGCCGACCGCGCAGCGCACCTCGTGCTGTGCCAACCTCAGATGCTGGCTATGCCCGGTCGACGCCAAGTTCACCGCCAACAATGGCCTGATGCATGTCTTCGAGCATCCCGACGTGTCGGTCTGCCTCGGTTCGGAAGTGCGCAGGCTCGACCATGTCGGCGGGACGGTCCGCTCGGTCACCTTCGTCCATGGCGGCAAGGAATATCAGGTCAGCGGCGACCTCTTCATTCTCGGCGCCAATGCCATCCAGAGCGCGGCGATCATGCTGCGGTCCGGCCTGGGAGGCGAATTCGTCGGCCGCGGCCTGCATGAATCCTATGGCTGGAATTTCGAGGTCTATCTCGACGGTGTCGACAATTTCGACGGCAGCACCATCACCACCGGCTTGAATTTCGGCCTCTATGACGGTCCGCACCGGTCCGAGCACGCCGCGGCGCTGGTCTATTTCGAGAACCGCTGGCAACACGGCATGCGCGCCGAGAAAGGGCGGCTGCGCCAGGCTCTGCCGCTTGTCGTGGTGACCGAGAACCTGCTCGACCATGAGAATTTCGTCACGCTCGACGAGAACGACAACGCCTTCGTCAGCTTCAAGGCGCCGTCGGACTACGCGGTCAAGGGCATGGCGCGGGCGCTGGAGAAACTGCCCGGGCTGCTCGCCCCGCTACCGGTCGAACAGCTTTTCGATCGCGGCATCCGGCCAACCGAATCGCATGTCCAGGGTACGCTCCGGATGGGGACGGGCCCGGCCGATTCGGTGGTCGACAGCGGCATGATTCATCACCAGCTCAGGAACCTGGTCGTGGTCGGCACCAGCACATATCCGAGCTGTTCATGCGCCAATCCGAGCCTGACCGCGGCAGCGCTGTCCCTGCGGGCGGCGAGCCGGATGGCGTGAGAGGAGCAAACCAGATGATAGAGATCTCGCGACGCTCCGCACTGGCCGTCATGGCGGGCGGGGTGGTGTCGACCGGCATTGCCTACGCGGCAGTATCCTCCTTTTCTGATGAGGATCTGGTGCGCGTCACGCTCGAGAAATATTTCGGCAAGCTCAACATGCGCATCGAGCATTTGCAGCAGTTCGTCCTGGCGTTCCGCGACAGGAACCCGTGGATATTCCCGAGCAAGAAACTCAGCGACGCCGTCACCTTGCTCGAGGAGGCAAGGCTGGGCAAAGCCCGCGCTCTGCTGCCGGAGCAGAAGAAGCAGGACCTCCTGCATTTCGACCGCTGGCTGATCGCCGAATTCCACATGCTGACCGACTACGCCTGGCGCAGTTCGCCGGGCGATCCGATCCGGTTCACCGGATGGCAGCCATGCACCAATCCGTTCGCCAATCTCGAGCAACAGAGTGCCTGAGGCGGTGCCGGAGCAAGCTCTCGGGCCACATTGAACGAAACGCGAAAGAACCAGGAGCCAGGACCATGAAAGTTCTTTTTGCAGGCGGAAACGGATACACGCCCGAATTCAGCGGCGGCGTCCAGTCGAGCACCCATCATCTGGCGGAACAGTTGATCGAGCACGGCCATGAGGCGGCCGTACTGGCCGCCCTGTTCGGCGACGGTGTCTTCGGCTTCAAGGCGCGCGCCAAGATGAAGCTGCTGCGTCAGCCGGCGGTCATCGACAGTTTTCCCGGTTATCCGGTGGTGCGGGCCTGGTTTCCCTGGAAGGCGGCCGACTTTGCCGTCCGCAGATTGAAGCCGGACGTGGCCGTCGTCCAATGCCACAAGTCGGTTCCGGTGGGCAAGGCGCTGCAGGCCGAAGGCGTGCCGCTGGTCGTCTATCTCAGGAATGTCGAGTTCCATGAGCTGGGCGGCGATCTGCGCGAGTTGCATTCGGCGCTCTACATCGCCAATTCGCAATTCACCGCGCGCGCCTACAAACAGAAGTTCGGCATCGATGCGGCGGTGCTGCCGCCGACCATCAATGCCGCCCTCTACAGCACGCCGACCACGGGCCAGTTCGTCACCTTGATCAATCCGTACGAGGAGAAAGGCTTCGAGCTCGCCGTGCGCATCGCCGGCGCCTGCCCCGAGATTCCGTTCCTGTTCGTGGAGAGCTGGAAGCTCGCCGACGATCATCGCGCCCGCATCGAGCAGACCATCGCCCCGTTCTCCAACATCAGGCTGGAGAACCGCACCGGCGACATGAAGACCGTCTATGGCCGCACCAGGATCCTGCTGGCGCCCAGCAAATGGGAAGAGGCCTGGGGCCGTGTGGCCTCGGAAGCCCATTGCAGCGGCATTCCCGTCATTGGCTCGCGGCGCGGCGGCCTGCCCGAAGCGATCGGACCAGGCGGCGTGGTGCTCGATTACGAAGCTCCGCTCACCGACTGGGTCGCGGCTGTCAGGCTGCTGTGGAACGACCGCCAGGAATATGACCGGCTCTCGGCCACGGCGCGCGGCTTCTCCGAGCGTCCGGAGCTCGATCCTGATCGCCAGTTCCTCACGTTCTTTTCCATACTGGACAAGGCCACACAGCAGCGTTCGCGGCAGGCGGCGTAGCCAAGGCTTAGCCGGCACCGGCCCCGGCAGCCTTGTGATAGGAATTTTTTCTTGACAGGGTGAAGCAGCTATGGTAGATTTTCTGTCATGGTGCTGAGTTGCGCCGGAAGCTGCCGCGGGTTTTTCGTTTGATGCTTCTCGACCACGCGCCGGCGAACACTCCGAACGAACCCGTTAATCTGGACTCGCAGCCTTGGCGGATCAGGCCAGGCGCTTGACCCGGCTTTTCAGCGTCTCGTAGCCGCGGGCGCCAAGCAGCGCGCGGGCAAGGGCCTTGGCGGCGCCCTTGCGGCCTTCCTGTGATTTGGCCTGTCGCAACCTGGCCGGCAGGTTGCGCGCCGCCTGGCCGAGCGCCGGGAGCGACAGCGCGTTGGGAAAGCTGACCATGTGCGTTTCGACGCACAGCACCGGTTTGCCCGACAGCTCGGTGATCCTCAGCGCCTGCTCGTGCTCGCTCTCGATGAACAGGATGGCATCGGATTTGCGGTAGAATTCGGCCTTGAAACTGCCATGCGCGCCAAGCCGCTGGCGCTCCGCCTTGCTCGGCAGGTCGAGCATGATCAGATGATCGTACTTGATCTCGTGCTTGGCCAGCCATGCCTCGGTCAAGGCGCGGTATTTCTCCAGCCGGCTGGTCACCAGCCAGCCGATCTTGCGGGTCGCGGTATGGAGCGGCCGCGCTTCGCTGAGGAATTTCTCGTAGGCCGGACCGTCGTCGTTTTCCGCCTCGGTCGGATCGAGGCACAGCACCCCGTCTATGTCGACGCAGCATTGCGCCAGGAATTTGTGATGCATGAAGTTCCACTGGAACATGCGCGGGTGCGGCACGACCTCGAAGACGACATCGGTCTCGGCATGCTGCGGCTCAAGCCCGAACACGGCGGCAAAGGTGTAGTCGGCCTCGATGCCGGCACCCTCTATGCGGGCGCGGGCGTCGCGCATGGCGTTGCCGCCGGAGACGCTGTCGTCGATCACCAGCACCTTGCGCATTTCCGCGACCTTGCGGTCGAGCACCGCACGGCGCTTGGTGATGCCCGATGTGTAGACGCGACCCTCGAGGAAGGAGTCCAGGTCGGTCATCGGTATGTTCGCCGCGAGACTGACCAGCGTCGCCGCCAGCACCCCGCTTCTGGGGACGCCGACCACCAGGTCGATGTCGCGCGGCAACCGGTGAAGGTTGCTGACGATCGCGTCGTTCATGTCTGAGATCGATCGGTAATGCATGGATCAGGCCTGATGCTCGGGTGAACGGTAAGGGTCGAAAGCGCCAAAATTATTGCGCCTCGCGCGGTGCTGCCGCCGGCGGCCTTGCCGGCAGCATTTTCAAGGCCTCGCGCAAGGCTTCACGGCCGGCTGCGAAGGCCAGCGCGATGACGATGGTGATGAGATAGGCAAGGATCGCGCCGCTGGCCAAGGCAATGACATGCTGCTGCGGCAGCAGCGGCTTGACCAACCAGACCACCGCCAGCGCCACATGCGCGCCGAGCACGAACGGCGTCGCCGCGCGAAGCACGTGGCTTGCCCGCAGCGGCCCGCTCCTGCCGACATAGAGCCACAGGAAAGGCGTGCGCAGATATTCGCTGACGGCATAGGCGATCGCCACGCCGAGCGCGCCATAAGGCAGGCCCAGCACGAAAGCGAGCACCGACGTCGCCGCCGTGATGATGCCCCAGCGCATGAAGTCGCCGGAACGGCCCTGGCTGACGAACAGCCATCCGGCCGGATTGTTGAGCGGCTGCAGCAGCCCGGCGAAGCCCAGCGCCAGGAAAATGCCGGCGCTCGCGCGCCATTGCTCACCGAGCACGAAGGGGATGAGTATGTCGGACATGGCGGTGGCGAAAGCGACGCCGGGAAGCGCCACCAGCAGGATCAGCGGCATGACGCGAAGATAGGCGCTGCGGTAGCGGTCGGGCTCGTCCTTCAGCCTGGAAAGAGCCGGCACCATCACCTTCGACAGCGGGTTCGTGATCTGGCTCAGCGGGAACAGGAGCAGCTTGTAGGCACGGTCATAGAGGCCGAGCTGCGCCTCGCCCCAGTATTTTCCGATCAGCACGTTGTCGAGATTGCGGGCGAAGAAATTGGCGAAGTTGAAGCCGGTTATGCCGGCGCCGAAATTGATCAGCTCGCTGATCCCGGCGACCTTGCGCGGCAGGCTGGGCCGCCAGCGCGAACTGGCCCAGTAGCACAGCGTCGGCAGCACGGCTCCGGTCAAGGTGCCGGCGAAAAGTGCCCAGTAGGAGCGGTCGACGAATGTCCAGGCGATCGACACGGCAAGACCAGCCACGGCGCCTGCGACATCGATGATGGCCAGGCGGCCGAACTGCATGCGGCGCGTCAGGAGCGCCAGATGCTGCGCACCGAGGCCGTAGGCCATGATCTGCAGGCCCAGCGCCGCCACCAGGCCAGCCACACGCGGTTCGCCGTAGAAGGCGGCGACCAGCGGTGCCGCGCCGGCAAGCACGCAGGCCAGGATGGCGCTGACGGCGACGTTGATCCAGAACAGGTAGTTCACCTCGTCGTGCCGTATGCCCGATTTCTGGATGGTCGCCTGGGTGAGGCCGAAATCCTGGAACAGCGCGATGAAGGCCAGCACCGGCGCGCACATCGCCACGACGCCGAAATCCTGCGGCAACAGGAGACGCGACAGCACGATGACGGAAATGATCTGCGTGGCGACCCGCACGGACTGCGACAAGGCCGTCACGACCGCGCCACGCCCGACCGATTTGCGCAGCGAGCCTTCTGGCGGATCGAATGGATTGGCTTCCAAATTCAGGATTCCTGATTCTTGTGCAGGTTCCGACCAGGAACCCTGCAACCGCCGCCGCGGCCAAATTACGGCATTTATTTTGCAGTGCAACAAAAAACGTGGATTTTGCTACGCTGCACCAAAAATGTTGCGATGCAGCAAGACCTGTACTAGGTTCGCCGTGGGTGGGCCAACAGCGGTCGAGTTTTCATGCTGAATGTCTTGTACCTTGTGCATGACGTTTCCGACCCGGCAGTGCGCCGGCGGATTACCATGCTCAGGGCAGGTGGCGCCCAGGTCACGCTCGCAGGCTTCCGTCGCACGGCAAATCCCATTGCCGACGTCGAGGGTTTGCGGCCGCTGGATCTCGGCGCGACGCGTGACGGGCGATTCGCCCAGCGTCTGACGGCAGTCGCCAAGGCGGCGGTTTCGATCGGCGCCAGGCTCCGCGGCATGCCGAGGCCCGATCTCATCATCGCGCGCAACCTGGAAATGCTGGCGCTCGCCCGCCGCGCCAACACGGCGTTCGGCGCCGCGGTGCCGATCGTCTATGAATGCCTCGACATCCATCGCCTGATGCTTCGCAGCGATGCGGTTGGCAGGGCGCTGCGTGCCACGGAACGTTACCTTGCCAGGGACGTAAGGCTGCTGGTGACCAGCTCGCCCGCGTTCACCGCCAATTATTTCGAACCGTTCGGCCAGGTGACGGCGCCGGTCGAACTGGTCGAAAACAAATATTTCGAGGCAGCGGCGATCCTGCCGGCCGAGCATGAGATGGCCGAGGCGCCTGTCGCGCCACCCTGGCGCATCGGCTGGTTCGGGGCATTGCGCTGCCGCCGCTCGCTCGAACTCCTGGCCGATTTCTCGCGCCGCGCCGATGGCCGGTTCGAGATCGTGCTGCGCGGCCGCCCGGCATTGACCGAATTCCCGGATTTCCACGCCTTCGTAGAGGCGGAGCCCTGGCTTTCGTTTCGCGGACCCTACCGCAACCCGGAGGACATGGCGGCGATCTACCGGGACGTGCATTTCTCCTGGGCGATCGATTTCTTCGAGGCGGGCCAGAATTCCGAATGGCTGCTGCCCAATCGCCTCTATGAAGGCTGTCGTTTCGGCGCGGTGCCGATCTCGATGGCCAACACGGAAACTGGGCGGTTCCTCGGCCGGCAAGGCATCGGCATTCTGTTGCCCGAAGCCTCACCCGACGCGCTCGAAGCCGCCATCGGCAAGATGGAGGAGCGCCGCTTCAGCACGTTGAAGGAGCGCGTTCTGTCGCGCAACCCCAGGATATGGAGCTATGATCGCAGCGATTGCCAGGCGCTGGTCGACAAGCTTCGCAGCCTGGCCGCCATGCGCCAACCCTTCGCGGCCGAGGCTTTGGCCTAGGATGGAGATCGCCCGATGATGCAAGCGCTCCCCTCCAGCCTGATCGTGATTCCCTGCCTCAACGAGGCAGCCCATATCGGTGGGCTGCTCGACCAGCTCAGCCCCGCGGCGGCGAGGCTCGGTGCCAGGATCGTCGTTGCCGATGGCGGCAGCACCGATGATACCCCGGCCATTGTCGGCGAACGCGCGAAAGAGGATCCCCGCATCGTCCTGCTCCACAATGAAAAGCGCATCCAGAGCGCGGCGATCAATCTTGCCGTCGCCAGATTCGGCGATGGTGCCGAATATCTGATCCGCATCGATGCCCATGGCGGCTACCCCGCCGACTATTGCGACCGGCTGGTCGAGGAAGCGCTGGCCACGGGCGCCGATTCGGTCGTGGTCTCGATGCTGACCAGCGGCAGCGGCACCGTGCAGAAGGCGGCCGCGGCGGCACAGAATTCAAAGCTCGGCACCGGCGGTTCCAAGCACAGGCATCTGTCCGCCGGAGAATGGGTCGATCACGGCCATCACGCGCTGATGCGGATTTCTGCCTTCCAGGCCGTCGGCGGCTATGACGAGACGTTCAGCCATAATGAGGACGCCGAGCTCGACTACCGGCTGAGACAGGCCGGCTACAGGATCTGGATGAGCGGCAGGACGCAGATGGTCTACTATCCGCGCGCGTCGCTCAGCGGCCTCTATTTCCAGTATCTCGGCTACGGCCGCGGACGCGCCAAGAATGTCCTGAAGCACCGCATCATCCCGAAGGTCCGGCAGATGGTGCCGCTGCTGGTGTTCCCGGTGGTGGTGCTCGCGGCCTTTTCCTTCGTGCACTGGCTGGCGGCGGTGCCGCTTTTGATCTGGGCATCCGTATGCCTCGGCTATGGCCTGTGGACGGCGGTAAGCCAGCGCAATGCCGACATCGCGCTTGCCGGCGTCTCGGCGATGGTCATGCATTTCGGCTGGTCCGTCGGTTTCTGGCTGCAGCTTCTCGGCCTTGGCAAACAGCGCGGGGTCGCGTGATGGCGGTTCCAGGCAAGAACCGCAGCATCGATATCGGCGTGTGCACGTTCCGCCGGCCGGAATTGGCCCACACGCTGCGCTCGCTCGACGCCATGGACAGGCTGGCCGGTTTCGATGTCCGTGTCATCGTCGCCGACAATGACGACACGCCGAGCGCCAGGGATCTGGTGACGGCCCTGGCGCGCGAACTGACGCTGCCGATCAGCTATCACCACTGCCCGGCGCGCAACATCTCGATCGCCCGCAATGCCTGTCTTGACGCCAGCACGTCGGATTTCGTCGCCTTCATCGATGACGACGAGACGGCTTCGCCGCGTTGGCTTGCCGAGCTCGTCGCAACAGCCCAGGCAAGTCGCGCCGCCGCCGTGCTGGGCCCGGTCAAGGCGCGCTATGGGGCCGATGCGCCGGACTGGATGCGGCGTGGCGACTTCCATTCGACCTTGCCGGTCTGGGTGCGCGGCGAGATCCGCACCGGCTACACCTGCAACGTGCTGCTCGACATGGGGTCGGACAGCCTGCGCGGGCGCCGCTTCAGCCTGGCGCGTGGCCAGACCGGCGGCGAGGACACCGAATTCTTCGACCAGATGCACAAGACAGGCGGCACGATCGCGTTTTCTCCGGAGGCTTGGGTGGACGAGGTCGTGCCACGGACCAGGGCCGCGTTCGACTGGCTTGGCCGCCGCCGCTTCCGCGTCGGGCAGACGCATGGCCATCTCCTGGGGCGCAATGCCAGCGGCATTGGCCTGCTCAAACAGGTCGCCATTGCCTCGGCAAAGGCAGCCTATTGCTTCGCCGCGGCGTTTCCCTTCCTTGCCAGCCCCGTGCGGCGGAACCGCAGCGTGCTGCGCGGCATTATGCATGTCGGCGTCGTCAGCGGCCTTGTCGGCATCCGCGAGATTCGTCTCTACGGCCAGCCCTCGCCACAGGAAGGAGGCAAGCGTGCAGCCTGACGTCAGCTTCGTCCCGGACGTTTCCTTCGTCATTGCAGCCTACAACGCCGAGGCGACCCTCGACCGGGCGATCGCCAGCGCCATCGCGCAGAAGGGTGTCAGCGTCGAGGTCGTCGTCGTCGACGACAAGTCGCGCGACGCCACGCTCGACGTGGCAAGGGCCTATCCGCAGGACATCGTGCGCGTCGTGGCGCTCGCGCAGAACAGGGGCCCCGGCGGCGCCAGGAACGCCGGCCTCGAGGCTGCCCGCGGCCGCTGGGTCGCGGTCCTCGATTCCGACGATGCGGTCTATCCCGGCCGCATCGCCGCCATGATCGCGCGGGCCGAAAGGGCGGGCGCGCAAATCGCCGTCGACAACCTCCAGGTCGTCCGCGAGGACGGCGTGATCGAGGATGCGATGTTCCCGACGCGCTATCTGGAGGAATTGGGCGAGATCTCGCTGGCCAGCTATATCGCCGGCAACGTCGTCTTCGAATCGAAGTTCAATCTCGGCTATCTCAAGCCGATCTTCGAGCGCCGCTTCCTGGAAGAAAACGGACTTCGCTACGACGAGGACCTGATCATCGGCGAGGATTACATATTCCTGGCCAACGCCCTGGCCAAGGGCGGCAGGTGCGTGGTCGAGCCTGACATCGGCTATGCCTATCACATCCGCAGCGGCTCCATTTCGCGCGTGCTCGAGCCTCATCATGTCGAGGCGATGCGCAAGGCCGATGCGATTTTCGCTCAAAGCCATCAGATGGACGCGGCCGCGCAAGCGGCCTTCGCCCGGCGCAGCCGCAGCCTGCGCAAGGCAGCCTCGTTCCTGTCGATGGTCCAGCACATCAAGGCGCGGTCCCCGCTCAAGGCGATCCGGACGGCGCTCAGCGACCCGGCGGCGGTCAGGCATATGGGCATGCCGATCGCCGTGCGGTTGCGACGAGTAGCGGCACAATTTGCCGTAGGGGCGGGGAGGTGAAGATGCAGGCACATGGAGGGATTTTTCCTGGCCTGCGAATGGACTGAAGTCGATCTCCTCAGAAGGAACTTGCGATGAAGAAAATCAGGAAGGCCGTGATACCGGTGGCGGGGCTTGGAACGCGGTTCCTGCCGGCGACCAAGTCGATGCCGAAGGAAATGCTTCCCGTCGTCGACCGGCCCGTCGTGCAATACGCCGTCGATGAGGCCTTCGAGGCCGGCATCGAGCACATCGTGTTCGTGACCGGCCGCAACAAGGCGGTTATCGAGGATTATTTCGACCTGCATCCGGAATTGATCGGAACACTGGAGCAGAGCGGCAAGAAGGCGCAATTGCAGTCGCTGGAAAGCCTGCTGCCGGTGGCCGGCGCCACCAGCTTCATCCGCCAGCAATCCCCGCAAGGCCTTGGCCACGCCGTCTGGTGCGCGCGCGAGGTCATCGGCAACGAGCCCTTCGCCCTGCTTTTACCTGATATGGTTTCGTTCGGCGGCCGCGGCTGCCTGGCCGAGGTCGCCGACCTCTATGCCGAGACCGGCGGCAACGTCATTGCGGTCGAGCGCTGTGACCCGACCGAGACCAACAAATACGGCATTGTCGGCCGCGGCGCCGACATTGGCGGCGGTTTCGAGGTGACGGCGATGGTCGAAAAGCCGGCGCCGGCCAATGCGCCGTCGAACTTCTACATCAACGGCCGCTATATCCTGCAGCCCGAGATCTTCGCCCTGCTCGGCAACCAGCAGCGCGGCGCGGGCAATGAGATCCAGCTGACCGACGCCATGGTCCGCCTGGCGCAGGAGCAGTCCTTCTTTGCCCAGCCTTTCAAGGGCCGCATGTTCGACTGCGGCTCGAAGGAGGGCTTTATCCAGGCCAACATCGCCTTCGCCTTGGCGCGCGACGACATGAAGGGTCCGGTTTTCGAGATGCTCCAGGAGTTCGTCCGGTCGCATGAACGACAGGAAGAAGCCGCATAATGCCCATGTTTCGGGAGCATTGTCGGACGGCTGACGGTGCGATGCGCGCAACGCCCTGTGGCGTCCGGCATGGAACTTGCGTTGCTTTTTGGCAATGCTCCCGATCTTCGAAGTGCCTGGGAGCCAAGGCATGATCCCGGAAAGCGCAAGGCGGTTTTCGGAAAAGATCATGTTCAAACAGTGAGATAGAGCCCATCCCGATGATTGGGATGGACGGGCTCTGGAATTGGACCGAAGATGAACTATGCCAACTTTCCTCTCGACAAGAGGATGCCATTGCCGAATTCGGAAGCAGGAGACGGCGAAGACTTCATCGATGTCGAGCGGCTGCTTGGCATGGCAGCGCGGCAGGCCAAGGTGGTTGTCCTGGGCGCGGTCATTGGTCTTGTCCTGGGCCTGCTCTATCTGCAGACCACGCCGCCCAAATACCAATCGGTCTCGAGCGTGCTGATCGATGAGGGGCTGAACAAGATCGTCGACGACATTTCGGCGGCGTCGACGACCATGCAGACCGATTCGGCCATCCTGAGCCAGATCGAAATCCTGACCTCGACGAGGCTTGCCGCCGTGGTCGTCGACAAGCTGAAGCTCGACCGCAACGACGCATTCATGAACCCGCCCCAGTCGGCGCTCGCCCAGGGCATCGGCCTGATCCGCGGCCTGATCCAGTATGTTCGCCCTAGTCCTCCCATGCCGGGCGTCGGCGACGTCACCAAGCTCGACCCCGCCACCCGCGATGCGCTGATCGCGACCTCACGTCGCGACTACGCGATCCTCAAATTGCAGAACGAGGTGCAGGCGGAGCGCGTCGGGCGAAGCTATGTCATCGCGCTCGGCTACCAGGCGACGGACCCGGCACTGGCGACCGCGATCACCAAGGCCTATGCCGATGCCTATCTCGCCGACCAGCTCGACGCCTCCTTCGATGCCACCGAGCGCGCAGCGGTCTGGCTGCAGGGCCGGCTGACGGAACTGCGCGAAAGCTCGCAGGCGGCATCGCTCGCGGTCGAGAAATTCAGGGCCGAGCACGGCCTGTCCGCCAACAGCGACGGCCAGCTGATGAGCGCCAAGCAGCTTGCCGACCTCAACGCCCAGCTTATCGTGGCGCAGGCCGATACGGCCCGGGCCAGCGCCCGCTACCAGCAATACAAGTCCATCGTTGAAAGCGGTTCGGAGAACGCCTTCAAGGATGCCGCCATATCGAGCGACCAGCCGAGCAGCTCGGTCATCGCGGCGCTCAAGACGCGCTATCTCGCCGTCGCCAAGCGGCAGCAGGATGTCGAGGCCAATTTTGGGCCGCAGCATCCGCAGGCGGTGGCGCTCGCCAAGGAGAAGGCCGACATATCGGCGCAGATATTCGGCGAGCTGAAGCAGCTGACCGAAAGCTATCGCAACGAATATGAAGTGGCGCTGGCGCGCGAGACCGCGCTCAGGGCCAATGTCGCCGCGGCGCAAGGCAAGAGCGCCATCGACAACCAGTCGCAGGTCAAGCTGCGTGAACTCGACCAGAAGGCGACGGCGCTCTCCACGCTCTACCAGACATTCCTCGGCCGCTACGAGGAAGCCGCCCAGCAGCAATCCTTCCCGGTCGGCAAGATCCGCATCATCTCGGATGCATCGACGCCGCTCAGCGCCTCCAGCCCGCGCACGGTGGTTGTGCTGGCGCTCTCGCTTGTGCTGGGCACGTTGATGGGTGCCGGGCTTGGCGGCCTGAACGAATTCAACGAGCGTTTCTTCAGGACCGGCGAGGATGTCCGCGACCGCGTCGGCCTCAAATTCCTCGGTTATCTGCCTGTCATCGGCGGCAAGACCGCCAGGGAGGAAAAGCCGGCCGACCCGGATCTCAAAACCGCCAAATCGCCGGCCGCGGCCGAAAAGCGCGCGCGCATGCGCGTCAGCGTCGATGCTCCGGCGTCGATGTTCTCCGAGACGCTGCGCAGCGCAAAGATCGCCTTCGACGTCGTCATGGAAGGGCAGGGCAGCCGCGTCATCGGCGTCATCTCGGTCCTTCCCGGCGAAGGCAAGTCGACGGTCGCGGCCAATCTGGCCGGACTGCTCGCCGCCAACGGCGCCAGGACGCTGCTGATCGACGGCGACCTGCGCAATCCGGGCTTGAGCCGCAGCCTCGGCATGGAGGCCGAGCAGGGACTGATGGAAGCGGTGGTGAGCGGCCAGACCTGGCAGTCGGTCGGCAAGATCGACCGGCAGACCAAGCTGGCGATCATTCCGGCCGTGCTGCGCGGCAATTTCTCGCATACCAGCGAGCTTCTCTCCTCGGCCGGCATGCGGCGCTTCATCGACAACGCCAAGGAGACCTTCGAATACATCGTCGTCGATCTGCCGCCGCTGGGGCCGGTGGTCGACGCCAAGGCCTTCGCGCCGCTTGTCGACGGCTTCGTGCTGGTCACCGAATGGGGCCGCACGCCGCGCGCGATGGTGAGATCGATGCTCGAATCCGAACCCTATGTCGCCAACAAGATCGTCGGCGCGGTGCTGAACAAGGTCGATCTCAAGAAGCTCGCCAAATACGGCTCGTTCGGAGCGTCCGAAAAATTCTTCGGCCAGTACTCGAGCTATTATCTCGACAAGACCGAAGTGCGCAGCAAGACAACGGTCTGAGTTCAACCGTGGCGATTTCCGTGCCTGAGTGACGAGGCAGGTCATCGCCTATGTGGCTGCGGCGGGCTACAATGGGAGTCTAAACCCGGGCATCATCCGGCAGGCAATGTCAGCTTACGCGGCCAATAGCGGCTCGCCACCAAAAGACTGAGATGGACGACAACTATTCCGAGGATGCCTGCCAAAGCCTTCAGTGAGCCGTCCGAAAGGCGCGCATGCCGACCGGGTTCGAGGAGCTGCATCAGCTCCAGCACAGTGGCTACGACGACAACTATAGTGACAGTGCCAGCCAAGCGGTTTGGAAAGCCGAGCCCCATTGCCACGCCGAACAGAACGTAGGCGAGGGCGCGTTCGAAATCTGGGTCACCCAGGTGGGGCCGCATCTGGATTGGCGACAGCGTCGCGAAGACAATGACGGCGAGCAAAGCAAGGGCGGCAATGCGAGAGATGAGGGTCATTGCCGTTCGTAAAGCGAACAAGCCGGCGAAACAAGTACGGGCATCTTCAAGGGTCGAATTTATAACGAGGTAGCTTCCGTACTGCTTGGCGGATTCAAGCAGCCGCGCCCGATCCAAAGACCCATGCTAGCCCGTGACGCCCGGTTTCTTTGGCTGATTGGCGATGTCTATGAAATGACATCCGGAGCAATATTGTATTGCGCAGAATCGACGCGCTTTGAGGTTGGCGACATGGATTGGAAGCAGGTCGGCCCCAGAGCAGATCAGTCTATTTCGCTTGCGAGCGATTTCGACGGCAGGTCGATCGTCCGCTCTGGATGGACGGCGGTGTCGGTCCAAGCCCTGGTCAGTTTGAGTTCTGACCGGGTTTCGCAGACAGCGCGATCGGGTCGGTTTCGATAAGCCGAAGCGACCGCACCATGTTCGCCGTTTGCGTCTTGTACTTGAGAAAATGCGGTGTGGTCAGATGGGCTTCGTACGCCGTCTGATCGGCGTAGCATTCGATCACGCGCACCTTTTCAGGCGCACCTTTTTCCGACACGGCATGAAGGAAAAGCACGCCCGGCTCGATTCGCACGGAGGCCTCGATCTCTTCGGCAATCAGGGCCTTGTAGCTGTCGATCTGGTCAGGATCGATTTCCAGTTCGGCTATCCTGACGATCCGCATCGATTGGTCCCTAGCTTTGTACAGGGCCGCGACTCCCTATCCAGGCCTCGGAACCCTGCGGCTGGACAGTGCGCTCCTGTGAGGAAGGCACCGAGGTGCCCGTTGGTCAATCTTTATTGGTCAACAAGATCGCGACTACGCGGCCCTGAGCCGGTAGCGGAACACCGTGTGGTCGAGCAGCAGCCGGATGCGCGGTTCAGCTTCGGTCGCCACCAGCCAGCTTGCCGCGATCATGGTCGCGCCGACCGTTGCCATGGACAACAGATAAGGCAGCCCGGCGCGGATCATCGCGCCGAGCATCGCCGCGCCGATGACGTCGTGGATCAGATAGAGCGGGTAGGTCATCAAGCCGATCCGGCGCCAGCCGCTCCAGCTGAGGTCGAGCCGCAGTGACCACGCCATCAGGGCGATGGCGACCAGGAAGACAAGGATCGGCGGCGCATAGGGCATCGCGGCGCCGACCTTGGCGCTGTGGACATCGACCGAACTGGCGATTTGCAGCACGCCCCCGCCCAGGAACAGCAGGCAGAAGGCCAGGCGCGAGGCCGTCACCGCCTTGAACCGCATCAGCCAGATGAGCACGCCGACGGCGAAAAAAGAGCCATGGTGCACCAGGACGAGCTGCAGCCAGCGTGTCTCGGCGAGGTCGGACCAGCCGAGCGGATAATAGAGGCACCAGAACAGCGTGCTGACGAGGCCGATCACGACTGCCACCGTCTCCATCAGGTGGAAGCGGCCAAGCCGCAACAGGATCCAGACGACAGCGTAGAAGGCGATCTCGATGCCGAGCGTCCAGTAGACGCTGTCCACCCAAGGGCCGTAGGGCGCGAAAAGGCCGGTGCGAACGAGCCTGATCACGGCATCGGTTGGCCAGCTCAGACCGGTGAGCAGCAGCACCGCCGCGGTCACCGGCGCGCAGATCCAGACCGCCGGCGCCAGCCTTTTCACCCTTGCCTCGAAAAACCGCAGCGGCGTCGAATTCTCGGCGCTGAAGGCGATGACGAAACCGCTGATGACGAAGAATATCTGCACGCCGACCCAGCCGGAGCCGACCAAGGCCATTTCGGGATGGGGCGGGATGCCGCCGGTCGCGCGCGCCGAAACCCCGTCAGGGAATGCCCATACCCAGAAGCCATAGTGATAGAACATCACCATGACGGCGGCCAGGAAACGCAATATGTCGACGCCGCCGAATGTCGCCTTGTGCTGAGCCATGCCGTGCCTTTGGAATGGCCCCCCAAGCCAAACCCTAGAGTCTGTTGTTGCATTGCACAACAAAAGATTGGCCAGATGTGACAGTTGGCGCCGACCGCTCAACAAACGGAAGGATCGGGTCTGCTGCGCCCGATCATCTAGACCCCGATGCCGCGCTCCTTCAGCACGGCCGTGATCTCGTCGAGGATGACCGGGTCGTCGATCGTCGCCGGCATGGTCCAGTCTTCCTTGTCGGCGATCTTCTGCATGGTCCCGCGCAGGATCTTTCCCGACCGCGTTTTCGGCAGCCGCTTGATCGTCACCACCGTCCTGAAGGCGGCGACCGGGCCGATGCGCTCGCGCACCAGCCCCACCACTTCGCTCTCGATGAGGCCGATCTCGCGCGAGACACCAGCGTTGAGCACGACGAAGCCGAGCGGAACCTGGCCCTTCATCGAATCGGCGATGCCGACGACGGCGCATTCCGCGACATCGGGATGCGTTGCCAGCACCTCTTCCATGGCGCCGGTCGACAGCCGGTGGCCGGCGACATTGATGATGTCGTCGGTGCGGGCCATCACGTAGAGGTAGCCGTCCTCGTCGATCATGCCGGCATCGGCCGTCTTGTAGAAGCCGGGGAACTCGTCGAGATAGGCCTGGCGGAAACGGGCGTCGGCGTTCCACAGCGTCGGCAGGCAGCCCGCCGGCAGCGGCAGCTTGACCACGACATTGCCGAGCGTGCCGCGCGGCACCTCGTGGCCGGCATCGTCGAGCACGCGGATGTCGTAGCCGGGCATCGGCACGCCGGGTGAGCCGTATTTTACCGGCAGCAGGCCAAGGCCCGCGGGGTTGATGGTCATTGGCGAGCCGGTCTCGGTCTGCCACCAATGGTCGATGACCGGCACGTTCAGTTTTTGCTCCGCCCATTTGATGGTTTCGGGATCGGCGCGCTCGCCGGCGAGGAACAGCGTTCGGAATTTCGACAGGTCGTATCTGGCGACGAATTCGCCCCTGGGATCCTGCCCCTTGATGGCGCGGAACGCCGTCGGCGCGGTGAACAGGGCGACCACGCCATGCTGCGCGATCACCCGCCAGTAGGTGCCGGCATCGGGCGTGCCGACCGGCTTGCCTTCGAACAGGATGCTGGTGCAGCCATGCAGCAGCGGCCCGTAGACGATGTAGGAATGGCCGACCACCCAGCCGACATCGGACGCCGCCCAGAACACTTCGCCGGGCTTGACGCCGAACTCGTTTTCCATCGTCCATTCGAGCGCCACCATGTGGCCGCCATTGTCGCGAACGATGCCCTTGGGCTGGCCGGTCGTGCCTGACGTGTAGATGATGTAGAGCGGGTCGGTGGCAAGCACTGGAACGCAGTCGACATTGGCGCCGGCCGCCCGCTCGCGCGCGACCGCGTCCGCATAGTCGATGTCGTAATTGTCCCTGAGCTCGCAGCGCAATTGGTCGCGCTGCAGGATCAGGCAGGCGTCCGGCTTGTGGCGGGATATCTCGATCGCCTTGTCGAGCAGCGGCTTGTAGGCGACAACGCGGCCGGGCTCCAGGCCGCAGGAGGCCGAAATGATCACCTTCGGCCTGGCGTCGTCGATGCGGGTGGCGAGCTCATGCGAGGCAAAACCGCCGAAGACGACCGAATGCACGGCGCCGATGCGGGCGCAGGCAAGCATGGCGATGGCCGCTTCCGCCACCATCGGCATGTAGATGATGACGCGATCACCCTTGCCGACGCCGCGGTTCTTCAGCACCGAGGTCAGCGCCACCACTTCGCGTTTGAGCTCGGCATAGGTGAATGTCTTCACGCTGCCGGTGATGGCGCTGTCATGGATCAGCGCGATCTGGTCGGCACGCCCGCCGGCGACATGCCGGTCGAGGGCATTGTAGCAGGTGTTGCAGGTGGCGCCGGTAAACCAGCGGCCATAAACGCCGGCTTCCGCATCGAACACCTTGTCATAAGGTGTGTACCAATCGATGGCGTCGGCGGCATCCGCCCAGAACTTTTCCGGGTCGCGTTTCCAGCCGTCATAGACCTCGTGATAGCGTGAAGCCATCCATTTCCTCCCCAGGAAGATTTGCCGTCTTGGCGATAGCCTATGCTGTTTTTTCCGGCGATGTCTTCCCTCAATTCGTCTGATCCGGTCCGGTCCTGGTCGCAAAGGTGCGACATCGTGGCCTCCGGGAAGAAAAGCACGGTCCGGCCCGGGCGTTCCCATGTGGCCGTGTGCACCGGCGCGTCAGCCGGTGGTCTCGTCGTCGGGCATGGTCACCGCGATCGAGCAGCCGTCTCCGGGTCAGTCGATCCTTTTTGTGCTCACCATCACCGGCCGGATCGGCGGCGCCGGCGGCAGCAGGTCGCGAATGTCGGCGAAGGGAAACATCGGCTCGAAGCGGAAGGCTTCGGCCTGCGATCCCGGCGCGCCGTTGCACTGGCCGGCGCGAAAAAAATTCTGCGTGCGGGCGATGTCGACGAAGCGCTCCGGATCCTGCGACTGGTGCAGGCGGATCGCCTTGGCCTTGATCTCGGCCTGGGCTGATATCTCGACATAATGGGTCGGGGAGAATCCGGTGCCGCCCATCGTGTCGGCATGCAGCACCGGTACGGCGAACGACGCCGCGATGCGCACGGCGTCCGACAGCGCGCGGTGGTCGGCGTGATAGTCGTTGGACGCATGGGTAATCACCAGATCCGGTCCGGTTTCGCCAATCAGCGTCTTCAGCGCGCCGATCAGCGCGTTATCCGCCACCAGCCTGCCGTCGGGAAAGTCGAGGAAGCGCGGCGCCGCCCCGAGCAGCGCGGCCGCGGCCGTTGCCTCCTCGCGACGGACACGGGCGAGAACCGTGGGATCGCTCTTGCCGCCCCTGGCACCATCCGTGGCTATGGCAAAAGTCAGTTCTGCGCCTTGCGCCGCATAGGCCGCCATCGTACCGAACATGAATATCTCGATGTCGTCAGGATGCGCGCCGAGCGCCAGTATTTTCAACGCTTCTCTCCCCGGAAATGGAAAAACGTGACGAACGGAATCCTGCTCGCCCTGATCGCCTATGCAAGCTATTCGGGCAGCGATGCCGTTGTCAAAAGCCTGGGTGGGCAGTTCACGGTGTTCGAGATCGGTTTCTTCTCGATATTGTTCGCCGGCTGCTTTCTCTTCTTCACCCGGCCGGCGGACGAGCGTTGGCGTGATTTCTGGCGCACCAAACGGCCTTGGGCGGTGCAGGCGCGCGCCTGGGCCGGCATCGCCTCGGGCGTGCTCAGCGTTTATGCCTTCACCACCATTCCACTGGCCGAAGTCTACGCGCTCGTCTTCCTGGCGCCGCTCTGCGTCACCATCCTCTCCACGGTCGTCCTCAAGGAAAAGGTCGGGCCCTGGCGCTGGCTGGCGGTGGTCGCCGGCTTTGCCGGCGTCATGTTGGTGGTGCGACCGGGGTTTCGCGAACTCAATCTTGGGCACCTCGCCGCCTTTGGCGTGGCCTTTCTGGCAGCCGCCAGCGTCATCCTGATGCGCTCGCTGGCAAAGCAGGAAAAGCGCACGACCATGCTCGGCGTGCTGATCGGCTACGGCCTGTTGTTCAACGGCATCGGCATCGCCGCCACTTCGTTCACGCTTCCCGACGCAAGGCAGCTTGCATGGCTGATAATGGCCGGCGCCTTCACCGCATGCGGACAATTGCTGCAGCTGCTGGCCGTCAAATACGCGCCCGCCAACCGGATCGCGCCGACGCATTATTCGCAGATGGTCTGGGCGGTCATCCTCGGTGCGCTGTTCTTCCGGGAATATCCTGACTGGCTGTCGCTGGTCGGCCTCGCGGTCGTCGGTGGGTCCGGCCTGCTCACCATGGTGCGCGAGGAAGTACGGTTGGGCACGGTGCGCTGGAACCCGTTTTCGCGCACCCGGCTTTGATCTGGCGCCGGTTGCATGGCGACCACGAGCGCTGATATGCGGGCGCGATGACGACAAAAGTCTTGCCGGAGCTTCCGGTATCCGCCGTGCTGCCGGCGCTGGGCCATGCACTCGGCTCCGGCAACGGCGCCGTGCTTGTGGCGCCGCCCGGCGCCGGCAAGACGACGCTGGTGCCGCTGGCGCTGCTCGATGCGCCATGGCTGGGCACGGGCAAGATCGTGCTGCTGGAGCCGCGCCGGCTCGCCGCCCGCGCCGCCGCCCGCCGCATGGCCGAATTGCTTGATGAGGAGCCCGGCGCCACCGTCGGCTATGCCATGCGCATGGAGAACCACACTTCGGCCCGGACAAAAATACTGGTCGTCACAGAAGGTGTGCTGGCGCGGATGATCCTTGACGATCCCGAACTGCCCGGAATCTCGGCCGTGATCTTCGACGAATTCCACGAGCGCTCGCTCGACGGCGATTTCGGCCTCGCTTTGGCGCTCGACGTGCAAGGCGCGCTGCGGCCGGACCTGCGCGTCTTGGTGATGTCGGCGACGCTGGACGGCGCCCGTGTCGCGAAGCTGTTGTCGGGCGCGCCGGTGATCGAAAGCGAAGGCCGTGCCTTTCCCGTCGACATTCGCTACGACGAGCGGCCGGCCGGCACCGCAATCGAGGACGCCATGGCCAAGGCGATCCGCGACGTTCTTGCCGACGAAAGCGGCAGCGTGCTTGCCTTCCTGCCCGGCCAGCGCGAGATCGAGCGCACCGCCGAGCGGCTTGCCGGCAAGGTCGGCGCCGACACCGATATCGTGCCGCTCTACGGCATGCTCGATGGCAAGGCGCAGGACGCGGCGATCAGGCGGGCGCCGGCGGGCCGCCGCAAGGTGGTGCTGGCTACGTCGATCGCCGAGACCTCCATCACCATCGACGGCGTGCGGGTCGTCATCGATTCCGGCCTGTCGCGGCTGCCGCGCTACGAGCCGGCCAGCGGCCTGACGCGGCTGGAGACGGTGCGCGCCAGCAAGGCCTCCGCCGACCAGCGCGCCGGCCGTGCCGGACGCACGCAGGCCGGCGTCGCCATCCGACTGTGGCGCGCCGAACAGACGGCGTCGCTTCCAGCCTTCACCCCGCCGGAAATCCTCGAGGCCGACCTTTCCGGCCTGCTGCTCGACTGCGCCGCCTTCGGTGTCGCCGATCCGACGAGCCTCGCCTTCCTCGATCCGCCGCCGGCCCCGGCGCTCAACGAGGCAAGGGCGCTGCTGCGCGCGCTTGATGCCATCGACGAGGCGGGGCGGCTGACGGAAGCGGGCGCCGCGATGCGCAAGCTCGCTCTGCCGGTGCGGCTGGCGCATATGGTCGCCGAGGCGGCCCGCGGCGGCCATGCCGGCGAGGCGGCCATGCTCGCGGTGCTGCTGACCGAGCGCGGGTTGGGCGGTGACGGCGCCGATCTCGAACGCCGGCTGATGCGCTTTCGCCAGGAAAGATCGCCGCGCGCCACCGCCGCGCGGCAACTCGCCGAACGCCTGGCGAGGCAGGCCTCTTCACCCTCCCCCTTATGGGGGTCCGAAGGACGGGCGAGACCCGTGGCTCGCCCCGGAACGTCGATCCGCGAAGCGGAGCGGGGCGGGGGGCTTTGGCGCCGCACCCCCACCCCGGCGCTACGCGCCGACCCTCTCCACAAGGGGGAGGGTGGCAGCGCTGGTCCTCTCCTCATCCATGCCTGGCCGGACCGGGTCGCCAAGGCGCGCGGCGAGCGGGGGCGTTTCGTACTGGCCAACGGCTCCGGCGCCATGCTCGACGCCGCCGATCCGCTTGCCGGCGAGGCGTTTCTGGTTGTCGCCGATCTGCAGGGCAAGGCGCAGAATGCGCGCATCACGGCGGCGGCGGCGATCAGCGAGGACGATATTCGTTCAGCACTGGCGGACAGGACCGAAACCCGCAGGCAAACGAGCTTCGATCGCGAGCGCCGCGCCGTGCGCGTGCGCGAAACCGTACGCCTCGGCGCCATCACGCTGGCCGAGCGCATGCTGCCTCCGCCAACCGGCAATGAGGCCGACCGCGCCATGCTTGACGCCTTGCGCGAACATGGACTTTCGCTGCTGAGCTGGAGCAAGGAGGCCGAGACGCTGCGCCAGCGCCTGTCCTGGCTGCATCGCGGCCTTGGGGCGCCGTGGCCCGATATGTCCGACACGGCGCTTATCGATCGCCTCGACGACTGGTTGCTGCCGTTCCTGTCGGGTGCCGCATCCTTCTCGGCCATCGATCCGGGTGTCGTCCCGGCCGGGCTGACGGCGCTTGTGCCGCACGATTTGCAGCGCCGGATCGACGCGCTTGCGCCGACCCATTTCGACGTGCCGTCCGGCAGTCGCGTGCCGATCCGCTATGACGGCGAATGGCCCGTTTTGGCGGTTCGTGTCCAGGAACTGTTCGGTCTCGACCGGCACCCTGCAATCGCAGGCGGCACCGTGCCGCTGACGCTCGAACTGCTGTCGCCCGCGCACCGGCCGATCCAGACGACGCGCGACCTGCCCGGCTTCTGGCGCGGCTCCTGGGCCGATGTGCGCGCCGACATGCGCGGCCGCTATCCCAAGCACGTGTGGCCGGAAAATCCGCTGCTCGCCGCCGCCACCAGCCGCGCCAAGCCGCGCGGGACGTAGTTGCTTGGCGATTGGCGCAAACGCCATCGCTTCGTCATCCACCTAGCGCTGGCCGCCTCGCGGCTGTATTTCATGGCCATGATCAACGTATTGCGTTCTCCCGATTTCCAGCAGAGCCAGAGACTGCGCCTCAACACGCTGATCCGGCTGCGCTGGCTTGCCATTGTCGGCCAGAGCGTGACGGTGCTTTTCGTCGCCTACGGCCTGAAATTCCCACTGCCGGTCAGCCTGTGCTTTGCCCTGATCGCCTGTTCGGCCTGGATGAACCTGCTCCTTGCCTTTCGGTTCCCGGCCGCGCACCGGCTCACGCCGTTCGCGGCCTTCGGCATCCTGATCTTTGATAGCCTCCAGCTTGCCGGCCTGCTCTACATGACCGGCGGCCTTACCAATCCGTTCTCGCTGCTGATGACGGTGCCCGTGGTCATTTCGGCGACGTCGCTGCCCTTGCGCCTGACCGCGGTGCTTGGGGGGCTGGTGATGACGGCGGCGACCTTGCTGGTCTTTTTCCACTTGCCATTGCCCTGGCATGAAGGCGCGCCGCTGGCGATGCCCTTCATCTATGTTGCCGGCATGTGGATGGCGGTGCTGTCATCGATCGCCTTCACCGCTATTTACGCCTTCCGCGTGGCCGCGGAAGCCCGCCTGCTGGCCAATGCGCTCGCCGCCACCGAACTGGTGCTCCAGCGCGAGCAGCATCTGTCGGCGCTCGACGGGCTGGCCGCCGCCGCCGCGCATGAGCTCGGCACGCCGCTCGCCACCATCACGCTGGTCGCCAAGGAGATGGAAAAGGCGCTCGGCAAGGACGCGAAATACGGGGAGGATGTGACGCTGCTGCGCTCCCAGAGCGAGCGTTGCCGCGAGATACTCAAGCGCCTGACCAGCCTGTCGTCCGAGGGAGAGGCGCATTTGTCCCGCCTGCCTTTGACCTCGCTGGTCGAGGAGGTCACCGCGCCGCACCGCGACTTCGGCATCTCGATCAAGCTCAGGCCCGGCGAGCGCAGCGGCCCCGAGCCGGTCGGGCGCCGCAATCCCGGCGTCATCTACGGCCTTGGCAATTTGGTGGAGAACGCCGTCGATTTCGCCCGCGAGAGCGTCACCGTGCGCTGGAGCTGGGACGAGGCCACCGTCTCCTTCTCGATCATCGATGACGGTCCCGGCTTTCCGCCCGAGATCATCGACCGCATCGGCGAGCCCTATATGTCGACACGCCAGGGCACGGAGGCCGGCGGCGGGCTGGGGCTGGGCCTGTTCATCGCCAAGACATTGCTCGAGCGATCGGGCGCCACGCTCGACTTTCGCAATTCGAGCGGACTGGGCGAGGGCGCCATGGTGCGGATTTCATGGCCCAGAAATGTTTTCCTGAACCCGGAATCGGCGCCCGCGACGATGTTTGACACCGCGTAAATTGGACAATCGCGACGCAAAACTATATCTGCGTAAAATTAAGGCAGCAGGAATTTCAAGACGATGACAGGCGATGAAAACAGTGGCGCAATGGTTGAGGGCGAGGACACCTCGCTTCTGATCGTCGACGACGACAAACCGTTCCTGACCCGTCTGGCCCGCGCCATGGAAACCAGGGGGTTCGTGGTCGAAACGGCCGAGAGCGTCGAGGAGGCGGTTGGCAAGGCACGCGCCAATCCGCCCGCCTACGCGGTGGTCGATATGCGGCTTGGCGACGGCAACGGCCTCGACGTCGTGGCCGCCATCCGTGAGAAGCGCGAGGATTCCCGCGCGATCATCCTGACCGGCTACGGCAACATCGCCACCGCGGTGACGGCGGTGAAGCTCGGCGCCGTCGACTATCTGTCGAAGCCGGCCGACGCCGACGACGTCTTTGCCGCGCTCACCCGCACGGCCGGCGAGCGCGCCGCACCCCCGGAAAATCCGATGTCGGCCGACCGCGTGCGCTGGGAGCACATCCAGCGTGTCTACGAAATGTGCGAGCGCAACGTCTCCGAGACCGCGCGCCGCCTCAACATGCATCGCCGCACCCTGCAGCGCATCCTGGCCAAGCGCGCGCCGCGCTAGAGCGCGATGTGCTGAGCATTCCTTCGGACCGGTTTCTGCTTACGGGGAAGCATCCAATTGTCGAACTCGGCGCCGCCCCTCACCTGCCTGCCGGCATCCTCTCCCCGTATAGTGACGGGGAGAGGGGCGCTGTCATCGCCGATTTCGCTAACCACCAGCGTTGCAAAAAGGCGCCGACGCTGCGGCCAGCCTCTTTCTCCCCGTCACTATACGGGGAGAAATGCCCGGCAGGGCAATGAGGGGCGCCGCCGGCCTCGACAATAAGCCTGCCGAACAGGCGGCATAACGGAGGGTGAAATGCGGGACTTGAAACAGCGGCCGGTTTCCGTCTTGCGCGAATTTCTCGACAGCGAGGCGGCCGGCGGCATCATGCTGATGGTAGCGGCGGCATTGGCCTTGATCGTCGCCAACTCACCGCTCTCCGGAACCTATTTTGCCGTCCTCCACGCCTATCTCGGCCCGCTCAGCGTGTCGCATTGGGTCAATGATGGACTGATGGCGGTGTTCTTCCTGCTCGTCGGCCTGGAGATCAAGCGCGAGATGCTGGACGGCCAGCTCTCGACCTGGCCGCGCAGGGTGCTGCCCGGCATCGCGGCGGCCGGCGGCATGGTGGTGCCGGCGCTGGCCTATGTCGCCATCAACCGTGACAACGCGGGCGCGCTGTCCGGTTGGGCGATCCCGACCGCCACCGACATCGCCTTCGCGCTCGGCGTGCTGTCGCTGCTCGGCAGCCGCGTGCCGGCCTCGCTGAAGATATTCCTCACCGCCCTTGCCATCATCGACGATCTCGGTGCGGTCATCATCATCGCGATCTTCTACACCAGCGGTCTGTCGCTTGCCTATTTGGGCGCCGCCTTCGCGGTGATCGCCGCGCTTGTCGTGCTCAACCGCATGCGGGTGATGAGCCTCGTGCCTTACCTCGTGCTCGGCGCGATCCTGTGGGTGCTGGTGCTGAAGTCGGGCGTGCATGCCACGCTTGCCGGCGTGGCGCTGGCCCTGACCATTCCGCTCGAACGCACCGCCGGCATCGAACACGATCTCGATCATTCGCCGCTGCACCGGCTCGAGCACGGCCTGCACGCAATAGTGCCCTTCGTCGTCATCCCCATCTTCGGCTTCGCCAATGCCGGCGTTTCGCTGGCGGGCCTCAGCGTCGGCGCGCTGTTCGAGCCGCTGACGCTCGGCGTCGCCGCCGGCCTCGTCGTCGGCAAGCTGGTCGGCGTGTTCGGTTCCTCCGCGCTCGCCATCCGCTTCGGTCTCGCCGACCTGCCGGCCCATGCCGGCTGGCTGCACATGATCGGCATCTCGCTGCTGTGCGGCATCGGCTTCACCATGAGCCTGTTCATCGGCCTGCTCGCCTTCGCCAACGACGTGGCGCTGCAGGACGCGGTCAAGGTCGGCATTCTCTCCGGCTCCCTGGTCGCAGCGCTGCTCGGCGCGGCCGTCCTGCTGATGGCGCCGGCGGCGACTGAGGTGGATGAGGGCGAGGAGTAGGGGCCTATCAGCGACTTCAATGCACTCTTTTCGAGGTCGCGCTGCCCCTCATCTGCCTGCCGGCATCTTCTCCCCGTATAGAGACGGGGAGAAGGGGTGACGCGACCCCTTGGCGCTTTCTTCCATAAGTTGGCGAATCGCCGACGACAGCACCTTTCTCCCCGTCTCTATACGGGGAGAAATGTCCGGCAGGACAATGAGGGGCGGCGCCGTCGGTTGCGTTCTATCTCCTGCCTGCCAGCCTATTCGCTCTCCCCCTCCAGCGCAGGCACGGCCACCCCGGCGAGCTCCGCCGCCAGCAGCCGCGCGGCGCCGGCCCGCGCGATCCGCAGCATCAGCGCCTTGCGCGTCGCCGCCACCATGCGGTGCTCGGGCGCCTCGCGCAAAATCTCGGCGCCATAGCCGTCGGAGAGGATGAAGCCGCATTCTTCGGGAAAAATCTCCGCCGGCACGCCGGGATGGGTGGCGAAGAAGAAGCGGTCCGAGTGCAGCCGGTAGTCGGGCCATTTGCGGTCGACACGAAAATCCTCGACCGAGGATTTGATCTCGATGATCCATATGTCGCCGTGGCGGGTCAGCGCGACGAGGTCGGCGCGGCGGCCGGTCGCCAGCGACAGTTCAGGCAGCACATGCGCGCCCATTTCGCGGAGCAGGCGCTGCACCCCGCGCCGCACCAGCATGGCGCGTTCGGACTGGCGACCATCGATGAGCGGGTTCAGGGGAATCGGTGAGATGATTGGCATGACGGGACCATGCCAGATTTTGTTCACGATTTGAACCCGTACCGCTCATTTGGTGGCCACCCAAATCAATGGGTGCTCGATAGCATGAGCAGGCACGGAGAACCGTATGGCCACCTTCACTTTCCGTGATGGGTGAACGTGGCGGGACGACCTACGGCGCGGGAGAAGTCCTGGCGTTTATGAGCGACCAGGCCCCGTCGTTTCGATCGTAACCGGCACGCCCTGGCGCAACGAGTTGCTGACCGTCGAAACCGCGCTGGCACGGTCAATGATCCTTTGGGGATCGGACCCGTCCAAGGTCTCGCAGGAAACCGTCATCCTTGCCGCGGTCGCCAGCAGGGGCTTGCCGTCGAGGTCAAGCCTCACCGAGACGGCGATCCTGCCGAGTTTCACGCCGATCTCGTCGGCGACATAGCGAAGGTCGTTGCAGAAGCAGCCGCCAATCGCCAGCGCCAGCAGCTGGCCGCCATTGAAGCCCAGGCCCATGCCGCCGGCCTTGCCCTCGGGCCGGTCGACGACGATCGTGTGGCCGCCGGCCCAGCCCATGGCGGCTTCGGTGCCTTCGACATTGTGCAGTTCGACAGTCATCGAGGCCATCGGCATCCTCCCTCCGTAGCCGAGAGGCGTCGGGCCTGGCCGGCACGGATCTATGCGACCGTGACGGCTTTATCGCCGAGCGGCGCGGTTCCCGCAATGTCATCGATGATCGGGCAGTCCGGCCGGTCGTCGCCATGGCAGGCCTGGACGAGCTTCTGCAGGGTCGATCGCATCGACTGCAGCTCGCGCACCTTCTCCTCGATCGCCCTGACATGGGCGGTGGCGATCTCGCGCACGTCGTGGCTGGCGCGGCTGCGGTCCTGGTAAAGCGCCATCAACTGGCGGCAATCGTCGATGGAAAAGCCCAGGTTGCGGGCACGGCGCAGGAAGGTCAGCCGATGGATGTCGTCGCCCGAATAGTCGCGATAGCCATTGCCGGCACGCGCAGGCGCGATCAGGCCAATTTCCTCATAGTAGCGGATGGTCTTGGCTGGCAGACCGGAACGCTGGGCGGCGTCGCCGACATTCATGGTTGTTCCTCGATTCCTGCTGGCCCGAGAGTCATGGCCATTGAATTTCCTTCACAATCCGGTGAAGGCTGTTGCCGAAATGCCGCAGTTGCTGGCTTACCGGCAGGTGAGGTCTTGCATATAGGCATCGCGTACTTGGCAAGCAAAGCAAATGCCAGCATGAATGATGGCAAGAAAGCGGCCGACTCGTGCCGCGGATGTTTGGCGGGGCACGGATCACCTCATGCGCATGAAGTCGCTTGCAGTAGTTGCCGCACTGGCGCTGTCCACCGCACTCGCCGGTTGCAGCACCATTGGCGGGCAGATATTCTCCAACGACTATGGCGCGGTGACCGACGCCGGCTACCAGCTGCCCCGCATCCCGATCGAAAAGGTGCCCGCGAAGTATCACCGCCAGGAGGTGAACTACGACACCAAGGAAAAGCCGGGCACCATCATCGTCGATACGCAGAACAAGTTCCTCTACTTCGTCGAGGGTGACGGCCGGGCAATTCGCTACGGCATCGGCGTCGGCCGCGAGGGCTTCGAGTGGCATGGCACCGCCCATGTCGCCATCAAGCGCGAATGGCCGACCTGGACGCCGCCGTCGCAGATGATCAAGCGCCAGCCGGAACTCGCCAAGTTCGCCGGCGGCATGGAGCCGGGCCTGAAGAACCCGCTCGGCGCGCGCGCTCTGTACCTGTTCAACAAGGGCGGCGACATGGGCTATCGCCTGCATGGCAGCCCGGAATGGAACTCGATCGGCAAGGCGATGTCTTCGGGCTGCATCCGGCTGATGAATCAGGACATCATCGACCTTTACGATCGCGCCGAGGTCGGCGCCAAGGTCATCGTCCTCTGACCGTGACCGCGAGGTTCATGGTCAAAACCGTTCGTACGCGGACCGTCTAGGCAACAACGGACGTCCCCAACAAAAAACCGGGCAATTCGGCCCGGTTTTTTGTTGCTTGCTTTTTGAGAATCGTCGCCGCGCTCGGCGAAGACGAATGGTCAGGCGACCTGTTCGACCTGCTGGACCTCGGGAACGAAGTGGCGGAGCAGGTTCTGGATGCCGTGCTTCAGCGTCGCCGTCGATGACGGGCAGCCGGCGCAGGCGCCCTTCATGTGCAGGAACACAGTGCCGTTCTCGAAGCCGCGGAAGGTGATGTCGCCGCCATCCTGGGCCACTGCCGGGCGCACCCGTGTGTCGAGCAGCTCCTTGATGGTGATGACGAGTTCCTCGTCGGCCTTGTCATAGAACTCGCCGGTCTGGCTGGTCTCCGCGGCCGGGCCGGCATTGGCCATGACAGGCGCGCCGGACATGAAATGCTCCATGATGGCGCCCAGAATCGCTGGCTTCAGATGCTGCCAGTCGGGCCCGTCCTTGGTCACGGTGATGAAGTCGTAGCCGAAGAAGACGCCGGTGACGCCCGGTATTTCGAACAGCCGGCCGGCCAGCGGCGAGGCCGTCGCCGCACTGTCGGCATCACGGAAATCGGCGGTACCTTCCAAAAGCACTTCCTTGCCGGGCAGGAATTTCAGCGTCGCCGGGTTTGGCGTCGATTCGGTCTGGATGAACATGGCCGTCTCCGTGCCCGTCTCGGGCAGATAGTTTGGAATAATTCTAAATAAGCTCTATCGGCTGGACATTCAAGCGAAACGCATCGCCCGAATGGCTGGCTGGCGGAATGTTTTTGCGACTCCTGCCAAGCATTATGAAGTGCGCCGAGATTCGGGTCAGGCCGAGTCGAAAATGGTGGTTTCCGAGAACCGAAGCGGAGCGTACTTGAAGTACGTGAGCACCGGAAGCGCAGGAACCCGGCATTTGCAGGCCGGCATCACCCGGATACCGATACACTTCAGGCGAGGCTGTCGATCTCCTCGTCCGACAGGTTTTGCGGCACCACGGTCACCGGGATAGGGAAGGCGGCGCCCTTGCCTGCCACCGCGCCGACCAGCGGCCCGGGCCCTTCCTTGCCGGCGCCGGCCGCCAGCACCAGGATGGCGATATCCTGGTCTTCCTCGATCAGCTTGTGGATCTCTTCGGTGGGCTTGCCCTCGCGCACCACCATCTCCGGTTCGATGCCGAGCTTCTGGCGCACCTTGTTGGCATAGCTGTCGAGCGCGGTGCGTGCGGTGGCGGTCGCCTCCTCGCGCATGATCTTCTCGACGCCCAGCCAGTGCTGGAAATCGTCCGGTTCGATGACATAGAGCAGCACCAGCACGCCGCTGGTGCTCAGCGCCCGCTTCGAGGCGTAGGCGACGGCGCGCTCGCATTCGGGCGTATCGTCGATGATCGCCAGGAACTTCCGGCGATGTCCGGCTTCGCGGCTGAGGCGTTTGGAGACCATGTCTATTTACTCGATGTCATTTCGGCCGCAATCTGCCACTGCGGCTGACCGGCGGCAAGCCGCCGGTCTTTGGCCGGTATGGTGCGGGGCATAAGGATGCGGATCAGTCCTGCAGCAGCCCGATGATGTCGCGCACCGTCTTCATCGTCGCTTCGGCCAGCACGCCGGCGCGCTCGCCGCCGTCCCGCAGTACCGCGTCGACATAGGCGCGGTCATCGGAAATGCGGCGCATTTCGGCGGCGACGGGAGCCAGTTTTTCGACTGCCAGGTCGGCCAGTGCCGGCTTGAACACCGAAAACTGCTGGCCGCCGAACTCCTTCAGCACCGCCTCTTTCGATATGTCGGCAAGACCGGCATAAATGCCGACCAGGTTTTCCGCTTCCGGCCGGGTGGCGAGGCCGTCCACTTCGCTCGGCAAGGCTTCCGGATCGGTCTTGGCCTTGCGGATCTTCTTGGAGATGGCGTCGGCATCGTCGGTCAGATTGATGCGCGACAGATCCGACGGGTCCGACTTCGACATCTTCTTGGAGCCGTCGCGCAGGCTCATGATGCGCGCCGCCGGCCCGCCGATGACCGGCTCGGTGATCGGAAAGTAGCCGTTCACAATTTCCTCTCCGACCTGCATCTCGACGCCGACGCCAAGACCGGCGATGCGGTCCGAAAAGTCGTTGTTGAATTTCTGGGCGATGTCGCGCGTCAGTTCCAGATGCTGCTTCTGGTCCTCGCCGACCGGCACATGGGTGGCGCGGTAGAGCAGGATGTCGGCTGCCATCAGCGAGGGATAGGCAAGCAGGCCGAGCGAGGCGTTCTCGCGGTCCTTGCCGGCCTTGTCCTTGAACTGCGTCATCTTGTTCATCCAGCCGATGCGCGCCACGCAGTTGAAAATCCAGGCGAGCTCGGCGTGCTGCATCACCCGCGACTGGTTGAACACGATGTGCTTCTTCGGATCGATGCCGGAGGCCAGGAATGCCGCGGTGATGGAGCGCGTCTGGTCCTTGAGGTCGTCATAAACCAGCTGGGCCGTCAGCGAATGCAGGTCGACGACGCAGTAGATGCAGTCGGACGTCTCCTGCAGGGCGACGAATTTCTTGATGGCGCCGAGATAGTTGCCAAGATGCAGATTGCCGGTTGGCTGGACGCCGGAGAAGACGAGTGGCTTGAAGGCGGACATGGTTTCCTCGTGGCTTGTGGAGGGCCGTATAAGCGTGATTCCGAAAAGTTGCAGACTTTTCGGAGCCAATCACGCGGCTGGAAACCGCGTGCGGCGAAAGTCTTGCGACGGCGCGCTTATGGACGAACATGACGCTGCGATCAAGACTGCTATTGCAGTCGGGCTGCCCGGCCTACTCGTCCAGCTCGGCGTTTACGGCTGGTGGTGTCGCCTTGCCTGAGCCGCGCTTCACATTGCGGCGGATCATGCCGAAATCGGCGCCGCCGCTGGCAAAGGCCGTGACGAAGTAGAGCAGCGCCCCGCCGGCCACCAGCCCCAGCAGCGTCGTCGCCTTGACGACCAGCGGCGAGCCGGAGCCGAGCCTGGCGCTCAGCCAGTGTTCGGCGAAATAGAGGGCGACGCCCATCACCGCCGCCGAGAGCACCAGACGCGGAATGCGCTTCAAAAGAGGCACGTCGCGGCCCCAATGGCCGCGCCGGATCAGCACCCCGAGCAGCATCAGCGCGTTGACCCAGCCGGCCACCGCCGAGGCCACGGCGATGCCGGGCGCGCCCATCCTCGGAAACAGCGTCAGCGCGGTGGCGACGTTCACCGCCACCGAGATGGCGGCGAAGATCATCGGCGTGCGTGTGTCCTCGCGGGCGAAATAGCCCGGGGTGAACGCCTTGATCAGCACGAAGGCCGGCAGGCCAAGCCCGAAGATCGCCAGGATCGCCGCCACGACAGGCGTCGAATGGTTGGCGGCGAACGCGCCGCGCTCATAGACCAGCCGCACGATCGGCTCAGACATGACCCAGAGCGCCACCGCAGCCGGCAAGGTCATGAACAAGGTGAATTCGACCGAGCGGTTTTGCAGATTGGCCGCCTCGATCAGATTGCCCGACTTCAGCGCCCGCGACAGTTCCGGCAACAGCACGATCGCAACGGCGACGCCGACCACGCCAAGTGGCAGCTGGTAGACGCGGTCGGCATAGGCGAGCGAGGAGACGGCGCTGTCCTGCGCCGACGCGATGGCGGTGCCGATCAGCTGGTTGATCTGGGTGATGCCGCCGGTGATCGCCGCCGGCAGCGCCAGGATCAGGAGCCGCTTCACGTTCGGCGTCATCTTCGGCCGGCGGAAACCGATCGAGATCCCCGCGTTGCGAACCGCCACCCAGACGATGGCGAGCTGCACGAGGCCCGCCGCCAGAACGCCCCAGGACAGGCTGAAGCCGACGGCATGCGCATCCAGCCCATGATACCAGGCATAGCCAAGCACGCTGATCAGGATGATGTTGAGAAAGGCAGGCGCGATCGCCGCGGCGAAATAGCGGCGCAGCGAATTCAGCATGCCCGCCATCATGGCGGCCAGCGACATGCAGATGAGATAGGGGAACATGATCGTCGCCAGCGTGACGGTCGTCTCGAACTTCCCCGGCGTGTCGGCGAAACCCGGCGCCACCAGGTAGCGCACGATCAGCGGCATCGCCAGTTCCATGGCGATGGTCAGCGCCAGCAGCGCCGTGAACAGCACCCCGAACACTTCCTCTGAAAAGCGCTTGGCGCCGTCGGTGCCGTGCGTCTCGATCTCCTTGGCGAACAGCGGCACGAAGGCGGCGTTGAAGGCGCCTTCGGCGAACAGCCGGCGAAAGGTGTTGGGAAACTGGAAGGCGGCGTTGAAGGCGTCGGCCACCGGTCCGGTGCCCAGTGCTGCCGCCATCAGCATCTCGCGGCCGAAACCGAGCGCGCGGCTCATCAGCGTGCCGGAAGCGACCGTAGCGAATTTCTTGACGAGGCTCATGCGTTTGGAGACTGCCTGCGCGATTGGGACAAAGTGATGGTGGCGCTCACTCGGCGGCGGCCCTGGTCCTGCTGCCGCGTTCGGAGGCCGTGCCCTCGAGCGTCGCCGTCAGCCGGTTGCGGATGGTGGTGGTGCGTGACGGGCTGTCGATCTTCTGGCCGGTGAGATCGGTGACATAGAACGTATCGATCACCTTTTCGCCGAAGGTGGTGATGTGGGCCGACGCGATGTCGAGCGACAGGTCGGACAGCGTTCCGGTGATCTCCGACAACAGGCCCGGCCGGTCCAGCCCCTCGACCTCGATCACCGAAAATCGGTTCGACAGCGTGTTGCGGATTTCGGCGCGCGGCGCGATCCGGAAGACCTTGGCGCCGCGCTTGGGCTTGGTGCGCTTCTCGATCATCTCCGGCAGCCAGCTTTTGCCCGACAGCACGTCCTCGATCAGCCGCCCGACGCGCTCGGCACGCCGGCGCTCGTCCTCGTCGCGATCGAACTCCCTCGAGATCAGGATCGTGTCCAGCGCGCGGCCGTCCGAGGTGGTGAAGATCTGCGCGTCGACGATGTTGCCGCCGGCCGCCGCACAGGCGCCGGCGATCACCGACAGCAGGCGCGGATGGTCCTGCGCCAAAACGGTGATCTCGGTCACCGCCTCGAACTGGTGCGTCTTGACCATGGTGGCGAGCTTGTTGCCGGACGCATCCGCCTCGCGGATGAATTCGGCGTGGCGAAGCTGGTCCGGCAGGTCGACGGTCAACAGGTAATTCTCATAGTGCAGGCCGACATAGCGTTTGCGGATCTTGTCGGGCCAGCCGGCGAGTGCTTCGGCCAGGCACTCGCGCGCCGCCGCCGTGCGCTGGGCGCGCGACACTTCCGAGAAGCCGCCGGTGAGCAGCAGTTCGGTCTCGTAGTACAGCGTGCGCAGCAACTGGCCCTTCCAACCGTTCCAGACGCCCGGTCCGACGCCCCTGATGTCGCAGACGGTGAGGATGAGAAGCAGCTTCAGCCGCTCGACGGACTGCACGATCGAGGCGAAGTCCTCGATCGTCTTGCGATCGTTGAGATCGCGCGTCTGCGCCGTCATCGACATGACCAGATGGTTCTCGACCAGCCAGGCCACCGTTTCGGTGTCGGTGGTCGAAAGTCCCATATGCGGGCAGATGCGCCGGGCGATCCGGGCGCCGGCTTCCGAATGGTCCTCCGGCCTGCCCTTGGCGATGTCGTGCAGCAGCACGGCGATGTAGAGCGCCTCGCGGCTCTTTCTCAGTCCCGGCATCAGCGAATGCGACAGCGGATGCACCTTCTCGCCGTCGCCGCGCTCGATCTCGGCCAGCACGCCGATGCAGCGGATCAGATGCTCGTCGACCGTGTAGTGGTGGTACATCGAGAACTGCATCATGGCGACGATCTTGCCGAAATCGGGGATCAGCCGGCCGAGCAGCCCCGCCTCGTTCATGCGGCGCAGATTGAGCTCGGCGTTGCGGTCCGAGGTCAGGATGTCGAGGAACAGCCGGTTGGCCTCCTCGTCGCGTCGGAGCGATTTGTTGACCAGGCCGAGCGAGCGGGTGAGCAGCTTCAGCGCGTCGGGGTGAAACTCCAGCCCGTGCTTGTCGGCGAACCAGAACAGCCTGAGCAGATTGACCGGATCGCGCTCGAACACCTGGTCGTCGGCGATGTTGATACGGTGGTTGTCGACGATGAAATCCGACGTGCCGGCAAGCTTGCGCTTGCGGCGCTGGAAGGTGAGGAAGATGCGGTTGAAGCCCGGCACATGCTTGGCCTGCTCCTCTTCGAGCGCGGCGCAGAAGATGCGGGTCAGGTCGCCGACATCCTTGGCGACGAGGAAATAGTGCTTCATGAAGCGCTCGACCGCCGACAGGCCGGGATGCGTGGTGTAGCCCAGCCGCTCCGCGATCTCGCGCTGGATGTCGAAATGCAGCCGCTCCTCGGCCTTGCCGGTGAGGAAATGCATGTGACAGCGCACGGCCCACAGGAAATCCTCGGCCTTCTGGAATTCGCGGTATTCGGCCTGCGTGAAGACGCCCTTCTCGACCAGCTCCTCGCCGGTGCGCACCCGGTAGAAATATTTGCCGATCCAGAACAGCGTCTGCAGGTCGCGCAGGCCGCCCTTGCCGTCCTTGACGTTGGGCTCGACCAGATAGCGGCTTTCGCCGGCCTTGGCATGGCGCTCGTCGCGTTCGGCGAGCTTGGCCTGCACATATTCCGGTCCGGTGGTGCGCACCACCTCATGGTCGAAGCGCAGCATCAGTTCGTCGTAGAGCTTCTGCTCACCCCACAGGAAGCGCGCTTCCAGGATCGAGGTGCGGATGGTGATGTCGGTGCGCGACAGCCTGAGGCATTCCTCGATATTGCGGGTCGCGTGGCCGACCTTCAGCCCCAGATCCCACAGCATGTAGAGCATGTATTCGACTGTCTGTTCGCCCCACGGCGTCTGCTTGTAGGGCAGCAGGAACAGGAGGTCGATGTCGGATCCCGGCGCCAGCGTGCCGCGCCCATAGCCGCCGACCGCGACGACGGCCATGCGTTCGGCGACCGACCGGTTCTTTACCCGGTAGACATGGGTCGCGACAAAATCGTAGAGCGCCCGGATCAGCTCATCCATCAGATGCGACAGCCGCTCGGCGCAGGCATTGCCGCCGCCATCCTGTTTCAGCATGGCCTCGGCTGTTTTGCGACCCGCGGCGAGTCGGCCCTTGAGAAGCTGGAGAACCCCGGCGCGGGCGGCCGATCCGGAGCCGTCCCCGGTCGTGGCCGCCGTCAGCGCGGTCATCTCGCGGCGCAAGGCGTCGCCGTTGATCAGTTCATCGAGCTTCAAGAAGATTTTCGCCATGGTACCGGTTGGCCTTGCCTTTTGGGCGGCGTCTATAGCGCGTTTCCGCGGCGCTGGGTATGGGGGCGGGTTGACGCGTTTCCATGGTGCGGGACACCCGCGACAATAAAATTCAAGCCAGTCCTTGACCTTCCAGTTACTGGAAGGACTACCTCCGGCTCGAAGCAGTTTGATAGAGGCATTCGAAATGACGCATTCAGATCACGATCATCACGCGCATGGTGGTTGCTGCGCGGCAAAAGGCGCGGCCGTGGATGCCGGCGCCGTCACGCGCGATCCGGTTTGCGGCATGATCGTCGATCCAGCCGCCGGCAAGCCGGTATCGGAGCATGCTGGCCGCCTCTATCATTTCTGCAGCGAAGGCTGTCGGACAAAGTTCCAAGCCGAGCCGAAACAATACCTGACCGCCACCGACCCCGTCTGCGGCATGAGCGTGGACCGCGCCACGGCAAAGCATTTTCTGCGCCATGACGGCCAGGGCTTCTATTTCTGCTCCGCCGGCTGCAAGTCGAAATTCGAGGCGGCGCCGCAAACCTATCTCGGCGACAGACCGGCGCCGGAAGCGATGCCGAAAGGCACCCAATACACTTGCCCGATGCATCCCGAGATCGTCCGCGACAAGCCCGGCTCCTGCCCGATCTGCGGCATGGCGCTCGAGCCGATGGGCGTGCCGACAGGCGATGAGGGGCCAAATCCCGAACTGGTCGATTTCACCAGGCGGTTCTGGGTCAGTGCGGTGCTCTCGGTGCCCCTTCTCATCGTCGCCATGGCGCCGATGATCGGTCTGTCGTTCGAGAACCTGATCGAGGACCGGACAAAGGTCTGGATCGAGCTGGCGCTCGCAAGCCCGGTCGTGCTTTGGGCCGCATTTCCGTTCTTTCATCGCGGCTGGGACTCGATCCGCAACCGCAGCCCGAACATGTGGACGCTGATTTCGCTCGGCGTCGGTGCGGCCTATCTCTACAGCGTCGTCGCGACGCTGTTCCCGGACATTTTTCCGCATCAGTTCCGCGGCCATGGCGGGGCGGTGCCGGTCTATTTCGAGGCCGCAGCCGTCATCGTCGCGCTGGTCTTTCTCGGCCAGGTGCTGGAACTGCGCGCCCGCGAAAAGACCGGCTCGGCGATCCGCGCCCTGCTCGACCTTGCGCCCAAGACCGCCCGCCGCATAGGAGAGGACGGTTCCGAGAGCGATGTGCCGCTGGACAGCGTCAAGGCCGGCGAGCGCCTGCGCATCCGGCCCGGCGATGCCGTGCCGGTCGACGGTACCGTGCTCGAAGGCCGCTCTTCCATCGATGAATCGATGATCACCGGCGAACCGTTGCCGGTCGAGAAGGCCGAAGGGGATGCCCTCACCGGCGGCACGCTCAACAAGAATGGCTCGCTGATCATGCGCGCCGAGCGGATCGGCGCCGAGACCACGCTCTCGCGCATCGTCGAGCTGGTCGCCAAGGCGCAACGCTCGCGCGCGCCGATACAAGGGTTGGCCGATCGCGTTTCCTTCTACTTCGTCCCGGCTGTCGTTCTGGTCGCCATCGCTGCCTTTGTCGCCTGGGCGATCTTTGGGCCCACGCCCAGCCTGATCTTCGCCATCGTCTCGGCGGTCTCGGTGTTGATCATTGCCTGTCCCTGCGCACTCGGCCTCGCCACGCCGATGTCGATCATGACCGCCACCGGACGTGGCGCCCACGCCGGCGTGCTGATCAAGGAGGCCGCCGCGCTCGAACGCTTCGCTTCCGTCGATACGCTGATCGTCGACAAGACGGGGACACTGACCGAAGGCCGGCCGAAACTGACGGATGTCGTGGCGGCCGATGGGTTTTCGGAGGAGGAATTGCTGGGCCTCGCCGCGAGCCTGGAGAAGGGCTCGGAGCATCCCCTGGCCGAGGCTATTGTCGAAGGCGCCGCGACCCGCGGTGTAAGGGTCGCCGAAGCCAATGGCTTCGAGGCGGTCACCGGCAAGGGTGTTTCCGGTGCCGTTTCGGGCAGGAATGTAGCGCTCGGCAACGCCGCGATGATGCGTGATCTCGGTGCCGACGTGTCCACCGTTTCGGCCGCGGCCGAAGCGCTACAAGGCGATGGCAAGACGGCGATGTTCGTCGTCGTGGACAGGAAATTGGCCGGCATCGTGGCCGTCGCCGATCCGGTCAAGGCGACCACCGCCGAGGCGATCAAGGCCCTGCACGACAGCGGCTTGAGGATCATCATGGCGACCGGCGACAATGAGCGCACGGCAAACGCGATCGCCAGGAGTCTCGGCATCGACGAAGTCCGCGCCGGCCTGTTGCCGGAACAGAAGGGCGCGCTGGTCGAGGAATTGCGCGGCAAGGGCGCCGGCGTCGCCATGGCCGGCGACGGCGTCAACGACGCACCGGCCTTGGCCGCCGCCGATGTCGGTATCGCCATGGGCACCGGCGCCGATGTCGCCGTCGAAAGCGCCGGCATCACTTTGGTCAAGGGCGACCTCAACGGCATCGTGCGTGCCCGCACACTGGCGCAGGCGACCATCCGCAATATCAGGCAGAACCTGTTCTTCGCCTTCCTCTACAATGTGCTTGGCGTGCCGGTTGCGGCCGGCGTGCTCTATCCGCTGACCGGCACGCTGTTGTCGCCGATGCTGGCGGCGGCGGCGATGAGCCTGTCCTCGGTTTCAGTGATCGCCAATGCGTTGCGGCTGAGGACATTGAAACTTTGAGCCGATCCCCCAAATACGAAACCCGATCAACAGGAGACCATCAATGACCTTGGCCAAGAAAATCGTGCTGCTGCTGATGGCGGCTGGAATGCTGGTTGCCGTCTTCCTCGAAAGCGTTCCCGCACAGAGCGAAGAGATGAAGCACGACATGGCCGGCATGGCTACGGGGGCGGAAGGCCCATCGACCGCAGGCTACAAGGCGGCGATGGACAAGATGCACGCCGACATGATGGCCTCCAAATACACCGGCGATGCCGACGTCGATTTCGTCCGCGGCATGATCCCTCACCACCAGGGCGCCATCGACATGGCCAAGGTCGAACTCGCCAACGGCAAGGACCCCGAGATCCGCAAGCTGGCAGAGGCGGTCATCGCGGCGCAGGAAGCCGAGATCAAGCAGATGCAGGACTGGCTCGCCGCCCATCCGGTGAAGTAAGCTTTCGCGGCTCGGCGAGAACGCCTCTGAATTTCTCGTCCGGCCTGTGATGCGATCCCGTCTCAACTGGAGCCTGCCATGCCATCGAGCGTCAGAACCACCACGCTGCCCTGCGGCGAAGCCATCCCCGTTCTCGGCCAGGGCACCTGGAAAATGGGCGAGGATTCGCGCCGCCGCGCGGAGGAGGTGAATGCCCTCAAGCTTGGCCTCGATCTCGGCGTCAAGCTGATCGACACCGCCGAAATGTACGCCAGCGGCGGCGCCGAGGAGGTGGTGGCCGAAGCCATTGCCGGGCAGCGTGCCGAGGTCTTCCTGGTCTCGAAGGTGCTGCCGTCCAACGCCTCGCGCGCCGGTGCGCAGCGCGCCTGCGAGAACAGCCTGAAGCGCCTCGCGACCGACCGCATCGATCTTTATCTGCTGCATTGGCCGGGCAGCGTGCCACTGGCGGAAACGGTCGAAGCCTTCGAGGCGCTGAAGAAAGCCGGCAAGATCCGCCACTGGGGCGTCAGCAATTTCGACACAGGGGAGATGGAAGAGCTGGTCGGCCTGCCCGACGGCGGCAACGTCCAGACCAACCAGGTGCTCTACAATCTGGTCCGGCGCGGCCTTGAGTTCGATCTGGCGCCCTGGAACCGGAAACGCGGAATTCCTCTTATGGCCTATTCGCCGGTCGAGCAGGGCGCCTTGGCGCGCAACGCCAGTTTAGACGCGGTCGCAGCCCGCCACGGTGCGACCGCGGCACAAATCGCACTGGCCTGGGTGATGCACCAGGATGGCGTCATCGCCATTCCCAAGGCCAGCAGCCAGGACCATGTCCGCCAGAATGTCGCGACACTCGACATCGAGCTTACGCGCGAAGACCTCGCCGACCTCGACCGCGCCTTCCCGCCGCCGAGCCGCAAACGCGGGCTGGAGATGATCTGAGCGTTGTCGGTGAAGCTGCCAATCTCCCCCCTCGAGGGGGGAGATTGGCGGTTTCGGCGATACCGCCGTGCCAGCAGGTTCAATTTACGTCCCCGCCAACCCCTTCAACCGATAAAGCGCTTCCAGCGCTTCCCTCGGCGTCATCTCATCGGGATTGATGTCACTGAGTGCGACGCCCAGCGCGTCGCTCTTGACCGGCTTCTGCGCTTCCCGCTTCACCGCCACTGAAAACAGCGGCAGGTCGTCGACCAGCCGGTTGGTCTTGCCCGAAACCTCGCCTTCCTCGAGCTGGTGCAGCACTTCCTTGGCACGGTCCACCACCGCCTCCGGCAGGCCGGCCAGCCGCGCCACCTGGACGCCGTAGGAGCGGTCGGCCGCGCCCTTGCCGACCTCGTGCAGGAAGACGACGTCGTTCTCCCATTCCTTGACCCGCATGGTGACGTTGTGGAGCCGCGCCAGCTTGCCGGCAAGCGAGGTCATTTCGTGGAAATGCGTGGCGAAGATCGCCCGGCAGCGGTTCTTCTCGTGCAGATATTCCACCGCGGCCCAGGCGATCGACAGGCCGTCGAACGTGGCGGTGCCGCGGCCGATCTCGTCGAGGATTACCAGCGCCCGTTCGCCGGCCTGGTTAAGGATCGCCGCCGTCTCGACCATCTCGACCATGAAGGTCGATCGGCCGCGCGCCAGATCGTCCGAGGCGCCGACGCGGGAAAAGAGGCGGTCGACGACGCCGATATGGGCCGATGTCGCCGGGACGAAAGAGCCGGTCTGGGCCAGGATGGCGATCAGCGCGTTCTGCCGCAGGAATGTTGATTTACCGCCCATATTGGGGCCGGTCAGCAGCCAGATCGCGCCGTTCTTGGCGCTGCCCTCCGGCGACAGGTCGCAGTCATTGGCCACGAACGGCCCTTCGCCCGAGCGCCGCAGCGCCTGTTCGACCACGGGATGGCGCCCACCCGAAATCTCGAAGGCAAGGCTGGCATCGACCAGCGGCCGGCACCAGGCCTCGCTTTCCGACAAAAGCGCGAGCGCCGCCGACACGTCCAGCACGGCGAGCGCATCGGCCGCGGCGCGGATCTTCTCCGCTTCGCCGACCGCTTCCGCCGTCAGCGCGTCGAAGGCGGCAAGCTCGATGCTCAGCGCCCGGTCGGCGGCGTTGGCGATCTTTGTTTCCAGCTCCGCCAGCTCCGTCGTGGTGAAGCGCATGGCGTTGGCCATGGTCTGGCGATGGATGAAGCGCGCCTTGGCGCCATCGCTGCCGGTCATCACCGCGTGATGGTTGGCGGTCACCTCGATGTAGTAGCCGAGCACATTGTTGTGCCGGATCTTCAGGGACCGAATGCCGGTCTCCTCGATCAGCGAACGCTCCAGCCCGGCGATCACTTTTCGCGACTCGTCGCGTAGCGCCCGCATCTCGTCGAGCTCGGCGTTGTAGCCGCCTCGGATGAAGCCGCCGTCGCGCTTCAGCAGCGGCAGTTCCTCGCCAAGTGCCTGCGTCAGATGCCCGGCAAGCGCGTGCGGCAGCGCCCGGATGGCGGCGAGCGCCGCCGCCAATTCCTGGGGCAGGGCGGTCGCGGCAAAGATCTCCGCGATCGCGCCGGCCGCCTCGAAGCCGGCGCGCAGCGCGCCGAGGTCGCGCGGGCCGCCGCGGTTGAGCGCCAGCCGCGACAACGCGCGCGGCATGTCGGCGACGCTCTTCAGGCTCGCCCGCACCGCCTGGCAAAGCCGCGTCTCGGAACGGAAGAACGACACCGAATCCAGCCGCGCGGCAATTGCCGCCGGATCGGTCAGCGGCGCCATCAGCCGATCGGCGAGCAGCCTGGCGCCGCCGCCGGTCACCGTGCGGTCGATCGCCTTGAACAATGAGCCTTCGCGGCTGCCCGACAGCGTGCGCAGGAGTTCCAGGTTGCCGCGCGTCGCCGGGTCGATGAACAAAGTCGAGCCGGCCTCCTCGCGCTCGGGCCGCGACAGCGGCGGCCGCTCGGCCTTCTGCGTCTTTTCGACATAGGCGATTGCGCCCGAGATCGCCGACAGCTCGGCCCGCGAAAACGCGCCGAAGCTGTCCGGTGTCGCCACCTCGAAGAAGCGGGCGATGCGCGCGGCCGCCGAGGCCGAATCGAACAGGCTCGGCGGCTGCGGGTTGGCGACGCGGCCGAGCACGTCGAATACCGATCGCAATTCGGGATCGTGGAACACCGGATCGGCGACGATCAGCTCGCGCGGATCGACGCGGAAGATGTCGGCCAGCAGCCGGTCGGCGGTGGTGTCTGTGACCCGGAAAGCCCCGGTCGAAATGTCGATCCAGGCCAGGGCAAAGCTTCCTTGGGTCCCGGTCGCGCCGCCGCGCTCCCCACTTCTTGGATCGCCGCCGCCCTTCACTCGTCCCAGCGCCATCAGGAAACTCGATTCCGACGGCGCCAGCAATTTGTCCTCGGTGATGGTGCCAGGCGTCACCAGCCGCACCACATCGCGGCGCACCACCGATTTGGAGCCGCGCTTCTTGGCTTCGGCCGGATCCTCGATCTGCTCGCAGACGGCGACGCGGAAACCCTGCGCGATCAGTTTCTGCAGATAGTCGTCCGCCGCATGCACTGGCACGCCGCACATCGGGATGTCGTGTCCCTGATGCTTGCCGCGCTTGGTCAGCACGATGCCGAGCGCCCGGCTCGCCTTCTCCGCATCCTCGAAGAACAGCTCGTAGAAATCGCCCATCCGGTAGAACAGCAGCGAATCCGGGTTCGCCGCCTTGATCTCGATGAACTGCTCCATCATCGGCGTGACGCCGCCAGCGGCTGCCGGCGTGATCGCCTCGGGAGCGTCCGGTTCGTTTTGAATGTGCATGTTCATGCGCTCACGCTAGCAGATGTGGCGGCGGGGTTTAATGCCGGCCATTGGAAAAGCAGGGGAAGAACGGAGATCAACCACCATTGAACGCCATGCGTCCTTCCGACGCCAGTTCGGTAACGCTTGGCGGTTTACACGCGGCGGCGCGTAGTCTTAATTCGGAATCACACAAGGCACCCGCCTCAAGGAGGTGCCGCATGGCGAGGAAATCAAAAGCATCATGGCAAGGAAAACCGAAAACAGCGGTCCGTCCGTCAGCGCGCAGGAAGCGCTCGAATTCCACGCCATGGGGCGGCCCGGCAAGCTCGAGATCGTCGCCACCAAGCCGATGGCCACGCAGCGCGATTTGAGCCTCGCCTATTCGCCTGGCGTCGCCGTGCCGGTACTGGCCATCGCGGAGGATCCCAGCCGCGCCTTCGACTACACGTCGCGCGGCAACATGGTCGCCGTCATCTCCAACGGCACCGCGATCCTGGGCTTGGGCAATCTCGGCGCGCTGGCCTCCAAGCCGGTCATGGAGGGAAAGGCGGTGCTGTTCAAGCGCTTCGCCGACGTCGATTCCATCGACCTCGAGGTCGACACCGAGGACGCCGACGAGTTCATCAACTGCGTGCGCTTCCTTGGGCCCTCCTTCGGCGGCATCAACCTGGAGGACATCAAGGCGCCGGAATGCTTCATCATCGAGCAGCGGTTGCGCGAGCTGATGGACATCCCGGTCTTCCACGACGACCAGCACGGCACCGCCATCATCTCGGCCGCCGGCCTGATCAACGCGCTGGAGATCACCGGCCGCGACATGAAGACCACCAGGATGGTCTGCAACGGCGCCGGTGCGGCCGGCATCGCCTGTATCGAGCTGATGAAGGCGATGGGCTTTGCGCCCGAAAACATCATCCTGTGCGACACCAAGGGCGTGGTCTTCCAGGGCCGCACCGAAGGCATGAACCAGTGGAAGTCGGCGCATGCAGTCAAGACCGACGCGCGGTCGCTGGCCGAGGCGCTGGACGGCGCCGACGTCTTCCTCGGCCTTTCCGCCAAGGGCGCGCTGACCACCGCCATGGTGCGTTCCATGGCCAAGAACCCGATCATCTTCGCCATGGCCAACCCCGATCCCGAGATCACGCCCGAGGAAGTGGCGGAGATCCGCACCGACGCCATTATGGCGACCGGGCGTTCGGATTATCCCAATCAGGTCAACAACGTGCTCGGCTTCCCCTATATTTTCCGCGGCGCGCTGGATGTGCGGGCCACCACCATCAATGACGACATGAAGATCGCCGCCGCGCGTGCGCTTGCCGACCTGGCACGCAAGGACGTGCCCGACGACGTCGCCGCAGCCTACCAGGGCAACCGGCCGAAATTCGGCCCCAACTACATCATCCCGGTGCCGTTCGATCCGCGCCTGATTTCGGCCATTCCGCTGGCCGTCGCCAGGGCGGCGATGGATTCTGGCGTCGCCCGCAAGCCGATCCTCGATCTCGACCGCTACGCGCAGGAGCTGTCGGCCCGCCGTGATCCGATCGCCTCGACCTTGCAGCGCATCTATGACCGTGTGCGCCGCCAGCCCAAGCGCATCGTCTTCGCCGAGGGCGAGGAGGAGCAAGTGATGCGCGCCGCCGTCTCCTATGTGAACCAGCGGCTCGGCACCGCCATCCTGCTCGGCCGCGACGACGTCATCAAGGAGAACGCCAGGCACGCCGGCATCGACCTCGACAAGCAGGGGCTGGAGATCATCAATGCTCGCCTGTCGCGCCGCAATTCGGTCTATACCGATTATCTCTACGAGCGCATGCAGCGCAAAGGCTTCCTGTTCCGCGACTGCCAGCGCCTGATCAACAACGACCGCAACCATTTCGCCGCCTGCATGGTGGCGCTGGGGGATGCCGACGGCATCGTCACCGGCGTCACCCGCAATTATTCCACCGCGCTCGACGATGTCAGGCGCGTCATCGACGCCAAGCCCGGCCACCGCGTCATCGGCGTGTCGATCGTTTTGGCACGTGGCCGCACCGTGATCGTCGCCGACACCGCCGTGCACGACATGCCGAACGCCGAGCAGATCGCCGATATCGCGGAGGAAGCGGCAGGCTTTGCCCGCCGCATGGGCTATGAGCCGAGGCTCGCCATGCTCGCCTATTCCACCTTCGGCCATCCCCACGGCGAGCGCTCCGAGCGCATCCAGGAAGCCGTGCGCATCCTCGACAAGCGTCGCGTCGATTTCGAGTATGACGGCGAGATGGCCGCCGACGTCGCGCTCAACGCCCGTGCCATGGCGCAATACCCGTTCATGAGGCTGACCGGCCCGGCCAATGTGCTGATCATGCCGGCCTTCCACTCCGCCTCGATCTCCACCAAGATGCTGCAGGAGCTCGGCGGCTCGACGGTCATCGGCCCGCTGCTGGTCGGGCTGAACAAGCCGGTGCAGATCGTCTCGCTGAACGCCAAGGACAGCGATATCGTCAACATGGCGGCGATCGCGGCCTACACGGCGGGGACCTGAGGAAGGTCCGCGCGTCGGATGCGAAAGCTGCGGCGGATCTGCTTAACCCGCGGAAAACACCCGCGCCGCCTCGACGACCTCCTTGACCTGGTCTTGCCGCAGCAGGTCGATGGGAATGCGCTCGTCGAGCAGCGCCGAGGGGCGGGTCAGCCACAGCCATGCCAGCCTCGGATTGCCGATCAACGACAGCACGTCTCGAATGCCCGCCACCGGCCTGCCGTCCACGAACTGCGCCAGCGGGAAGACGTGCTTGCGGCCGCCCTTGCGCAAGGCGACCACCTCGCCCCGCCTTTGCCAGCGGTGCAGGGTCGAGCGGGCAATGCGCAGGTGTTCCTCCAGATAGGTCGAACCGGCGACCCGCCCGGCCCAGTCTTCGATCAGCATTGATTCGAGATCGTCGGACTGGGTGCGCGGAAGCGGGGAGGCGGGGCCGTCGAAACCCGCCGACGGATTTGTGGCGCCCGCGGTGCCGGCTTCGCTGCGGCGCGCGGCTTCCACGGCCAGCGCACGCACGAATTTCGATGCCAGCCCCGGAAGGTCGGCATGGATGGCGTCGATGGCGCGCTGATGCTTCGGCGACAGCAAGGTGACGGCGGACGCTATGCTGCCGGCGATCTTGCCGACCGAGACCATGGTGGGTTTGTTGATGGCCTCGTCATAGTGGGCAAGCGCCCGCTCGACCTTCTCCGCGACCATGTCCGCGAAGTCGTCTTGTTTAAGACCGGTTATGTGAAATCTGTTCATGCATCTGTCTTCTGGCCGCGAGCGCTCCTCCCCGATCGCGGCCCGTTGCTGAATTTCTAATGTGGAAAGCGGAAATCGCGGCGGCAACAAATCCGGCGGCCCGACAGCTTGCTGTCTTGCATCTTGGCACCCCAACTGGCTGAGGGCGCCCAAATGTCAGTCAAGGACGCCCCGATTGCGTGTAGGTGCGATGTGTGACAGCCGCGCGACGGTGAAGCTGCCGATCTCCCCCTCGTGGGGGAGATGCCCGGCAGGGCAGAGGGGGGCGCGAAGGATCGCTAGGTTGCGGTGGTTCCCTTCCGCGTGCCCATACTCTTCGAACTGGCGCCCCGACATGACAGTACGCTCATGCCGTTCATTTCGGGCTTGGCGGCAGTGTAGAACCCTGGAGATGCCAGCGGGACAGCGCCCCCTCTGGCCTGCCGGCGATCTCCCCCACGAGGGGGGAGATCGGCAGCTTCACCGCCCCCCTACAGCAGCCCCGCCAGTTCGGCCTCGCGACGCAGATTCTGCCTTGGCCTCGGCCCGATCTGCTGGATCACCAGGCCGGCCGCCAGTGAGCCGAGATCGCCGCAGGTCTTGAGGTCGCGGCCTTGCGTGTAGCCATGCAGGAAACCGGCAGCGTAGAGATCGCCGGCGCCTGTCGTGTCGACCAGCTCCTTGATGGCGGTCGCCTGGATGACGACGGTCTCGTCGCCGCGCGCGATGACCGATCCTTTTTCCGAGCGCGTCACGGCGGCGACCTTGCAGTCCTTGCGGATCCGGGCCAGCGCCTCGTCGAAGGACGAGGTCTGGTAGAGCGACTTGATCTCGTGGCTGTTGGCGAAGACGATGTCCACGGTGCCCGAGCGCATCAGCTCGAGGAACTCGTCGCGGTAGCGGTCGACGCAGAACGAATCCGACAAGGTCATCGACACTTCGCGGCCCGCCGCGTGCGCCAGCTTGGCCGTCTGCCGGATCGCCTCCTTGGCGCGCGGCGGATCCCACAGATAGCCCTCGAAATAGGTAACCTTGGCGCCCGACGCCTTGTCGGCCTCGACGTCCTCCGGCCCGAGCTCGACGCAGGCGCCGAGATAGGTGTTCATCGAGCGCTCGCCGTCGGGGGTGACGAAGATCATCGAGCGCGCCGTCGGCGGCTCGCCCTGAAGCGGCTTGGTGTCGAAGGCGACGCCCTGGGCATGGATGTCATGCGCATAGATCTCACCGAGCGCGTCGTTGGAGACCTTGCCGAAGAAGGCGGCGCGGCCGCCGAAGGAGGCAACGCCGGCCGCCGTGTTGCCCGCGCTGCCGCCGGACGCCTCGATCGCCGGGCCCATGCGGCTGTAGAGCAGTTCGGCGCGGTGCGTGTCGATGAGGTTCATCGCGCCCTTGATGATGCCATTGGTCTCCAGGAATTCCTCTTCGCACTGGGCGATGATGTCGACAATCGCGTTGCCGATGCAAAGCACGTCATAGTCCGGCATCAATGTCTCCGCCAAAATCCGCGCCGGCTTCTTGCCATGCCGGCCGGGCGCGGGTCTAGCGATTTGCAACCGGTTTGCCTAGGCCATGTTCATATCGCCTGACGCCTAGGCGCTACGACAATTCGGTCGTGGCCGAAGCATTTTACCGCGGCTTTGCCTAAAAAGGGCCGTTCGATCCCGGTCCGAAGGCGGCAAGCCCATGCCTGCAAGAAACGACATGAACACCGATCTGGCGCTGCTCGCCCTCCTGGCGGTGCTTTGGGGCGCCTCCTATACGTTCATCAAGATCGGCGTCGAGACGATCCCGCCGGTGACGTTCATCGCCGCCCGCACCTTGATCGCGGGCGCGATCCTGCTGGCCATCATCCGCTGGCGCGGGCTCGCCATGCCGGGCGATGCAGCGAGCTGGCGTCGTTTCGCCTTCCAGGCGTGCCTCAACAGCGTCATCCCGTTCACCCTGATCGCCGCCGCCGAGCGCTCGGTGGATGCCGGCCTCGCCACCATCCTCAACGCGACGTCGCCTATCTTCACCTTCCTGTTGACCGCGCTCATCACCCGCCATGAACCGGTGACGCTGCGCAAACTGATCGGCGTCGGCGCCGGCATTGCCGGCATCTGCCTCATCGTGGGCACACAGGCGCTGGGCGGTCTCGGCCATGAACTTTGGGCGCAGCTTGCCATCGTCCTTGCAACGGTCTGCTATGCGGGGGCGGCGATCTTCGGCCGAGGCTTCAAGGGCCTCGACCCGATGCTGCCCGCCGCCGGCTCGATGCTCTGCGGCGCCGTCATCCTGGTGCCGCTCAGCCTCGCCGTCGACCAGCCCTGGACCTTGGCGCCGTCGACGGCGTCGATCCTGGCCTTGCTCGGCCTGTCGGTGTTTTCGACCGCGCTGGCCTTCGTCATCTATTTCCGCCTGATCCACACGCTGGGCTCGGTCGGCACGACCTCGCAGGCCTATCTGCGCGTGCCGATCGGCGTCGGCATCGGCGCCGTTTTCCTTGGCGAAAGCCTGGGTTCGACGGCCTGGCTCGGCATGGCCTTCGTCGTCGCCGGCGTCGCGGCCATGACCATTCCCACCCGCAAGCCGGCGCTCGCACAATAGGCAGACAGGGCAATCGCCTCAGACCAAATGGCTCCGATTGTCGAGGTAGCGCTGCCCCTCATCCGCCTGCCGGCGTTCGTCACTCGAAAAGCCAAGCAGTTGGCTTTTCGTCCGCTTCGCGGACCGCTCCTCAACTCCCCGTACATGACGGGGAGAGGGGCGCTGTCATCACCGGGTTCGCCAAACCACCACATTGCAATGAAGGCGTCGGCGTTGCGGCCAGCTCATCTCTCCCCGTTCTACGGGGAGAGATGTCCGGCAGGACAGTGAGGGGCGGCGCCGGCGCTCGCAAGAGGGGTGATGCGGAGAATTCCAGACCTGAAAACCGCCCTGAACCCCGCGACAGGTAATAGAGGCTTGTGACCGGCGAACCTGCTGCCTATCCTCCCGGGGCAATCCGCCGAAGCGAGGAAGCACCGTGATCTCCAGCGCCGCCCGCGCCGCCGCCGGCCAGTTGTTCTCGCCCGAATTCCGCGCCGTCTTCCTCAAGACGCTAGGCCTGACTGTGCTTGCTCTGGTCGGCCTGTGGTTCGGGCTGACCAGCCTCGTCGAGTGGCTGGCGCTGCCATGGCTGCACACGCTCTTTCCCGGCCTGCCGTCCTGGGCCGGTTGGCTGGGCGGCATCATCGCGGCCATCGCGCTTGCCTTCGGCATGGCGCTGCTCGTCGCGCCGGTCACGGCTGTCGTCGCCGGGCTGTTCCTCGACGATGTCGCCGAAGTGGTGGAGCATACCGACTATCCCGGCGATCCGCCCGGCCGCGCCATGCCGGCGCTGCGCTCGCTGGTGCTGGCGATAAAGTTCTTCGGCGTCGTCGTTTTGGGCAACATCGTCGCCCTGCTGCTCCTGCTGGTGCCGGGCATCAACATCGCCGCCTTTTTCATCGTCAACGGCTACCTGCTTGGGCGCGAATTCTTCGAATTCGCCGCTATGCGCTTCCGTCCGGAAGAAGAGGCCAGGGCCTTGCGCCGGCACCATGCCGGGACGGTCTTTCTCGCCGGCCTGGTGATAGCGGCCTTCCTTGCCGTGCCGGTGCTCAACCTGGTGACGCCGCTCTTCGCCGCAGCCATGATGGTGCATCTGCACAAGGCGATCTCGGCCCGGCCCGATCGGGGGAGCAAGCCGTCCCGTTGATGCGCCAGTCCCTACCGCAGCAGAAAGCCGCGCCCCAGTTCGTCGTCGGGCTCGACGATGAATTCCGCCCGGCCGCAATAGTAGGCGCGGCCGCCGACGCGGGCGATGATCGCTTCATGCGGTCCGGCTTTCGCCATCCGCGCCACCGCGCCGGAAAAGCGCGAGCCGGCGATGCTCTCGAAAGTGCGTGTCCGGCCTGTTGCGATCTCGCCTTTGGCATGCATCGCCGCCAGCCGGGCGGTGACGCCGGAGCCGGTCGGCGAGCGGTCGACCTGCGCCTCGGCGAAGACGCAGACGTTTTTCGTCGGCTCACCGGAAAACGCGTCCTTCCCATCGGTCAGGATCGAGCCGTAGAGAAAGGCGAGGTCGGCATGGTCGGGGTGCGACAGGGGAAATTCCTGCTTCAGTCTTTCGGTCAGCGTCGTCGCCGCATCGACGAAATCGCGCACCCGGTCGCGGCCGAATTCCAATCCGAACTGGTGGCAGTCGGCCAGCGCGTAGAAAGCGCCGCCATACGCGATATCGAAGTCGATCGCGCCGTAGCCGGGCAGCTCGATCCTGCGGTCGCCTGCGAACAAGAAAGCCGGCACGCTGTCGAACGACACAGCACCTGCCTTGCCGTCGTGCACCTCGACCGAGGCAATCACCATGCCGCAGGGCGCCTCGATGTTGACCATCGTCACCGGTTCCCGCTTGGCCACCAGCCCTTCGTCGACGGCATAGCGGCCGAGCGCGACGATGGCGTGGCCGCACATGGTCGAATAGCCCTCATTGTGCATGAACAGCACGGCAAGGTCGGCGCCCGGCAAATCGGGCTCGACCAGCAGCGCGCCGTACATGTCGTAATGGCCGCGCGGCTCGAACATCAGGATTTTCCGGAGATGATCGAGATGGTCGCGCACATGGGCGCGCTTTTCCAGGATCGTGCCCTTCGGGATATCGGGGTAACCCCCGGTGACGATCCTCAGCGGCTCGCCGCCGGTGTGCATGTCGACGACGGTCAGCGTCATGTGTTCGGCCCGCTTATCCCGATTTGCCAAACAGCGCCTGCAACTTGCCGAAGGGCATGGCGGCGCGGGCGAAGCCGAACGTGCCGTCCTGCTGGATCTCGCGCGCCGCCGTTTCCAGCATGCCATAGGCGAAGTTGGTGAGCCACGGCCCAAGCGAAACGCGCTTTGCCCCGGCCGCGGTCAGATCGGCAATGGTGAAGTCGGGCCTTGCCATGACGTTGACCGGCTTGCTCACCGCCGAGCAGACCGTGCGCACCATCTCGACGTCGCCGATGCCCGGCGCGTAGAGCACGTCGGCGCCCGCCTTCTCGAATGCCTGCAGCCGCTTGATCGTGTCGTCGAGGTCGGACTTGCCCCAGAGGAAGTTCTCCGCCCGCGCGGTGAAGACGAAATCGCGTTTCAGCGCGCGGGCCGCTTCCGCCGCCGCCGCGACGCGCTCCACCGCGTGCGAAAAATCATAGATCGGCTTGTTCGGGTCGCCGGTGTGGTCCTCGATCGAGCAGCCGGCAAGGCCGGCGGCTTCAGCCGCGAAGATGGTTTCGGCGGCCTGCTCGGCGCTGTCGCCCTTGCCGCGTTCGAGGTCGGCCGAAACCGGCAGCTCGGTTGCCGCCGTCACCTCGCGGCAATGATGGATCATCTGGTCGAAGGTCACCGCGCCGTCCGGCAGGCCGCGCGAGAAGGCGAAACCGGCGCTGGTCGTCGCCAGCGCCTTGAAACCGAAGGATCCAAGCAGCTTCGTCGTGCCGACGTCCCAAGGGTTGGGCATGACGAAGGTCGAGGCATGCAGGTCGCGAAAGATCTTGCCCTTGTCCATGGAAGTTCCCCCATCGTGTTGAGTGCGATGGCGCGGATTTTAGCTTGCCCGCCTTGCCCGGGCAAACGAATGCGGTTGGCTCAGAAGCGTTTCGCGTTCTCTGCTGACAATTCGTCCGGCGCGTCCTCGCAACCCCAGAAAAACGGTCCAGATCAGTGGATTGGCACCAGTCCGGCCAGTGTGCGCATGTCGTCGAACAGGATGCCGCCGGCTCGCATCAAGCCGTCACGGTCGCTGTAGGGATCGCCATGATAGGAAAATACCCGCATGCCGGCGGCGATGCCGGCCTGCGTGCCGGCGACGCTGTCCTCGATGACGATGCAGTCGGCAGGCGCAAAGCCCATCGTCTTGGCCGCATGCAGGAACAGGTCCGGAAACGGCTTGCCGCGCGCGACCATAGTCGAGGAAAACATCGCATGTTCGAACAGCGGCAGCAGGCCGGTCTGGCCAAGCGTGATGTGCATTTTCGACACCCTGGCCGAGGTGGCGACGCAATAGGCGATGCCGGCCGCGCGGACAGCCTCGACGAACTCCCGGACATAGGGAATCGCCTCGACCCCATGGGCGAACAGGTCCGGCAGCCCTGCATTCCAGCGCTCGACGAAGTCTGCGCCGAGCCTGACGCTGGTCTCTTCTTCGATCTGCTTCTGCACTGAGACCATGCTGCGGCCGGAGAAGTTCTTGCGGCAATATTCAAAGCTGGTGGGATACCCGGCTTCGCTCAGCCATTCGGCGAGACGCCGGTTGGCCAGGTTCTCGGTATCGACCAGAATCCCGTCGCAGTCGAAGATGACAAGTTTCGGTATGTTCATCAGGCCGTGCCGGTCGAGCCGAACCCGCCCGAACCGCGCGCCGTGCCGCCGGCCAGGGCGCGCTCTTCAACGCCCGCCTGCGTCACCGCGGCGAACACGATCTGGGCGATGCGCATGCCGCGCGTCACCGCAAAATCCTCGTCCCCGAGATTGACCAGCAGCACCTTCACCTCGCCGCGATAGTCGCTGTCGATCGTGCCCGGCGTGTTGAGGACGGTCAGCCCGTGTTTGAAGGCAAGGCCGGAGCGCGGCCGCACCTGGCCTTCCATGCCTTCGGGAATTTCCAGGATCAGTCCGGTCGGCACCAGCGCACGTTTTCCCGGCAGGATCAGCAGCGGCCGATCGTCGGGCACCGCCGCGCGCAGGTCCATGCCGGCGGCGCCGGGGCTTTCATAGGCAGGGAGGGGGAGTCCTTCCGCATGCGGTAACCTTACGAAGCCGACGGTCGGACCGATGACGGAGGAATTTTGGATGGCTGCGCGCATAAAATCGATCCTATCGGCGCGATTGCCGATTCGGTCAATTCGCCCGCGACCCTATCAACGGCTTTCTTTCGGGCATCACTATGGCCGGAGCCAACCCTTAGCGCACTTCCATCGGCACCACCGTGGTCTCCTTGATCTCCTCCATCACGAAGGACGCCGAAACGTCCGACAGCGCCACCTTGGCGATCAGCCGCTGGTAGAGCCGGTCATAGGCCTTCACGTCGGCGACGCGGGCGCGCAAGACATAGTCGAGGTCGCCGGACATGCGGTAGACTCCCGTGATCTCGGAAAACCCGGTCACCGCCGCCCGGAATTTCTGCAACCACTCGGGATCATGATTTGAGGTCCGAACCAGGATGAACACGGAGAGGCCGAGCCCGAGCTTCTCGGCATCGACCAACGCCACCCGGCCGGTGATGACGCCATCCTCCTCCAGCCGCTTGACGCGTCGCCAGCAGGCGTTGCGCGACAACGCCACCCGCTCCGACAGCTGGTCGACCGACAACGTGCCGTCGCGTTGCAATTCGGCGAGCAATTTCCGATCGATTTCGTCGATTTCGATGGCCATGTGGGATGTTTGTCCCACGAACAAGCAAAATACAAGGACATTTTGAGACCGATGAACCGACGAACCGTGCCAGGATACCCCTATCGAGAACTTGAAGCGCTGAAGGGGAAGCAACATGTCGGTCGCACGGATTTTCACCTCCCATCCGGCCAAGGTCGGCGAAACCTATTTCGGTCACATGGCCTTTGCCGCCTGGTTTTCCTCGCGCCTGCTGACGGCCGCCGGGGCCGCCCTCGTTCACGCTTTCTTGCCATTTCTGTTCGAGACTACCGCCAGCCGAATCGTCCGCGAACTTTACGAGCGGACGCACAACAGAGGTTCGCACGCGGTCAAGGAGCCCGAGGCCCTTCCGGACCGCGCCTAGGAACGGACGAAGCGATGTGCCGGTGGGCGGCCTATCTCGGTGAAGCGGTCTTCCTCGAAAACATCCTCACGGCGCCCTGCCACTCGCTGATCGCCCAGAGCCATTGCGCCGAGGAAGCCAAGTCGCCGACCAATGGCGATGGTTTCGGCCTTGCCTGGTATGGCGACCGGCCCGAGCCCGGCCTCTACCGCGACATCCTGCCGGCCTGGTCCGATCCCAATCTGAAGAGCTTGTGCCGACAGATCAAATCCGGATTGTTTCTCGCCCATGTGCGCGCCTCGACCGGCGGCGCCACCAGCCGCATGAATTGCCATCCCTTCATCTCGGGCCCTTGGTCGTTCATGCACAACGGCCAGATCGGCGGCTTCGAGAAGATCCGCCGCGCGCTGGAAAATTCGCTGTCCGACGCCGTCTTCGACCAGCGCGAGGGCACCACCGATTCCGAGCTGTTTTTTCTCCTGATGATCGACGAAGGGTTGGCCGCCGATCCGCAAGGCGCCGTCGCCCGTGCCACCAGCCGCGTGCTGGAGGCTTCGCGGCGTGCCGGCATCGAGCCGGCGCTGAAGCTGACGGCCGCCCTTTCCGACGGGCAGGCGCTCCACGCGGTCCGCTACGCCACGGACGACCACGCGCCCACCCTCTATACCGCCTCCAAGGGCGGCGGCCGCTGCATCGTCTCCGAACCCTTCGACCGTGAAGGCGGCGACTGGCAGGCGATCCCGCCATCGAGCTTCATCACCATGACCAGGGATGGCATGAATATTCAGCCGTTTGCGCCGGCCCCCGCGAAGCTGGCGTTGGCCGGGTAGCCTCCTCGCGGCGCGAATTGCCGTAGAGAGCCGTCCACCAAGCTATTGAGCGAATCGATCCAACCCATAGGGCGCCAGCAATGGATCACGCTCGCCGTCGAGGATTTCGCGCGCGGCGAACAAGCCGACCGCCGGCGCCAGCGTGATGCCGGAATGCGTGACCGCGATATAGAGGCCGTCCATGCCCTCGGCGCGGCCGATGATCGGGAAGCCGTCGATCGGCGTCGGCCGGTAACCGAGCGTATGGAAATCGAGCTCCAGGCCGTCACGGCCGCGCAGCATGGCCTGCAGCGCCGCAAACAGCTCGCGCGCCGTCGCCGCCGCATCCATCCCCGGATCGGCACCGCCGAAATCTGATCCGGCGATGATGCGGCCTTGCGCCGTCTGGCGCATGTGCAGCCGCTCGGTCAGCACCAGCCCGTTGAGCAATTTTTTGTAAGGCCGCGAATGGACGATCAGGCCGGGCGGCATTTCGATCGGTAGCCTTATGCCGGCCGTCGCGGCAATCTCTGGCGAGCCGACGCCAGCCGCGATCACCACCTCGTCGGCGGCGAGCAGGCCATGGGCGGTGTCCACGCCCGTCGTCCTGCCCCCGGTCTGAACAAGCGCTGTAACCGTGCTGGAGACGAAGCGCGCACCGCGCCGTTCGGCGTCGGCCAGCAGCGCGTTCGTCGCTGCGACCGGCTCGGCGACACCCTCCTCGGCGACATGTAAGGCAAAGTCGGGAAGCCCGGCGAGATTGGGCTCGATGCCGACCGCGCCGGCGCGGTCGACCCGCCTGATGCCATAACCCCAGGACGAATGCTCCGCCGCATAGGCCTCCAATTTGTCCGCCGGCAAGTCCCAGCACAGCCCGCCGCACCAGGCGAGCGGAAGGCCGGGCAGGTCCTGCGCCAGCCGCGACCATTCCGCCATGGAGCGGATGCGCAGCCGGAAATACGGTTCCGGATTGCCCCAGCTGGCATTTATCCAGGCAAACGAGTTCGGCGTCGCCACGCCGCCGGCAGCGCTGTCGGCAATGACCGTCACCTGCGCGCCCGCCTTGGCCAGGTGCCAGGCGATCGAGGCGCCGATGATGCCGGCGCCGATGACGATCACTTTCTTGCTCATGCAGGATCTCCATCGAACAGGTCTTCTGATGCCATCGCGTCGTCCCTATCTCAAGAGCCGGCGGACCAATCCGGGCAAATCTGTTCGACAGGCCGGGAAAGCGCTGCTAGAAGCCCGCGCCACAGACAGGATTCCATAAATTGGCTGAAGACATCGAACAGGCGGTATCGCGCCGCCGTACTTTCGCGATCATCGCCCACCCGGACGCCGGCAAGACGACGCTCACCGAAAAGCTGCTGCTGTTCGGTGGCGCCATCCAGCTTGCCGGCGAGGTCAAGGCCAAGAAGGACCGCATCCAGACCCGATCGGACTGGATGAAGATCGAGCGCGAACGCGGCATTTCGGTCGTCACCTCGGTGATGACGTTCGAGTATGAGGACAATGTCTTCAATCTGCTCGACACGCCCGGCCACGAGGATTTCGCCGACGACACCTACCGCACGCTGTCGGCGGTCGACTCAGCGGTCATGGTCATCGACGCCGCCAAGGGCATCGAGCCGCGCACGCTGAAGCTGTTCGAGGTCTGCCGGCTGCGCGACATCCCGATCATCACCTTCGTCAACAAGATGGACCGCGAGAGCCGCGATCCCTTCGAGATACTGGACGAAATCGAGCAGAAGCTGGCGCTCGATACCGCGCCCATCACCTGGCCGATCGGCCGCGGCAGGACGTTTTCGGGCACTTACCACCTGGCGCTGAACGCCGTGCGCAAGGGCGATGACGAGAAGGAACGCACTCCGGTCAACGGTCCCGATTCCAACCGCGTCGCCGGCCTGTTGCCGGAAAACGAGCGCGAGGCCTTCATCGAGGAGCTGGAACTCGCGCGCGAAGCCTGCCGTCCGCTCGACATCGACGCCTTTCGCGAGGGCCATCTGACGCCGGTCTATTTCGGCTCGGCGCTGCGCAATTACGGCGTGCGCGACCTGATCGAGGCGCTCGGCGCTTTCGGGCCGCCGCCGCGCGCGCAGGATGCCGACACCCGGATGGTGGAGGCGACCGAGGACAAGATGACCTCCTTCGTTTTCAAGATCCAGGCCAACATGGATCCCAACCACCGCGACCGCATCGCCTTCGTGCGCGTCTGCTCGGGCAAGCTCGAGCGCGGCATGAAGGCCAAGCTGGTGCGCACCGGCAAGCCGATGAGCCTGTCTGCGCCGCAATTCTTCTTCGCCCGCACCCGCGTCACCGCCGACGAGGCCTTTGCCGGCGACGTCGTCGGCATCCCCAACCACGGCACGCTGCGCATCGGCGACACGCTGACCGAGGGCGAGGAAATCCTGTTCCGCGGCGTGCCGAACTTCGCCCCGGAAATCCTGCGTCGTGTGCGGCTCGGTGATGCGATGAAGGCCAAGAAGCTGAAGGAGGCGCTGCACCAGATGGCGGAGGAGGGCGTCGTGCAGCTGTTTTCGCCGGAAGACGGCTCGCCGGCCATCGTCGGCGTCGTCGGTGCGCTGCAGCTCGACGTGCTGAAGGAGCGGCTGAACTTCGAATACACGCTGCCGGTCGAATTCGAGATGTCGCGTTTTTCAGTCTGCCGCTGGATCTCGGCTGACGACAAGACGGAAGTGCAGCGCTTCATCGAAGCCCATCGCGGCGACATCGCCCGCGACCTCGACAACGACCCGGTGTTCCTCGCCCAGCACGCCTTCTCGCTGAACTACGAAGCCGAGCGCTGGAAAGCGATCCGCTTCGCCACGATCAAGGACTATCAGGTCCGCGACAAGGCGGCTTGAGGGGCGGTCTTCCCTTCTCCCCGTTCACGGGAGAAGGTGCCCGAAGGGCGGATGAGGGGCAGCGCCGGCCTCAAAAATCAATGGACAGCCCTGCCCTTCGCAGGCTCAGGGCGTTCGAAGCTCGGAAAAGCCAATCAATTGGCTTTCCGTCCGCTTACGCGGACCACTTCTCACCCCTTCGCCGCCTCTTCGATCTTGGCGATGTCGATCTTGCCCATCTTCATCATCGCACTCATCACCCGGCCGGCCTTTTCCCGGTCCGGATCCTGGAGCAGGCGCGGCAGCTGTTCCGGCACCACCTGCCAGGAGACGCCGAACTTGTCCTTCAGCCAGCTGCAGGGGCCCGGCTCGCCGCCCTCGGTGAGCCTCTCCCAGAAATAGTCGACCTCTTCCTGCGTCTTGCAGTCGATCGACTGTGACATCGCCTCATTGAATTTGAATTGCGGTCCGCCGTTGAGTGCCTGGAACGGCACGCCGTCGAGCTCGAACGTGGTCAGCAGCACTTTGCCTTCATCGGCGTGGCCCTTGGGCCAACGCATGACGCTCAGCACCTTCGAATTCTTGAAGATGGAGACATAGTGGTTCATCGCCTCTTCGGCCTGTCCATCGAACCACAGGCAGGTGGTGATCTTTTGCATGTCGTGCTCCTCGGTTGCTTCTTGCTGCTACAATGGAACGGCTGTCTGAGAAAATGGTCCCACTCCCTTGCCGTTGATCCAAGGACGGGCGTCCGGCAGGCGATCCGACAGAGCAGGCGATTTTTTTCGCAAACTCTGAATTTTTCTGGAGAATCTGGCGCATTGCAAAAATGTGGCCAGACAATAATTGCCGGTCTATAACGCCTGCGATCCATATTCAGGGCCGCGACGCTCCACATCGGGCGCAGCCAGCCAGCTAAGGAAAGTTCATGCCTGCCTATCGCTCCCGCACCACCACCCATGGCCGCAACATGGCCGGCGCCCGCGGCCTCTGGCGCGCCACCGGCATGAAGGACAGCGATTTCGGCAAGCCGATCATCGCCGTGGTCAACTCCTTTACCCAGTTCGTGCCGGGCCACGTCCACCTGAAGGATCTCGGCCAGCTGGTCGCGCGCGAGATCGAGAAGGCCGGCGGCGTCGCCAAGGAATTCAACACCATCGCCGTCGATGACGGCATCGCCATGGGCCATGACGGCATGCTCTATTCGCTGCCGTCGCGCGAGCTGATCGCCGATTCCGTCGAGTACATGGTCAACGCCCACTGCGCCGACGCCATGGTCTGCATCTCCAATTGCGACAAGATCACGCCTGGCATGCTGATGGCCTCGCTGCGCCTCAACATCCCGACCGTCTTCGTCTCCGGCGGGCCGATGGAAGCCGGCAAGGTGGTGCTCGCCGGAAAGGCGCAGGCGCTCGACCTGGTCGACGCCATGGTCGCCGCCGCCGACGACAAGATCTCCGACGAGGACGTCAAGGTCATCGAGCGCTCCGCCTGCCCGACCTGCGGTTCCTGCTCGGGCATGTTCACCGCCAATTCGATGAACTGCCTGACCGAAGCGCTCGGCCTGTCGCTGCCGGGCAACGGTTCGACACTGGCGACGCACGCCGACCGCAAGCGGCTGTTCGTCGAGGCCGGACACTTGATCGTCGATCTCGCCCAACGCTATTACGAGCAGGACGACGAGACGGCGCTGCCGCGCAGCATCGCTTCAAAAGGCGCGTTCGAGAACGCCATGACGCTCGACATCGCGATGGGCGGGTCGACCAACACCGTGCTGCACATCCTGGCCGCGGCGCATGAGGGTGAGGTCGGCTTCACCATGGAGGACATCGACCGGCTGTCGCGCAGGGTGCCCGTGCTGTGCAAGGTGGCGCCGGCCAAGTCCGACGTGCACATGGAGGACGTCCACCGCGCCGGCGGCATCATGGCGATCCTCGGCCAGCTCGACCAAGCCGGACTGATCAACCGCGACCTGCCGACCGTGCACACATCAAGCCTCGGCGAGGCGCTCGATCATTGGGATATTTCGCGCACCTCAAGCCAGAACGTGCGAGATTTCTTCCTCGCCGCGCCCGGCGGCGTGCCGACGCAGGTCGCCTTCAGCCAGGATCGTCGCTGGGACGAGCTCGATCTGGACCGCGAGACGGGCGTTATCCGCTCGGCGAAGACGCCTTTTTCCAAAGACGGCGGCCTTGCCGTGCTCAAGGGCAACCTGGCGCTCGACGGCTGCATCGTGAAGACGGCCGGCGTCGACGAGTCGATCCTGAAATTCACCGGCCCGGCGCGGGTGTTCGAAAGCCAGGATGCCTCGGTCAAGGCGATCCTGTCGAACGAGATCAAGGCCGGCGACGTCGTCGTCATCCGCTATGAAGGACCGCGCGGCGGCCCCGGCATGCAGGAAATGCTCTATCCGACCAGCTATTTGAAATCGAAGGGCTTGGGCAAGGCTTGCGCGCTGATCACGGACGGGCGCTTCTCCGGCGGCACATCGGGGCTCTCGATCGGCCATGTCTCGCCGGAAGCCGCGGAAGGCGGCACGATCGGGCTGGTGCGGGAAGGCGACACGATTGAGATCGACATCCCCAACCGCTCGATCCGCCTCGCCGTGAGCGATGAGGAGCTCGCCAGCCGCCGGGCGGCGATGGCGGCCAAGGGCGCCCTGGCCTGGAAGCCCGAAGAAAAACGCAAGCGCAAGGTGACGACCGCGTTGCGCGCCTACGCCGCCTTCGCCACCAGCGCCGACAAGGGTGCGGTGAGGCACGTTCCGGAGTAGGGCTCGAATCGGCCAGGTTCGTGCTGCCCCTCATTGTCCTGCCGGACATTTCTCCCCGTAAGTGACGGGGAGAAAGGGCTATAACCAAAGATTTCGCCAATTGTAGACGTTGCAAAAATGGCGGCGAGGTCGCAGCATCTCCCTTCTCCCCGTCTCTATACGGGGAGAAGGTGCCGGCAGGCGGATGAGAGGCGGCGCCACGTGGCAAGATTTTTCGCCCGCCGCGATCACGGCGGCAGCCGACAGGTGCTGATTCTTCGGGGACGACACAGATGGATTTCGACCTTATCGTTCGCGGCGGCACATTGCCTGACGGCAGGGTTGCCGACATCGGCATCGTCGGCGAGACGATCGCGACGATCGAGCCGAAGCTCGATGGCAACGCCGGCACGACGATCGACGCGCGGGGCAATCTGGTCTCTGCGCCGTTCGTCGACCCGCACTTCCATATGGATGCGACGCTCTCCTACGGCATTCCGCGGATAAACGCCTCGGGCACGCTGCTCGAAGGCATTGCTCTGTGGGGCGAACTGAAGCCGCTCCTGACGCATGAGGCGGTGCGCGATCGCGCGCTCGCCTATTGCGACTGGGCGGTGTCGATGGGATTGCTCGCCATCCGCACCCATGTCGATGTCTGTGACGACAGGCTGCTGGCGGTCGAAGCCCTGCTCGACGTCAAGAAGACGGTGGCGCCCTATATCGACCTGCAATTGGTCGCCTTTCCGCAGGATGGGCTCTACCGCTCGCCCGGGGCACGGGAAAACACCATCCGCGCGCTGGATCTGGGCGTCGATGTCGTCGGCGGTATTCCGCATTTCGAGCGCACCATGGCCGACGGCACGCGCTCGGTGACCGAGCTTTGCGAGATCGCGGCAAAACGCGGCCTGATGGTCGACCTGCATTGCGACGAGACCGACGACCCGCTGTCGCGCCACATCGAGCAACTGGCCTATGAGACGCAGCGCCTCGGCCTTCAGGGCAAGGTGGCCGGCTCGCATCTCACCTCGATGCATTCGATGGACAATTACTACGTCTCGAAACTCCTGCCGCTGATTGCCGAGGCAGGCGTCTCCGCCATACCCAATCCTTTGATCAACATCATGCTGCAGGGGCGCCACGACGCGTTTCCCAAGCGCCGCGGCATGACCCGGGTCAAGGAGATGCTGGCGCTGGGCATCCGCGTCGGGTGGGGCCAGGATTGCGTGCTCGATCCCTGGTATTCGCTGGGCACCGCCGACATGCTCGACGTCGCCTTCATGGGGCTTCACGTCGCCCAGATGTCGAGCCCGGCCGACATGGCGCGCTGTTTCGACATGGTCACTAACGTCAATGCCGCCATCATGGGGCTCGATCATCTAGGCCTCGCCGTCGGCAAGCGCGCCAGCCTGGTCGTCCTCGACGCCGGCAATCCGGTCGAGGCCATTCGCCTGCGCCCCGAACGCATTTGCGTCATCGCCAGGGGCAAAGTGGTGGCGGAACGAACCAGGCAGGACACCAGGCTTGCCATCCCCGGCAGGCCGGCATTGGTGAACCGGCGGCACGTATCGTCCTAGACCCAGCCGATTTCCGGCGCTGGCCTTGCCGATTCCCGGATTTCTCCTCGTCAAAACGGCCGCTTCCGTCTACGACGCGGCCTGGACAGGCAAGGGATCGGCATGACGCAACCCGTGGCGCAGAATACCACAATCAGGAACGTGCTTCTGGCCGGCATTCTGCTGATGCTGGCCGGCGACTTCCTGTTTGCACTCAACGACGCCATGGGCAAATGGCTGGTCGCCAGCTTTTCCGTCGGCCAGGTGGTTCTGATCAGGTCGATCGGCGCGTTTTTCGTGCTCGGTCCGATGATCGCCCACCAGGGCGCCGCCAAGCTGTTCCGCATGGAAAGGCCCGAATTGCAGGTCCTGCGCGTCATCATGACCACGCTCGATACCGGGCTCTTCTATGCCGCCGTCGTCTATCTGCCGCTTGCGGATGTGATGAGCTTCTATATGGCCGGGCCGATCTATGTGGCGGCACTCTCGCATCTCCTGCTTGGCGAGAAGGTCGGCTGGCGCCGCTGGATGGCGATCCTGCTCGGCTTCTGCGGCGTGCTGATCATGCTCAAGCCCTCCTCGGCGGCTTTCTCGCTGTCGTCGGGCTTCGCGCTGGCGGGCAGCATTGCCTTCGCTTTCGCCATCATCCTCAACCGGCGTTTGCGCGGCACCAGCGACACCAATCTGGTGACATGGCAGACCATCGGCACGCTGCTGGTCGGCGGCGCCCTGACCATCGGCGCCTGGCAGACGCCGTCGGCGCTCGATTTCGGCGCCATGCTGCTGCTCGGCATCGTCTCCTGCGGCGCCCATCTGATGATCACGCGGGCGCTCAAGCTGGCGCCGGCCTCGACGCTGGCGCCGCTGCACTACACGCTGCTTCTATGGGCGGTGGTCTTCGGGCTGGCGTTCTTCGGCGACGTTCCCGGCTCGCGCATCCTCATCGGCTCGGGCATCGTCGTGCTGGCTGGCCTGTTCATCTTCCACCGCCAGAAAGTGGTCGACACGACGGTGCCGCCTGAAAACGTGCCGAAGGGTGTGAATTAGCCCTCGCGGATCGCTGCCAGGTGCCGCGAAAATTCCGGCGTCTCCATCAGCGCCTTGCAGCGTGCGAAGCGGCCGTCGGCATAGGCCCGAAAATCGTCGACAGGATTGTGATTGGCGAGTTGGATCAGTCCCCACAGCGTCCACAACAGGTCGCACATCGCCTTGTAGATGACGATGCGGCCGCGCTCCGCCGGTTTCGCCTCGCCGCCGAAATAGGCGCGCATCATCTCCTCGTCCTGCGCGGCATCGAACTTGCCTTCGACGGAGAGGTCGCCAAGATCCCAGAGCGGATCGTTCATTCCTGAATATTCCCAGTCGACTATCCACATCCTGTCACCCGCATCGAGGAAATTCTCGCACAGCGGGTCGCAATGACAGGCGACGACGGGCAGCGGGTGGGCCGACAGCGCCGCGCGCACGCCACCGGCCTCGCGCACCACGTCATGATAGCCAGCGGGCAGGGCGACCTCATTGGTCGACAGCACCTTGAGATAGTCATCGATCATCGCGAACAGTTCGAAACGGAACGGAAACGCCGCACCGGACGAATGCAGCTTGCGGAAGGCCTCTCCCGCACGCGCCGGGCTGCCCGGCCGAACCCTGAATTTTTCCGGCGACATCGTCACGGCGCCGGCGACGAAGCGCGTCACCATCACGCCGGTGCCCGGATCGACATGTAGCACCTCGGGGCTGACGCCTGCCTTAGCCGCCTCGCGCGCCGCCACCGCCTCATTGGCGCGGTTGATATATTCCTCGGTGCCTTTGCCTGGAATGCGCAGGCAGAAGTCCCCGGCCTTGAAAACCAGGTTGGTGAGGCCGCCAAGCCGCTCCAGCGTCCCGTTATAGCCGGCCAGCATGGGAATGGCGGCAAGTTTTGTCCGTGCCTCGTCCATTGTCATGCCCGCTCCCCCGCTGTTATTTGTCGCAGAGACGGTTCCACAAAATTCGTGCTTTGGCTATCATTCGTGCGAGACCAATTTAGGGCATGGCGGACAGGACGAAAGTGACCGACAGCAAGCATAAGGGCGCGCTTGGCGCTGCCTACGCGGCCAAGCGCCCGAAAGACGTGGCGGCGCTCTATGACCGTTGGTCGCAGACCTACGACAGCGACATGTCGGCCGCCGGCTATCGTCATCCCACCATCTGCCTGGCCTTGCTGGCAAGGCATCTGCCGCGTGGCTCGGCCCCGCTGCTCGATGCCGGGGCCGGCACCGGGCTCATCGGCGAATGGCTCGACATTGCCGGCTATCCCGAGGTCGAGGCGCTCGACATCTCGCAAGGCATGCTGGATCAGGCAGAGCGCAAGGGCGTCTATTCGGCCCTGCATTGCCTGGCGCTTGGCGGGCCGCTGCCCTTTGCCGACAATGCCTATGCCGGGGTGATCTCGGCCGGCGTCTTTACCTCGGGCCATGTCGGTGCCGAAGGGCTGGACGAACTGATCCGCATCTGCCGGCCGGGCGGCGTGATCGTGCTGACGGTCAAGAATACGATCTGGGATCTGGGCTTTAACGCGCGGGTCGCGGAGCTGGAGGCGCAGGGGCTGGTCACCCGCATCGAGGAAACGCGCCCGTACGTCTCGATGCCGGGCGAGGCCGACACGGTGCCCAGCCGCTGCCTCGCCTTGCGTGTGAACTGATCAGGCTTTGATCCTGTTCCCGGCCGGATCATACATCGGCTCGAGATGGATCTTTGCCGGCGTGCGCTGCATCGCCACGACCAGCTCATAGCGGCCCGAGGCGAGAAAATCGTCGCTCACGCCGTCGGCATTGCGCACATAGCCGTAGCCGATGTTCTTCTCCACGGTGTAGCCATAGCCGCCGCTGCTGAGATAGCCGACCGGCTCGCCATTGCGCAGGATCGTCTCGCGCCCGACGAGCACGACGTCCTGATCGTCGACCGTGAAGCCGGCGAAACGCTTCTTCAATGGCCCGCCAGTGATTTTCTCCAAGGCGCGCCGCCCTACGAAATCCGTGTTCTTGCGAAGCTTCACCGCCCAGCCGAGGCCGGCTTCCAGCGGCGTGTCGTTGGGGGTGATATCGGAGCCCCAGGCGCGATAGCCCTTTTCCAGTCGCAGCGATTCCAGGGCCCGGTAGCCGACCGGGCGGATATCATGTTGCTTGCCTGCCGACATCAACGCGTCGAAGATCTCGCCGGTTGCGGAGATCGGCACGTGCAGCTCCCAGCCGAGTTCCCCGACATAGGTGACGCGCAACGCCCGCACGGTGTGGCCGGCAACGACAATCTCGCGGGCATGGCCGAATGGGAAACCGCTGTTGGAAACGTCGGCATCGGTCACGCCGGCCAGCACTTCGCGGGCGCGCGGTCCCATCAGCGACAGCGTGCCGAAATCCTCGGTGACGTCGGTGAGCGTGATGTCGAGCTCCTTTTCGACATGGTCGCTGATCCAGGACAAGTCATGGGTGCGGAAGCCCGTGCCGGTAACGATATAGAACCTGTCCTCGCCGAACCGCGACACGGTGAGATCGGCCTCTATGCCGCCGCGCGTGTTGAGAAGCTGCGTATAGGTCAGCCGGCCGGCCGGCTTGTTGACGTCATTGGCGCAGATCCAGTCCAGCGCCTTCGGCGCGTCGGGCCCGGTCAGTTCGTATTTGGCGAAGGACGACTGGTCGAAGATGCCGACCTTCTCGCGCACATGGCGATGTTCGTCGCCGACGGCTGAAAACCAGTTCTGCCGGCCCATGGAATAGACGTCACGCGGCTCGACGCCTTCGGGGGCGAACCAGTTCGGCCGCTCCCAGCCGAGCTTCGAACCGAACACGGCGCGATGCTGTTTCAGCCTGTTGTACAGTGGCGAAACGATGCGCGGCCGGCCGGAAATATACTCCTCATGTGGAAAGCCGATCGTGTAGTGCTTGCCATAGGCTTCCAGCGTGCGCTCGCGGACCCAGTGCCGGTCGCGGTGCAGGCTGGAAAAGCGCCTGATGTCGACGACCCACAGATCGAACGGCGCCTCGCCATCGACCACCCATTGCGCCAGCACCCAGCCGGCGCCGCCGCCCGAAGCGATGCCGAAGGCGTTGAAGCCGGCGCCGACGAACATGTTGGCGCATTCGGGCGCCACGCCGAGGATGAAATTGCCGTCCGGCGTGAAACTCTCGGCCCCGTTGATCATCTGCTTGACGCCGACGGTTTCCAGCGCCGGCACGCGCGCGATCGCCTGGCTCATATGCTGTTCGAAATGATCATAGTCGTCGTCGAACAGCCGGAACTCCCAGTCATTGGGCACGTCGCCTCCGGGGAGATCAGTCGTCCAGGCCTGCGGGTTTGGCTCATAGCCGCCCATCACCAGCCCGCCGACCTCTTCCTTGAAATAGGTGCGCCGGTCCGGGTCGCGGATGGTCGGGACATCGGTCGCTAGCTCGTCGATCTTCTCGGTGACGATAAATTGGTGCTTCACCGGCTGCAGCGGCACGTTGATGCCGGCCATGGCGCCAACCTGCCGTGCCCATTGTCCTGCGCAGTTCACCACCTTGTCGCAGGCGATGTCGCCCATGTTGGTCTTCACCGCAATGATGCGGCCGCCTTTGATCTCGAAGCCGGTGACGCGCACTTCCTCGTAAAGCCTTGCGCCATGCATGCGCGCGCCCTTGGCCAGCGACTGGGTGACGTCGGATGGGCTCGCCTGACCGTCGGTCGGCAGCCAGGAAGCGCCGACGAGATCGCCGGTTTCCATCAGCGGCCACATGTTCTTGACCTCCGCCGGCGACAGCAATTGCATGTCCATGCCAAAGCTCTTGGCTGTCGTCGCCAGCCTCTCGTACTCGGTCCAGCGGTCGGCATTGGTGGCAAGGCGCAGGCACCCGCTCATCTTCCAGCCGGTGGCAAGGCCGGTCTCGGCCTCCAGCCCCTTGTAGAGGTTGACCGAATATTTGAGCACGCGGGTGATCGAGGCCGACGAGCGCAGCTGCCCGACCAGGCCGGCGGCGTGCCAGGTCGAGCCCGAGGTCAGCTTGCCCTGTTCGAGCAGCACCACATCTGCCTTGTGGTCGCGGGCCAGATGGTAGGCCGTCGAGCAGCCGATAATGCCGCCGCCGATGACGACGATCGCTGCCTGGGTTGGCAAGGTCATGAATTCAGGTCCCGTATTTTGTCCGGTAGTTTTCCAGCGCGGCGTCGAGCCGCGTCAGGTTCTCTTCCGTGTAGGCGACGTAGTCGATGCCGGGCACGTCGAGGTAGAGTTCCGAAACCATGCTCCACATCGCCTCGCGCAGCAGGGAGGCGCATTGCATGGCCGCATGCGAGCGGCGGATCGCCTCATCCGGCTCCTTCATGAAATAAGCGGTCAGGAAGGCGAAGGATTCCTCGTCGCTCATGCCGGCGTTCGAGGCGACGCCGGCAAGGTCGAACATCGCGGTATTGAAGCCGGCATATTCGAAGTCGATCAGCCATAGCCTGCTGCCGTCGTCGAGAATATTCGCCGGCAAAAGATCATTGTGGCCGAACACGATCGGCAGCAGTTTCTGGGCGCGTTCGAGCTCGTCGGCCAGCATCAGCAGACGCGGCAGGTCGCTCGCCTTGCGGCTGCCGGCGTCCTCCAGCGTGCGCGCATAGTCGCGGATGACGTGGAACACCCAGAACATGAAGCCGGCACCGGAGACGTGGTTGGGCATCTCGCGGTGGAAGCCGCGCATCAGGGCGGCGACACGGCCGAGATTGGCGCGCACGTCCTCAGCCAGGCAGGTCTTGGCGCCGAGATACTCCGTCACGAGAATGCCGGGTTCGGCATGGCGGACCGCCGGCGCGAAACCGGCGGCATGCGCGGCGCGTGCGGTCATCACCTCACGCTCGCGAAAGACGTGGTGGAAGGGATAGTCCCTGCCGAAACGCACGACATGCCTCCCGGCGGCGTCCTTAACCCGATAATTGGCATTGCTCAGCCCGCCGGGCAGCGGCTCGATCTCGACGCTGCCTGTCCAGCAAGGCAGGGCGCGGATGCGGTCCTCGGCCGTCATGAATTCGCCCTTCGTACGGCAAGGCGCCGACGGGGCGGCGCCGCCGTGACGACCCGCCGTTTGTCCGGACGCTCGTTCTGGCAAAGACCTCGCCGGCGCGGCATTCGGGATCGGTATCCCGCGCCGCACCGACGAGCCCCACGTGCCGGGCTCTTCGAGGCCGGCATCCGCCCCCGCGGATGAGAAAATTCTTCCAGTCGCCCTCGCGTCAGGCAGTTTCCAGACCTTGGGGCACACAAATTCGGATCAGGCTCCGCTATCGCTTTTCCGTGGCAGTGCGAGCCTGACACGGCATCAGTGTCACGCCGGGTAAGCCACGTTGTCAACGAGATTCTGTGGCTTTTTCTGCTTTCCTGCCCGTATTCTTTCGAGATTCCTTGTAATATGCGGCAGATTTGCCATAGAAGCGGTCACTGCATCATGGCGCGACTGGAAATGACCCGATGAGCCATTCCAAGCGGCACGGCGAAATCCTGCGGTTTCTGCAGGAGGAAGGCACCGTCACCATTGCCAGCCTGGCCGACCGGCTGGGCGTTTCGCTGGAGACCGTGCGCCGCGACGTCAAGCCCCTCACCAGCGACGGCTCGCTCCTGAAGATGCATGGCGCCGTCGGCCTGCCGTCGACGATCGGCGAAGCGCCGTTCGAACGGCGCATGCGCGAGAACGCCGAGGCCAAGCGCCTCATCGCCCGCATGGTCGCCGCCACCATCCGCGACGGCGAATCGATCATGCTCGACACGGGAACGACCACCTCGTTCCTGGCGCGTGAACTGCTCGGCCATCGGCGGCTGACGGTCGTCACCAACTCATCCGACATCGCCCGCACGCTGGCCACCGTCAACGGCAACAAGGTCTACATGGCCGGCGGTGAGCTGCGCAGCGATTCCGGCGCCGCCTTCGGCGCCTCGGCCATCGACTTCGTCAGCCGCTTCTCGGTCAGCCATGCGGTGATCTCGACGGGTGCCGTCGATGCGGTGACGGGTGTCATGGATTACGATCTCGACGAGGCCGAGTTCGCCCGCATGGTGCTGTCGCGCGGCCAGCGTTCGCTCGTCGTCACCGATCATTCCAAGTTCGGGCGCCAAGGCCTGGTCCAGGTCTGCGGCTTCGATGGCTTTTCCGAGCTCGCCACCGACCGGCCGCCGCCGCGCGACATCGCTGCTGGCCTGGCGCAGGCCGGCGCGCGGCTCAGCGTCGCGGGCGAGGCAGCCTGAGCTAACCGAATACCAGCGACTGGTGGGCGCATATGCCGGCGAAGGCGCCGCCCGATACGGCGAAGGCGATGTTGTGCATCGCGCGTGACGCGTCCCCGGCGGCGTAGACGCCGGGAACCGTCGTCTGCTGCCTGTCATCGATTGATATCACCGGGCCAAGGGGACCGTCCGTGAAGCCGCAACCGAGCTGTTCGGCCATCGGGCTCGCCATGCTATTGCGCGGCGCGGTGAATATCGCGCGAACCCCGGCCTTTCGGCCGTCGTCGAGGATCACCGTCAAGCCGCCCGTGCCATCCTCCCGCAGTTCGGCGACCGCAGCGGGTTCGAACCTCACATTCTTGCCTTCCAGGGCAGACATCTGTTCGGCATCGGGCTCGATCAGGCGATTGCCGAACAGCGTGACGTCGCCCCAGTCGGCGATCAACTGCGCCTGATGCAGGGACATGGGCCCGGTCGCCAGCACGCCAAGCGGCCCGCCGGAAACCTCGTAGCCGTGGCAATAGGGGCAGTGCAGCACGGTCTTGCCCCACTGCTCGGCAAGCCCGGGAACTTCCGGCAGGATGTCGCGCACGCCGGTGGCCAGAACCAGCCGCGCGGCGCCAAAGGTCTCGCCGCCCTCTGTGCTGATTTCGAAGTCGCTGCTGCTATTGGCGACCGCCTTGTCCGCACGTCCGTTGACAAGGCGAGCCGTCGGATAGGCTAGCAACTGCCGTCTTGCCTCCTCCAGGATGGCGCCTGGCGTGCGCCCGTCCTGGCCGAGGAAGCCGTGCGAATGCGCGGCGAACCGATTTCGGGGCTGGCCGGCGTCGATCACCAGGACGTTGCGCCGGGCCCGGGCCGCCTGGATGGCAGCGGACAGGCCGGCAAAGCTGCCGCCGACGACGGCAAGATCATACTGCATGGCTGGAGACTCCGATGAGGTCGTAACGGCGGCGGAAGTCGGCGGTCAGGTCGGCCAGCGTGATACGGCTGAGCTTTTCCGCCAGCAGCTTCTCCGCCGCGATGCGAAAATCGTCGAGGACGGCGATGACGGCCTGCTCGACAAGGCAGCCGGGGCTCTCCGGCTCGGTGCCGAACGGCAGCAGCGTCTCGCCAAGCGCGGCGCTGATTTCGGCCAGCGAGATCTCGTCGGGCGGGCGCCCGAGCAGCCAGCCGCCGCCGTGTCCGCGTGACGAGGTGACGATGCCGGCATCCCGCAATCCGGCGATGGTGCGGCGCACCACGACCGGATTGGTATGGATGAAGGTGGCAAGCTGCTCCGAGGTCAGCGCCCGCTCGGGCTTCTCGGCCATGTGGACCAGAATGTGCAAGGTGGAAGACAGCCGGCTGTTGCGTTTCATGTAACTTATTTAGTTACGATTCTGGGGCCGTCAAGTTGCCGATCCGTTCCACTTCCCAGCGTCGTCTCCGCCGTGTTTAGTCCGGGCCATGGCTTTCACCATCCGCCAGTTGCAGTTCTTCATCGCCGTCGCCGAGCAGGGCACGGTGTCGGGTGCCGCGCAGAACCTCTCCATTTCGCAATCCTCGGTCACCGAAGCGATCAAGGAGCTCGAAGGCGACCTCGGCGTCGAATTGTTCGACCGCCATCCGCGCGGCCTCAACATCACCCACAAGGGCCACCAGTTCCTGCGTCATGCCACCAAGATCCTGGCCGATGTGTCCGATGCGCGCCGCGCCTTCCTCGGCGAGCAGGCGACAGCGGGCGGCAGGCTGCAGCTCGGCGTCACCTCGCTGGTCGCCGGCTATGTGCTGTCGGACCTGCTTGCCCGCTACCGCCGTGCCTATCCCGGCGTCGAGGTCTCGGCAATCGAGGACAATGGCGACTATCTCGAGCATCTGCTGATCGGCGGCAAGCTGGACATCGCGGTCATGGTCACGTCCAATCTGCGCGACCGAACCGCGCTGCAATCCGAAATCCTCGAAGTCTCGGCTTACCGCCTGTGGCTGCCGCTCGGGCATCCGCTCGCCGGCGCCGACATCATCGGCATCGGCGACATCGCTTCGGAGCCGCTGATCATGCTGACCGTCGACGAGATCGAGGAGAACACCGGCAAGCTGCTGACGGCAATCGGCGCCAAGCCGCATGTCGCCTTCCGCACCCGTTCGGTCGAAGCGGTGCGCAGCCTTGTCGCCACCGGCGCGGGCGTGGCGCTGCTGCCCGACCTCGTCTACCGGCCGTGGTCGCTGGAAGGCGACCGCATCGAATCGCGCGACGTCTCCGGTGCCCTACCCGTCGTCCAGGTCGGGATGGTCTGGCGCCGCGGCTCCGGCCTGCCGCAGGCTGCGCGCGATTTCATCGGCCTGGCGCAGTCGCAGCGCATGGTTCGCCAGCGCCCCGACAAGAACGGCCGCTGATCTATCGGAAAAACCGATATCCCCCTTCTGATAAATGAATTTGCGAAACCGGGATTTTCACAGCAACTTCGCTTCAGGGAACAAGCCGCCGCCGAAGCGCGGGCCCTATCAATGGGAGATCGACGATGAATTCATTCCTGAAGTCATGCACTGCATTGACGGTCGCGCTGACCTTCTCCGGCCAGGCCATCGCTCAGGTCACGGAACTCGGCAAAGGTGAAGGCGAGGTCAATATCGTCGCCTGGCCGGGCTATATCGAGCGTGGCGAAACCGACAAGGGCTATGACTGGGTAACCGCCTTCGAGAAGGAAAGCGGCTGCAAGGTCAACGTCAAGACCGCCAACACGTCGGACGAGATGGTCTCGCTGATGAACGAGGGCGGCTTCGACCTCGTCACCGCTTCGGGCGATGCATCGCTGCGCCTCGTTGCCGGCAAGCGCGTGCAGCCGATCAATACCGATCTCATCCCGAGTTGGAAGACGGTCGACGACCGCATCAAGGACGCCCCCTGGTTCACCGTCGACAAGGTGCATTACGGCGTTCCCTACCAGTGGGGGCCGAACGTGCTGATGTACAATACCGATGTCTTCAAGGAAGCGCCCAAGAGCTGGAACATCGTCTTCGAGGAGATGAAGCTGCCGGACGGCAAGTCCAACAAGGGCCGCGTCCAGGCCTATGACGGCCCGATCCACATTGCCGATGCCGCCAACTACCTGATGTTCCACAAGCCGGAGCTCGGCATCAAGGACCCCTATGAGTTGAACGAGGACCAGTACAAGGCCGCGCTTGAGTTGCTGCGCGTCCAGCGCACGCTGGTCGGCCGCTACTGGCACGACGCCGCCATCCAGGTCGACGATTTCCAGAACGAAGGCGTGGTTGCCTCCGGCTCGTGGCCATACCAGGTCAACACGCTGATCGCGGCCAAGAAGCCCATAGCCTCGACCGTGCCGGAGGAAGGCGTCACCGGCTGGGCCGACACCACCATGATGGAAGCCGACGCGGCACATCCGAACTGCGCCTATATGTGGCTCGAACACTCGCTTTCGCCCAAGGTGCAGGGCGACGTCTCGGCCTGGTTCGGCTCGCTGCCGGTCGTCCCCGCCGCCTGCAAGGGCAACGAGCTGCTGACCGACGAAGGCTGCAAGACCAACGGCTACGAAAATTTCGACAAGATCAAGTTCTGGAAGACGCCGGTGACCAAATGCGCCACCCAGAACGACCAGTGCGTGCCCTATTACCGCTGGGTGTCGGACTATATCGGCGTCATCGGCGGGCGGTGACCTAGCCTTACTTTGCCGAAGCCGGCGCCGCCCCTCACCCTTACCCTCTCCCCGTGAAGAACGGGGAGAGGGTATCGCCAGCGTTGGCGCGCGTCCCTTTCCCTGTCCTTCACGGGGAGAAGGTGCCGGCAGGCGGATGAGGGGCGGCGCCGCCTGAGATCGATGAGCCCGGCAGATCAGGACACTCCATGACCTCAGCCGTTTCCTTTCAAAAAGTCTCGCGCCATTTCGGCAGCGTGCGCGCCGTCGACACGGTCGACCTCGAAATCGTGCCTGGCGAGTTCTTCGCCATGCTCGGGCCGTCGGGCTCCGGCAAGACGACCTGCCTGCGCCTCATTGCCGGCTTCGAGCAGCCGACGGCGGGTTCGATTTCGATCTTCGGCGAGCGCGCCGAGGGTGTTCCGCCCTATCGCCGCAACGTCAACACCGTCTTCCAGGACTATGCGCTGTTCCCGCATCTCGATGTGCTCGACAATGTCGCCTATGGTTTGATGGTCAAGGGCGTCGGCAAAGCCGGGCGGCACAAGGCAGCGGAAGAGGCGCTGTCGCTGGTCAGGCTGCCCGGCTACGGCGCCCGCCGCCCCGGCCAGCTTTCCGGCGGTCAGCGCCAGCGCGTCGCGCTGGCCCGCGCACTGGTCAACCAGCCCAAGGTGCTGCTGCTCGACGAGCCGCTCGGCGCGCTCGACCTCAAATTGCGCGAGAACATGCAGGAAGAGCTGAAGTCGCTGCAAAAGGCGCTCGGCATAACGTTCGTCTTCGTCACCCACGATCAGGGCGAGGCGCTGTCGATGGCCGATCGCGTCGCCGTCTTCAACGACGGCAGGATCATGCAGATCGGCACGCCGGAAGATATCTACCAGCGGCCGAGCACTCGCTTCGTCGCCGATTTCGTCGGTTCCTCCAACGTGCTGCCGCCGGATTTCGTCCAGCGTTATTGCGGCCAGCGCGGCTGGGGCAGCCTGCGCCCCGAATCCATCCGCGTCGGCCGCGCGGCGAGCGGCGAGGGCGTCGCCGCGCGCCTCGTCTCAACTAACTATCTCGGGGCGACCACCAGGCTGGCGCTCGATGCCGACGGTCTGAAATTGCACGCCATCGTGCCTGCCGGCACGGCCTTGCCCAGGGAAGGCGAGGCGGTGGTGCTCACCTTCAACCGCGAGAGCCTGCATTTGATGGACGAGCCGGTGTGATGAAGGCTTGCGCGAAGCACCCCCCTCTGTCCTGCCGGACATCTCCCCCTCAAGGGGGGAGATTGGCTGCCCTTTCGGGTTTCGCCAATTTCCAACGTCGCAGAATTGGCGAGGCCGAGAAATTGCCAATCTCCCCCCGTGAGGGGGAGATGTCCGGCAGGACAGAGGGGGGCGACGCAGAACGCGGCCTCTCATATAATTCTCTTCAGCACACGGCGGCCCCATGACCATTGCCGCGCTCAACCCCAGCCCAGCCCCTGCCATCCTGCCCGGCAGCGGCGGCATACGCGGCGCGCTCTCCGACCTCTTCTGGCGCAGGCCGCAACTGCTCCTTCTGCTTATGCTGCTGCCGCCGGTCCTGTGGCTCGGCATCGTCTACATCGGCTCGTTGTTCGCTCTTTTGGCGCAGAGCTTTTTCTCGATCGACGAGTTCTCCGGCCTCATCAATCGTGAGTTCACGTTGAAGACCTATGGCGACCTGTTGCAGGCCGCCAATCTCGACATCATCCTGCGCACGGTGACGATGGCGGCCCTGGTGACCCTGGCCTCGGCCGTCGTCGCTTTCCCCATCGCCTACTACGCGGCGCGCTATGCGCGCGGCCGCTGGAAGGCGCTGTTCTATCTCGGCGTCATGCTGCCGCTGTGGTCGAGCTACCTGGTCAAGATCTACGCCTGGAAACTGATCCTGGCCAAGGAAGGCATTCTCACCTGGCTGCTCGCCAAGCTGAACCTGTTGTGGTTGCTCGATGCGTGGCTGTCGCTGCCGGTCGTCGGCGGCAACTCGCTGTCGGTGTCCTTCACCGGCACCTTCATCGTCTTCGTCTATGTCTGGCTGCCCTTCATGATCCTGCCGGTGCAGGCAGCCCTCGAGCGCGTGCCCGGCAATTTGGTCGAGGCCTCTTCCGATCTCGGTGCCTCGCCAGGCCAGACCTTCCGCAATGTGCTGTTCCCGCTGGCGCTGCCGGGGATCGTCGCCGGCTCGATCTTCACCTTTTCGCTGACATTGGGCGACTACATCATCCCGCAGATCATCGGCACGTCGCGCCTGTTCATCGGCCAGGCCGTTTATTCGCAGCAAGGCACGGCCGGCAACATCCCGCTCGCCGCCGCCTTCACGGTGGTGCCGATCGTCATCATGGGCTTCTATCTCTGGGGCGCCAAGCGCATGGGGGCCTTCGATGCGCTCTGACCGTGCCCAATCGGCTCCGCTTGGCCTGAAGATCGCTGCGGCCTGCGGCCTGCTGTTCCTGCATCTACCGATCCTGCTGATCTTCGTCTATGCCTTCACGACCGAAGAGAAGAGCTTCGTCTGGCCGCCGCCGGGGCTCACCACGCAGTGGTTCGCCGTCACCTGGAACCGGCCGGACGTGTGGCAAGCGCTGTCGCTCTCGGTGCGCGTCGCCGCCATCTCGACGGCCATCGCGCTGGTTCTCGGCACGCTGTGCGCCGCCGCGGTGTCACGGACGAAATTCTTCGGCCGTGAAACCATTTCGCTGCTGGTCATCCTGCCGATCGCGCTGCCCGGCATCATCACCGGCATTGCGCTGCGTTCGGCTTTCGCGCTGGCCGACATTCCGTTCTCGTTCTGGACAATCGTGCTCGGCCACGCCACCTTCTGCGTGGTTGTCGTCTACAACAATGCCGTTGCCCGCTTCCGCCGCACCTCGGGCTCGATGATCGAGGCCTCGATGGATCTCGGCGCGGATGGTTTCCAGACCTTCCGGCATATCGTGTTGCCCAACATCGCCACGGCGCTGCTTGCCGGCGGCATGCTGGCCTTCGCGCTGTCGTTCGACGAGGTCATCGTCACCACCTTCACCGCCGGCCAGCAGCAGACGATGCCGATCTGGATGCTTGAAGAACTGATCCGCCCGCGCCAGCGCCCGGTCACCAATGTCGTGGCGATGGTGGTGGTGCTGGTGACGCTGCTGCCGATCCTCGCCGCCTACTACCTGACCCGCGACGGCGACCAGATCGCCGGCAGCGGGAAATGAAAACAGCGAATAGGGAATAGCGGGTAGCACTATTCGCATTCGCTCCTCTTCAAGGAGAAACCAATGGACACCCAGATGCTGATCGGCTCGAAGTTCGAGAAAGGCACCGAGACCGAGGAGTCGGTCCTCAATCCGAAGACCGGGGCGACCATTCTCAATCTCCCCGAGGCGAGCCCGGCGCAGATCGAGGCGGCGGTGGCGGCTGCCGGGAAGGCGTTCACGGCTTGGTCGCGTACCACGCCCGCGCAGCGCTCGGGCTATCTCCTTAAGATCGCCGACCGCATAGAGGCCGAAGCCAGGGAATTCGCGGCGCTCGAGGCGCTGAACTGCGGCAAGCCGATCAATGCCGTGCTCAATGATGAAATCCCGGCGATCGTCGACTGCTACCGTTTCTTCGCCGGCGCCGTCCGCTCCATGCCAGGCCAGGTAGCCGGCGAATACCTGCCGGGCCACACCTCGATGGTCCGGCGCGATCCGATCGGCATCGTCGCTTCCATCGCGCCGTGGAATTACCCGTTGATGATGATGGCCTGGAAGCTGGCGCCGGCGATCGGCGGCGGCAATACGGTCGTCTTCAAACCGTCGGAACAGACGCCGCTGACGGCGCTGAAACTGGCGAAGATCCTGGCCGAAATCCTGCCCGAAGGGGTCGTCAATGTCGTGCTCGGACGCGGCGACAGCGTCGGCAATACGCTGATCAACCATCCCAAGGTCAACATGATCTCGATCACCGGCGATGTCGCCACCGGCAAGAAGGTGCTGCAGGCGGCCGCCAAGTCGGTCAAGCGCACGCATCTGGAACTCGGCGGCAAGGCCCCGGTCATCGTCTTCGATGATGCCGACCTCGGCGCCGTGGTCAACGGCCTGCGCGCTTTCGGCTACTACAATGCCGGCCAGGACTGCACCGCCGCCTGCCGCATCTATGCCGGCAAGAAGGTCTACGACAAGCTCGTCGCCGATCTCTCCTCGGCCGTGTCGACCATCAAGTACAATCTGCCGGACGATGCCGAGAACGAGATCGGCCCGCTGATCTCGCGCCGCCAACGCGACCGTGTCTCGAGCTTCGTCGAGCGCGCCTCGGAATTGAAGCACATCGAGATCACCACCGGCGGCAAGCCGGGCGAGGGCACCGGCTTCTACTACCAGCCGACCGTCGTCGCCGGCGCCTTGCAGGAGGACGAGATCGTGCGCCGCGAAGTCTTCGGCCCGGTGGTCTCGGTCACCCGTTTCACGGAAGTCGACGAGGCGGTGAACTGGGCCAATGACAGCGATTATGGGCTGGCATCGTCGGTGTGGACCAGGGACGTCTCGCGCGCCATGGCGACGGCCGCTCGCCTGCAATATGGCTGCACCTGGATCAACACCCACTTCATGCTGACCAACGAGATGCCGCATGGCGGGCTGAAGCAGTCCGGTTACGGCAAGGACATGTCGCTCTACGCGCTGGAGGATTATACCGCCGTGCGCCATGTGATGGTGGCGCACGGGTAATCTGTCTCCTTCCGGCAAAGGCAGATCTTATATGGCTGTGGCCGGCGCCGGCGACCCCGCTTGAGAGGGTCGTCAGCGCCATTCCACTTCGCGATTGCGCTGCATTTGACAGGCACGGCCGCCGAACGGCATCAGCGGCGAGACCCCGGCACTACGCGGCCGTCCGGCCCGGCATCGCCGATGTCGCAGGCTTGATGTTCAGGTTGACCCGGAAGACATTGGATGGGTCGTAGGTTCGCTTAACCTGGCTCAGCCGCTCGTAATTTCCGCCATAGCTCGCCTGCAAGCGCGCGTCTCCTTCATCGTCCATCATGAAGTTCACGTAGCCGCCCTCGCCATTATGGGGATGGACGCTCGCCCAGTAATTCCGTGCCCACGCGGTCAGGTCGGCGGCTTTGCCCGGATCGGGGTCGATGGCGGCGATGACCATCGACCAGCTTGCGTCACGCGCGTTCCAGGCGGTCTCGTCCTTGCCGACGCGGCGGACGGCGCCGTCAATCGGGTATAGATGCATAAGCGACAATTCGCTGGGCGCCTGGGCGGCCTGGGCGATATGGGTCGCGATCGCTTCGTCGGGAAGCGACTTGACGAAATCGCCCTTCCAGTACCATTGCAGGCCTTTCGGAAGGAGCGGGTCGAATAGCGACTGCATCGCCGGGAACGGCATTACGCCCATCCAGTTGAACATTGGCGGCGGCAAGGTGTCCAGCAGCGGCGCCATGGCCTTGCGCCCGTCCTCCTCCGTGCCGTTGTAGCACGAGATGATGGCACAGGCGCGCTTGCCCCAATGCTCGCGCGGGAAAGGATCGCTCGAAGGGACGGATTTGAGGCCGACGAAAGCGCCGAGGTCTTCCGGCGCTTCCGGCAGGTAGTCGCGATAGGTACGCATGACCGCCGACGCGTGCCTGGCGTCCCAGAACACCGGACCGCCGAAGATCATGTTCACCGGATGAGCCTGGAACAGGAAGCTGGTTACCACGCCAAAATTGCCGCCGCCGCCCCGGAGCGCCCAGAACAGGTCGGGATTCTCGCTTTTGCTGGCCTTCGCCATGCTGCCATCGGCCAGCACCAGATCGGCCTCGATCAGATTATCGATGGTGAGGCCGTATTTGCGCGTGAGATAGCCGGTTCCTCCACCGAGGGTAAGGCCGGCGACGCCCGTGGTCGAAACGATGCCGAACGGAACGGCGAGCGCGAAAGGATGGGTGGCGTGGTCCACGTCGCCCGAAGTGCAGCCGGGCGCGACCCTCACGGTGCGGGTTTTCGGGTCGACATGGACGCCTTTCATCATCGACAGGTCGATGACGAGACCGTTGTCGCAAATCCCCAATCCCGCGCCGTTGTGGCCGCCGCTGCGCACGGCGATGAGGAGGTCGTTTATGCGCGCGAACCTTACAGCGGCGATCACGTCGGCGACATCGACGCAGCGTGCAATCAGCGCCGGACTCTTGTCGATCATGCCGTTGTAGACCTTGCGGGCCTCCTCATAGCCGGCTTCGCCGCGCAGGATCAGCTCTCCGCGCAAGCCTTCACGCAGTTTTGCATAGGTTTCGTCGGTCATCGGTTTCCTCCCTGATCGCGCCCGCGCCATATGGTTTCGACGCGACGATTTATCTTGTTGCTTTGCTTGTGCCGTCCATCCGTCGGGTGCGCAGGATGGTGCAGGAGAGCACATTGCACCGATCCGGCTCCTCGCTGCTTCGCCCGAAAGGGCCAGTGGGGAAATGGCCCGGGAGAGCCATAGCGGGCAGGCGGAAGCCGTCATGGTAGCGAAAGCGCGTCGCGTCGAAAGGGACCGATGCGGCGCGCTTCAGATCGTTGTTCTATGGGCACCTTTGGGCGACATGCATTATTCGACGATGCGGAAAATCTGCCAGAGGCTGGTGCCCGACACGACGTAAGGCTCGATCTCCTTGCCCCATTTGGCATGCGCGTCGATCTTGCCGATCCTGGCGAAGAACTCTTCCAACTGGGCCAGGCTTTCGACCTGGTGGTGAGATTCGACCGTCGCCTCCCGCGCGCCGATCGAACCCGTCATGATCTGGAACTTCAGGTCGGCGACGCCGACCTGCGAACCGATCTCGGATTCCCATTTCCGCATGAGGTCGAGCACGGTCTGCTTGTGTCCGAACCTGGCGTCGATCTGCCATCTGGCGCTGAACATGTTTTCCTCCTCCGAAGATGCGGCTGATGCCGCTTACTCGTCCCAGGCCTGCACGACCGTCTGCCGTGCAATCCGCCCGCCCTTGAGTTCCAGCATCGCCGCACAGAACACCTTGGTCCCGTCCGGGTAGGCGCAGGCTTGCGTGAAGGCGAGATTGTCGCCATCGGCAATGGTGGTATCGACCTTGTGGGTCATTGCCCGGCTGCAGATGTCGTCCCAGAATGTGCTGATCGCCGCTCGGCCGCGGATCTCGCGCGGCTTGCTCGGCGGATTATTGCGGTCGACGACCCGCAACACCGCATCGTCGGCGTAAAAGCTCGACAGCATCTGTCCGTCGCGCCCTTCGATGGCTTTCTTGATTGCCGCGCCGTCAACGGTCTGTGTCTTGGTCAGCATTTCGTCCTCCATGGGCCCGTCTTCCCGATCGGGCGGTTGATGAGCAAAGTGCTGCCCGGCGGTCATCGCCGTGCAGCGATAGTGTCACTGCGACTTGGCCTTCACGGCCGCGAACACGTCGTCGGTCTGCTTCTTGAAGGCTGTGAGGTCGACCTGGCTGCCGTTGAGCATCGTCGACCAGTGGCGAACGATCGCCGCCATCGCCACCGCTTCCTTGATCTCCTCGTCGGTCGCGCCGTTGAGCTTGGCGGCCTCGGTGTGGAAGTAGACGCAGTACTGGCAAGGAATCTGCGAGGCGACGGCAAGCCCGATGAGTTCCTTGGTCTTGCCGTCGAGTGCGGTCTTGGGGTTGAGCTGCATCGACTTTATCTCGGCCCAGGCACCGGCGACCGCCACGTCAGGCAAAGTCCTGAACATGTCCGGTACGGAGCCGAGCGTGGCCTCTATGTCCTTGTATGCTGCCGTCGCCGAGGCATCCTCGGCCCGCGCCGGAGCCAGGGCCAGCAAGGCGCCGACGCCGGCCGCGATGACGAGCAATCTGGTCTTGCGACTTGATTTCACCATTTCATCCTCCCTTCGCAGTACCGTCACGGCGATATCGCCTGGCCTGCATGGGAAGAATTGATAATCCCCGACGCCATCGGCCGCTTCGCCCGAAAGCGCCATGGCCTTTATGGCCCGTGCGGGCCAGGGTTCCGTGCCGAAAACGCGGCCGCCGCCGCCCGCGACGGCAGGTCGAGCTTGAGCAATATGTTGGCGACGTGACGCTTGACCGTATGCTCGCTGAGGTTGAGCTCGGCGGCGATCGCGGCATTGCTTTTGCCGTCGGCGATCAGGCTCACCACCTCGCTTTCGCGCGCCGTCAGCGCGGCCGGTTCGGCAGGCCTGGGCTTGGATCGGCAGGCGGGTTCCAGATGCTGCTCGGACGTCGCAAGAACAAACGCCAACGGCTCGTCCAACTCGTCGAGCGCAATGCGTCCGCCATCGATGAAGTGTAGGCCGGAGCCGGTCGCCAGGTCGGAAACCAGCCGCGACGCCAGGATCTCGCCGCGGCTGGCATGGGCCGCAAGTTGTATGGTCACGCGTGCAGTCAAGCCGACCGGCGGTCCGCGCATCTCGATCTCGCCGACATGCACGCCCTGTGCACTGGCCACACCGATCTCCTGCGCCGCTTCGCGCAATGCCGCCGCGCAGCGTATGGCGCGCGCCGGACCGTCGAAGCGCGAGATCATCAGCTCGCCATGCGTGCCTGCGACACGTCCGCCATGGCGCCCCACCAGCAATCGCCAGGTCTCCTGGAATCGCTGGCTGCGCTCGCTCCACATGCGATCGCCGAGGCGCGCCGTATCGTAGATACGCGTCACCAGCAATGCGGCGAGCACGCGCTCGCTGTCGGCCACGGCCGGCTCGCCGGTCAGGAATTCCTCGATCAGGTCGGCGACCCGGTCGACATCACCGGTCCACACCGGGTGGTCGCGCCCGGGGATTTCGACAAGCCGGGCGTTCGGGATTTTCCGGGCGAGAAAGCGGCTGGCATCGGGATCGACGCGCGCGTCGTTGCGGCGGTGGATCAGCAGCGTCGGCGCGCTGATCGCCGAGAGTATGCCGCGCACGTCTATGCCGGCATTCATGCGCGCCAGCGCCGCCGCCGCCGTTGGACTTGCCGACAGCCGCTCGAATCGCGACCACCAGGCGGCAAAGTGACTGTCTTCGACGCGGCCGGGCGCAAAATGCGGCAAGGTGGCGCCTGTGCCCCAGGCGGTTTCCGTCGTCGCGATGAATGCCTCCAGCCGTTCCGGCGGCATTACCCATCGGTGGAAATGGGCATAGCCGCCATAGAGCGCCAGGGCGCGCGTCCGCTCCGGATACGTGGCGGCGAACAGCATGGCCATCGGAGCGCCTTCCGAGGCGCCGAGCAGGGCCGCGCGGCCGCTGCCGGCCGCGTCCATCACCGCACGCACGTCGTCCATGCGCGTTTCGAGGCTGGGGAGATGGTTGGCATCGACGCGGTCGGACAGGCCGGTGCCGCGCTTGTCGAACAGGATCAGCCTTGAGAAGGCGGAAAGCCGTTTCAGCAGCCTGCTATAGCCTTCATCCTCCCAATGCAGGTCGAGATTGGAGATGAAGCCCGGCACGAAGACGAGATCGAACGCGCCTTGGCCGACCACCTGATAGGCGATCCGCACATCGCCGCTACGGGCGTATCGGGTCTCGATCGGCCTCACGAGTTGTTCCGCCCGGCCTGGCGATTTCGGATCGCTGACCATAGCAGAGCTGCGTCGCGTGCGGCAGCTTAAACTTTAGCGGAAGGAAATATAAGCGGACGCGAACCAATGGCTATTTTTGCGAGACGGCTACGTCGCCTGGGGGAAGCTTGAGCCCGAGCTTCAGATCGGCCTCGGCGGGCGAGACCGGCCGCTTGATCCTGGTCGAGGCAGCCACGACGAGTTCATCGAAGCCGTCGCCGCCGCTGTCCAGCATCTCGAAGAACTGACGCCGCATCCTCGGCTCCCAGAATTTGTTGATATGCTCGGCCACCCCGGCCACGCCTTCTTCGCGCGGCCTGGAGTGGAAAAAGGCCGCGATCTGGTTGGCCATCCGCACCAGCTTCTCGCTGGTGCTCATGATGTGGTCTTCGTCATGCGACATGTTTGGCAACTCCGCGAACCACCCGGTCCGGATGGGTGAAAATATCGAAATCGTCGCCGCGAACCAAGGCCACCAGCGTCATGCCGGCCTGTTCGGCGGTGCGGACGGCGAGCGCGGTCGGCGCAGAGACGGCAATGATGAAGGGCGAGCCGATCGTCGCCGTCTTCTGCACCATCTCGACGGAGACGCGCGACGTCACCACCACCGCGCCGGTCGCGCCGTCGATGCCGGCCTTGGCCAATGCGCCGGCCAGCTTGTCCAGTGCGTTGTGACGGCCGACATCCTCGCGCGCAATGACGGTGCCCTTGCCGGGGATATAGAAGCCGGCGGCGTGCACCGCGCCCGTCTCGCTGTGCAGCGGCTGCATCTTGGCGAGAAGCTTGACGGAACGGACGATGTCGCCGGCATCAAGCGTAAGTTTAGACGCACCAACTGTATCGACCGAGCGCATCGCTTCCTCGATGGATTCGATGCCGCACAGCCCGCAGCCAACCGGTCCGGCGAGCCTGCGCCGCCGCGCCTCGAAGCGCGTGTTGGCCTGGTCCTTCAGTCGAATCTGGATGTCGATGCCGGCGCCGAGATCCTCGACCTCGATCGCCTCGATTTCGTCGGATGAAGCGATGATGCCTTCGGTCAGCGAGAAACCGAGCGCGAAATCCTTCAAATCGGCCGGGCTCGCCATCATCACCGCGTGCGTCGTGCCGGCAAAGGAGAACGCCACCGGCGTTTCTTCCGGCACCATGCGGCGGGCCGCTGCCGTGCCGCTGGCGCGATGGGCTAGGCGGGAGGTCTGGGAAATGGCGGCACGCTTCACGCAGCACCGCCTGTCCTGCTGGACATTTCGTCGAGGAAGCAAAGGGATTTGCCAGCCTTAAACGGCATTTGCTCTCGGAGGGCTTCCCCCACTCCGTCGCTGCTACGCAGCGCCACCTCTCCCCCCTCCGGAGGGAGAGGAAGGAAGCCAGCTGACGCACGCTCGCGCCTTTCCTCTCCCCCGTCGATCGGGGGAGAGGTGTCGAGCGAAGCTCGACGGAGTGGGGGTCGACCTGCCGTCAAGATTTTGTCTCTATACTACTCCGCCGCTTCCAGCGGGGCGATGCGGCGGCTGTTGCGCGCCTGCTCGTCATAGTTGCGTTGCCATTCCGATGGTCCGTTGGAGGCACCGACCTGCACCGCCGTCACCTTATATTCCGGACAGTTGGTCGCCCAGTCCGAAAAGTCCGTGGTGATGACGTTGGCCTGCGTGTCGGGATGGTGGAAGGTCGTATAGACCACGCCCGGTGACACCCTGTCGGTGATCTGCGCGCGCAGCGTCGTCTCGCCGGAGCGGCTGGTCAGCCGCACCCAGTCGCCGTCGCGCAAACCGCGGTTCTCGGCGTCGTGCGGATGGATCTCCAGCCGGTCCTCGGAGTGCCACATGATATTGTCGGTGCGCCGCGTTTGCGCGCCGACATTGTACTGCGACAGGATCCGGCCGGTGGTCAAAAGCAGCGGGAAGCGCGGCCCGGTTCGCTCGTCCGTCGCCACATATTCGGTGCGGATGAACTTGCCCTTGCCGCGCACAAAGCCGTCGACATGCATGACCGGGGTGCCGAGAGGGGCCTTCTCATTGCAGGGCCACTGCACCGATCCGAGGCGGTCGAGCAACTCGAAGGAGACGCCGGAGAAGCTCGGCGTCGTCTTGGCGATTTCGTCCATGATCTCGGACGGATGCGCATAGTTCCAGTCCAGCCCGACGGAACGGGCAAGCTCCTGCGTCGCTTCCCAATCGGCGTAACGCGCCTTCGGTTCCAGCACCTTGCGCACCATGTTGATGCGGCGCTCGGCATTGGTGAAGGTGCCGTCCTTCTCAAGGAAGGTCGAGCCCGGCAGGAACACATGCGCGTAGTTCGCCGTCTCGTTGAGGAAAAGGTCGTGCACGACCACGCATTCCATCGCGGCCAGTCCGGCGGCGACATGCTTGGTGTCGGGATCGGACTGCAGGATGTCCTCGCCCTGGATGTAGATGCCCTTGAAGGAGCCGTCGACGGCGGCATCCAGCATGTTGGGGATACGCAGGCCGGGTTCGTCGTCCAGCTTCACGCCCCACAGGCTTTCATAGATGTCGCGCACCGCGTCGCCCGAGACATGGCGATAGCCTGGCAGTTCGTGCGGGAAGGAGCCCATGTCGCACGAGCCCTGCACGTTGTTCTGGCCGCGCAGCGGGTTCACGCCGACGCCCGGGCGACCGATATTGCCGGTGGCCATAGCGAGATTGGCAATCGCCATCACCGTGGTCGAGCCCTGGCTGTGCTCGGTGACGCCGAGGCCGTAGTAGATCGCCCCGTTGCCGCCCTTGGCGTAGAGACGTGCCGCACCGCGGATCAGTTCGGGATCGACGCCGGACAGCTTGCCGACGGTTTCGGGGCTGTTCTCCGGCAGGGCGACGAAGGACGCCCAGTCCTGGAATTCCGTCCAGTCGCAGCGCTCGCGGACGAAGGCCTCGTCGAACAGGCCTTCGGTGACGATGACATGTGCGAGCGCCGTCAGCACGGCGACATTGGTGCCGGGCTTCAGCGGCAGGTGGTAGTCGGCTTCGATATGCGCCGACTTGACCATCTCGGTGCGGCGCGGGTCGAGCACGATCAGCTTGGCCCCCTGGCGCAGCCGCTTCTTCAGCCGCGAGGCGAACACCGGGTGTGCGGAAGCCGGATTGGCGCCGATGATGACGGCGACGTCGGTGAATTCGACGGAATCGAAATCCTGCGTGCCGGCCGAGGTGCCGTAGGTCTGGCCGAGCCCGTAGCCGGTCGGCGAATGGCAGACGCGCGCGCAGGTATCGACATTGTTGTTGCGGAAGCCCTGGCGCACCAGCTTCTGGACCAGATAGGTCTCCTCATTGGTGCAACGCGACGAGGTGATGCCGCCGATCGCCGTACGTCCGTACTGGTACTGGATGCGGCGGAACTCCTTGGCCGTGTGGGCGATCGCCTCCTCCCAACTCACTTCGCGCCAGGGATCGCTGACCTTCTCGCGGATCATCGGCGACAGGATGCGGTCCTTGTGAGTGGCATAGCCATAGGCGAAGCGGCCCTTCACGCAGGAATGGCCGTGATTGGCCTTGCCCTCCTTGTAGGGCATCATGCGGATGACCTCGTCGTCCTTCACTTCGGCCTTGAACGAGCAGCCGACGCCGCAATAGGCGCAGGTGGTGACGGCCGAGCGTTCCGGCAGGCCCTTGGCGAGCACTGTCTTCTCGCGCAGCGCATCGGTCGGGCAGGCCTGCACGCAGGCGCCGCAGGACACGCATTCGGAAGCGATGAAATCCTCGTGCATGCCGGCGACCATGCGCGATTCGAAGCCGCGGCCCTCGATCGTCAGCGCGAAGGTGCCCTGCACCTCTTCGCAGGCCCGCACGCAACGCGAACAGACGATGCATTGCGCCGGATCATAGGTGAAATACGGATTGGATTCGTCACGCGCGACGTAGTCGACGGCCAGCGAGCCGTGGCCGGGCGCGACGCCATCCTCCTTGACGTGATTGCGGCCTTCGACGCCGTAGCGGTTCTCGGTCAGGCCAACCGACTTCGCCACCGCGTCGAACTCACTGGCGCCGGTGCCGGCCTTCTCGTTCCAGCCCACCGGATGGTCGGAGACATAGAGCTCCATGACGCCGCGGCGAATGGCGTCGAGCCGTTCCGACCGCGTGCGCACCACCATGCCTTCGCCGACAGGCGTCGTGCAGGACGCCGGCGTGCCGCCGCGCCCTTCGATCTCGACCAGGCAAACGCGGCAGGAACCGAACGAGTCCAGCATGTCCGTGGCGCATAGCTTCGGGATCTCGACCCCGCTTTCCATCGCGGCGCGCATGATCGACGTGCCTTCCGGCACGCTGATGCTGCGGCCGTCGACGGTCAGCGTGATCCGCTTCTCAGCCTTCGATTGCGGAGTTCCGTAATCGATCTCTTCGATAAGCGTCGGGAAGTCGGCCTTGATGTTCATCTGCCAGCTCCTATTCAGCAGCCACGCGCGCCGGCGCGGGCTTGAAATCCTCGGGGAAATGCGTGATCGAGCTCATCACCGGGTAGGCCGTGAAGCCGCCCAGCGCGCAGAGCGATCCGAACTTCATCGTGTTGCAGAGATCGGTAACCAGGGCGAGGTTCTTCTCCGGCTCTATGCCGGCGGCGAGCCTGTCGATGGTCTCCACCCCGCGCGTCGAGCCGATGCGGCAGGGCGTGCACTTGCCGCAGCTTTCGATGGCGCAGAACTCCATGGCGAAGCGCGCCTGCTTCAGCATGTCGGCGGTGTCGTCGAATACGGTGATGCCGGCATGGCCGATCAGTCCATCGCGCTTGGCGAATTCCTCATAGTCGAACGGTGTGTCGAACAGCGCGCGCGGAAAATAGGCGCCGAGCGGGCCGCCGACCTGCACCGCCTTCACCGGCCGGCCGGTGGCCGTGCCGCCGCCGATATCGTCGATGATTTCGCCCAGCGTCATGCCGAAAGCCGCCTCGAACAGGCCACCGCGCTTGACGTTGCCGGCGATCTGGATCGGGATCGTGCCGCGCGAGCGGCCCATGCCGAAATTCTTGTAGTAGGCGGCGCCCTTGTCCATGATGACGGGCACCGAAGCCAGCGAGATGACGTTGTTGATCACCGTCGGCTTGCCGAAAAGGCCCTGGATTGCCGGCAGCGGCGGCTTGGCGCGCACCACGCCGCGTTTGCCTTCCAGGCTGTTCAGAAGCGAGGTCTCCTCGCCGCAGACATAGGCGCCCGCGCCGACGCGGATCTCCATGTCGAAGGCGGTGGCCGAACCGAGCACGCTGACGCCGAGCACGCCGGCCTTGCGGGCGACCTCGACGGCCTTGTTCATGACCGCCACCGCATGCGGATATTCCGAGCGGATGTAGACGAAGCCCTTGGTCGCGCCGGTGGCGATGCCGGCGATCGCCATGCCTTCGATCAGCACGAAGGGATCGCCCTCCATGATCATGCGGTCGGCGAAGGTGGCGCTGTCGCCCTCGTCGGCGTTGCAGACGATGTATTTGCGCTCGGATGTCGTATCGAGCACGGTCTTCCATTTGATGCCGGTCGGGAAGCCGGCGCCGCCGCGGCCGCGCAGGCCGGACTCCGTAACCTGGCTGACGATCTCTGCCGGGGCCATGGCCACCGCGTTCTGCAGGCCCTTCAGCCCGCCAAGCGACTTATAGGCGTCGAGTGACAGCGGGTCGTTGATGCCGCAGCGCGCGAAGGTCAGACGGGTCTGCTTGGCCAGGAACGGGATCTTGTCCGGCGCGCCCAGCCAGCGCTTGTGATGGCCGCCGGTGAGAAAGCCATTGTCGAACAGGCTCTTGACGTCGGACGGCTTCACCGGCCCGTAGGCGACGCGGCCGTTTGCTGTGGCGACCTCGACCATAGGCTCTAGGAAATAGGCGCCGCGCGACCCGTTGCGGACGATCTTGGCCTCAACGCCGCGCTCGGCGAGTTCAGCGCGAACTGCCTTGGCGACCCTTTCGGCACCGAGCGCCAGCGCGCCGGAGTCGCCGGGAATGTAGATGCGCGGGATCATGAGCGCACCTTTGCGACGATTTCTTCGATCTTCTCGTTGTCGAGCCGCCCGATCACCTCGCCATCGAGCATCGCCGAGGGCGAGCAGGCGCACAGCCCGAGGCAATAAACCGGCTCCAGGGTCACCGAACCGTCTTTCGCCGTCTCGTGGAAATCAATGCCGAGCAATTGCTTGATCCTGGCGGCGACCACGTCGGAACCCATCGACTGGCAAGCTTCGGCCTGGCAGAGCTTGAGCACATGCCGGCCTGCCGGGCGGGCGCGGAAATCGTGATAGAAGGTGACGACGCCGTGCACCTCTGCTCTGGAAAGGTTCAGTCCGTCGGCAATGACCGGGAGTGCTGCCTGCGGCACATGGCCGAACTCTTCCTGAATGTTATGGAGGATCGGCAGCAGCGGACCTTCGAGATCTTTCAGCTCCTGGATGATCGCGGCCGTGCGCGATGCGATCTCGGTACTTGCAGGCTGCATCGTCACGCAGCGCCCTCCCTGGTCGGTGGCTTTATCGCTAAGTCTTTACAAAATCAGGAGAAACCCCTGAAATCAATAAAGCTGATCCGTCGTTCGATAGAAATTTTCTATCGAGTTCCAGCACCTGTATTCCCTAACCTAGCGGTGGGCGCGGAAATCGTCTGCAAGCGCCATCGCCTCGTCCAGCAGCGCCGAAACCAGCGGCGTATGCGGTTCGCGCAACGCGGCCACCAGCCCGACCGTGTGGCTGGCGTCCGGCTCGACGATCGGGATAGCCCTGATAGGTTCGGAAAAGCCGAACGTTTCCGTGAGGTTGAGCGGCATGATCGAGGACCATTTGCCCGTGCGGATATGCGAGAACAACACGATCATCGAATTGGATTCCAGCGTCGGCCGGACCTCGACACCGGCCTCGGCCAGGTGCTGGTCGATGATGCGGCGGTTCTGCATGTCCGGGGTCAGCAGGCAGAGCGGCAGGTGGCTGATCTCGGCCCATGTCACCTTGTCGCGGTCGGAATAGGGGTTTCCGATGGCGGTGATCAGCTGATAGCGCTCATCGTAGAGTGGTACGCTGGTCACTCGTCCGAGCGGTTCGTTGTCGAGATAGGTGACGCCGGCGTCTATATCGAAATTGCCGAGCAGCGACAGCACTTCGATCGAGGTCCGGGACAGTACCGAGAAGGTGACGCCGGGGTGTTTTTCGCGGAATGGCGTCGTCAGCCGCGCCACCATGGCGAGCGCGGTGGGAATGGCGGCGATGCGGATACGTCCCGACAAGCCGTGCCGCGCCGCCCGCATCTCCTCGCGCATGGTTCTGGTATCGCCGACGATGCGGCGCGCCCACACCAGCACCTGCTTGCCCTCCGGGGTCAGGCCCTGGAAGCGCGAGCCGCGCAGGACCAGCATCACGCCCAGCTGACCCTCAAGTTGCTTGATGCCGGCCGACAAGGTGGGCTGGGTGACGCCGCACACTTCGGCAGCCCGCCCGAAATGCTCTTCCTTGGCCAGCGCGATGAAAAATTCCAGCTTGTCGATCATATCTGAAGCTAACCGCCGCCGCCGCACCGCGCCAGAGGGCTGCCGGCCACTGCGATGTCGATCGCCCCAAGCCGATGCTTGATCGCAGAAACTTATCGGTCGACGAGATTGAGGATGTTGCCGTCCGGATCCTTGAACCAGGCGACCTTCATGCCGTGGCCGACATGGATGTCGCCTTCCAGGCTCAGGCCGGGCATCTCGTAGTGCTCGAAGGCAACGCCCTTCGATTTCAGCCCGCTGACGACGGTGTCGATCTCATCGCCGACCGTCCACGTCACCGCCGTCGCCTTGTTGGTCCCGGCGAACTGAGAGCGATAGACATTGATCGTGGTGTCGCCGCTTTTGTACACGATCAGTTCGCCACCCTCGTCATGCACCTGTTTCAGGCCGAGCGTCCCCTCATAGAAAGCCTTTGCCTTCGCCAGGTCTTTCACCGCGAGGTTGGCCGTCGCGTTGCTGTTTGCAAGCATGATCGTTTCTCCTTCGCTGCTTGTCGTCCCCGGCGTCTCCTTGGAAATAGGTCGCTCCGGTCGCCTGACGAGCCCCGCTTTGCCGGCGGCCAGCCAATTGCGAGCGGTGCCTGCAATTGGCTGCATCCACATCTTTCAGCCGGCTTACTGTTCCCCATGGGCGCATGCGGCGCTATGTGGATGGAACTGGTGCGCCGGGAGGGACGAACATGCTGGGCTGGTTCCGCAAGCTGTTGCCGCGCGAAGATCGCTTCTTCGACCTGTTCGAGCGGCATTCCCGCACGGTGGTCGGTGGCGCGGAGGCCCTGCAGCAGCTCCTCCTGGGCAAGGACATCGAGCATTGGTGCCAAAAGATCGTCGATCTCGAGGACGAGGCCGACCATATCACCGCCGAAGTCCTGCTTGCCGTGCGGCGCTCATTCATCACGCCTTTCGACCGCGGCGATATCAAGGACCTGATCCAGTCGATGGATGACGCCATCGACATGATGCACAAGACCGTCAAGACGGTGCGGCTGTTCGAGAAGAGGGAATTCGATCCGCTGATGCAGGAAATGGGCGCCGTCATTGTCGATGCCGCCAGGCTCGTCGCGGAGGCGATCCCGCTGCTGGCCAAGGTCGGCGCCAACAGTGCGCGCTTGAACGAACTCGCCGAGGAAGTCATGCGTGCCGAAGGCCGAGCCGACGATCTGCATGAGCAGGGCCTGAAGGATCTCTTCAGGCGGCACGGCCGCAGCGATGCGATGGCCTATCTGATCGGCTCGGAGATCTATGGCCAACTGGAGAAGGTGGTCGACCGCTTCGAGGACGTCGCCAACGAGATCAGCGGCATCGTCATCGAGAACGTCTAGCGATGGAAGTCGCGATCGCCTTTCCCTTGCTGGTCGGCCTCGTCGCCGTCGCGCTGTTCTTCGATTTCCTCAACGGCCTGCACGACGCCGCCAACTCGATCGCCACCATTGTCTCGACCCGGGTGCTGAGACCGCATTACGCGGTGTTCTGGGCGGCCTTCTTCAATTTCATCGCCTTCATGTTCTTTGGCCTTCATGTCGCCGAAACCGTGGGCAAAGGTATCATCGATGCAAGCATCGTCACCCCGGCGGTGATCTTCGCCGCCTTGGTCGGCGCCATCGTCTGGAATATCGTCACCTGGATCGCCGGCATCCCGTCGAGCAGTTCGCATGCGTTGATCGGCGGATTGGTGGGGGCAGGCGTCGCAAAGGCCGGCACGGGTGCCATCGTCTGGGCGGGGCTCGGCAAGACGGTCGCCGCCATCGTCCTGTCGCCGGCGACGGGCTTTGTCCTGGCGCTTCTCCTGATCCTGGTGGTTTCCTGGCTGTTCGTGCGCCAGACGCCGTTCGCCGTCGACAGTACCTTCCGTGTCATGCAGTTCTTTTCCGCCTCCCTCTATTCGCTCGGTCATGGCGGCAACGATGCGCAAAAGACCATGGGCATCATCGCCGTGCTGCTCTATTCCCAAGGCATGCTCGGAACGGATTTCTACGTGCCGCTCTGGGTGGTCCTGACTTGCCAGTCGGCATTGGCGCTGGGCACGCTGTTCGGCGGTTGGCGCATCGTCCACACGATGGGCTCGAAGATCACCAGGCTCAACCCGATGCAGGGATTCTGCGCCGAGACCGGCGGCGCCATCACCCTCTTCGCTGCGACATGGCTCGGTGTTCCGGTTTCGACCACGCACACCATCACCGGCGCCATCATCGGCGTCGGCGCCGCCCGCCGTGTCTCGGCGGTGCGCTGGGGCATAGCCGGCAACATCGTCATCGCATGGGTCGTCACCTTGCCGGCGACGGCGGCGATTTCGGCACTGACCTATCTGGCGGTTCGCCTGGCAGGCTGATGTCGCGGCCTGGCGCTTGGAGCCGCCGGCGATCTGCACTATGTGAGCAGCAGCCGAACGCCAGGGAAGCAACAGCCATGTCCGTCACCAAGGAAACCGTCATCGAGCGCCTGAAAACGGTCAATGGCCCCGATTTCACCGGCAACATCGTCGACCTCGGCATGGTTTCCGAGATTTTCATCGCCGATTCGAAAGTGTTCTTCTCGATCACCGTTCCGGCCGCCAGGGCGCAGGAGATGGAGCCATTGCGCGCCGCGGCCGAGCGTGTCGTGAAAGCTATTCCAGGTGTCGCTGGCGCCGTCGTCGCCTTGACGGCGGAGAAGAAGGGCGGCGGCATGGAGGCGCCTGTCGCGGCGCGCCCGGCGCCACGTCCCGCCTCGCCCGTTGCCGCGCCGCGCCCGGCGCCCCATGCGCCTGCCTCGCACAGCCAGGGCAAGCGCGGCGTGCCCGGCATCGAGGCGATCATCGCGGTTGCGTCCGGCAAGGGCGGTGTCGGCAAGTCGACCACAGCCGTCAATCTGGCCCTCGGCCTCGCCGCCAACGGGCTGAAAGTGGGCGTGCTCGATGCCGACATCTATGGCCCGTCCATGCCAAGGCTGCTCAACATCCGCGGCCGGCCGCAGACCGTCGACGGCAAGATCCTGAAACCGATGCAGAATTACGGTCTCAAGGTGATGTCGATGGGCTTCCTCGTCGACGAGGAAACGCCGATGATCTGGCGCGGGCCGATGGTGATGTCGGCGCTGACGCAGATGCTGCGCGAAGTCGAATGGGGGCCGCTCGACGTGCTCGTCGTCGATATGCCCCCTGGCACCGGTGACGCCCAGCTCACCATGGCCCAGCAGGTGCCGTTGGCCGGCGCGGTCATCGTCTCGACGCCGCAGGATCTGGCCCTGATCGATGCTCGCAAGGGCCTCAACATGTTCAGGAAAGTCGACGTGCCGCTGCTCGGCATCGTCGAGAACATGAGCTATTTCCTCGCCCCCGACACCGGCAAGCGCTACGACATCTTCGGCCATGGCGGCGCACGCCGTGAGGCCGAGCGCCTCGGCGTCACCTTCCTTGGCGAGGTGCCGCTGGAGATGGGCATTCGCGAAAGCTCGGATGAAGGTGCGCCGGTGGTGGCATCGAAGCCCGACAGTGCCGAAGCGAAGATCTATCGCGATATCGCTTCGAAGGTCTGGGACAGGGTCAACGAAGAGCGCGGCGCGGCCGCGGACGCCGTGCCGAGCATCGTCTTCGAGTAATGTCGTCCAGGGGCGCTAACGCTGGATAGACCAGCCTAAGCAGCACCCACCTTCTCGCCGAAGCTCGAAAAGAACTGTCCCGCCAGTTTCTTCGAGGTCGATTCGATCAGCCGGCTGCCGAGCTGGGCAATCTTGCCGCCGACTTCGGCCTTGGCCGCATATTTCAGAACGGTGGTGCCAGGTCCATCCTCGGTCAGCGTCACGTCGGCGCCGCCCTTGGCGAAGCCGGCGATGCCGCCCTTGCCTTCGCCCTGGATCGTGTAGGCATGCGGGGGATTGAGATTTCTCAACGTCACCTCGCCGTTGAAGGTCGCCTTGATCGGGCCGATCTTCAGCACCACCGTCGCCGCCATCTCGGTCGGCGACTTCATTTCCAGGCTTTGGCAGCCGGGGATGCTTTCTCTCAGCACCGCCGGATCGTTCAGCGCTTCCCAAACTTTCTGGAGGGGTGCGGCGATGCGCTCCTCGCCCTCGATCACCAAAGCCATCAGAACCTCCCGGACGACCAATGTCGGATTGTTGGTAGCGTGCGGCCCGATTGATGTCTATCGCACCAAAGTCCGGATTCAGATCACGCGTGCCCCTTGCCTGCATCCGCGCGTTGTCATATCGATTTGTCATACAAATACGGAGACCATGATGGCTGGCGCCCCCACAGGAAAGAAAAAGTTTCGCTCGCAGGAGTGGTTCGACAACCCCGACAATCCGGGCATGACGGCACTTTATCTGGAGCGCTACCTGAATTACGGGCTGACGCGCGCCGAACTGATGTCGGGCAAGCCGCTGATCGGCATTGCCCAGACCGGTTCCGACCTGTCGCCTTGCAATCGCCACCACATCGAGCTCGCCAAACGCGTGCGCGAAGGCATCGTCTCGATGGGCGGCATTCCTTTCGAATTCCCCTGCCACCCGATCCAGGAGACCGGCAAGCGCCCGACCGCAGCTCTCGACCGCAACCTTGCCTATCTCAGCCTGGTAGAAGTGCTCTATGGCTATCCGCTTGACGGCGTCGTGCTCACCATCGGCTGCGACAAGACGACGCCGGCGCTGTTGATGGCGGCGGCGACCGTCAACATTCCGGCCATAGCGCTGTCGGTCGGTCCGATGCTTAACGGCTGGCACAAGGGCAAGCGCACCGGTTCGGGCACCATCGTCTGGGAATCGCGCCAGCGCCTGTCGGCCGGCGAGATCGGCTACGACGAGTTCATGGACATCGTCGCCTCCTCGGCGCCGTCCACCGGCTACTGCAACACCATGGGCACCGCCACCACCATGAACTCGCTGGCCGAGGCGCTCGGCATGCAGCTGCCGGGCTCGGCCGCGATTCCGGCTCCTTATCGCGAGCGCGGCCAGATCGCCTACGAGACGGGAAAACGCATCGTCGATATGGTGCACGAGGATTTGAAGCCCTCCGACATCATGACGCGCAAGGCCTTCGAGAACGCCATCGTCGTCAATTCGGCGATCGGCGGCTCCACCAACGCGCCGATCCATCTCAACGCCATCGCCCGCCATCTCGGCGTGCCGCTCCACAATGACGACTGGCAGAAGATCGGCCTCGACGTGCCGCTCATCGTCAATCTCCAGCCGACGGGCGAATATCTGGGCGAGGACTACCATCACGCGGGCGGCGTGCCGGCCGTGGTGGCGGAGCTCATGAAAGCCGGGCTGCTGCCGCATCCGGATGCTCTGACCGCCAACGGCAAGACAATGGGCGACAATTGCCGCGATGCCGTCAACGAGAACCGCGAGGTCATCCGCACTGTCGCCGAGCCGCTGAAGGCCAATGCCGGCTTCATCAATCTCAAGGGCAATCTGTTCGATTCGGCAATCATGAAGACCAGCGGCATCTCGCCCGAATTCCGCGAGCGCTATCTCTCCAACCCGAAGGACCCCGAGGCCTTCGAGGGCAATGCCATGGTCTTCGACGGTCCGGAGGATTACCACGCCCGCATCGACGACCCGGCGCAAGGGATCGACGAGCACACCATCCTGTTCATGCGCGGCGCCGGTCCGGTCGGCTATCCCGGCGGCGCCGAGGTCGTCAACATGCAGCCGCCGGCCTATCTCATCAAGAAGGGCATCCACGCGCTGGCCTGCATCGGCGACGGCCGCCAGTCCGGCACGTCAGGCTCGCCCTCCATCCTCAACGCCTCGCCGGAAGCCGCCATCGGCGGGGGGCTTGCGTTGCTCAAGACAGGCGACCGCGTTCGCATCGACCTGAAAAAGGGCACGGCCAACATTCTCGTCACCGATGACGAGATCACCCGCCGCCGCGCCGAGCTGCAGAACAATGGCGGCTACCATTATCCCGAGCACCAGACACCATGGCAGGAAATCCAGCGCGGTATGGTCGACCAGTTCTCGGGCGGCATGGTGCTGAAACCGGCGGTGAAATACCAGGACGTCGCTCATACGAAGGGCGTGCCCCGGGACAATCACTGATTATTCCCCGGGACATTCATCGATTGTTTGAAGCGACAATTGACGGATAGCGATCGACGATCGGCGGCCTGATCGGCCGCCGGTCGTCTTTCCGTTTCGCGGCCTGCCACAGGCCGGGGACATTGCGTCCTTGACAAGCCTGCCCAACAAATCCACCATCGCTGCAAGGGGTTCATCGCGACGACCCCGTGAGGCGTCAGCCCAACGTTCGCGTCCAGGCTTCTCTTTCAGGAGGTGGACGCCATGCCGTCAACAACCGCTGTCACCGTGCCGCAACTGATCCGTATGGTCGGTTTGCCGGGCGCGCCTGCAATCCTCGATATCCGTACCGAGGACGACTACAACGCCGATCCACGTTTGCTGCCGGCGTCGTACCGGCGCGATTTCAAAACCGTCCAGACTTGGGCAGCCGACTTCGCCGGTGGCCGCGTGGCGGTCGTCTGCCAGCAGGGAAAAAAGCTCTCGCAAGGCGTCGCCGCATGGTTGCGTCATGAAGGGATTGCCGCCGAATCGCTCGAAGGCGGCTTCGAAGCCTGGCGGGACGCCCACGGCCTTCTGGTCCGTGCCGACAGGATGCCGCCTCGTGACGACAAGGGCCGCACCGTCTGGGTGACGCGGGCCCGGCCCAAAGTCGATCGCATTGCCTGCCCCTGGCTGATCCGCCGTTTCGTCGATCCTCAAGCGGTCTTCCTGTTCGTCGACGCCGCGGAAGTGCCCGATGTCGCCGATCGTTTTCAGGCCGTGCCTTTCGACATCGACAATGCGTTCTGGAGCCATCGCGGCGAGCGCTGCACCTTCGACACGATGCTCGAGGAGTTCGGGCTCGAATCCGAAGCGCTCGACCGCCTCGCCGTGATCGTGCGCGCAGCCGACACGGCCAGCCTCGACCTGGTTCCGCAGGCGGCGGGATTTCTCGCCGCCTCGCTTGGCTTGTCGCGCATGTTTCGGGATGACCTGCAACAATTGGATGCCGGCATGCTGCTTTACGACGCGTTCTTCCGCTGGTGCCGCGATGCCACCGACGAAACGCACAATTGGCCGGCCGGGGCGAAGGCGTCATGAGCTCCCTCCTTTCCGAGGAAAGTGCTGACCTCATCGAGGCGCCTGCGGTCCCGAGCTTCCGCGAGGCCACGAAACTCTGGGCGAAGATCGGGTTGCTCAGTTTCGGCGGACCGGCTGGGCAGATCGCGCTCATGCACAGGGAATTGGTCGAGGAAAAGCGCTGGATCGGCGAGCAGCGTTTCCTGCATGCGCTGAACTACTGCATGCTGCTGCCTGGCCCCGAGGCCCAGCAACTCGCCATCTACATCGGCTGGCTGCTGCACAAGACAATCGGCGGTCTTGTCGCCGGCATCCTCTTCGTCGTGCCCGGGGCGGTCGTCATGCTGACCTTGAGCATCCTCTATGCGCTCTATGGCGATGCGCCGCTGGTCGACTCGCTGTTTTTCGGGGTGAAGGCGGCGGTGCTGGCGATCGTGGTCGAGGCCGTGATCCGCATCGGCCGGCGCGCCTTGAAGAACCGGGTTATGGCGGCGATCGCGCTTTGCGCCTTTGTCGGCATCTACGTGCTCAACGTCCCCTTTCCGCTCCTCGTCCTGTTTGCAGGACTGGTGGGATGGGTCGGAAACGGCATCGCGCCGGCCCTGTTTTCTGGCGCCGCGCATGGCAAGGACGAAGCTCCCGACGCCACGGGCGCGGTCGATCTGATGTTCGAGCGCGGCGAACTGGCCCACACCAGGCCGACGCGATGGCACGCGCCGCGCACCATCGCGATCTGGCTGCCGATCTGGCTTGGACCGGTTGTGCTGATCTGGGCGTTCACATCGGCAAACAGCGTCTGGACGCAGATCGGCGGCTTCTTCAGCCTCATGGCGGTCGTCACTTTCGGCGGCGCCTATGCCGTTCTGGCCTATGTCGCGCAAGCGGCCGTCGGTTCTCTTGGCTGGCTTGCGCCAGGCGAAATGGTCGATGGCCTGGGCCTTGCCGAAACCACGCCAGGACCGCTCATCCTGGTCCTGCAGTTCGTCGGCTTCCTTGCAGGCTTGCGCCATTCCGGATCGCCATATCCGTTGTTTGCCGGATCGCTTGGAGCGCTGCTTACGCTGTGGGTTACCTTCACGCCGTGCTTCTTCTGGATATTCCTCGGCGCGCCCTACATCGAGGCGCTGCGCGGCAACAAGGCATTGTCGGCGGCATTGGGCGCGATCACCGCGGCGGTCGTCGGCGTCATCATGAATCTGGCCCTGTGGTTCGCCTTGCACGTCATCTTCCGCGACGTGCGCGCGACGGGGCTCGGAATGGAGATGCCGGTGCTGTCCTCGATCGACTGGCGTGCCGCGCTGCTGTCCTGCGCTACCATGATCGCCATCCTCAAGCTGAAAATCGGCATGCTGCCGACGCTTGCCGGATCGGCCCTGGCGGGTGTCTTATTGCTTGCGGCGAGTGGGTAGCTTCGGCACGGAGGAGACCATGGAAACGGTCAACGTTCGCTATATCGTCAATGACGTCGACAGGGCGATCGCCTTCTACCGCGACCATCTCGGCTTCACGGTCGCCATGCACCCGGCGCCGTCCTTCGCCATGCTTTCCAGGGGCAACCTGCGGCTTCTGCTCAATGCCGCTGGCGGCCCTGGTGGGGCGTCGCAGCCGATGCCCGACGGCAGCGTGCCCGAACCCGGTGGCTGGAACCGCATTCAGATCGAGGTCGAGGATCTCGAAGGCGTGGTTCGCAAGCTGAAAACTGCCGGCCAGGCTTTCAGGAACGAAATCGTCAAGGGCATGGGCGGCAGCCAGATATTGCTGCGGGACCCATCCGGCAATCTGGTGGAACTGTTCGAACCGGGGCGCAGATAATGCGTCGCTGTCACGAATAGCCAGCTGACATGGGCAGAAACCACCTGCACGGCATTTGCATTCCGTTGCCAGGCCACTCAATTTGCTGGGAAACAGATTGGACCATGATGGCCAAACGACGCTCTTCCCTCGGTTTCCTCGGCATGTTCGGCCGTTCAAGCGACCTCAGGCAGCTCGATGCCGCATTGCGCGGAGCCGACTTGCATCCCGCCCTTGTGCCGGAGGGCGTAAAGCTCACCATCGTCAACCTGATGAAGGATCACTGGCCCGACGAGCCGCCGCCGCAGGCTTATGCGCAAGTGGCGTGTTTGTTCAGCTATTGTATTGCTGGGCCTGAGGCATTCGAGCGCTCTCATGGCGCGCAGCCGCGGCAGGACGTGGAGCGTCGGATAGAGGCCGCGGTCGATGCCGGAGACAGTTTCGACGCCCAGATCGTGCTGATGGCGCTACACGCCAAGCTGGTCAATACCGAGGTCGTCGAACATTATGGGCTGAGCGCGGATTAACCTATTTTCAAAGGGGGGGCGTTCTCAGCCGCCCATGCCGTTGCGCGGCAGCTTGATCATGTCGCCGAAGCGGGCGCGCAGCCTGTCGTCGAGCGGCTTCGGCACATGGCGCGGGAAGCGTTCGGCGAGGATGCGCTTCTTCTCGACGATCGCCCGCTGCAATATGTCGGGTCGGCCCTTCTCGTTCCATTCCTTCGGCGAAAACCGGTCGCCGACGGCGGGGTAGAAATATTCGGTCTGCATCAGCTTCAGCGTCTGCTCGTTGCCGAGATAGTGGCCCGGGCCTTTCAGGCAGACATCAGCAATGGTGTCGATCGACAGCGCGTCGTCCGTCACCTCGATGCCGCGCACGCAGCGCAGGCAATGGCCCAGCATGTCGTTGTCGATGATCAGGCTTTCCAGGCAGAAGCCGAGCAGGGACGCATGCATGCCGGCCGATTCGTAGACCAGGTTGAGGCCGGAAAGGCCGGCCATCACATTGGTAATGCCTTTTTCATAGCCGGACTGGATGTCGGGCAGTTTCGAATCCGTCATGCCTGCGGCCGAACCGCCTGGCAGGTCGTAGAACTGCGCCATCTGCGCGCAGGCCGCGGTCAGCACCGCCTGTTCGGCCGAGCCGCCGGACATGGCGCCGGTGCGCAGATCCGACACGAACGGCCAGGTACCGAAGATCGCCGGATGGCCCGGCTTGATGGTGTTGACATAGACAAGGCCGGCCAGCACTTCGGCCACGGCTTGCACCACCGCACCCGCGATCGCCGCCGGAGCGGTGGCCCCGGCCTGTCCGGCCGAAAGCAGCAGGATCGGGATGCCGCCTTCGACGCAGGCCTCGAGCACGCCGCAGGCGTCCTCGGCGAATTTCATCGGCGGCACGACGAAACAGTTGGAGTTCGACACGAACGGCCGGGCCCGGAAATTCTCCTCGCCGCCGGCGATCGCGTAGAGCATTTCGAGCGCCGGTTGCACGTTCTCCCGCACCGTGAAGGACGTGCCGACATGCTTGGACGTGCCCATCACGCAGGCATAGAGCGTGTTGAAGTCCATTTCGAGCGGATCGGGAATATCGCGCGGCACCATGGGCCGCTGGAAGAAATGGATGTTATCGAGCCCGTCGACGATGCGCGCGGCATCATAGATGTCCTGCAGCAAGGATTCGCGATACTCGCGCTTCTCGACGTCGACAAGATGCACGGCAGCACCCGCCGTGCCGTAATGCACGCGCTTGCCCTGGATCACCATGTCGTGCTTCGGGTCCTGGCCGTGCAGCGTGAAATGCCGCGCCGCCCGCTTGATCGTGTCGAGCACCAGTGCGCGCGGGAAACGGATACGGCCGTCGTCGCCATGGCTGGCGCCGGCCTTGGTCAGCGCCTCGATGCAGGACGGGATTGCGTTGGCGAAGCCGACCGTCTCCAGCAGGGTCAGCACCGCTTCGTGGATGCGCTCGCAATCAGTGCCGCGCAGGGGGCCATAGCTCCCCCCCTCAAGGCCGGCGCGAACCGGCCTGATGTCGTCGGCGAGCGGCGCCGCCCGCATGGCGCGACGCGCTTCGCGTCCGCCGGAGCGGCGCGAACGCTGGTCGGCCGCTTCCTGCTTTTCGACAGCCACTGACATGGAAGCACTCCACCTTTTCTCGGAAGCAGGGCGGCGGTTGGTCCACCATCGGCTGCTTCGTCCCCTTTAGGCCTCGACTATGCCGCCGGCATTGGCACAGCCTATGAGCCAGCCGGTCCGGTTGCATATGCCAGTGCTAAAGAAGCAGGAGCCGCTGTTGCGCGGCTCCCGGGAGGTGGTCAGGCCCAGGTGATCAGGCGGCGGCCGGCCTGCGGCCCGCGGCGGTTGCAAGTTCGCGGATACCGGGCTCGATATGCTGCAGCGCGATCGAGGAGATGCCCAAGCGCATGAAACGCGAAGGCTTTTCGGTGCGGTCGAAGAAGCGGTCGCCCGGCTCGATGATGACGCTGCGCGAGGCGGCGGCCTCGGCCAGTCCGCGGGAATCGGTGCCGCGCGGTCCCTCCAGCCACAGCGACGTGCCGCCGGCCGAGTCGGTCGAACGCCACTCGGGCAGGAAAGCGGAAATCGCATGGACCAGGCGCTTGCGCCGCTCGTCGAAGGCGCTCGACAGCCGCCGCACCAGCGCTTCGTGGTGGCCGAGCGACAGGAACAGCGCGACCGCGCGCTGGTTGTTGGCCGGCGGATGGCGCAGCATGAAGCGGCGCAGCGCCCTGAGTTCGGCGATTAGTCCAGCCGAGGCCACGATGTAGCCAAGCCGCAGGCCCGGAGCCAGCGTCTTCGACATCGAGCCGACATAGATCACGCGGCCGGAGCGGTCGAGGCTCTTCAAGGCTTGCTGCGGCGCCTCGTCGAGAAGCTGGCTGTCATAGCCGTCCTCGATGATGATCTGGTTGTAGCGGTTGGCGCGCGCCAGAAGGTCCTGCCGGCGTTCCGCCGACAGCGGCACCATGGTCGGGCAATGATGGCTGGGCGTGACGAAGACAAAGCCGGAATCGTTGGGAATCGAAGAGGTTACGATGCCGGACTGGTCGACCGGCACCGGCTGGATGTCGGCGCCGGCGAGCCGGAAGATCGAGCGTGCGTCGGGGTAGCCCGGATCCTCCATCGCCACCTTCGAGCCCTTGGTCATCAAAAGCGTCGCCAGCATGTAGAGCGCGTTCTGGGCGCCCAGCGTGACGATGATCTCGTCGGGGTTGGCGAAGATGCCGCGCCTGGGCAGCAGCCGCGCCTGGATCTGCTCGATCAGCAGCGGATCGTCGCGATCGACCATGTCGGAGGCCCAGTTGCGGATCTCCAGCACGGCAAGCGCCATGCGGTTGCACTCGCGCCACTCGGCGGTCGGGAACAGCGCCGGATCGAACTGGCCATAGACGAAGGGGTAGGACGACTTGATCCAGTTCTCGTGCTTGGCCGGCGGCGGCATGTCGCTGGCCGCGATCTGCCGGCGTGCCTTCCAGTCGATCTCGTTGGCCTGGTCGGGCGCCTTCTGGTGCGGCTTGGCCGGCGTCGCCAAAACGTCGGGATTGACGAAATGGCCGCGCCGCTCGCGCGCCACCAGGAAGCCCTGGTCGACCAGTTGCTGGAAGGCCAGCACCACGGTTCCGCGCGCCACGCCGAGTTTTTCGGCCAATATCCGGCATGACGGAAGCGGCATCGAAGCGGCGATCTGGCGGTCGAGAATAGCGGCCACGATCGCCTGGCGGATCTGTGCCTGCAAAGTCTGGCCGGATTCGGCCGAAATCCGGAACAGGCCGGACCATATGGCCGTGTCGTTGCGCTGTGGCATGGGAAATGTTCCTCGATGGCCAGCTTTTTTCGTTTGGCTGGACCAGTCGAATGTAACGGTGGCACAAGGGGTTGCGCCAATCAATTTTTCTGATCTTTGGGATTTATGCCAGTGATCTTTCGGCCTTCGCATCCCGTGTAACGCAGTGCGTCATCGCCGCGTATTGACCGGACGGAATTCGGCTCAATAGTTTGGCGCGACGACACGCGCCGGAAACATCCGGTCTGCTAAGATAATTTAACAGTCCCAGGAGCCCGCCGGTGGATCAGTCAGCCTTCCAAAAACAGCTTGCCGCCTTGCGCGACCATCGCGCCGCGGCAGCCGGCGATATGCGCCAGGCCTTCGCCGCCGATCCGCAGCGGTTCAAGACGTTCTCCGCCAGCTACGGCGACCTGTTGCTCGACTGGTCGAAATGCGCCGTCGATGCGCGCACGATGGACCTGCTGGAGAATCTGGCTGACGCCGCCGATCTCGAAGGCCGCCGCGCCGCCATGTTCGCCGGCAAGAAGATCAACGTTACAGAGGGCCGCGCTGTTCTGCACACCGCCCTGCGCAACCTGACCGGCAAGGGCATCGTGCTCGACGGGCAGGATGTGAAGGCGGAGGTCATCGCCGTATTGGACGCGATGGGCGCCTTCGCCGACGCGGTGCGTTCCGGCAAGGCGACAGGCGCCACCGGCAAGAAGATCACCGACATCGTCAATATCGGCATCGGCGGCTCCGATCTCGGCCCGGCCATGGCGACGTTGGCGCTGGCGCCCTATCATGACGGTCCGCGCGCGCACTATGTCTCCAACATCGACGGCGCCCATATCCACGACACGCTGAAGCGCCTTTCCGCCGAGAGCACGCTTTTTATCGTCGCCTCCAAGACCTTCACCACGGTCGAAACGATGACCAATGCGCAGACGGCGCGCGACTGGGTCCAGAAGGCGCTCGGCAAGGAAGCGATCGGCAAGCACTTCGCCGCTGTCTCGACGGCACTCGACCTGGTGGCGAAGTTCGGCATCGAGCCGGACCGCGTCTTCGGCTTCTGGGATTGGGTCGGCGGCCGCTATTCTGTGTGGGGCGCCATCGGCCTTCCCGTGATGATCGCCATTGGTCCACGCGATTTCCGCGCCTTCCTCGATGGCGCGCACGAAATGGACGAACACTTCCGCACCGCGCCGCTGGCCAAAAACCTGCCGGTGCTGCTTGGCCTTGTCGGCTGGTGGCATCGCGTCGTTTGCAAATACCCGGCCCGCGCGGTCATCCCCTATGACCAGCGCCTGTCCAGGCTGCCGGCCTATCTCCAGCAGCTCGACATGGAATCGAACGGCAAGAGCGTCACCCTGGACGGCGGCCCCGTGGCGACGCCGACCGGGCCGCTGGTCTGGGGCGAGCCCGGCACCAACGGCCAGCACGCCTTCTTCCAGCTCCTGCACCAGGGAACCGATTTCATTCCGGTCGAATTCCTCGCCGCGGCGAACGGCCACGAACCTGAGCTGAAGCACCACCACGACCTGCTGCTCGCCAACTGCCTGGCGCAGTCGGAAGCCTTCATGAGGGGCCGCACGTTGGAGGAAGCGCGCGCGCAGATGCTGGCCAAGGGCATGAAGCCGGCCGATGTCGATCGCATTGCCCCGCACCGCGTCTTCTCCGGCAACCGGCCCTCGGTGACCATTCTTTATCGCAAGCTCGACCCGCGCACGCTCGGCCGCCTGATCGCTCTCTACGAACACCGCGTCTTCGTCGAGGGAACGCTGTTCGACATCAACTCCTTCGACCAATGGGGCGTCGAGCTCGGCAAGGAACTGGCCACCGGCCTTCTGCCAGTCGTGGAAGGCAAGGAAAGTGCCGCAAAGCGGGATGCCTCGACCGCCGGCCTGGTGGAACACATCCACCAATTGCGTGGTTCGGAGTGACTGAGTTGGCAGACATCAAGGGAATATTGTTCGACAAGGATGGAACGCTTGTCGACTTCAATGCGACCTGGCTCGGGGTTGCCGACTTCATGGCCATGGACGCCTCCGAAGGCGACCGCTGGAAGGCCGACAGGCTGCTTGCGGCCGCGGGCTTCGATTTCGCCAACAGGCGCTTCAAGCCCGACTCCATCTTTGCCTCCGGCACCAATCTCGACGTCGTCGAATTGTGGTTTCCGCGCCTGTCCGACGAAGACCAGATGCTGGCCGTCGCCCGCTTCAACCAGATCACCTCGGTGCAGGGCTCGGCGATGGCGGTGGCTCTGCCGGGCATCGTCGAAACGCTCGGCACCTTGCACGCAAGGTCCTATCGGCTCGGCGTCGCCACCAACGATTCGACCAGCGGCGCGGAAAAAACGCTGGTGACGCTCGGCGTCGCGCAGCTGTTCGACGCCGCCTACGGCTATGACGCGGTGGCCAATCCCAAGCCGGCGCCGGATACGATCCAGGCCTTCTGCGATCTCACCGGCCTGAAGCCGACGCAGGTCGCCATGATCGGCGATAACCGCCACGATCTCGAAATGGCGCGTGCCGGCGGCTGCGGCCTGGCGGTCGGCGTGCTCTCGGGCACCGGCACGCGTGAATCTCTGGCCGGAATTGCCGACGTGATCCTGGATTCGGTTGTCGACCTGCCGGATTTCCTTTCAGCGCGGGTCAAGGAGACGATCTGATCTCGTCGCTAGCGGCGTCTCGGCTTCGAAGGAAAAGACGCCGCTCGGCCTGCTTGCGGCGCCCTTCGCGTCGCCGAAATCCGGCACCTGATATTCGGCGAGCAGCCTGAGCCGCGACAATGGTAGATCGGCGCGGCGCGGGTCGCCGATCAGGACCTCGACGCCATCGGCAAGGCAGCGGTCGAGGAAGGGGATCATGCGTTCGGCGACATCGGGTCCGTAGAACACGTCGCCGGCCAGCACAAGGTCGACCGCCGGTGGCGGACCGGTGGTAATGTCTTTGCAGATCACCGAGATCGTGACGCCGTTGTCTTTTGCATTGAGACCGAGCGCGGCGACGCCGTTTCGGTCGATCTCGGCGGCGATCACTTCGCGGGCCCCGGCCTTCGCGGCAGCGATGCCGACAATGCCGGAACCGGCACCAAGGTCGAGCACGCGGCGTCCCGCCACGGTCATCGGATGGTCGAGGACATAGCGCGCGAGCACGGTGCCGCCGGCCCATGCGTAGGCCCAGTAGGGCGGTTGTGGCTCCGGTGCATCTTCCGCATCGCCTTCGGGCTCGACGAGCCGTCTCAATCCGCTGCTGGGGTGCGCCGTGTAAAACCGGATTTCTGGAAGCGCAGGCGCAGGGACAAGGCGCATGTTGGCCTTGATGAACTCGGCCGGGTCGAGGCGCTGGCGCCGGTCCGGCGCATCGTCGCCGGCAAGATCGTGGTCCAAGCCGGCTCCTATTCGCGCAATGCGCGACGCAGGATCTTTCCGACCGGCGTCTTCGGCAGTTCTGTCCTGAATTCGATGTATCTGGGCCGCTTGTAGCCGGTCAGGTTCTCACGGCAATAGGCGGTGATGGCCTCGGCGGTCAGCGCCTGGTCTTTCTTGACGATGAACAGTTTCGGCACTTCGCCCGAATGCTCGTCCGGCACGCCGATTGCCGCCACTTCGAGCACGCCGGGATGCAGCGCCACGACTTCCTCGAGCTCGGTCGGATAGACGTTGAAGCCGGAAACGAGGATCATGTCCTTCTTGCGGTCGACGATCTTGGTGTAGCCGCGCTCGTCCATGAAGCCCATGTCGCCCGACTTGAAGAAGCCGTCCTTGGTCATCACCTTGGCGGTCTCGTCAGGCCGGTTCCAGTAGCCCGCCATCACCTGCGGCCCCTTGATGCAGATTTCGCCGACCTCGCCGAGCGGCAAATTGTTGTCCTCCTCGTCGCGGATGGCGATCTCGGTAGACGGCAGCGGCAGGCCGATCGTGCCGGTGAATTCGCCGGAGCTGAACTTGTTGGCCGTTGCCACGGGCGACGTCTCCGACAGGCCGTAGCCTTCACTGACCGGGCAGCCCGTCAGCGCCTTCCAGCGCTCGGCGACGCCCTTCTGCACCGCCATGCCGCCGCCCAGCGTCAGGAGCAGCGGCTTGAAGTCGAGCTTGCGGAAATCCTCATTGTTGAGCAGCGCGTTGAACAGCGTGTTGAGGCCTGGAAAGATATGGATCGGATACTTGCCCATTTCCTTGACGAAGCCGGGGATGTCGCGCGGGTTGGGGATCAGTATGTTCTGTCCACCCATTTGCATGCCCATCAGCGCATTCACGGTCAGCGCGAAGATATGATAGAGCGGCAGTGCGCAGATGAGGTTGAGATGGGCGGGTTTTGGCTTGACCGTGTAAGCGTCCTGCAGCCACAGCGAATTCTGCGCGACATTGGCCAGCACGTTGCTGTGCAGCAGGATAGCACCCTTCGAGATTCCCGTGGTGCCGCCGGTATATTGCAGGAACGCGATATCGTCGGCCGCCACCTTGGCCGGCTTGAAACCCATGCCGCTGCCCACCTTCAGCGCCGCGTTGAACTTGACATGGCCGGGCAATGACCAGGCCGGCACCATCTTCTTGACGCGGCGCACCACCAGATTGACGATGCTTCCCTTGAGCCCGCCGAGCATGTCGCCCATGGCCGCGACGACGACGTGCTTGACCGACGTCCTGGCGATCACCGCTTGCAAGGTGCTGGCGAAGTTCTCCAGGATGATGATCGCTTGTGCCCCGGAATCCTTGAGCTGGTGTTCCAGCTCGCGCGGCGTGTAGAGAGGGTTGACGTTGACCACCGTGTAGCCGGCGCGCGCCACCGCCATCATCGCCACCGGATATTGCAGCACGTTCGGCATCATCAGGGCGACGCGTGCGCCTTTGGGCAACCCGGTCGATTGCAGGTAGGCGCCGAACGCCGCCGAAAGCCGTTCGAGTTCCGCATAGGTGATCGACTTGCCCATGCAGGTGAAGGCCGGCTGGCCGGCAAATTGCTTGCAGGCGGCAACGAGGAAATCGCCGATGGAGCTGTAGGGCAGGGCGCCGATCTCGGCCGGCATGTTCTTCGGGTAGCTTTCCAGCCAGGGCTTTTCCGGCAAGCCTGCGGCAAGGGCGGTGAGCGCTTTCGGCAATCGCTTGGCGGCCGCCGGTCTCGAGGCCGCCGGTGCCGGCTTGGCCACGGATGCGGCTTGTGCGGCCCCAGTCTTGCTAGTCCGGGTCGCCCCGGTCTTGCTCGCGCCAGTCTTCGTCGTCCCGGCCTTGGTCGAACTGGTCTTTGTCGTCCCGGTTTTAGCAGTTCCGGCCTTCGCCGACGTCTTTGCGGGGACGGCTTTGGCCGCCGGCTTCGCGGCCGGTTTGACAACAGCGTCCGCCTTGCCGGCGGAAGGTTTCCCTGCGGCCTTTGCCTTTGTGCTCTTTGCGTTCTTGGCGGAGGGCGTTGGCTGCTTGTCGGCGCCCGCGGCCGGCTTCAGGGTCGCCTTGGCCGTCTTCGGCGGAGCCGTCCTGTTCGATGCTTTTGCCAACCGTCCCTCCCTGTTTTGTTCGCCCCTGCCGCGCTCGCCTCCTGCTAAGAGAGGCGTCCCCCGCTGCCGACGGTGCCTTGTCTATGTATGGCCTCTATCGGCGGGCGTGCAAGCCTTGCCCCAGCGGCAAGCCGTCGAAAGATTTGCCGCCGAAAATCTTTCCCGCCACGGGCGCAGCGGCCCTGCATCGTCCGGCATCCCCGGTCATATGAAAGCGGGCGCGACGTTGATCTCGTAAGATTGGTGATCAATAAAAAAATGCGGTCGTTAATAATGTCGTGAATAGAAAAAAATACTGAATTTTTCCATTTTTTTGCGGAGAGGAGGATTTTTTTCCCGCTTACCATGGGGTAGGCAAACTGGGTGTTCCAAAGCCGGAGAAACGGTGCTTATATGCGCGCTTCGCGAGCCTGATAGAGGGGCTTGGAAAAACATCAGGGAGTGCTCAATGAGGAAGAAACTGACTTTTGCAGCCGCGTTGCTGGCTGCAAGCGTCCTGGGCGGCGTGGCCAACGCAAAAACCTTGGTCTACTGCGCCGAAGCTTCGCCGGAAGGCTTTGACCCGGCGCCCTACACCGCGGGACAGACGTTCGATGCGTCTTCGCGTACGGTCTTCAACCGCCTCGTCGAATTCGACCATGGCAAGACGACGGTCTCGCCGGGCCTGGCCGAAAGCTGGTCCATTTCCGACGATGGCAAGGAATACACGTTCAAGCTTCGCAAGGGCGTGAAGTTCGCCGCTACCGACTATTTCACCCCGACGCGCGACTTCAACGCCGACGACGTGGTGTTCTCGTTCCAGCGTCAGGTCGACAAGAACGGCCCCTGGTTCCAGTACATACCGGGCATTGCCTACCAGTATTACAATGACCAGTTCGGCGACAACATCACCAAGGTCGAGAAGGTCGACGACCTGACGGTGAAGTTCACCCTCAAGGAGCCGGCGATCACTTTGATCCCGACGCTGGGCATGGACTTCGCCTCAATCGTTTCCAAGGAATATGCCGACAAGCTGCAGGCGGACAAGACGCCTGAACTGTTCAACCAGAAGCCGATCGGCACCGGCCCGTTCATCTTCGTCGATTACCAGACCGACGCTGCCATCCGCTACAAGGCCAACCCCGACTATTGGGGCGGCAAGCAGAAGATCGACGACCTTGTCTTCGCCATCACCACCGATCCGGCGGTCCGTGCGCAGAAGCTGAAGGCCGGCGAATGCAACATCATGTCCTACCCGGCGCCGGCCGACATCGCCGGCCTGCAGGCCGATCCGAACCTGAAGGTCGACGAGCAGGAAGGCCTCAATGTCGGTGCGCTGATGTACAACACCCAGCAGAAGCCGTTCGACGACGTGCGCGTGCGCAAGGCGCTCAACATGGCCATCAACAAGAAGGCTATCATCGACGCGGTCTTCCAGGGCGCCGGCCAGGTGGCCGTCAACCCGATCCCGCCGACCATGTGGTCCTACAACAAGGACGTGAAGGACGATCCGTACGATCCGGATGCGGCCAAGAAGATGCTCGAAGAGGCCGGCGTCAAGGACCTCAAGATGAATGTCTGGGCCATGCCTGTGTCGCGCCCCTACATGCCGAACGCGCGCCGCACCGCCGAGCTGATCCAGGCCGACTTCGCCAAGGTCGGCGTCACAGTCAACATCGTCAGCTACGATTGGGGTGAATACCTCAAGCGCGCTTCGGCGGTCGATCACGACGGCGCCGTCATCGTCGGCTGGACCGGTGACAATGGCGATCCGGACAACTTCCTCGGTGTGCTCTTGAGCTGCGCTTCCGTCGGTTCGAACAACCGCGCGGAATGGTGCAACAAGGACTTCGATGCGCTCATCAACAAGGCCAAGACGGTTTCCGACCAGGCCGAGCGCACCAAGCTCTACGAACAGGCGCAGGTCATCTTCAAGGAACAGGCACCGTGGGCGACGCTCGCACACTCCAAGGTGTTCATGCCGATGCAGAAGACCGTCTCCGGCTTTGCGATGGATCCGCTCGGCATCCATCGCTTCGACGGCGTCGATATCGCCGAATAAGGTTCGCGAAACGGGGCGGCGCCACAGCGCCGTCCCACCTCGCCCGCCATGCTGCGTTATATCCTCGGCAAGCTCGCCCTCATCGTCCCGACCTTCATCGGGATAACCATCCTCGCCTTCGGCTTCGTGCGCATCCTGCCCGGTGATCCGGTGCTGGTGCTCGCGGGCGAACGCGGCCTGTCGCCCGAACGTCACGCTGCGCTGATGCACCAGTTCGGCTTCGACCTGCCGATCTGGCGACAGTACCTGACCTATCTGGCCAATATCCTCAGCGGTGATTTCGGCACCTCGTTTTCCACCAAGACGCCGGTGCTCAAGGATTTCCTGGTGCGGTTCCCGGCGACGGTCGAACTTGCCATCTTCGCCATGATCTTCGCCATCGTCATCGGCGTCGCCTTCGGCATCTTCGCCGCGATCCGCCGCGGCTCCTGGTTCGACCAACTGACCATGGGAACGGCGCTGGCAGGCTATTCCATGCCGATCTTCTGGTGGGGGCTGCTGCTGATCATCGTGTTCTCCGGCATGCTGCACTGGACGCCGGTTTCCGGCCGCATCGACCTTCTCTATTTCTTCAAGCCGGTAACCGGCTTCATGACCATCGATTCCCTGATCTCCGGACAGAAGGGTGCATTCCGCTCGGCCCTGTCGCACCTCGTCCTGCCCACCATCGTGCTCGGCACCATTCCGCTTGCCGTCATCGCCAGGCAGACGCGGTCGGCCATGCTCGAGGTCCTCGGCGAGGACTATGTGCGCACCGCGCGCGCCAAGGGCCTGGCGCCTCGCCGCGTCATCGGGCTGCACGCTTTCCGCAATGCGCTGATCCCGGTCGTCACCACCATTGGCCTGCAGGTCGGCACGCTCCTGACCGGCGCCATCCTGACCGAGAGCATTTTTTCGTGGCCAGGCATCGGCAAATGGATGATCGACGCTATTTCCAAGCGCGACTATTTCACCGTGCAAGGCGGGTTGCTTTTGATCGCGCTCATCGTCATGTCGGTGAACCTCATCGTCGACGTGCTCTATGCCGTCATCAACCCGCGTATCCGGGCGAATTGACATGACCAACGAAGGCCCTGCCACAATCGAAGCCGCGACCGTCGTCAGGCCGCAGGACGCCCGGCTGCAGATGTTCGCCGAGTTCTGGCACTATTTCTCGATCAACAAGGGCGCGGTGATCGGCCTCTTCGTCTTCGCGCTGCTGATCCTGATCGCGGTCTTCGCGCCGCTGCTCGCCCCGCATTCGCCGGACGACCAGTTCCGCGACTTCTTCCTGACGCCGCCGGCCTGGCAGGCGGGCGGCAGCGCCCAGTTCCTGCTCGGTACCGACGCCGTCGGCCGCGACATTCTCTCGCGCCTGATCTACGGCTCGCGCTTCTCGCTCGCCATCGGCTTCGTCGTCGTCACCACGGCGCTGATCTCCGGCGTCATCCTCGGCCTGCTCGCCGGCTACTGCCGCGGCTGGGTGGATACGCTCATCATGCGCATCATGGACATCATCCTGGCCTTCCCGTCGCTGCTGCTGGCGCTGGTGCTGGTCGCCGTTCTCGGACCTGGGCTGGTCAACGCCATGATCGCCATTGCCTTCGTGCTGCAGCCGCACTTCGCCCGGCTCACCCGCGCCGCCGTGATGGCGGAGAAGAACCGCGAATATGTCATCTCGGCCAAGGTCGCGGGCGCAAGCCATCTCAGGCTGATGCTGGTCACCATCCTGCCCAACTGCATCGCGCCGCTGATCGTGCAGGCGACGCTGTCCTTCTCCAACGCCATCCTCGAAGCCGCCGCCCTCGGCTTCCTCGGCATGGGCGCGCAGCCGCCGACGCCGGAATGGGGCACGATGCTGGCCGAGGCGCGCGAGTTCATCCTGCGCGCCTGGTGGGTGGTGACCTTCCCCGGCCTTGCCATCCTGATCACCGTCTTTGCCATCAACCTGATCGGCGACGGCCTGCGCGACGCGCTCGACCCCAAGCTGAAGAGGTCGTGAGCATGTCCCTGCTCGAGATCAAGAACCTCACCGTTTCCTTCGACACCGCCGCCGGTCCGTTCATGGCCGTGCAGGGCATCGACCTGTCGATCGAGCCGCGCGAAGTGCTGGCGATCGTCGGCGAATCCGGTTCCGGCAAATCGGTGGCGATGCTGGCGGTGATGGGGCTGCTGCCCAACACCGCGACCGTCAAGGCCGACCGCATGGCCTTCGACGGCGTCGATCTGCTGAAGCTCAGCCCGTCCGAGCGGCGCAAGATCGTCGGCAAGGATATCTCCATGATCTTCCAGGAGCCGATCGCCAGCCTCAACCCGTGCTTCACCGTCGGCTTCCAGATCGAGGAGGTGCTGCGCTTCCATATGGGCATGGACCGCGCCCAGCGCCGCGCGCGCGCCATCGAATTGATGAAGCTCGTCGGCATTGCCGATCCGGAAGAACGGCTGAGCTCGTTTCCGCACCAGATGTCGGGCGGCCAGTGCCAGCGCGTCATGATCGCCATCGCCATCGCCTGCAATCCGAAGCTCTTGATCGCGGACGAGCCGACCACCGCGCTCGATGTTACCATCCAGAAGCAGATCCTTGATCTCCTGGTTTCGCTGCAGGCCAAATACGGCATGGGCCTGATCATGATCACCCACAATATGGGCGTGGTGGCCGAGACAGCCGACCGCGTCATCGTTCAGTACAAGGGCCGCAAGATGGAAGAGGCCGACGTGCTGTCGCTGTTCGAGAGCCCGAAAAGCAACTACACGCGCGCGCTGCTGTCGGCGCTGCCGGAGAACGCGGTCGGCGACCGGCTGCCGACCGTTTCCGACATGCTGTTCGAGCCGGCGCCCTCGGCCGCGGGAGCCTCCGCATGAGCACCACCGTCCTCGAAGGCAAGAACATCGTTCGCGACTACCATATCGGCGGCGGCCTGTTCAGCGGGCCGCGCACGGTGCACGCGGTCAAGGGCGTCTCGTTCACCGTGGATAAGGGCAAGACGCTCGCCATCGTCGGCGAAAGCGGCTGCGGCAAGTCCACGCTCGCCCGCATCATCACGCTCATCGATCCGGCGACATCGGGCGAACTGTTCATCGACGGCAACAAGGTCGACATCGCCAGGGGCGGATTGACCAAGGAGATGCGCCGCAAGGTGCAGATCGTCTTCCAGAACCCCTACGGATCGCTCAACCCGCGCCAGAAGATCGGCGACGTGCTGGGCGAGCCGCTGCTGATCAACACCGACAAGACGGCCGCCGAGCGGCGCGACCTCGCCATGAAGATGCTGAAGAAGGTCGGCCTCGGTCACGAGCACTACAACCGCTATCCGCACATGTTCTCGGGCGGCCAGCGCCAGCGCATCGCCATCGCCCGTGCGCTGATGCTGAACCCGAGCCTTCTGGTGCTGGACGAGCCGGTCTCGGCGCTCGATCTGTCGGTGCAGGCACAGGTGCTCAACCTGCTCGCCGACCTGCAGGACGAATTCCAGCTGACCTATGTCTTCATCAGCCACGATCTCTCCGTGGTGCGCTACATCGCCGACGACGTGATGGTGATGTATTTCGGCGAGGCGGTCGAATACGGCTCGCGCGACGAGGTCTTTTCAGACCCCAAGCACAGCTACACCAGGACGCTGTTCGCCGCCACGCCGCGCGCCGATGTCGCCAGCATCAAGGCGAGGCTGGCGAAGAAGAAAGCGGCGTGACTCCAATTCGTCATCCTAGGGCGGAGCGCCGCAACGCGGTGCGGAGATCCTAGGATCCATGCCGTTATCTCAGCCGAAAAGCGCTGCGGAGCAGGTTGTGCACCGTGGTAACGCTCGCATATCACGGCATGAATCCTCGGGTCTGCGCCGCGTCGCTCCGCTCCTTGCTCCGCCCGTGGATGACGAAACGGAGGCAGTCACGCCTCCGGTTTCTCTCGCGAAAAGGGTCGAGCGCTACGACAGCTTCGCGATGACAGCCCGCAGCGCTTCACCGAAACGCCTGACTTCCTCGACCGTATTGTAGTGCACCAACGAGGCGCGGATGGCGCCGCTGTCCATCGACAGGTTGAGGCGCTTCATCAGGCGCGGGGCGTACATGTGGCCGTCGCGAATGCCGATCTGCATCTCGGCCATTTCCTCGACGATCCGCTGCGGCGACAATTTGCCGATGTTGAAACAGAAGGTCGGCACGCGTTCGTTGATCCGGGCCTCCTCGGAAACGCCGTAGATTGTTGCCCCGCAGCTCTTCAGCACAGCCAGCATCTCGCGCGCCAGCACCAGCTCGTAGTCGCGGATGGCGCCCATGCCGGCGACGATGTTTTCGCGCCGCGAGCGGTTGTTGGACGGAGCAAGATTGCGGCCGATGAGCTCGAGATACTGCACGGCCGCATCCATGCCCGACACGTTCTCGTAAATGAAGGTGCCGGCCTCGACCTTGTAGGGCGGCTCGTCGGGGATGAAGTCCTCGCGGAAGGTCGGCAGTCGCTTCAGCGTTTCGAAGCGGCCCCACAGGAAACCCATATGCGGCGAGAAATTCTTGTAGCCGGAACAGACGAGATAGTCGCAATCCCATGCCTGGACGTCGATCAGCCCATGCGGCCCGTAATGCACGCAGTCGAGGAACACTTCGGCGCCGGCGGCGTGCGCGATCCCTGCCACCGAAGCGACGTCGACGATCGAGCCGATGGAATGCGCCGTCACCGTGCAGGCGACAAGCCGGGTACGATCGGAAACAAGCGGGCGCAGATCGTCGATATGCAGGTTGCCGTCCTCGCGCATGCGCCACCACTTGAACTTGGCGCCGGCGGATTCGAGTGCCAGCCATGTCGCGATGTTGGCGTCATGGTCCATGTCGGTGACGACGATCTCGTCGCGCTCTCCAAGCATCTGGCCGATGCCGAGGCTGACTAGGCGGATGAACGAGGTGGCGTTCATGCCGAAGCAGATCTCGGATGGGCTGTAGGCATTGATCAGCAGTGCCACGCTTGTCCGCGCATCGGCGACCGATTGGTCAACGGTGACGCTGCGGCCATAGCGGCCGCCGCGCTGCACATTGTGCGATACCAGATGGTTGGTCACCGCATCGAGCACGCTCTGCGGAATCTGCGCGCCGGCGGCGTTGTCCAGGAAGATGAAGTCGCCTGCCCGCTGCAAGGCCGGAAACATCGCCCGGATTCTTTCAACAGGGAATGCGCCGGAAGTGCCGGTCGCATTGGCGGCTTGATGCTTGTTCATGGTCGTCTCCTGCGAAGTGCTCGGTAGAGGGGAAGTTGAAGGCGCGGTCAGCGCGTCTTCTCGGTTTTGAAACGGCCTTCAAGCAGGCTGACGAGGCGAACCATCGGCCACAGGAAGATGAGATAGACCAGGGCTGCGCCGATCAGCGGCGAGGGATTGGCATAGAGCGACTGTGCATTGGTCGCTTCCTTCAGGAGTTCCGGCAGCGCCACGGTGGAGGCGAGCGAGGTGTCCTTGAACATCGAGACGCAGTTGCTGGTCATCGGCGGGATGACGACGCGCACCGCCTGCGGCAGCACCACCTTGCGCAAGGTCAAAAGGAACGGCAGGCCGAGCGCCTGCGACGCCTCGAACTGGCCGCGCGGAATGCTTTCGATGCCGGAGCGGAACACTTCCGCCGAATAGGCCGACATGATGATGGCGAAGGCCGTTACGGCGGAAGCCCAGGACGATAGGCGGATGCCGAGGAAGGGCAGCGCATAATAGATCAGGATCAGCACGACCAGCACCGGCAGCGCGCGGAAGATATCGGTGTAGCCGACCGCCAGCCACCGGAGCGGCTTCGGCGCATAAAGCCGCAACAGGCTGATCACCAGGCCGATGGGGATGCCGATGCCGATGCTGAGCAGGCCGAGCAGCAGCGTGTTGAGAAAGCCGCGCAGCAGCGCCGGCAGACTGGACGCGATGACGTCGGCGTTGAAGAAGGTATCGAGCAGCGACATGGGAGGCTTTCCCGAACCGTTTGGCGTCCCTTGACGCCGGAGCAGAGGTCCGGAACAGCGAAAGCGGTTTTGCCGCGCCGCGCTGGTTCCGGGAGACTATGTATCAAACGGAACGTGCCGGCCTTTCGAGCCGGCACGTTCTCCTTGGCGGCCGCCGCTCAGGCCTTCGGCACCGGCATTTCCTTGGCGGTCGAGGAATCGGCGGGCGCGTCGCTGCCGAACCACTTCTTGTGGATCGCGGCCAGCGTGCCGTCCTTCTTCATTGCCGTCAGCGCGTCGTTGAGCTTGCCGAGCAGCGGGTGGTCCTTGGTCATCATCAGCCCGTACTGTTCGCCGGTCTTGATGCGTTCCTTGACGGTGAGATCCTTCATCTTGGTGAAGGAGTACTGCATGCCCGGAATGTCGCTGACAGCCGCGTCGATGCGCCCGGCGCTGAGGTCGAGCAAAAGGTTCTGCTGTGTGTCATAGCCCTTTACGTCGCTGAGGCCATCGGCCTCCTGATGCGCCTTGACCCAGGTCTCGCCGGTCGAGCCGGACAGCACGCCGACGATCTTGCCCTTGAGGTCGGCCTCGGCCTTGATCGGGCTGTCGGTCTTGGTGGCGATGCCCATGTCGGAATCATAGTAAGGCTGCGTGAACGACTGCGACTTCAGCCGCTCCGGCGTGATGGTGATCGACGAGATGGCGACATCGATGCGCTTCGAGGTGGTGGCGGCGAACAGCGCCTGGAAGCCGAGATCGGCGATGTCGGTGGTCATGCCGACGCGCTTTGCCGCTTCGTTGACGATGTCGACTTCAAAGCCCTCGAAAGTGCCGCTCTCGTTCTTGTACTCGAAGGGCGGGTTGGTCGGGTAGGCGCCGACATTGAGCACATCGGCGGCATAGGCGGTTGCCGGTCCGGCGGCGATGCCGATGGCGGCCGCGAGAAGGATGAGATTGCGACGGGTCAGGCTCATTGTTGGTCCCTCTGGGGTGTTCCCTCTGGTTGTTGATCGGGCGGGCTGATGCCCGCACGGTTTCTTGCCGCCCCACCTCCCAGCGGGGCGTCAATTCATGCTCGCTGCCATACGGTCGGGCGCTGTCCGGTCGCGGCAGACGCACATCGGCGGGAAGGCAAGGTTGGCGATGCTCTCGGTATGCGGATCGCGGATCTGGCGCGCGCACGCCATCGCACGCATGGCGCGTGCTGGAGGATGACTGGGGGCAGCATGAACGACAAGGACTGAAACCCTTTGATCCCACCCGATGCACCACGATGGATGTCCGGCAAGCCCGTCCGGAACGGCAGTCGCCATCGATCGAGGAATGCTTATCCAAACCGCGGCAGTTTTCAAGGCAAAAGTTTTAAGCTTAAAAAGTTGGCAGCGGCGGCGCCTGGCATACCTTTCGATAGCGCTAGCGGCCGCTCCTGCCCAGTTCGGCATCCGCGCCGGCTTTGCCGGCAGCAGCGCCAGCCCCCAGAAGCATCGTGTCGCTGGCCAGGATGAAGAAACTGGCGCCGAGTGCTGCCCATCGGGCGACATCTTGCGGCTTCGCGCAGAAGATCCCGGATGTCCTGCCATGCGCGATTGTCGCATCGATGATCCTGCGGATCGCTTGCGCGAGCTTGTCGGCGCCTTTGAGGCCGATCGCATCGATCGATACGGAGAGATCGCCGGGCCCGACGAAAATCACGTCGACGCCCTCGACGGCGGCGATTGCCTCGATATTGGCCAGCCCTTCCGATGTCTCGACCTGAACCGCCACGACGATGCTGTCATTGGCCTGAGCGAGATATTCGGAGATGCGGTAGCCATAGCCGGCGGCCCGTCCGGGCCCGACGCCGCGCTCGCCGGTCGGCGGATAACGCGAGGCCTTCACCGCCGCCTGCGCCTGGGCGGCGGTCGAGACGCGCGGGACGAGCACGCCTTGCGCGCCGCTGTCCAATGCCGCGGCGATCGCTTCCGGTGCATGGCCGGGCACGCGCACCATGGCCGGCACGCGATGGATGTCGGCCGCGCGCACCATCGCCTCGATCATGTCGCGCGAAATCTGGGCATGTTCCCAATCGATGCAGAGAAAATCGAGACCGGACTGCGCCATCACCTCAACCGCAACGGGATGCGGAATGGCGGCAAAGGAACCGACGAGGCTTTCCCTGCCGATGCATTTGTGGCGAAACCCGCTCATCGTTCCATCCCCTTGTTGTCGTGCCGGAATTCATATCCGCAAACAGCGGCGAGGCGAAGCTATTTCAGGCTTGAAATATTTTCGCGCGAGCCTAGCGTGTCGATCTCCCGCCGCGAGTTCCGGACATGATCAAAGCGCATCCCCTGCACGGCCCAAACAGACTGAAGCTCGGCGTCTTCTCGACCAATGCCGATGGCGGCCTTGCCATATCGGATGTGCCTGAACGCTGGACGGCAAGCTGGCAGGATAATCTGACGGCGGCGCAGATCGCCGACCGGGCGGGGCTGGAATTCCTGCTGCCGATCGCGCGCTGGCGCGGCTTTGGCGGCCGCAACAGGGTGCGCGAATGGTCGTTCGAGACCTTCACCTGGGCGGCGGCGCTCAGTGTGGCCACCGAGCAGATCGGGCTGTTCATGACCGTGCATGTGCCGCTCGTGCATCCGCTCTACGCCGCCAAGGCGCTGGCGACGGTCGATCATATCAGCCAGGGCCGTGCCGGCCTCAACATCGTCTGCGGCTGGAACCCGAAGGAATTCGGCATGTTCGGCACGCCGCTGGTCGAGAAGGGGTATGATCAGGCCGCCGAATGGATCGAAATTCTGGAAAGGCTTTATGCGTCGGCTGAACCTCTCGACTATGAGGGCACTTATTATCGTCTCAAGGAGGCGGTCAGCCGGCCGGCCAGCCTGCAAGTTCCGCGCCCGGTGACGATGAACGCGGCTTTCGGCGGTCCGGGCCGCGATTTCGCCGCCGCCCGTTGCGACTATCTGTTCACGACCTTTTCCGAAATGGACGATGCCGGCAAACATGTCGCCGATATCAGTGAGCGGGCCGACAAGGCTGGCCGCGAGGTCGGCGTCTACACCGTGGCGCATGTCGTCTGCCGGCCGACGATGGAGGAGGCGCAGGCCTATTACACGCGCTATGCCGTCGATCTGGCCGACCGTGAGGCGGTCGATGCCCATATGGCCGGCAAGAAGGAATTCTCGCGGTCGCACGACCCGTATGCCTATGACCGCTACCGCCAGCGTTTCGCCGGCGGCGCCGGCACCTATCCTTTGGTCGGAACGCCCGAAACGATCGCCGCCGATATGGTCGCCATTGCCGGGCATGGCTACCAGGGCATTGCGCTGTCCTTCGTCAACTACACGCAGGAACTCCCCTATTTCTGCGATCACGTGCTGCCGCTGCTGGAGCGGGCCGGCCTTCGCGGAAAATAGTCTGGCCGATGCCTTCCTGATTTCTCATCCTGGGGTCTGCGCCGTATCGCTACGCTCCTTGCTGCACCCAGGATGACGAAGCGACTGCCGATTATTCCGGGATAACCGCGGTGGCCTGGATCTCCACCTTGGCTCGGTCCTCGACCAGTGCCATCACCTGCATCGCGGCCATCGCCGGGAAATGCCGGCCGACCACCTTGCGATAGGCCTCGCCTATACCCCTGAGATTGGCCAGATATTCGCTCTTATCGGTGAAATACCACGTCATTGACGTGATGTGCCGCGGCTCAGCTCCGGCCTCCGCCAGCACCGCGACGATATTTTGAAGCGTCTGCCGCACCTGGCCGACGAAATCGTCGGTCTCGAACTGGCACTGCCCATTCCAGCCGACCTGTCCGCCGACGAAGACAAGCCGCCCGCGAGCCGCTACGCCATTGGAGTAACCGACCGGCTTGGCCCAGCCATCCGGCTGCAGAATCTCGTGCATTTCAAACTCTCCGCAATATCCGCGTTCGAAACAGTCCAAACCTTGACGTGACCGGAGTCAGGCCGCCCCCATCACCTGTCGCGCGATCACCACCTTCTGCACGTCGGAAGCACCCTCATAGATGCGCAGCGCGCGGATCTCGCGATACAGGCTTTCGACGATGTGACCCTTGCGGACGCCGTCGCCGCCATGCAGTTGCACCGCTTTGTCGATCACCTCCTGCGCCTTGTCGGTGGCGAACAGTTTGGCCATCGCCGCCTCGCGCGTTACCCGCGCCGCGCCCATGTCCTTGGTCCAGGCGGCGCGGTAGACCAAAAGCGCCGCGGCATCGACGTCGAGCGCCATGTCGGCGATATGGCCCTGCACCATCTGCAGCTCGGCCATCGGCGCCCCGAACAGCTTGCGTTCGGCCACCCGCTTGATGCTTTCATCGAGTGCGCGGCGAGCAAAGCCGAGTGCCGCCGCGCCGACGGTCGAGCGGAACACGTCGAGCACCGACATGGCGATGCGAAAGCCGTCGCCCGGTTTGCCGATCAGTGCGGCGGCCGGCAGGCGGACCTGATCGAAAGACAGTCGTGCCAGCGGATGCGGCGCTATGACTTCCAGGCGCTCCGCGATGCCGAGGCCCTTGCTGTCCCCGGGCACGATGAAGGCTGATAGCCCCTTGGCGGCGGGTGCCTCGCCTGTGCGGGCAAAGACGACATAGAGATCGGCGATGCCGCCATTGGAGATCCAGGTCTTTTCGCCCGACAGGACATAGCCGTAACCATCGCGGGTCGCTGTCATCTCCATATTGGCGACATCCGATCCCGAGCGCGGCTCCGACAGCGCAAAGGCGGAAATGACCTTGCCGGCGCGCGTCTTCAAAAGCCATTGCTGCTGTTGCGGCGTGCCGAACAGGCTGAGCGCTCCGGTGCCAAGCCCCTGCATAGCGAAGGCGAAATCGGCGAGCCCGTCATGCCGCGCCAGCGTCTCGCGCGTGATGCACAAGGTCCGCACGTCAAGCGGCCCGGGATTGCCGGTGTCGAGCGCCGTCGGCTTCAGCCAGCCGTCCCGGCCGAGTTTTTGCACCAGCTCGCGGCAGGCGGCGTCGACGTCATGGTGATCGACGGGTAGGTTCTTCGCGCACCATGCTTCGAGGTGCTCGGCCAGTTCGCGATGACGGTCTTCGAAGAAGGGCCAGTCGAGGAAGGAGCGGTCAGGCATGCCTATCTCCTTCTGCGCCGAGTTCCTTCACACCCCCCTCTGGCCTGCCGGCCATCTCCCCCGCAAGGGGGGAGATCATCTGGCTGTCATGTTTTCGCCAATAATAGACGTTGCCGAAGGAGCGGCGACGCTGAGGCTGCCAATCTCCCCCCTTGCGGGGGAGATGGCCGGCAGGCCAGAGGGGGGTGCCTGGGCAAAAACCGCTCATCCTCAATTCCCCTCGAACACCGGCTTCTCCTTGGCAACGAAGGCCTTGTATGCCCGCTCGAAATCGCGCGTCTGCATGCAGATCGCTTGCGCCTGAGCTTCCGCCTCGATCGCCTGGTCAAGGCCCATCGACCATTCCTGGTTCAACTGCGTCTTGGTGATGCCGTGGGCGAAGGTCGGGCCGGAGACGATGCGCGCCGCCATGTCGAGCGCGTCGGCCTCGAGCGATGCGGCATCGACCAATCTGTTGTAGAACCCCCAGCGCTCGCCTTCGGCAGCCGTCATGTTGCGGCCGGTGTAGAGCAGTTCGGCGGCGCGGCCCTGGCCGATGATGCGCGGCAGGATCGCGCAGGCTCCCATGTCGCAGCCGGCAAGACCGACGCGGGTGAACAGGAATGCCGTCTTGGCGTCCGGCGTGGCGATGCGGATGTCGGAGCTCATGGCGATGATGGCGCCGGCGCCGACCGCCACGCCGTCGACCGCCGCGATGATCGGCTTGCCGCAATTCAGCATCGCCTTTACGAAATCGCCGGTCATGCGGGTGAAGGCCAGGAGCTGCTTCATGTCCATCTTGACCAGCGGGCCGATAATATCGTGGACATCGCCGCCGGAGCAGAAATTGCCGCCATTGGACAGGAACACCACGGCATCGACATCGTCGGCATAGACGAGGTCGCGGAATGTATCGCGCAGTTCCGCATAGCTGTCGAAGGTCAGCGGGTTCTTGCGCTCCGGCCGGTCGAGCCGGACCTTGGCGATCCGGCCTTCGACCTGCCAGAGGAAATGCTTCGGCTTGAAGCCGGCCATCTTGCTCATTCGCGTCCCTCCCAGTTGCTGCGGAACGAGGTCAGCATGCCGGTCAGCCGGCGCGCGTCGTCCTCGCTCACCTTGCCCAGCAATTCGCCGACCCAGCCCTCGTGAGCGGCAGCGATGACTGCGAAGGACTTCGAGCCCTCATCCGTCAGCCGCACCATCGAGGTGCGGCGGTCGCCATTGCGGCGGGCGCGCGCGACCAGCCCCTCGGATACGAGCCGATCTACGATGCCCGTGACATTGCCGTTGGATACCAGCAGGAAGCGCGACAGATCGCTCATCAGCATGCCTTCGGGCGCTCGGTAGAGCGCGGCCATCACGTCGAAGCGCGGCAACGTCGTGTTGAATTCCTTCTTCAGCCGCTCGCGCAGTTCGGCCTCGATCGTGCGCGAGGCGCGCAGCAGCCTGATCCACAGCCGCAAGCGGTCCTTGCCGGGTCCCGACGGCGCGGGCAGGGGGCCGGCTACCATGTTTCGCCTCCTGAGATCGAAATTGCCTGTCCGGTGATCGACGCCGCCGCATCGCCGCACAGCCACAGCACGGCGGCGGCAATTTCCTGCGGCTGGATGAAGCGGCCTTGTGGATTGGTCGCGGCAAGGCTCGCCCGCGCCTGTTCAGTCGAACGGCCGGTTTTTTCAACGATCCGCTCGATGGACTCGTCCAACATGTCCGTCTCGACAAACCCCGGGCACACCGCATTGACGGTCACGCCGGATTTCGCCGTCTCGGCAGCCAGCGCCCGCATCAGGCCGACGACGCCATGCTTGGCCGCCACGTAAGGCGCGACATAGGCGTAGCCTTTCAGTCCGGCGGTAGACGCGATGAAGACGATGCGGCCCGCCTTGCGCGCGGCCATGCCGGCGAGCGCCGGCTTCACCGTCAGGAAAGCGCCGGTCAGGTTGACGTCCAGCGTCCGCTGCCAGTCGGCCAGCGTGGTCTTGTGCGCCGGCGTGCTGCCCGCCATGCCGGCATTGGCGACGACGATGTCGAACGGCCCGCGCGCGGCCTCCGCCGTCTCGTAAAGCGATGCCATCGCCGCCTCATTGGTGACATCGGCAGTGATGGCGAAAACGCCTTTGCTTTCGCCAGCCACCTTGGCCAGCTCCGCCTCGCGGCGGCCGCATATGGTGACGTCGATGCCGGCACCAGCCAGCGCCAGAGCGATCGCTCGGCCGACACCAGACCCGCCGCCGGTGACAAGGGCGTGGCTGCCGGCGATCATCGCGGCGGCCGTCATACTTTCAGCCCCGCTGCGGCATCGCGTTCGGCCAGCCGGTAGATCTGGTCGCGCCCGGGCAGATAGGGATCGGGCCATTTGACGCCACGGTCGCCGAGCGCCACCGCCGCATGCAGCGTCCAGTAGGGATCGGCGAGATGCGGCCGTGCCAGCGCCACCAGGTCGGCGCGGCCGGCCATCAGGATCGAATTGACATGGTCCGGCTCATAGATGTTGCCGACCGCCATCGTCGCCATGCCGACTTCGTTGCGGATGCGGTCGGAAAACGGCGTCTGGAACATGCGGCCATAGACCGGCTTTGCCAGCACCGAAGTTTGTCCTGCCGAGACGTCGCAAATGTCGACGCCGGCCTCATGCAACAGCCGCGCGATCTCGACGGCGTCGGCGGGTGTTACGCCTTCGATGCCGACCCAGTCATTGGCCGAAATGCGCATTGAGATCGGCTTCTGCGCCGGCCAGGCGGCGCGTACGGCGCGAAAGATTTCAAGGGGATATCGCATGCGGTTTTCCAGCGAACCGCCATACGCATCCGTGCGCCGGTTGGTGACCGGCGTGATGAAGGACGACAGGAGATAGCCGTGCGCGGCGTGGATCTCGAGCATGTCGAAGCCGCAGCGGTCGGCCATCTCAGCCGAAGCCACGAACTCGTCGCGCACTCTGTCCATGTCGGCGCGATCCATGGTCTTCGGCACCTGATTCTGCGGCGACCAAGCGACCGCCGATGCCGCCATGACTGGCCAGTTACCCGAGGCGAGCGGCACGTCCGTGCCTTCCCACCCAACCTGGGTCGAACCCTTGGCGCCGGAATGGCCGATCTGTGCGCAGATCTTCGCCTCGGTCTCGGTATGGACGAAATCGACCAGCCGTTTCCACGCCGCCTCATGTTCGGGCGCATAGAAGCCCGGGCAGCCGGGCGTGATCCGCCCTTCGGGGCTGACGCAGGTCATCTCGATATAGATGAGCCCGGCGCCGCCCTTGGCACGCTCGGCATAGTGCGTGAAATGCCAGTCCGTCGGGCAGCCGTCGACGGCCTTGTACTGCGCCATCGGCGAGACGACCACGCGGTTGCTGAGCCGCATGTCGCGCAGCTTGAAGGGCGCGAACATCGGCGCGCGGCGCAGCCTGTTGGCGCCGGCGCCCGCCTGGCGCTGGAACCATTCCTCCGCGCTTTCAAGCCACTCCGCGTCGCGCAGCCGCAGGTTTTCGTGGCTGATGCGCTGCGAGCGGGTCAGCAGCGAATAGTTGAACTGCACCGGATCGAGGCCGAGATAGCGCTCGACTTCCTCGAACCATTCGAGCGAATTGCGTGCCGCCGACTGCAGCTTCAGCACCTCAGTGCGGCGCGCATCCTCATATTTACGGAATGCGGCCTTTAGGTCCGGTTCGGTTTCGACATACTCGGCCAGCGCGACAGCGCTTTCCAGCGCCAGCTTGGTGCCGGAGCCGATCGAGAAATGCGCCGATGCCGCCGCGTCGCCCATCAGCGCCAGGTTCTCGAACGACCAGCGCTCGCACAGCACGCGCGGGAAATTGATCCAGGCCGAACCCCTGATGTGGTTGGCATTGGTCATCAGCTTGTGGCCGCCAAGATGCTTTTCGAAGATGCGCTCGCAGACGGCGATGGATTCCTTCTGCGTCATGGCGCCGAAGCCGAAGGCGGCCCAGGTCTGTTCGCTGCACTCGACGATGAAGGTCGCGGTGTCGCTGTCGAACTGGTAGGCGTGCGCCCACACCCAGCCATGCTCGGTCTTTTCGAAGATGAAGGTGAAAGCGTCGTCGAATTTCTGATGGGTGCCGAGCCACACGAACTTGCATTTGCGCGTGTCGATGTCGGGCTTGAAGATGTCGACGAAGCTGTTGCGCGCCCTGGAGTTCAGTCCGTCTGCGGCGACGACCAGGTCATGCGTCTCCATATAGGGCTTGGGATCGGCGATGTCGGTCTCGAACATCAGCTTGACGCCGAGCTCGCGTGCGCGCCGTTGTAACAGGATCAAGAGCCGCTTGCGGCCGATGCCGCAGAAGCCGTGGCCTGAGGATACAGTGCGCACGCCGTCATGGACCACGGCGATGTCGTCCCAATACGCAAAATGCTTCTTGATCCAGACGGCGCTGACCGGATCGTTCCTGGCCAGATTCTCAAGCGTTTCGGCTGACAGAACGACGCCCCAGCCGAACGTGTCGTCGGCGCGATTACGCTCGAAAACCGTCACATCGTGCGCGGCGTCCCTCAGCTTCATCGAAATGGCGAAGTAAAGGCCGGCTGGTCCGCCGCCGAGAACCGCAACCTTCATCTGTGCGATCTCCTCTTCGCTTGCTTGATTTCAGTATCGCGCCGGGGCCAAGGTATTTCAAGCTTAAAGTTTTATGCCGAAACGATTATGCGAAATAGCGGACCGCGCGCTCGCGCATCGCCGCACGCGCGGTCCGTGGGCTCACTTTTCCGGGTTCTTCGGGCTCCACAGCACCGTCTCGGCACTCTTCTCGTAAGCCATGCCGTCGGGATAGCTGATCGCTTCCAGCTGCAAGCCCCAAGGCGCCTGGAAGTAAAGGATGGTCTGGCCGGCGGCGGGTCCTTCCTTGACCGGCAGCGGCCCCAACCTGGTCTTTACGCCCTTGGCCTCGAGATAGGCTTTCGCCGCCGCGACGTCGTCGACATAGAAGGCGATGTGAAAACCGCCAATGTCGCTGTTCTTCGGTGTCAGGTCCTTCTGGTCCGGCGCGGTGTATTTGAACAGCTCTATGTTCGACCCCGTGCCGCAGCGAACCATGGTGACCTGCTCGATGACAGCCTTCGGATCGACGCCGAGAAGATCCTGCATGAAGGTGCCCTTGTCGTCGGCGAACGGGCCGAACGACATTGCCTTCTTGCAGCCGACCACGTCGGTGAAGAAATCGACCGCCTGCTTCATGTCGGGAACCGTGATGCCGGTGTGGTCGTGCCCGCGCATGCCGGGGATCGAGCTTGCTGCCGCCACACCGGTGCTGCCGAGGATGGCGGCAGCGAGTGCTGCATTTCGAATTGTTGTCTTCATGTCAGTTTCTCCTCCATTTGGCGGGGCTTTGTCATTGGCCGGTCGCACATCCGAGCCCGCTTTTCGGCGTGCGTATGCATTCATGTCGGAGCCTTGGCAGCGGAAGGAATATCCAGCCAGCCGTCGTCGATTTCGGGCAGTGGGATGGCCGCGATCAGGTCGCGCGTGTAGGTCTGTCGGGGATTTTCGAAGAGAGCGTCCGTCGCGCTCGCTTCGACGATCCTGCCTTCGCGCATGACGATGACCTGCCGGCACAGCCGCCGGATGACCGACAGATCGTGGCTGATGAAGGCGACCGTCAGCCCCATCTCCTCCGCCAGTTTCTCCAGAAGGGTGAGGATCTGCGCCTGCGTCGAGACGTCGAGGCCGGAGACGATCTCGTCGGCCAGCACGAATTTCGGCGCCAGCGCCAGCGCGCGCGCTATGCCGACGCGCTGGCGCTGGCCGCCCGACAGTTCGTGGCGGTAGCGGCCGGCGAAGCTCTGCGGCAGGCCGACGCGCTGCAAGGCCTCGGCCACGCGGTCCCTGAGATTGTCGCCAAGCCCGTTCTGCTTCAGCGGCGCGGCAATGATGCTGGCAATGGTGCGGCGCGGGTTGAGCGACGACATAGGATCCTGGAAGATCATCTGCAGATCGCGGCGCAGCGGCCGCAACTCCGCCTCCGGCAGATGTGTGATGTCTATGCCGTCGAAGCTGATGCTGCCGGCGCTGGGCTCCAGCAGTCGTACCAGGGCACGGCCGAGCGTCGACTTGCCGGATCCGGACTCGCCGACGATGCCGGTCACCGATCCCTTGGGCAGGTCGAAGTCCAGGCCTTTTAGGATTTCCGCCAGCGGCGCGCGGCCGATCAGCGGCTTGCGGGTCATGTCGGGCAGCGCGACTTTCAGACCGCGCACGGAAAACAGCGGCTCAGCCATGCGGTCGCCTCCACGCCTGGTCCGCGGCCGCAATCTCCGTGGCAAGCCCGGCCAGCACTGCCTCGTCGACCGGCTTTAGCGAGGCGAGGGGATCGGTGTAGCGCGGCGTTGCCGCCATCAGTGCCCGTGTGTAGGGGTGCTGCGGTGCCGCGAAGAGGGCAGCTGTTTCGGCCTCTTCCACGACCTTGCCGGCGTAGAGCACCGAGACCTTCTGGCTGATCTTGGCGACGACGCCGAGGTCGTGGGTGACGAACAGGATCGCCGTGCCGTGCTCGCGCTGCAACGCAGCGATGAGCCGCAGGATCTGCTTCTGCACGGTGACGTCGAGCGCCGTGGTCGGCTCGTCGGCGACGATCAGCCGGGGCTCGGCGGCGAAGGCTGCGGCGATCAGCACGCGCTGGCGCATGCCGCCGGAAAGCTCGTGCGGGTAGCTTTTCAGTACCCGGTCGGGGTCACGGATCTGCACCTCGTCCAGCAATTGCCGGATGCGGGTTTCGGCCCTCTCGCCGCTCCAGCCGAGGATGCGCACCAGCCGGTCGGTCGTTTGCGGGCCGATGCGGCGCGACGGGTTGAGCGCGGTCAGCGGATCCTGCGGGATCAGTGCGGTGCGCGCGCCGATCAGCGTGCGCCGTGCCTTCGGGTTGAGCTTGCCGAGGTCTTCGCCCTCGAGCCGCATATCGCCCTCGACGATGCGCACGCTCGACGGCAAGACGCCAAGTACCGCCTTGCCGATCATCGTCTTGCCGGCGCCGCTTTCACCGACCAGTGCTCGCACTTCGCCGGGCTGCACGGCAAGCGACACCGAGCGCAGCACGCGCTGGCCGTTCGGCAGCACGGCGCTCAACTCCTTGATATCAAGACAGGCGCTCATCGCAGCACCGGATCGAAACGTGTCTTCAGCGCCTCGCCGAACTGGCTGAACGACAGCACGGTCAGGATCAGCGTGATCAGCGGGAATACCAGCACCCACCAGGCCTGGTGGATCGACAGCCGGCCCTCGGCGATGATGCCGCCCCAGGTCGGGTCGTCGGTCGAGATCGACAGGTTGACGAAGGACAGGATCGCCTCGACGATGACGGCGATGCCCATTTCCAGCGACAGCAGCGCCACGATCGATGGCACCACATTGGGCAGCACTTCGCGCAGCATGATGCCGATGCGGCCATAGCCGGCGATGCGGGCGTTCTCGACATAGTCCATGCGCGACTGGCCCATCGCCTCGGCGCGGATGACCCGGCAGAAACGCGTCCAGTCGATGATCGCGATCGCCAGGATGACAGAGCTCAAACCCGTGCCGAGCACGGCAACCAAAAGGATGGCGAACAGCACCGGCGGGAATGCCATCCAGACATCGACGATGCGCGAGATGATGCGGTCGGCCCAGCCGCCGAAATAGCCAGCGATCAAGCCCAGGGTCGAGCCGACAAGGCAGGCGGCGCTGGCGGCGGCGAACGCAACGATGAAGGCGATGCGCCCGCCGAAGATCAGGCGTGACAAGAGATCCCGGCCGAGGCTGTCGGTGCCCAGCCAATAGCCGGGCTCCGCGCCATCGAGCCAGAACGGCGGCAAACGTTCGAGCATAAGATCCTGCGCGAGCGGGTCCCGCGGCGCGACCAGCGGCGCCAGGATCGCCGCCAGCAGCACCAGCAGCAGCCAGCCGCCGGCCAGCCAAAGCCTGGCGCTTGAGCCGTGTCTCGAGATGCGCCTCTCATCCATGGCGCAGCCTCGGATTGAGCAGCGCATACATCATGTCCACGGCGAGATTAATCAGCACGAACAACAGCGCGAAGACCAGCACGATGCCCTGGATCAGCGGCAGGTCGCGGTTGATGACCGCGTCGATCGCCATGTTGCCGAGACCCTCATAGGAAAACAGCCGCTCGACGATGACCGTGCCCCCGATCAGGAAGGTGAACTGCACGCCGACCAGCGTCAGCGTGGGCAGGGCGGCATTCTTCAGCGCCTCGCGCAGGATGACCTGCGTTTCCGAAAAACCCTTCACCCGCGCCAGCACGACATAGTCGAGGTCGAGCACTTCCTTCAGCGATTGTTTCAGTAGCTGCGAGATGATCGCCGCCAGCGGCAATGCCAACGCCACTGCCGGCATAAGCATGTGCTTCAGGAGATCCCATGTGAGATCGAGGCGGAGCCGAAGCAAGCTTTCGAACAGATAGAACTGGCTGACGAAGGGCAGGTCGAGTTGCGGCGAGACCCGGCCGGAAATGTCGAAGATCGGCACCAGCACCCCGAACAGCAGGATCAGCACCAGGCCCCAGAGGAAGTCGGGAATGGAAAGTGCCGCCCCGCTGGCGATGTCGATGCCGGCTTCCACCGCCGTGCCTCGTTCGCGGCCGCCGAGGATGGCCATCGTCCCCCCGATCGCCACCGCCATGATAAGCGCGACGATGGCGAGTTCCAGCGTTGCCGGCAGCCGGTTGAAGACAAGCCCGAGCACGTCTTGCCGCAGCGAGATCGAGGTGCCGAAATCGCCTTTGACGACGCCGGACAGCCAGATGAAGAACTGCTCGACAATCGTCTTGTCGAGGCCGTAGAGCGCCCGCAGCCGGGCGATGTCGACATCGGTCGCGCCGGGCGGCAGCATCATGGCGATCGGATCGCCGGGAGCGATGCGGATCACGACGAAGACGACGACGGCCACGCCGAACAGCGTGATCAGCATCGTCAAAAGACGGATCAGGAATCGTTGCAGGAGCATGTAAATCTTTGCTGGAGCCCGGAGGCTCGTATGCCGAAAGAAGATGCGCGCCGTCGCTATGGACGGCGCGCGGCAAGCCCGGCCGATATCAGGCCGGGGTCATCAGGGCCGGCAACAGCGCGCCGGACACATGCTGCACGACGTTGACGCCCTTGGCATGCACGATCGGCTGCGCATACTGCATCAGCGGCAGCACATAGGCTTGCTCGGCGATGTATTTGTCCACCGCCTTCCAGCCGGCGATGCGCTTGGCCTCGTCCTTCTCACCCCACAGCGGGTTGATCATGTCGATCAGATCCTGGCTGTCCCACACCGAGTGCGGGCTCGGACCATACATGGCAAAGCCGGTCGAGGTGGTCGGGTCGCCGATGGCGTTGCCCCAGTTGTAGAAGGCCGCCGGCGCCAGCTTGTCGGCGGCGCGCAATTCGTAATGCTTGGCGATCTCGTAGACTTCAATGGTGGCCTCGATGCCGACCTTGCGCCACATGCCGACGATCGCCTGGATCATCTCGTAGTCCTTGGGCTTGAAGCCCTTGGTCGTCTGGATGGTGAACTTGACCGGCTTTTCCGGCGAATAGCCGGAAGCGGCCAGCAATTGCTTGGCCTTTTCCGGATTGTGCTCGACCTTGATCGACGCGTCGTAGGCCGCGTATTCCGGCGTTTCCAGCGTGGCGAGCGGCTGGCCGTAGCCGCGCAGCAGCCGCTTGACCAGAAGCTCCTTGTCGACCGCCATGACGGCTGCCTGGCGCACGTTCTTGTCCAGCATCGCCTCGACGTCGTTGAAGAAGATCATGCCGATGTCGGAAACATTCTTGATCGAGCCGGCAAGGCCGTCCTTGGCGATCAGGCGGTCATACTCCTCATAGGGAATCTCGAGCGTCACCTGCGAGGAGCCGGACTCGATTTCGGCGACACGGCTCGCCGCGTCTGTGACGAATTTGATCGTCACGTTCTCGAATGCCGGCTTGCCGCCCCAGTACTTCGGATTGGCCTTCAGCCGCAGGAAGGCGTTGCGTTCGAACTTCTCGACCATGTACGGGCCGGTGCCGATCGGAGCCTTTTCGAAACCTTCGGCGCCCACCTTCTCGTAATAGGCCTTCGGCATGATGTAGCCCGTGAGGAACGACATCCACTTGAAGTAGACCGGGTCGAACTGCACGACATCGCCCGTGATCTTGTTGCCCTCGATCTTGAAGTTGTTGACGTTCTTCCACACGAACTGGATCGGGTTGCCGGTCTTTTCATCGCCGGCCCGCTGCAACGACCAGACCACGTCCTCGGGCGTGAACGGCGAGCCGTCATGCCAGGTTACGCCCTCGCGCACCGTCATCATGATCTTGGTGCGGTCGTCATTCCAGCCCCACTCGGTGAGCAGCCCCGGCGCGAAGGACAGGTCCGGCTTCTGCGGGATGAACTGATCGAACACCGACTGGTAGAGGCCCTGGATGGTCGGGTTGACCGCCGAAGGTCCGGTGGTCGGATCCCAGGACGGCAGGTTGACATTGTAGGCGATGGTCAGTTCGCCGGCCGCCGCCCCGGCGATCCTCGGCAGGCCGATGGCCGTCGCCCCGAGTGCGGCGGCACCGTATCCGAGCAATTCGCGTCTGTTGATTGTCATGGTCGTTCCCCTTGTTGGTTTTTCTGTTTTCCGTGCACGGCTTCGTTGTTTGATCAGTGGGTTCCCTGGGCAACCGTACCTTGCCTTGCTCCACCCCAATGCGTTTCGGCTGCTACCTCCCGCCAAGCTGTTGCGCCAGCATGAAGCCCGAGGCGGCACCCGTGCCGGCGCCCGGCCATGTGGCGGCACCGGTGAGATGCAGATTGGCCACAGGCGTGTTCCAACCGGCGTAGCCGCGTGCCGGGCGAAACAGGAAATTCTGTGCCAGGTGGTGGCTACCACAAACCTGGTCGCCGCCGACGAGGTTCGGGTTCTCGCGCTCGAGGTCGATGGGCGAGAACACGGCCTGGCCAAGGATCTTGGCTCGCAGGCCGGGCGCGTAGGTTTCGACGATGTCGAGCACGCGCTCGGCATAGCGATCCTTGACCTGATCCCAATGCGCGGGCGTGATCTTGCCGGCGGCGTCGCCAAGGATTTCTGCCGGCAGCATGCGCACCTGCACCCACAGCACATGCTTGCCTTGAGGCGCGCGCGACGGATCGACCGCGGTTGGTTGGCCGAGGACCAGCACCGGCTCGTCCGGCAGCACGCCCGCCATCGCCTGCTGATAGGTGCGCGACATGGCGTCGAGCGACGGTGACAGATGCACATAGGCGAACTGCCGCAACTCGGCGCCGGCGCGCCAGTCCGGCAGATCGTCCAGCGCCAGATGGATCATCATGGTGCCCGGCGCGTGGCGGAATTTTTGCATCGCCGTGTCGAAGCCGGCGTCGCCGGAACCGTTGGGCAAAAGCGTGCCGGCCAACGCCTTGGGTGCAACGCCGGCAATGACCGCCCTGGTGGCCGTGTGCGTCTCACCGGACTTGAGCCGCACACCCGTCGCCTTGCCGGCCGAAACCGTGATTTCGGCCACCTCGGCGTTGGTGAAGATCTTGCCGCCGGCGCCCGTGACCATCCCCGATAAGGCACGAATGATGGTGTGGGCGCCGCCCTTGCCCAGCACCATGCCGAAACTCTGGTTGGCCATGGATTCCAGATAAGGGAACACGGCACCGCCTGCGATGTCGGGCGCAAAGTCGAGATGCATGCCCCAGGTGGCGAGCGTCGCCCGCACATGGGGCGACTCGAAAGTCTCCTCCAGCCACGCGCGGGGCGAGGAAAGCAGCAGGCGCCCGGTATCGAGCGCGCCGGTAAGGCCCTTCTTGCGCCAAAGGTTCCACACCGTGCCGGCAAGGGCGCGGGCGCTCATCGGTGATCCCAAGAGGCGAAACAGATGCTCTGCTTCCGCCGAGAAGGCGGCGACCAGCTTGCGCCACGTGGCGGCATCGGCGGCGGAGAAGGCAGCCATGCGCGCGGCCGTCTTTTCCAGATCGTTGCTGACGCCGAACCAGCGTCCGTCCGGGAAGGCGCTGGCGAAACAGTCGGAAACCGGCGCGAATTCCAGCCCGTGGGCTTTCAATTCATTTGCATATTTCTGGTGGAAGGCCGAGCCGGCGAACAGGCTCAGATTCATCGCGCCGAAATCGTGTCGGAAACCCGGCAGCGTGAATTCGCGGGTCTGGACGGCGCCGCCGATATTTGCACTGCGCTCAAAAACCCCGGTTTTCCAGCCTTTGAGCGCCAGATGCGCGGCGCAAGCCAGACTGTTGTGGCCCGCCCCGACAAAGATGGCGTCGAACTCGCTCACGCCCCGCACCCATTTCCTTTATGCTTAAAGATAATTGCAGATGCATATGTTTTCGTCTAGTAGGATATTAAGGGCCGAGACGAGCCTTCAGCACATCAGACAAGAGGGAACAGAGACCATGGATACGCAACAACTCCTCGGCGAAGTCGCCGGCCAGCTTCTTTCAGGCGCCATCAAGGTGGTCGACCTGTCGGCGCCGCTCGGTCCTGACACGCCGCTGATCAAGCTGCCGCCGGAACTTGCCGTCGACACGCCGAAGGTCGAGATCCATAACATCTCCCGTTACGACAAGAATGGTCCCTGGTGGGCCTGGAACTGGCTGAAGCTCGGCGAACACTCGGGCACGCATTTCGACGCGCCGCAGCACTGGATCAGCGGCAAGGATTATCCGGATGGCGCCACCGACACCATTCCGGCGCAGAACTTTATTGGTCCGGTCAATGTCATCGACTGCTCCAAGGAAGCCGCCGCAGACCATGATTTCCTGCTCACCGTCGATCACATCAAGGCGTGGGAAGCCAAGCATGGCGCCATCAAATCAGGCGAATGGGTGGTGATGCGCACCGACTGGTACAAGCGCAACGGCTCGGAAGCCGAATTCCTCAACGCCAACGAGACCGGCCCACACACGCCTGGCCCGACGGCGGAAGCAATCCAGTTCCTGATCAGCAAGGACATCAAGGGCTGGGGCTCGGAGACGATCGGCACCGATGCCGGCAAGGCCGGCGGCATGGAGCCGCCATTCCCGGCTCACACGCTGATGCACAAGGCCAACCGCTACGGCCTGGCCAGCCTGTGCAACCTCGACCAGTTGCCGCCGAAGGGCGCCATCCTGATCGCCGCGCCGCTCAAGATCGAGCACGGCACCGGCAGCCCGATCCGCGCCCTGGCGCTGGTGCCGGGCAAATAGGGCGAAGTGGATCTTCGGGAGAAGATCATGCGCGCGGGCGATGCGATAGGGAGGCAGGTTGGCGGCACTCGCGCCCTACGGCGCCCCCCTCTGTCCTGCCGGACATCTCCCCCTCAAGGGGGGAGATTGGCAGCTTCGGCGCCCCTCTCATTCCTGCAACGTTGGAGATTGGCGAAAGCGGTGATGACAGCCAATCTCCCCCCAAAAGGGGGAGATGTCCGGCAGGACAGAGGGGGGCGCCGTAGAGGACTGACCTCCCAAGCCTATCCGCTGCCCACGGGGAACCGCCAATGAACGCCCCCGACCACATCATCGTCGGCAGCGGCATCAACGCGCTGGTCTGCGCGGCGATGCTGGGCGGCAAGGGCGCAAAGGTACTCGTGCTGGAGCGCAACGACCGCATTGGCGGCTGCATGCGCACCGAGGAAATCACCGCGCCCGGTTTCATCCATGATGTGATGGCGACGACATTCGTGCTGTTCATTACCTCGCCGGCTTACGCGGCGCTGGGCAAGGACTTGGCCCGGCATGGCCTGGAGTTCTGTCACGCGGCCACCCCGACGGGGGTGCTGCGGCCCGACGGCAGCCATGCCGTGCTCAGCACCGACCGCGCCGCCAACATCGCCGCCTTCAATGCGATCGCCGCAGGCAACGGCGACCGGCACGCCGAGGATGTCGGCGGCATCGAGCGCAATGCCGGGCTGCTGTTCGGCCTGCTCGGCGGCAGCCTTTGGTCTTATCCGACAATGAAGCTGCTCGCCGGTGATGCCTGGCGGCGGAGCCCGCGCGGGCTGGCCGCCTTTCTCGGCGATGCGCTGGTGCCGGCGCGCGGATGGCTGGAAAGCACCTATCGGTCCGAAACCATACGCGCGCTGTGGGCACCGTGGGTGCTGCATGCCGGACTTGGGCCGGAAGATGCTTTCTCCGGCCAGATCGCCAAGGTCATCGCGTTCGCGCTGGAGGCTGCGGGCGCGCCGATCGTCAAGGGCGGGGCGAAGAACCTGCTGTCGGCGTTCGAGGCGCTTGTCAAAGAGCGCGGCGGGGTCATCTCCACCGAGGCCGACGTTGCCTCGATCATCCTGACCGAAGGTCGCGCCACCGGAGTGCGATTGGCCTCGGGCGAGACCGTCAATGCGAAGAAGAGCGTCATCTGCTCGGTCACGCCGACGCAGCTTTACGGTCGGCTGCTCGGCAGCGACAGCCCCAGGAATGACATCGAGGCGACGCAAAAATACCGCTACGGCAAAAGCAATTTCCAGATCCACTATGCCCTCGACAAGCCGCCTTCATGGCGAGGCCAGGGGTTGGACGAGGTGGCGCTGCTGCATCTGACGCCTGGGTTGGACGGGGTATCGAAGGCCTGCAACGAGGCGGTGCGGGGCATGCTGCCCGAAGTGCCGACCATCTGCGTCGGCCAGCCGCACGCGCTCGATCCCTCGCGTTGCCCGCAAGGCAAGGCGATCCTGTGGCTGCAACTGCCCGAGGCTCCCCGTCACATCAAGGGTGATGCCGCCGGCAAGCTGCAGGCGCCGGCGGACGGGCAATGGACCGACGCGCTGCGCGAGGCCTATGCCGATCGCGCCGAAGCGATCCTTGCCAGTCATATCGATGGCTTCAAGGACAGCGTCATCGCGCGCCGCGCCTATTCGCCTGCCGATCTCGAAGCGATGAACATCAATCTGGTCGGCGGCGACCCCTATGGCGGGTCCTCGACCGTCGACCAGTCCTTCCTGTGGCGGCCGTTCAAGACCAGCCGCAATCACCAGACCGGCATCAAGAACCTCTACCATATCGGCGCCTCGACCCATCCGGGCGCGGGCCTCGGCGGCGGCTCCGGCTTTCTCCTGGCGGGGAGACTATGATGGAGCAGAAAATCGCGGAAAAGCGCCAGCGCATATCGACCTTGGGTCAGATCGGCCTGCAGCAATTCGCGCCCTATCTGATGAACCGCATCATGGGCCGCTACAACGCCACCTTGCGCGACGATTTCCGCAAGCAGGGCCTGACCATTTCGCAGGTGCGGGCGCTCGCGGTGCTGTCGGTCACCGACGGCGTCACCGTCAACGACCTCTCGGTCTACACGGTGATCGAGCAGTCCACCTTGAGCCGCACGCTCGACACGCTTGAGGGGCAGGGGCTTGTGCGGCGCGAGCAGGGGGTTAGCGACAGTCGCATCCGCCATGTGTTCCTGACCGACGAAGGCCGCACCGAGTTCACCCGCGCCTGGCCGGCCATGCATGACGCTTTCGAGGCTATGTTCGACGATGTCGACGACGCCGAATACGCCGCGCTGATCGCGACATTGCAGAAAATGCTGAAGAACATTCGCAAGCACGACATCTAGACGTACGCGCCGCCGCTGCCGGGCGGCAACGGAAGGAGGCCAAAAATGGCCGAACGGTCTTTTGCCAAGGAAGTCGAAAAGCTGAGGCTCGGCGCGGGCGAGGAATTTGCCGGCGAAGGCATCCTCGCCATCACCAAGGCGCTGCTGCAATGCGGCGTCGGCTATGTCGGCGGCTACCAGGGTGCGCCGATCAGCCATCTCATGGACGTGCTGGCCGATGCACAGGACATTCTGGGCGAACTCGGCGTGCATTTCGAGGCGAGCGCCTCGGAAGCCACCGCCACCGCCATGCTGGCGGCCTCGGTGCATTATCCGATCCGCGGCGCGGCGACCTTCAAGTCGACGGTCGGCACCAACGTCGCCTCCGACGCGCTCGCCAACCTCGCCTCCGGCGGCGTCACCGGCGGTGCGTTGATCATCGTCGGCGAGGACTATGGCGAGGGCTCCTCGATCATGCAGGAGCGCAGCCATGCCTTCGCCATGAAGAGCCAGGTCTGGCTGCTCGACCCGCGCCCGAACCTGCCCTCGATCGTCAAGGCCGTGGAAGACGGCTTCGAGTTGTCCGAGGCCTCCAACACGCCTGTCATGCTGCAGGTGCGCATCCGCTGCTGCCATGTCCACGGTCATTTCACCGCCAAAGACAACAAGCGGCCGCCGATGACGGTGGCCGATGCGCTGGAGGCGCCCCGCCGCGACACCGGCCGCATCGTGCTGCCGCCCGCTTCCTTCCTGCACGAGAAGGAGAAGGTCGCGAAGCGCTGGCCGGCGGCGGTGGATTTCATCAAGAGCCGCAAGATCAACGAGATCTTCGGTTCCGATCACGGCTCCGTCGGCATCGTCATGCAGGGCGGCATGTACAATTCCGTCATCCGCGCTTTGCAGCGGCTCGGCCTTGCCGACACCTATGGCGAGACCGACGTGCCGCTCTACGTGCTCAATGCCGTGTATCCGTTGATCGACGACGAATTCCTGTCTTTCTGCGAAGGCAAGCAGGCGGTGCTGGTCGTCGAGGAAGGCCAGCCCAACTACATCGAACAGGCCTTTGCCGCCATGCTGCACAAGGCCGGGCGTGGCACCCGCCTGGTCGGCAAGGAGCACCTGCCTATGGCTGGCGAATATACCGGCCAGGTCATGCTCGACGGCATCGGCGCCTTCCTGCGCACCGAGGCGCCGCATCTTCTGCCCGGCGAAGTGCGGGCTCCCAACAAGGTCGGCGACGGCGTCGACACGGCGGACCTGATCAATGTCGTTCCAGGTCGACCGCCCGGTTTCTGCATCGGCTGCCCGGAGCGGCCGATCTTTGCCGCGACAAAACTGGTCGAACAGGAACTCGGCAAGCACCACATCGCGTCCGACATCGGCTGCCACCTGTTCTCGATCATGCCGCCCTTCGAACTCGGCGCCACCACAATGGGCTACGGGCTCGGCCCGGCCTCGGCCTCGGCCTTCAATTCGCCCGACGCCAAGCGCCGCTCGATCTCCTTCGTCGGCGATGGCGGCTTCTGGCACAATGGCCTGACCTCCTCGATCGGCAATGCGGTGTTCAACAAGAACGACGGCGTCATCGTCATCGTCGACAATTTCTACTCGGCCGCCACGGGAGGACAGGATATCCTGTCGTCCCGCGCCGGCAACAAGACCAAGTCGACCAAGCATCCCATCACCGAGGCCGTGAAAGGCATGGGCGTCAAGTGGCTGCGCCATGTCGACCGCACCTATGACGTCGGCAAGATGCAGGACACGCTGCGCGAGGCGCTGACCACGGACGAGAAAGGCCCGAAAGTCATCGTCGCCTCGTCGGAATGCATGCTCAACCGCCAGCGCCGCGAAAAGCCCCTGGTTGACAAGGCGATCAAGGGTGGGACGCGCGTCGTCAAGCCGAAGTTCGGTGTCGACGAGGATATCTGCACCGGCGACCATGCCTGCATGCGGCTGTCCGGCTGTCCGTCGCTGTCGGTGAAGTCGCTCGACGATCCGCTGCGCGACGATCCTGTCGCGAGCATCGATCAGAACTGCGTCGGCTGCGGCAATTGCGGCGAAGTCGCCGATGCGGCGGTGCTGTGCCCGTCCTTCTATCGCGCCGATGTCGTGCACAATCCGAGCCGCTGGGACCGCTTCCTCGAGAGCGCCCGGCGCGCGGTCATCGGGCTTTTGCAGCGTCGCCGCGAAGGCCGCCGTCTGGTGTTCGCCGATGCTTGATCACAACGCCTCACTGCGCCCGAAGACAGGCGCCGCCGACGACGAACGCGTTATCAAGCTTGCGGTGCTCGCCGTCGGCGGCCAGGGCGGCGGCGTGCTTGCCGACTGGATCACCGACGTCGCGGAGCGCAACGGTTACGTCGCGCAATCGACCTCGGTGGCCGGCGTCGCCCAGCGCACCGGCGCCACCATCTACTATGTCGAGATGGCCCGTGACACCGGCCGCCTGCCGGTCTTCGCGCTGTCGCCCTCGCAAGGCGACGTCGACATATTGATTGCCGCCGAGCTGATGGAAGCCGGCCGCGCCATCATCCGCGGCTTTGTCACTCCCGACCGCACGACGTTGATCACCTCTTCGCACCGCATCGCCGCCGTGTCGGAAAAGATCGAGCCCGGCGACGGCAGGGCGTCGTCGTCGAAGGTGTACGCGACGGCTGAAGCCGCATCGAAGCGCTTCATCGCTTTCGATATGGAAAAGATCGCCGCCGACAGCGGCTCGATGATCTCGGCCAGCCTGCTTGGCGCGCTGGCCGGCTCCGGCGCTCTGCCGTTCACGCGCGAAAGCTACCAGGAGGCGATCGGCGCCGGTGGCCGCGGCGTCAAGGCCAGCCTCGCCGCCTTCGCCGCCGCCTATGATCGCGCGCGCGGCACGGCATCATCGGCTGCGCCAAAGCCGGCAGAAGCGGCTGTCGTCGGCTCCGCCCTGGCCGCTGGACAGGTGAGTGGCCCGCAAGACCTCCTGCGAGGCTGGCAGGCCCTGGCCGCCCGCATCGACGTGATGCCCGTGGCGGTGCGCGACATGGCGCTGCGCGGTCTGCGAAAGGTCGTGGACTATCAGGACATTGCCTACGGACGCGAATATCTCGACCGCCTGGACAAAGCCGTCGTGCTGGACGGGCCTGATCGAGCCTATGCCCTCTCGATCGCCGCCGCCAAGCATTTGGCGAACGCCCTATGCTACGACGACATGATCCGCGTCGCCGACCTGAAGACGCGCTCGACCCGCGACAGGCGCGTGCGCAAGGAGGTCGGCGTCAGGGATGGCTCGGTCCTGCAGGTGACCGAGTATTTCCATCCGCGCATCGAGGAGTTCTGCGGCACGCTGCCGGCGGGGCTGGGCAGCTACATCGAGAACCGGCCGAAGCTCGCCGCCTTCCTTGACCGTCGCATCAATCGCGGCCGACGCATCCGTACCGATAGTTTTGCCGGCTTCACCGCTCTGTGGTTCATCGGCGGCCTGCGCCGCTGGCGCCGCCGCCTGCTGCGCCACAAGGTGGAAGCCGCACATCTGGAGAGCTGGTACGCGCTGGGGCTGGGCCATGCGCGTGAGGACTATGCATTGGCCGTCGAGATCCTGAACTGCCGCCGGCTGATCAAGGGCTACAGCGACACCCATGTCCGTGCCCAGTCGAAGTTCGACCGCGTGCTGTCGGCGCTCGACCTGCTCAAGGGGCGCGCCGACGCCGCTGACTGGATCAGGCGGCTGCGCGAGGCGGCACTGAAGGACGAGAAGGGCGACATGCTCGACGGCGCCCTCAAGACGGTGGCGACGCTGGGGGCCGGGCCGACACACTGAGGCCGCGTCGCGCCGTCACTGTGTTTCGACTTGTGAATGAAGCGGCGCAGCTTGCGGGAAAAGATGCAGCAGTCCTGAATCGGCGCGGCGGCGCAGATGTGCATCCACCTCGGCCCGGTCAGCACAGCCATGGAACCTGCCGCCGCAATGGTCACGCAACCGCACCAGATCAGACATGACGGGTGACATCGGCAGGCCGGCGGCATCGAGCAGGCTTGCGCTGAGAAAGGCAATATCGAGCGACGCCATATCGGGCATCGGATGACGCAGTGGATGATGGAAGGTCGTGAGGGTGTAGAAGGTGCGATAGGCGAGCGAGTCAAGCTTGGCCAGCGCGTCACTACCTGCGGTCGCATCGACAAACGGTTTGGTCGCCGAGGACTGGTGGTCGCCGAATTCGAGCACCACGGCGCCGCGCCTGCCGGCCTCCGCTTCCCGTTGCTTGAGAAAATCCTGAAGGTCGCCGCGCGCGATCGCCATGCGGCGCAGATATTCGCCGATCTGGAAATCGTCCGAGAAGGGCTCGTCTTCCATCTTCAATCCCGGCTCCATCCGCCCCTCATAGGGCGAGTGCGGAAACATGGTCTGGATTTCGAGGAACAGTGGCCGGCCGTCTTCCCGGCGGTGTCTGGCGATGAATGCCTCCGCCGCGTGGTAATAGAAACTGTCGCGCAGATGGTAGAAGGGCGCGGCGATATCCTTGATGTCGAGGACGTTCTCGAACCCGATCGACTTCAAGAAAGGCCCCTCGTTGACGAAGGTAAAGTCCATCGGCGTCATGGCGGCCGTTCGATAGCCGCAGCGCGCCAGCAACTCCGGCAACGCGCCGGCGACCTTGTCCTGTAGCGTGATCGTCAGATAGGGACTTCGCCAGCCGAAATCGCTGGCCGAAACCCCGGTCATCAAGGACAAATTGCTGATCCAGGTGCCGCCGCCGAACGTCTCGACCTGCATCGGGCGGGGCTCGCCAGCGGCAGGTGCAAATCGCTGCAGGAATCCCGCGCCGCTGGCGATCTGCGGAAAATAGCTTGGATCGGACTGGCTTTCGCTCAACACGAAGAAAATATCGGGAAGCGCTGCCCGGTCGCCGCAGTCGACCGTGTCGGCGAAGGGTGGCTGTGGCGCGATGGCCTGCAGCCGCTGCTCGAACGCCGGCTCGACGACCAGGTTGCGCAGATCCATCAGTGAGATGAAGAAGGCCGACATGTGCCGGCCCTGCATATAATAGAAGTACCGGTCCTTCGAAGCCTCGGCTGGAAAGGTCAGCGGCACCAGTGTGACGAGGAGGGCCAGAAGCAGGGCGCGCGCCGATGCGGGCCAGCCAAGCTTCCGGTCGGCGCGAAAGATCAGCATCGCCGCGGCGATGCCAACCACCAACGCCGCGGCGACAGGCAGGATGAGGTGGAGATAGGAGCCGAGCAGGAAGCGATACACTCCCGGATCCGAGGACACGAAGATCGTGTCGTAGAAGTGCAGCGAGAACCCCTTCATCCGGAACTTGACCGCCGAGATCAGCGTCACCAGGGCAACGGCCATCCAGGCGAGATAGACGGAAAAGGCGAGGCGCCCCGATGTCAGGAACACCGCTCCCGCGAGCGCCGCCACCAATGTCAGCGAGAACGGCACCGACAGCCATTCATGCTCGGCCCGGCCGGCACCAAAAACGCCCGCGAGGCTGATCAGCACCAACGCCAGCGGATGGCAGAGGGCCCGCAAAGGCCCTTGAAGTCGAGATATGGCTTTCCCCACGAACATGTCTGTGCGTTCCTTTGGGGGAGCTTTGTGTCATTTGCAGCTTTCGAACAATTCCATAGTAAATTTAACCTTAATCGCCATGTGCGATGGGAATTCAGACGACCAGATCGCGCATCGGCTTCACCGTCGCGGACTCCGGGAACACCTTGTCGACGAGCACCGCCGCCGAAAGCCCGAACTGGTCGGCGAGCAGGCCTTTCAGCACCGCCCTGACATCGCTGGTCGGCGCCAGGTCGCGCTGCTCGTAGAGCTGGGCCGGCTTCAGGCCCGGCCAGTCGGCTATGACGCGGCCGCCCTTGATCGCGCCGCCGGCGAGCAGCACCACCGACCAGGGCGGCGTCCGGCGGCATGGAGCCTTTGGCCGGGATAGCCACGTCAGCTCCTTGTTCAGGCCCAGCGCGGCGCATGAACCCGTTTTCGGCGCGATGCGCTCAGGTCGGATCGGTTGCTGCGGTCGAGGGGGCCAGGCCGGTGAAGCGGCTGGCCCCCGCGCACGCTTACCAATGACGCCAGCGGTGCCAGACCCGATGTGGGTGCCAGACAGGATGGGGGTGCCAGACGTGGAAGACCGGGCCGGGCCGGTAATAACGCGGATACACAACCCCCCGATTGGGCACGCAGCGCCCCCAGTGGTTGGGATGCCAGCCGGGGCCGCAACCCCATGCCACATGCTCGATCAGCGCCGGGGCGCTTGGCTGGGCCAGCATCGGCGTGGCGGATGCCGCCGCAACGGTCGCGGCCGTTCCGGTCAAGGCAAGCGCGGCGGCCGCCGCGTATTGTGTCAGACGGTTCATGACGATACTCCAAATGGTCTCGAAGTTGAAGACCTGTTCGCACCAGGCGGTCCGGCAGGTGTGCCCTTCTTGCCTTAAACGGCGGCTTCGGCGCATTCCGTCGGTGCTTATGGCGATTTTTTTGGCGCCGGCGGCAGCCCGGCGCGTCTTGTCAGCCCCTCAGCCAGAACGCCGCGATCCTCTGCCGAACTTGCCGCGGCAAACTCGACGATGCGCTGCTCCAGCCGCATGCGCATGGTGACGTCGGCGTTGCGGGCCCGCTCGAGCGCGGCTGTCAGGGCTGCAGTGTCGAGGGTGGGCTGCCGCAGCAGGTCGGCGGCCTCGCGCCTGGCCTGCTGGCCGTCGAGAATGACCTGGCGGGATTCGCGCCGGACCTCACGCAACGCCTTGCGGAAGATCCTGCGTTCCTGGTCCGGAAGCCGGCCTCCGGCCGCTTCCAGCGAATAGCCCTGGCCCGCCTTGCCACTTCTCAGCCAGACGGCCCCGCCGGCAAGGGCGCCGGCCAGGAAGACGTTCAGCGCCACGGACGCGATGAGGAGCTTGCGGCCCGTGCTCATAGGTTTTCCTCGATCGTGTCGTCGGGACCGGCATCGCCGAACGCCGTCGCATTGGCGTCCAGCACATACTGATCGGGCTGAACCTCAGGCGTGGCGATCACCAAAGCCGATCCGGCAACCGCGCCGGCCAGGCCGATGCCGGCAAGTCCCAGTCCCAGCCACCACAAACGCTGGCGCGAGCGTTGGGCAAGATGCCGGTCGGCAGCCCTCACTATGCCGCCGTGCAGCGCCTTGCCGGGCGCCTCGACGCGATAGCTGTCGAGCAGGGCGTCGAGCTTGCCGGCATTCCTCAGAATAGCCGCGCCCGCGTCGCTTGCGGCAAGGATGCTGCCCGCCGCGCGTTCGGCCTGTGGCCATCGCCGCAAGTCGCCGCCATAGGCTGCCGCCAGCACGGCAAAGCGTTCGGCATCCATCGTCGGTGCGTCCCTGGATCGGTCAGACATCGGTCTTTCCCTTGCCTGTTGGCCCCTTGCCCGCTGGCATCGCGTGCCCGCACGGCGCGGCGATCATCGGAGCCGGCCGCCAGGCGGTGTCGGCAAGGCGCGAACGCTGCGCCTTCATGGCGGCGCGGTTTTCATTCATGGACACCGTCCCTGGCCAGGATCGCCTGCAACGCCCTGCGGCCGCGCGAAAGCAGGCTCTCCAGGGCATCGACGCTGATCTCCAGGGTCGTGGCCGCCTCGATGTTCGACATGTCCTGATAGTAGACCAGGATGATGGCTTCGCGCTGGCGCGGGGCGATGGCTTGCAGGGCCTGTTCGACGCGCTGCGCGTCTTCCCGCGGCTGGGCATCCGGAAGCGGCGCCGGGTCCATCACCTCCGGCAGATCGTCTGTCACCCATTCGCGGCGGCGGCGCAGCCGGTCGTAGCAGAGGTTCAGCGTCACCCGGTGGATCCAGGTGTCGAAGCGTGCATTGCCGCGCCGCCAGCCCGAGGCATGGCGCCAGATTCGGACGAAGGTCTCCTGCGCGACATCCTCGGCTTCTGCCGTGTCGCCCAGCATGCGCACGGCAAGCGCCAGGATACGCGGCAGTTTGCGCGCGACGAGCGTTTGCACGGCCGCCGGATCGCCGGCGCCGACACGGCGAACCAGCTCCTCGTCCGGATCCGCGCTCATCGGCTGGCGCACCCCTGATGGTCATCGCGTGCCATTACCCCCGTTCATTGCTCCGCCTTGGGAGCGGTTTTATGGCCCGGCATTTCGTCGATGCTCAGAACGCCGTCGCCATTCTTGTCCAGCCTGGCGAAGCGCTGGGCGAAGAACGCATCGAGCTCGGCGCGGTCGATGAAGCCGTCATGGTTCGAGTCCGCGCGCGCGAAGGACTGTGTCGGGTCGCCCTTGGTGCCGCGCTTTGCCTGGAGGGCCTCCCATTCCAGCAGGCTGATCTTGCCGTCGCCATCCGTGTCGGCGGCCATGATCGCCTTCTCACGCCGCTTCTGGAACTTGGCCAGCGTGATGTCGGGCCTGGTCTTTGACGTGGCTGGCGCGGCAGCGGGGGGCGGTGCAGAAGGGGACGTCGCGGCCGGAGGCTGTGTCGCCGTCTGGGCGAACGCGTGGCGGTCAGCAGGCTCAAGGCAGCGGCAAGGATCGAACGGCGTATCATGCTGGCGTCTCCGGTTGGCGCGCTGCCATGGCATTGTGCCGTGGCGACGCTTCTCCCGTTAAACGCAGCGGCGGTAGAAATCCGTCGGTGACTTTTGGGCCGGCAGGCGCATGCCGCAACAACGCGCCCGATCGGGCGCTGCTTGCGCCCTGTTCGAACCCTTCAGCTGAAGGGCAGGAACTTGAGCAATTCCAAGAAAAATGTGTACGGTTTTCCCGGGAAAAGCGCGTAGCGCTTTTCGTTGGGAATTGCGCAAAAACAAAGAGATAGAGCGTTTCGCCGTTTCCGCGAAACGGTGAACCGCTCTATGTCGATTGGTCCGCCACCACCAACTGGTCCGGCTTGAAGCCGGCATGCTGCGGGGTCCATACATCGCCCTCGCGGTTGAACCAATGACACATATATGTGCCGGAGGCGGCACCGTCGCTTATCGTCATCTTCGGGCCTCCGGACTTCAGCTTGACGACGTCTCCGGTCTTGAAACTGGTGGGCATTTTGACCTCCCATGCTGACGCCGGGAGTTTCACATCAAACCTCGGTCTCGACAATGGCGGATGCATTCGGCCAGCATCGCGATCCACAGTGCCAGGCGGCGTTTTGAGGTCGGGTCTCGGTCCCAGTTGTAGATTCGGTCGCAGTTGCAGCAATGTGTCTTGCCGTTTGTTGTCGAAATTGGATGTTGAAATTCCTGTTCGGCTGGTGGAGATTGATCCTCTGCTGAGTATTGAGCGCGGCTATCGCTTCGGCGATGCTGCCGATCTGGCACCATGAGTTTCGGACGGAGTTCTATCGAACCGTGATCAGAAGCAACAAACAACAGCAACCCGCATGCAGTCTCGTGCCGAATACAGTAGAGTTGCGACATTGAGCGAGAGAGGCTTGAAGCGCTTGGGGAAAAGCGAAGGGTTCCCATCAGAGCGCCGGAGGAAATGATTCGTCACGTTATGGTTGCTGCCTGCCCCAACGATCAAGCCGCTGATCAACGCCGGCTGGCAGGGGGGAGTACATGCCCGGGAAAGCATTGAGAGGAGGCCGGTTTGGCGAAGGCCAAGGGGATCGCTCTGGAGATTGCAGAGCATAGCGCAGCGAATCCCGATGCACAGAAGCCGCTGCGCAAGCGCTTGTTCGATCACCCGCTTCTCGTGGTTAAGCGGAAACTGTTATATCGCCTGCTGCACCCCCAGGCGCCACGGCACCCTGTGCCGCTTACAAAGCCGGTCCTCGTCGTGGGCTCCGCGCCGGTCTCGAACCCGCCGGTGGGTTTTCAGCGCGATGCTTTCACACTCTTTACCGTGAATGGCTCGCAGACCGTGACTGCCCGCTGGGGGATGGGTACTCCTGACGCGACATTTCTTTACGTCAACCAACTTGACGCGACCAAGCCCAACGCTGTGGCCGTGCGCGCCGTCTTGACCGGCCAGGAGACCGATCTGCTCTGGATTGTGCGTGCACACCGCACGATGGAGGAATTGCGCTGCAACATCGCGGCCTTCAACTACCGCTGTCGCGACCTGCGCACGATGACCCGTCACCAGCGCATGGCGCTCTACGAAGCAGTGATGGGTGTGCCCAATTTCGAGATGCATCTGGAGGAGAAGTTCTCGACCGGGATCACGGCGGTCCTTTACGCCTTGCATAACGGCGCGCCGGCCGTGATCATCACGGGTATTGACCCAGGTTCGCACGGCCATGTGTACAACAAACTGAACATCGACCGGATGCACGTCGGTTCCGATCGTGCCACCCTGCTGGCGCTGTTGGCGCTCGGTTTCCCCCTTTATACGAGCGATCCGCATGTGGCGGACTCGCTCGGTCTGCCACTCTGGACAGGCCAGTTCGGGAGATGTGAGGTCCAATAACAACGGTCGATGTGGCTCGCTGGTGAGTTGTCTCAAATGTGAGTGCGACGATCCGCTCGACAGCTCCGTCGTGAAGAGGTGCGATGCCGGCTTGGCACTTGTCGCGCAAAAACACCATCGACACCTTCAGAGATGAAACGCTCGTGGCAACCCGGACACACGGCATTGCGAATGTGCTTCTGGTCTTCCGCGTGCAGTGCTGCCATGCTAGATTCGTCTAAATTCACATCAGATTATAGAACTGCCACATGATACCAATCTACATTGGCTATGATCCGCGCGAATCCCGAGTTCTGGACGTGGCGCGATGGAGCGCCTATCGGCGGACAAGCACCCCGTTGCAGATACAGCCGCTCGTGCTCAAGGACCTTGTAGCCCAAGGAATCATGACGCGACCGATGGAAGTACGTGACGGTAAGCTCTGGTGCCCGATTTCCGAGGCGCCGATGGCGACCGAGTTTGCCATATCGCGCTTTGCCGTTCCGTTCATGGGGCAAAGCGGCTGGGCCATGTTCTGCGATTGCGACGTCCTGTTTCTAAAGGATCCGGTCAAACTGCTCGATCTGCTCGATCCTTCCTACGCGATCATGGCGGTCAAGCACCAGCAACGCGAATCCGAAGCGGTCAAGATGGACGGACAAACGCAGACGTTCTATCGCCGCAAGAACTGGTCGTCGGTCGTTTTATGGAATCTGGATCATCCCGCCAACAAGCGGCTGACCAATGAGATGCTCAATACGTGGCCCGGACGTGACCTCCACGCCTTCAAATGGCTTGAGGACCATGAGATCGGCGAATTGCCCCTGGCGTGGAACTACCTCGTCGGGGCTTCGGCTTCCGAACTCGATCCCGCCGATGTCTCGCTGGCGCATTATACGCTCGGCGGCCCTTGGTTTGCGGGTTGGTCCGGCACCACGCAATGGGACGAATTGTGGAGCCGGGAAGAGAGCATCCTGCGCGCGTTTGAGGAACAGGCGGTTCAGATTCCCGGATGAAAACTCCGCTTTCGGATCTCTTGCCAATCTTCCAAAAACCAATTCTTCGCCTGCCCAGGGCCACAGGTCCCGCCTTGGTGATGGGCTCGGCTCCGAATTTTCGCCTCCCGCAGGGATATGATGCCGATTGGGCACTTGTGACCGTCAATGCTTCCCAGCTTTTGGCGGAAACCGTCGGCCTCCCCGTTCCTGATATCGCCGTTATCCGCCGCGGCATTTTTGTCGACGCCAGCGAACAGGATTTCTACAAGCGTGATCTGTTAAATGGACGGCAGGCAAAGCACCTGATCATCCCGGTTTGGCCCGATGTCGAGGACAAGCTGAAAGCCGGTTGTCGCACCTTCAATTATCGTTATGAAACCTTGCAGGCGCTTACCAAATGGCAGCTTGCCAACGTCGTTTGGCAGCTTAGCGGCAAATATCATATGTTCCGCGGCTGGCACCGGAAGATCTCCACCGGAGCCTTCGCGATCATACTGGCGCGTTTCGCCGGCTTTGCCCCTGTCGTCGTCAGCGGGTTTTCCCTGTCCCAGGCCGGGCACGGATACGACACCCGAAACGCCTTTCGATATCACGCCAACGAAGATGCGGCCCTGCTTCGGCGGGTGGTGAGAAGAGGCGAACCGATCTACGCGGAGGATAAAGACTTCGCGGCCGAAAGTGGATTACCCTTGTGGCAGGGGCAGATGCCATGACGGCGACGTCAGCAGGGCTGGGGAAGTGGTGCCGCTTGCGTGACTCGAACACGCGACCCCATCATTACGAATGATGTGCTCTACCAACTGAGCTAAAGCGGCCCGGGAAGCGTTAGGCCTCCAAGATGGGCTGGGTGATAGACTCAACCGACGGCGAATTCAAGATGGGCGATCGCGAATTCAGGATGCGGCCCGGCAATTCGTGTGCGCGTCGTTCCGCCCCGACACATCGCCGACAAAGCCGGCTGCCACGCCCTTACCGATCGGCCGGGACATTGCGCCTGGCCCCGTGCCTCCCTGCCGGCAAAGATCAATGAAGCATGTTGATTTCGTTGCCGGAATACCGCCAAGATGGACTTTGGACACTCCAACGAGGCAGAATGCGGACGCTCGCCCGTTGATTGATTGGTCGGCTGCGGCTAACGATCATGGCGAGGTTTGGGCAACGCACAGAGGGATCTCGCTTGGACGCAATCGAAAAAGCGATCCGGAACGCCCTCGAAAGAGGCAATGCCGAGGACCGCGCATACCGCGAGAAGGTCTATCGCTCGGCTTTCGCCGCGCTCGACCGCGCGCTCCAGGCCAATCCCGGCGTGACGGTGGAAGTCGCCATCAAGCGCCGCAAGGCGATACAGGCCAAGATCACCGAAATCGAATCCGAATTCCTGCCGGCGGTGCCGGATGTCGCTCCCCAGGCTGAGTCCGATGCACCGGCGGTCGAGCTTCCGGCGAGCCCGGCCGCACCCGCCGCAACCGGCGAGAGCGCCGCACCGCCCGCAGTTTCCGTCGACGAGCCTGCGCAGCCGGCTGCCGATGCCCCGCGCTCACGCGTCTTGCCGGTCGTTCCAGACATCATGCCCGACGCGACCCTTTCCGGCGTGCCGTCCATCGACATGTCGGCTCCCGCTTCGTCCGAGGCGACGGCTGAAGTGGCGCCCGATCGCGACGAGAGGCGCATCAGGGGCCGGCGGCTGCCGCTGACCGCCATCTTCCTCACCGTGACGCTGCTCGCCGCGGTCGGCATCGGGCTGTTTTTCGCCATGCAGACCGGCGTCTTCAAGACCCAGGCTCAGCTCGACACCGCTCCGCCCGAAGCGCCGCCGACCGTCGAGGACGACGATTTCACACCGGCCGATGGCGAGACCGGGCCGGAAAAGCCCGGCGCTGCCGATCAGGCGCGCAACTGGATCAACGTGTTTTCGCCCACCGACCCGGCGCATGTCAGCGCTCCGTCGGACGCCAAGGCGGAAACGATGAAGGACGATTCCGGGCCATTCCTGCGCATCCAGTCCGGCGCTTCCGGTTCGGCGATCAGCTTCGATGTCGGGCAAGGCGTGCTGGAGAAGCTCGCCGGCAAGCACGCCGTGTTCGATATCGTCGCCCGCGCCGAGGACGGCAAGGACACGCAGATCTCGGTCGACTGCAATTTCGGCGAGCTTGGTGATTGCGGCCGCAAACGCTATGCGGTCGGCCAGCAGCGCAACGAATATCTCTTCGACGTGAAATTCCCTGACAAGCGGCCCGGCTCGGCCGGAACGATCGCCATCAACTCCGATTTCGACAAGCAGGGCAAGGCGGTCAACATTTACGAGATACGCGTCTCCGTCGAGCCTTGAGCGCCGGCACCGGAGAGGGTGCGATCAACGATCGAGCAGCGCCTGCAGCGTCTCGATGCGGTCGGCCTCGTTGGCGGGCTTGTCCCAGCGCAGCCGCGAGATGCGGGGAAAGCGCATGGCAACGCCGGATTTGTGACGCGTCGAACGGTTGAGCCCTTCGAAGGCGACTTCCAGCACCAGCCCGTTGTCACGGTCGGCGCGCACCGAGCGCACAGGCCCGAAACGCTCGATCGTGTTGTCGCGGACATATTTGTCGATCTGCCTCAATTCCTCGTCGGTGAAGCCGAAATAGGCCTTGCCGACCGGCACCAGTTCCTCCTCGCCTTCCGCTCCGGACCAGACGCCGAACGTGTAATCGGAGTAGAAGCTCGAGCGCTTGCCGTGGCCGCGCTGGGCGTACATGAGCACGGCGTCCACCGTGTGCGGGTCACGTTTCCATTTGAACCAGGGCCCCTTCGGCCGGCCGGCGACATAGGGCGAATCCCAGCGCTTCAGCATCACGCCTTCGATGATCGGGTGCGGCGGCGCCCGGCGCAGTTCCTCCAGCGCCTGCCAGTCCGAGAACGCGACGAATGGCGAAAGATCGAAGCGGCTCGGGTCGAGCGTTTTCACGAAGTTTTCGAGGCGGACGCGCCGCTCCCGGAAGGGCAATCCCCGCAAATCCTCCGCGCCGACCTGCAAAAGGTCGTAGCAACGCATGAAAGCCGGATATTGCTGCTGCATCTTCAGTGACACCGTCTTGCGGTTCAACCGCTGCTGGAGATCCGAGAATGTCCCTGTCGCTTCCCGGGGATCGCCGACCAGCAATTCCCCGTCGAGCGTGGCCGAGAAAATCATCGCCTCGGCGAGGTCGGGAAAGGCGCCGGAGACATCGTCGCCGGTGCGCGAATAGAGCCGGCGGATGCCGCCTTCCGACACCGCCTGGACGCGGATGCCGTCCCACTTCCACTCGGCCGCGTAATCGGCGGGGTCGAGCCTCTCGAGATCGCCGTCGCCGACCGGGTTGGACAGCATCACCGGCCGGAACAGTGCCCGCGCGGCCCTCTCGGGCTTTGCGGCCTTGCCTTCCAGCCATGCGAACAAGGCTGTGTACGGCGGCGACAGCCCGTGCCAGAGTTCCTCGATCTCGGCGACGTCGACCTTGCCGAAATCCGCCAGTGCCTGCTTGGCCAGCCGCGCCGACACGCCGATGCGCAACCCGCCGGTGACCAGCTTGATGATGGCGAAGCGGGCCGAGATGCCGGCACTGTCGAGCAGGTTTGACAGCACTTTCGGGCCGTCGGAGCGGCTCGCCGCCTGCAGCTTCGCGACCACCTCACCGAGCGTCGGCTCACGGTTCGGTATGGTTCCGGGCGTCTGCGGCCAGACCAGCGACACGGTCTCGGCGAGATCGCCGACATAGTCGTAGGAATAGCCGAACAGCACCGGGTCCATGCGTTCGGTCACCAGCATGCGCAGCATCGCCGGCTTGATCGCGGCGATGTTGAGATCGCCGGTGATGGCAGCCAGCGCCAGCCCGCGATCGGGATCCTCGACGCTGCGGAAATAATCGGTCAGCAGCGTCAGCTTGCCGTTGCGCGACGGCGTCAGCACAAGGCGGTCGAGCAGTTCGGCGAAGCGATTCATGCCATCAATCGCCCTCGTCCTCATACCCCACCAGATGCAGTGGCCGCGCCGCGATGCCTTCGAGTTCGCACCAGCGCACCAGCGCCTCCTCGCGGCCGTGTGTCACCCAGATTTCCTCTGCGCCGGTCTCCTTGATCGTGGCGGTCAGTTCGTCCCAGTCGGCATGATCCGAAATGATCAGCGGCAGCTCGACGCCGCCCTGCTTGGCGCGCTGGCGGATGCGCATCCAGCCCGAGGCGAAGCAGGAGATCGGATCGGGAAAGCGCCTCGCCCAGCGATCGGCGAAGGCGGCCGGCGGACCGACGACGATGGCGCCGGTGAAATCATCCTTGCTGGCGCTCTCCACTGTCGCCGGCTCCAGCGTACCGAGATCGATGCCCTGGCTCTGGTAGTAGTCGCTGAGCTTGGCCAGCGCGCCGTGGATATAGATCGGCCTGTCGTAGCCGGCGTCGCGCAACAGACGCATCACCCGTTGCGCCTTGCCCAGCGCGTAGGCTCCGATGAGATGCGAGCGTTCGGGGAACTGCGCCGCCGATTTCAGGAGCCGCGCGATCTCCTCCTCGTCCGGCGGGTGGCGAAACACCGGCAGGCCGAATGTTGCCTCGGTGATGAAGACGTCGCACGCGATTGGCTCGAACGGCAGGCATGTCGCGTCCAGCTGCCGCTTGTAGTCGCCGGAGGCGACGATGCGCATGCCCTGATGCACGACCGCGATCTGCGCCGAGCCCAGCACATGGCCGGCCGGATGAAAGCTGATGTCGACGCCGTTGAGGGCAATTCGCTCGCCCAGTCCTGCCGTCTGTGTCGTGCCTGCAAAACCCTCGCCATAGCGAAGCTCCATGATGTCCAGCGTCTGCTGCGTCGCCAGCACCGACCCGTGGCCGGAGCGTGCGTGGTCGGAATGGCCGTGCGTGATCAGCGCCCGGTTGACCGGCCGCACCGGGTCGATGAAGAAGTCGCCCGGCGGGCAGTAAAGGCCCTCGGGCCGGGGATGGAGCAGGTCGCTGGCGCGCATTGTTCCAAGATAGTGGCTAATTCGGGCGCGGGAAGCCTGTTGCAAGAGACTGCTGACTCGGCCTACAGCCAAGCGCCGGGCAGCAGTCAGGCGACGCGGTCTGAGGCCTGTGGGTGCCTCTGCTGCGAAAAAGCCCCAATCGCATGCCGGATTATGTCGGGGCAGTGTCGTACGGAGGGATTTTCCATGCGCTGGAACATGATGGCCTTGGCCTCTTGCCTCGTTATGGCGGGCTGTGTCGGCAACTCCATGTCCGAGCGCCAGGACGAAAACGTCCAGTCTTCACTGCAATATGACAGCGTGCCTTGCGGCCAGTTGCTGGCGCAACGCAACGCCCTGGCTCGGCAATACAATCTGTCCCAGCAGGCCAAGCCGACATTCTCCAACCCCGCGATGGGCTTCGGCCCGTTCATTCCGGATATCCGCTCCAAGACCAAGCGCGATGCCGACAAGGCAAGCGGCGAGATCGACGCCATGAACCGGTCTATCGAGCGCCGCGATTGCGGCAAGCCGGACAAGCAGAAGAAGTTCGCTCTGCCCGGCTGACGCAGGTCGCCTAAGGCGATCCCGATGACCACATGCCAGCGGCCTAATATCCCGCTTTGCGGTCCACCAGGTTCTCCAGCTTTTCGCCCCGCTCGAAGGCGTCCATCTGGCGCAGCATGATCGGCGCCAGGTGGACGGGATCGGACGTGGCCGCGGCATGCGGCGTCACGAACACTTTCGGATGGGCCCATAGCGGGCTGGTCTTCGGCAGCGGTTCGACCTCGAACACGTCGAGGCTCGCTTCCTTCAGCGTGCCGTCGTCCAGCGCGCGCACGATGTCGGCATCCTTCTGCAGGCGGCCGCGACCGGCATTGATCAGCACCGAGCCGCCAAGACCGTTGCGCTTGCGCAATTCCTTCAGCACGCCGTAATTGATGATACCCTTGGTATCCGGCGTCAGCGGCAGCAGCACGACCAGTATGTCTGTGGCATTGAGGAACGGGATAAGCCCGGCCTCGCCGCAATAGGTCGCGACACCTTCCATCGGCCGGTCCGTGCGCGACCAGCCATTGACCGCGAAGCCGAGCGACAGCAGCGCCGACGCCGCCGCGCGGCCGAGACTGCCGAGCCCCATGATGCCGACAGAGATATCTTCAGCGGTGCGCTGCGCCGGCTCGCGCCATATCTTCTTCGGCTGCTGCGACCGGTACAGCAGGCCCTGGCGGTGATGATCGAGCACCCGCCAGACGACATATTCGGTCATGTGCTGGGCCAGGTTGCCGGCGACGACCTTGACGATCGGCACGTCCGGCAGGCTGGGATCGGAGAAGATGTGGTCGACACCGGCGCCGATCGAGAAGATGGCGCGCAGATTGGGCAGCGACCCCAACAGGTTCGGCCGCTGTTTCCACACCACCGCATAGGTGATCGAAGGATCGCTGGCGCCGTCCGGCTCGAGCACCACCTCGCGCTCTGCGGACAGCAGTTCGCGCCAGCGCTGCGGGTGAAAGCCGGTGACGGCAAGCAGGATTTTGCCTTTTTCCATTTATGGATTTTGTCCTGTTGTTCGGTTTGGAGCAATTGCGGGAAAGGCGCAAGGCGGCTTTCCGTCCGGAATTGCGAAGGAAGGAGTCACTCGCTGACGACCCCCGTCGGGGCGGTTTCTATCTTGAAGGCGGCCGAGATCAGCGCCCGAGTATAGTCGGTTTGCGGCTTTTCAAAAATCTGTTCGGAAGGACCGGCTTCGACGATCTGGCCATTGCGCATGACGATGACATCGTTGGCCAGGGCCCGGATGACCTTGAGGTCGTGGCTGATGAAGAGATAGGCGAGGTCATGCTTGGCCTGCAGGCTGCGCAGGAGGTCGACGACCTGCGCCTGCACGCTCATGTCGAGCGCCGAGGTCGGCTCGTCCAGCATGACGAAACGCGGGTTGAGCACCATGGCGCGAGCAATGGCGACGCGCTGGCGCTGGCCGCCGGAGAATTCGTGCGGATAGCGGTTGCGCGTCGCCGGGTCGAGCCCGACTTCCTTCAGCACGTCGACCACCTTGTCGTCGCGCTCGTCGAGCGACAGCTTCGGCTCGTGGATCTTCAAGCCTTCTTCGATGATCTCGGCGATGGACATGCGGGGGCTCAGCGAGCCGAAAGGATCCTGGAAGACGATCTGCAATTCGCGCCTGAGCGGGCGCATGGCGTTGAACGAGAGCTGGTTGATGTCGCGCCCGTTGAACTGGATGGTTCCGCTCGACGAGATCATCCGCGCCAGCGCCAGGCCGAGCGTGGTCTTGCCCGACCCGGACTCTCCAACCACGCCCAGCGTCTGGCCGGCCCGCACGGTGACATCGATGCCGTCGACCGCCTTCACATGGTCGACGGTGCGTCGGAAGAAGCCCTGCTTGATCGGAAACCAGACTTTGATGTCCTTGCCGGTCATCACGGGTGCCGCGGCGCTGTTGGCCGCGGGTGGCTTGCCCTTGGGCTCGGCCGCCAGGAGATGGCGCGTATAGGCGTGCTGCGGATTGGCGAAGATGTCCTTGGTAGGCCCCATCTCGACGATCTTGCCCTTGGTCATCACGCACACCCGGTCGGCGATCTTGCGCACGATGCCGAGATCATGGGTGATGAACAGCATCGACATGCCCTTGCGGCTTTTCAAGCCGGCCAGCAGCTCGAGGATCTGCGCCTGCACGGTGACGTCGAGCGCCGTCGTCGGCTCGTCGGCGATCAGGAGTTCCGGCTCGTTGGCCAGCGCCATGGCGATCATGACGCGCTGGCGCTGGCCGCCGGACAGCTGGTGCGGATAGGCGTCGAGGCGCTTCTGCGGCTCGCGGATGCCGACCTCGTTGAGCAGGGCCAGCGTGCGCGCCTTGGCCGCGCGGTCCGCCATGCCCTGGTGCAGCTTCAGGATCTCGACGATCTGCTGCTCGATCGTGTGCAGCGGATTGAGCGAGGTCATCGGCTCCTGGAAGATCATGGTGATCTTATTGCCGCGCACCTGCCGCAGCTGCTTCTCGTTCATGGCGAGCAGGTCGGCGCCCTGGAACAGGATCCTGCCCGAGGGGTGGCTTGCGCTGGGATAGGGCAAGAGCTTCAGCACCGACAGCGCCGAGACCGATTTGCCGGAGCCGGATTCGCCGACCAGCGCCACCGTCTCGCCCGCGGCGATGTCGAAGGAGATGTGATCGACGGCCAGCGACTGCTGTCCGCCTTGCGCAAAGGCGACGCTGAGGTCCCGGACCGAGAGCAGGGGAGGCTCGCTCATCGGAACGTCTTGCGCGGATCGAAGGCGTCGCGTGTCGCTTCGCCGACGAAGACCAGCAGCGACAGCATCAGCGAGATGACGACGAAGCCGGAAATGCCGAGCCACGGCGCGTTGAGATTGCGCTGCGCCTGCTTGAGCAATTCCCCAAGCGAGGCCGAGCCCGGCGGCAGGCCGAAACCGAGATAGTCTAGCGAGGTCAGCGTCGAGATCGAGCCTGAGAGCAGGAACGGCAGGAAGGTCAGTGTCGCCACCATGGCGTTGGGCAACAGGTGCCGGAACATGATGGTGCGGTTGCGCACGCCGAGCGCGCGCGCCGCGTTGACGTACTCGAAATTGCGCGCGCGCAGGAATTCGGCCCGCACCACGCCGACCAACGCCACCCAGGAAAACAGCAGCATCAGCCCGAGCAGGATGAAGAAGCCCGGCGGCAATATGGCGGCGACGATGAGCAGGAGATAGAGCACGGGGATAGCCGACCATATCTCGATGAAGCGCTGGAACAGCAGGTCCGTCCAGCCGCCGAAATAGCCCTGTAGGGCGCCGGCCGCGACGCCGATCAGAGCCGAGCCGGCGGTCAGGATCAGTCCGAACAGCACCGAGATACGGAAACCGTAGATGACCCGCGCCAGCACGTCGCGCGCCTGGTCGTCGGTGCCCAGCCAGTTCCAGTTACCGACGCTGCAGGCCGGATCAGCAGGCCCTTGCGGGTACTGGTTGCAGCGCGTCTTGGCGTCATACTGCCAGGACGGCTTGGCCGGGGCTGCTTCGGGAATGGCGTTGTTGACGGTCTGGTATGAATAGCGGATCGGCGGCCAGATCATCCAGCCATTGGCGTTGATCTCGTCCTGGATCACCGGGTCGCGATAGTCGGTGACGGCATAGAAGCCGCCGAACTTCTCTTCGGGATAGGCGACCAGCACCGGAAACAGGATCTCGCCCTTGTAGGAGGCGATGATCGGCTTGTCGTTGGCGATGAATTCGGCGAACAGCGACAGCACGAACAGGACAAGGAAGATCCACAGCGACCAGTAGCCGCGCCGGTTGGCCTTGAAGTTCTGCAGGCGGCGCTTGTTGAGCGGCGACAGAAACGGCCGCGGCATCCGCTCCGGCACGACCCCGGCGGTAACACTTGCCTCCGACATCAAACGTCTCTCCGCTCGAAATCGATGCGCGGATCGACCCAGGTGTAGATGAGGTCGGACAGCAATCCGACGAACAGGCCGAGAAGCGAGAAGATGTAGAGGTTGGCGAACACCACGGGATAGTCGCGTTCGACCACCGACCGGAAGCCGAGCAGGCCGAGCCCATCGAGCGAGAAGATGTTTTCGATCAGCAGCGAACCGGTGAAGAAGGCCGAGATGAAGGCGCCGGGAAAACCGGCGATGACGATCAGCATGGCGTTGCGGAAGACATGGCCATAGAGCACCTGCCGTTCCGAGAGGCCCTTGGCGCGGGCGGTCACCACATACTGCTTGCGGATTTCCTCCAGGAAGGAATTCTTGGTCAGCAGCGTCGTCGTGGCGAAGGCCGACAGCACCAGCGCCGTCAGCGGCAAGGTCATGTGCCAGAGATAGTCCCCGATCTTGGCCGGCCATGACAACTGGTCCCAATTGTCCGAGACGATGCCGCGCAGCGGGAACCAGTCCCAGAACGAACCACCGGCAAACAGCACCATCAGCATGATGCCGAACAGGAAACCCGGAATGGCATAGCCGACGATGACGACGCCGCTGGTCCAGATGTCGAAGGGGCTGCCGTCCTTCACCGCCTTGCGGATGCCGAGCGGGATCGAGATCAGGTAGGACAGGAGCGTGATCCACAGCCCGATCGAGATCGACACCGGCATTTTTTCCAGGATCAGGTTGAGCACCGAAATGTCGCGGAAATAACTGTCGCCGAAATCGAACCGGATATAATTCCACAGCATCAGGCCGAAGCGCTCGAGCGGCGGCTTGTCGAAGCCGAACTGCTTCTCCAGCTTCTTGATGAATTCCGGATCGAGCCCCTGCGCGCCGCGATATTTTGAACCGACGTCACCGGCGGCATCGAAATTACCGCCGCCCGCATCGCCGCCGCCACCGCCCAGACGGTCGCTGCCGCCCTGGTTCGTCAGCTTGGCGATGACCTGCTCGACCGGGCCGCCGGGCGCAAACTGGATGACGGCGAACGAGATCGCCATGATGCCGAACAGGGTCGGAATCATCAAAAGGATGCGGCGCAGGATATAGGCGCCCATCAGATGGTGCCCTCCCGACGCATGTGATTGGCGAAACCGTCGATGAACGCGCCTCTTTCCCCGTCACTATACGGGCAGAGGATGCCGGCAGGCAGGTGAGGGGCGGTGCTTACGCCCGCAAGAAATTCAGCCTTTGCCAATTTTTGCCGCCTTGCCCTTGTCGAACCACCACAGCGTCTCGACCGGAAAGCCGAAATCGGGCTTTTGCTCGACGAAGCCGAACATGTCCCAATAGGCGACGCGGTGATTCGCCAGATAGTATGTTGGAATCCAGTCCAGCCGCGCGCGCAAGACCCGATCGAGCGCTCTGAGCGCGGTGACGAGTTCGGACCGGCTTTGCGCCTTGCCGGCTGCCACGATCAACGCGTCGATGGCCTTGCTTTCTGTTCCGGGGTAGTTGCGCTGCCCCGGGATTTTCGCCATTCGAGAATCATAGAGCATCTCCAGGCTGTCGTCAGTCGGCGTCGCCCCGATCGACCAATGCAGCACGGTAAGATCGAAGTCGAAATCGCTCTGCCGCTGTTCATATTGCGCCGAATCGACCTGCCGGATCGAAGCGTCGATCCCGATCGCCTTCATATTCTCGGACCATGGGGTGTAGATGCGAACGATGCCGTCATCCTCCGTCAGCATTTCCACCCGCAGCCGCTCGCCCTTGTCGTTGACGACGAAATTGCCCGCCCGCTTCCAGCCGGCTTGCGCGAGCAATCTCGAAGCCTCGCCCAGCAGCTTGCGGTCATGGCCTGACCCGTCGGACAGAGGCTGCGTCACGGCTTCGCCAAAAACCTCCGGTGGCAACTCGGCCCGGAATGGCTCCAGCAGGACCAGTTCCTCAGGCGAGGGCAAGCCTTCGGCCTTATAATCCGACCGTTCGAAGTTCGATTGAGAGCGCTCGTAAGAGCCATAAAACAACGCCCGCTTCATCCATTCGAAATCGAAACACCGGGCGATCGCCCGTCGCACCCGCTCATCGCGGAATTGCGCACGACGCTGGTTCAGTGCGACGCCCTGCATGTCTGGCGTCTTCTCGCCGGGAAATTCCCGTTTGACGACCTTGCCGTCCTTGAGCGCCGGAAAATCGTAGCCGGTCGCCCAGACCCGCGCGGTAAACTCCTCGCGAAAATGCGTGTCACCCTTCTTGAAGGCTTCGAACGCCGCCTGCCGGTCGAGATAGAAGTCGATGCGGATACGGTCGAAATTATACTGGCCGCGATTCACCGGGAGGTCGCGGCCCCAATAGTCGGGCACGCGCTCATATTCGACTGTCTGTCCCGCGGCCACCCGCCCCATTTTGTATGGTCCCGAGCCGAGCGGCGGCGTCATCGTCGAGGCATTGAAATCATTGACCGCATAAAAGGCCTTGGACACGATCGGCATCGCCACGATCCTGAGGATGTTTTGCGCGGACTGTTCGCCGTTGAAGGTAAGGTTGAGGGTGAGCGGATCCTCGGCGACCGCGTCGGTCATATACCGCAACGCCTGGGAAAGGTTCGGATGCCCTTGCTCTTTGTAAAGCTTCAACGCGAAGACGACGTCTTCGGCGGTTAGCGGCGAGCCGTCGTGGAAACGCGCTTGCGGTCGCAGCGCGAAGCGGAAGCCGTTGCGGTCTTGCGACAAGGTGACGGACTCGGCAAGCAGGCCGTAGACCGCATCCGGCTCGTCGAGCGCGCTTGCCATCAAGGAATCGAAACAGAGTTCGGTGCGCGGCGGCGCATCTCCTTTCAATACCAGGGAATTCAACGTGTTGAAGGTCAGGAAGCTTTGGTTGAGCGTGGCGTTCGGCGGCGCGAAATTCATCTGGCCGCCCTTGGGTGCATCCGGATTGACGTAGTCGAAATGCGTGAAATCCGGTTTGTATTTGAGGTCGCCGTAGGCGGACAGGCCGTGCAGTTTGGTGCCGGTCGCAATATTGGCAAAGGCTTTTCCGGGCAACAGGGCGGCGACAGCGGCGGCACTGCCCAGGCCCAGGAAATCGCGACGGGGCAGCACCGCCATCAATTGTTGCCCTTGTATTTGGCCGCCAGCGCCTTTTCCTTCTCCGGATCGATCCACCAGGAATTCTGGTCGGCGCCGATATAGCTCGGCTGTTTGGCGGGAATGCCGAATTTGTTCCAGTAAGCCAGCCAGACCACGGCTCGATAGTACTGCGGCACGACGTAGTAGTTCCACAGCAGCACGCGGTCGAGCGCATGGGTGGCGGCAACCAGATCGTCGCGGTCGGTGGCGAAGATGATGCGGTCGACCAGGGCATCGACGACCGGGTTCTTGATGCCGGCGTAGTTGCGCGACCCCGGCCGGTCGGCTGCCCTGGAACTCCAGAAGTCGCGCTGCTCATTGCCAGGCGATTCCGACTGGCCGAGTTGCCCGATAATGACATCGTAGTCGAAATTGTTGACGCGGTTGACGTACTGGGTCTGGTCGATGATGCGCAACGTGGCGTCGACGCCGATCTTGCGCAGATTGGCGATATAGGGGCTGGAGATGACCTGGTCGGTGTCGTTCCAGCCGAGTATCTCGAACTTGAACGGCTCGCCGGTCTTGGCATTGACCATCTTGCCGCCCTTGATCACCCATCCAGCCTTGGCGAAGAGGTCGACTGCCTGCTTCAGGTATTTCCGCTCGGCCTGCGGCGAATCGTAGACCGGCAGCTTGAATTCCTGGGTGAACAGCTCGGGCGGCAGCTTGTCGCGATACTGTTCCAGAATTTCCAGCTCCTTGCCTTGCGGCAAGCCGCTGGAGGCCAGTTCAGTTCCCTGGAAATAGCTGCTGGTGCGGGTGTTGAACCCGTAGAACAGCGTACGGTTCATCGTCTCGAAGTCGAAAGGATAGGTCAGCGCGGCCCGCACCAGGCGGTCCTGGAACAGCGGGCGCCTCTGGTTGAGCATAAAAGCCTGCATCGGCTCTGGCGAGGTGGTCTTGAATTCCTGCTTGATGACATCGCCGGCCTTGACCGCCGGGAAATCATAGAATGTCTTCCAGCGCTTCGAACTGTTTTCCGGTTTGATGTCGTCAAGTCCGCCCTTGGTGAAGGCCTGCCAGGCGGCATTGTCATCAAGGATGTAGGTGAAACGCTGCCTGTCGAAATTCTCGCGGCCGACCTTCACCGGCAGCTTGGCACCCCAATAGTCCGGCACGCGCTGCCAGACGATTTCCGAGCCAGGCTTGAAGCTTGCGATCTTGTAGGCGGCGGAGCCGAGCGGCGGCTCCAGCGTCGGCCTGGTGACGTTGCGCTTCTTGCCGTTGGCATCCGTGCCTTCCCACCAGTGTTTCGGCAGCACGGCGAGGTCACCCAGGATTTTAGGCAGCTCGCGGTTGCCCTTCTGGCTGAAATGAAACTCGACTTCGCGATCCGAGACGGCCACGGCATCCGTGACGTTCTCGAAATAGCGGCTGTACATCGGGCTGTTGGCCTTCAGCACCTGGAATGACCAGATCACGTCGTCGACGGTGATAGGCTGGCCGTCATGCCACTTCGCGCGGGGGTCGAGCCGGTAAGTCGCCGAGGAAAAGTCGGCCGGGTATTTGTAGGCGTCGGCGATCAGCGGATGACTGACACTGCCTTCGTCGGTCGCCTGCTCCATCAGCGTGTCGTAGAGCAGGCCGCCGCCGAACCCGACCAGGCCGGCGGCCGGTGAACCCTGCACGATATAGGGATTGAAGCTGTCGAACGTGCCCAGTACCACCGAATTCAGCGTGCCGCCTTTGGGCGCGTTGGGATTGACGTAGTCATAGTGCTGGAAATTGTCGCCATATTTGGATTCGCCGATCAGCGATGAGGTGGTGCGCCATTCATCGGCCAGGGCCGCCTGCAACCCCGCGGCCAGCAGGGCCGCCGCCAACAACGATTTGAGAAGCACTCGGCCAAGCGTCATCCACTGTCCTCTTCGCGATGCGTGCCATCATCCAGAAAGGGCAATCTAGATGATTTGCCGCGCGTGAAAACCGCCATGCGCGGCTTTGTCGCCGCATATGCGGTTTTCCTAACGAAAAAGCCGGGCTGAACCCGGCTTTTTCAAGGTCGTCGAGACGAGATCCGGTTTATTGAGCAGGCGCCGGTGCCGGGGCGGCCGGAGCTGGTGCGGCGGGAGCCGCAGGCGCCGCTGGCTTGGCAGGAGCTGCGCCTTCGGCCGGCTTGGCCGGTGCGGCCCCTTCGGCGGGCTTGGCGGGGGCGGATGCATCGGCGGCAGCGCCCGGCGCGGGCAGCGGCTTGGGATTGTCCGACAGCGTGCGCAGATAGGCGATGACGTTGGCGCGGTCTTCTTCCTTCGGCAGGCCGGCAAAGCCCATCGCCGTGCCTTTCACGAATTTTTTCGGCGAGGTGATGAAGTGGTTGATGTTGTCGTAGGTCCACTTCTCTGTGCCGCCCTTGGAAAACTCCTTCATGCCGGCCGAATAGGCGAAGCCCTCATGCTCGGCGACCGGGCGGTCGATGAGATCCCACAAATCCGGGCCGACCTTGTTGGGGCCGCCCTTCTCGCCGGAGTGGCAGGCCTGGCATTTCTTGAAGATGGCAGCGCCCTGTTCGGCACTTGCGTTGGCCAGAAGATCCGCGATCGGCTTTTCGGCGGCTGCCGGAGCGGCGGGGCCGCCCTCGGCGGGCTCGGCGGCCTCGATGGCGAAGCCGGGCTTTTCCGGAGCGGGCGAGGCAAACAGCGCGTCCGACACGATGCCGACCGAGAACACCACGAAAACGGTTCCGAGCAATCCGGCGAGCAGCTTGTTGACTTCGTTGGAATCCATACGCCCCTTGCTCCCTTTTCCGGCGGACCGATCCGTCCACTCCGTCCGTCGGTATCGAGACCTGCCCTCCAGAGCCGGTCAAATCGCGCGGAAACTAGGTCTTTTGCTCCGGCGTTGCAACACCTATAAGGGCGCTTCCAGTGAGACCTTTTGCCACTTTCCCCTCCTCGTTTCGAACGCCCGCCAAACCGATGTCCACCTTGATCCTGATCCCCGCCCGCATGGCCTCGACCCGGCTCCCGGGCAAGCCGCTGGCCGACATTGCCGGCGCCCCGATGATCGTCCATGTCGCGCGCCGCGCCGCCGAGGCCGGGCTTGGCCGTGTGGTGGTGGCGACCGACACGCAAGGCGTGGCGGAAGCGGTGCGCGCGCATGGTTTCGAGGCGGTGATGACGCGCTCGGACCACGAATCGGGTTCGGACCGGATATTCGAGGCCCTGACGGTGCTGGATCCGGCAAACAAGGTCGAAACCATCGTCAATGTGCAGGGTGACCTGCCGACCATCGATCCCGCGATCATCGTGGCCTCGCTCAGGCCGTTCGAGGACAAGGCGGTGGACATCGCAACGCTCGGCGTCGAGATCGAGCGCGACGAGGAAAAGACCAATCCCAACGTGGTCAAGATCGTTGGCTCGCCATTGTCGGCCACCAGGCTGAGGGCGCTTTATTTCACCAGGGCCACCGCGCCCTGGGGCGAGGGCGCGCTCTATCATCATATCGGCCTCTATGCCTATCGCCGCTCGGCGCTCGAGCGCTTCGTGGCGCTCAAGCCGTCGCCGCTTGAACGCCGCGAGCGGCTGGAGCAGTTGCGGGCGCTGGAAGCCGGCATGCGCATCGACGCCGAGATCGTGCGGTCGCTGCCGCTCGGCGTCGACACGCCGCAAGACCTGGAACGGGCCAGAACGATCCTTTCAAACTGAGCGCTGAACCGACACCCCTTCAACGAGAATTGGCCATGCCTGAAAAGACCAACAGAATATCCTTCCAGGGCGAGCCCGGCGCCAATTCCGACACCGCCTGCCGTAACGTCTATCCCTCGATGCAGCCGCTGCCGTGCCCGACCTTCGAGGACGCGTTCAATGCGGTCGAGACCGGCAAGGCCGATCTCGCCATGATCCCGATCGAGAACACCATCGCCGGGCGCGTCGCCGACATTCACCATCTGCTGCCGGAATCGAGGCTGCACATCGTCGGCGAATATTTCCTGCCCATCCATTTCCAGCTGATGGTGCTGCCAGGTGTGAGGCGTGACGAGATCAAAACCGTGCACAGCCACATCCATGCGCTCGGCCAGTGCCGCAAATACGTCCGCAAAAATGGCTGGAAGGCGGTTGTCGCCGGCGACACGGCGGGCGCGGCCAAGATGGTCTCCGAGGTCAAGGACCGCACCATGGCGGCCCTGTCCCCGGCATTGGCCGCCACGCTCTACGGCCTCGACATCATCGAGGAGAATGTCGAGGACACCGATTCCAACGTCACGCGCTTCGTCGTCCTGACCAAGAACAAGCAGTGGGCCGAACGCCCGTCGCCTGACGCCAAGATGATGACGACCTTCATCTTCCGCGTCCGCAACGTGCCGGCCGCGCTCTACAAGGCGATGGGCGGTTTCGCCACCAACGGCATCAACATGACCAAGCTCGAGAGCTACCAACTCGGCGCCTTCACGGCGACACTGTTCTACGCCGACATCGAGGGCCACCCCGACGATCCGCTGGTCAAGCTGGCGCTGGACGAGCTTCGCTTCTTCTCGCGCGAGGTGCGGATCCTCGGCGTCTATCCGGCGAGTGAGTCACGCGAGCAGTGGAAGGTAGCGGATTAGTGCCTGTCGCCCAAACTGCGCAGCGGTTTTGGGACAACGACATGCATGAAAGTACCTAGTTCGGGAAGTCCCACGGGTTTACGAGTGCTACTCCGGTTCCCTCGAAATCCCCGATGTTGCGCGTCACCAGCGTCATACGCCGGGTGAAGGCCGTGGCTGCGATGTAGGCGTCGTTGATCGGTTTGGGATTGGGTACATGCCATTGGGCCGCCTGAACGGCCGCCGCCTCGTCCAGAGACAGGATTCGACCGGAAAATGTCGTAAGAACCGCATTTTCCAACCAATTGCGCAGCACCTTGCCCGCAATGGCATCATGATGTTCCACTAGTCGCACGCCAATCTCCAGTTCGTGCAGGACCACGGACGAGATAAAGGTTTCGGCGGGATCGACGGTCTCGTTCCATAGCACGACATTAGGATGCGCCCTGCCGCTCGCTACCTTTCGCAGTTCGGACACCACATTGGTATCGAGCAACAGCATCAGGACAAGTCTATTGGCTTGGCATGTTCCGTGCGGGGCGGGAGCGGCAAATCAAGCTCTCCAGCTTCCGGCGCAGCCAGCATCTCGCCGAGCGACCGCGTTTTGTCGGTGAGCCGTTTGTACTCATCGAATGATAAGAGGACATGCACCGGCCGCCCCCTGTCGGTGATGATCACGGGTCCGTCCTTGGCGGCGCGTTTTGCACGGCCAAGGTCCTGATTGAGCTCGCGGCCCGAAAGCGTGGTGACGATCATATCAGCCTCGCAAAATGTAGTTACGTAGCTACATTTAATCTACTTAAGCAGAATTGCAAGATTCGACCGCGATTGGCAACTCATCGCAAGTCCAGGATTGGGGTTGCGCTGCCTTGATAGGAGTGCCACGGCACTGGCTGTGTTTCGCGCCCGCGATAAGCTATGGAACACGACCGGGACTGGATGCCGTGCGCTTCTAAATCACTGCGCCAAGCGGCACATAGTCGATCTCCATGAAGGTCTCGACTTCAGGAATCCAGCGGTCGCGCACGAAGGCGACGTGGTCGGGATGGTCGTTGTACCTGGTATAGGCGGCCTGGTCGGCGAATTCCATGGAGAAGCCGAACTGGTAGTCGTTCTTGGGGCTGATCTGGCGCAATTGTTCGAAATGGGTGACGCCCCTGATCGCCGAGAGGAATTTTTTGGCGTCGACCAGGAACCTTTTTTCCTCCAGCGAGTGCGGCGGATGCTTCAGCGTGAACACGACGGTATGGCGGATCATTTCCCTCTCCTGATTTCCATTATTCGCTGTCGACCCAGGCGCGGATCAGGTGATGCGCGATGGCTCCCTTCGGCGGCGTGATCAGATTGCCCGGATGCTCCCTGGCCAGCATCAGGCGCACCTCGTCGCGCAAGAACCAGCGGCAGTCTTCCAGCTCGTTGAGGTCGGCCTGGATGTCTTCATTGAGCGGCTCGCCGAAGCAGCCGATCATCAGCGAATAGGGGAATGGCCAGGGCTGGCTGGCGTGGTAGACGACGCGGCCGAGCCGGATGCCGGCCTCCTCCAGCGTCTCGCGGCGCACCGCCGCCTCGATCGTCTCGCCCGGCTCGATGAAGCCGGCAAGGGCGGAGTACATGCCCGGCGCGAAATGCCGGCCGCGCCCGAGCAGGCATTTCTCGCGCGTCGCCGTCAGCATGATCGCCACCGGATCCGTGCGCGGAAAATGCTCGGTGCCGCAATTCGGGCAATGGCGCTTGTAGCCGCCGGCCCGCATTTGTGACTCGGTCCCGCATTTGCTGCAGAAACGATGGCTGGCGTGCCAGGCGAGCAGTGCGGCGCCCTGCGCCATCGCTCCGGCGGCCGCTTCGTCGATCAGGCCTTGCATGTAGACCGAGCGGTAGTCGATGGCCTTGACTGTTTCGGGAAGCTGTTCCGGCTCGAGACCGGCGGTCACCGCCAGCACCGGGCCCTGGTCGGAGAATCCAAGCAGCACACCGCTGCCGGGCAAGGTCTGGAAGGGCAGGCTTTCGGCGACGCCGAACCAGGGATCGAAGCTGCCGTCACGAACCTTCAGGTAGAGCCGGCCGCCCTGCATCAAAAGCAGCCTGGTTCCGGGATCGGCGAGCGCTTTGTCGACCGAATCGTCGGCGCGGTTCTCGGATTGTCGGTCGATACTGTTGCCGGCGAAGCCGACGAATTGGCTCGGCTCGCGCAAGGGCGCGTCAAACAGGCTAAAGCTCATGCGGACTCTGGGCGTTCGGGATGGACATGTTCGGGATGGACACGGGAAGGCTTATAGCGCCGCCCTTATCGTTTCGGCAAACCGGCGCAGCTCGGAGCGCTGATAGGGCTCGCGCAGGCCGTGTCCCCACACCGGGCCGGGCCAGCCGGGATCGCCTTCCGAACGGGCGATGACGTGGATGTGCAGCTGGCGCACGATGTTGCCGAGCGCGCCGGTGTTGATCTTGGTGCAGCCGGTCACCTTCTTCAGCGCCTGCGCCACCATATTGGTCTCGAAGGTCAGCATTGTCTGGTCGAGCGGCGTCATGTCGTGGATTTCCTCCACGCCCGGCCGCTGCGGCACCAGAAGCAGCCATGGCCAGCGGCGGTCGTTCATCACGCGCAGTTCACACAGCCCAAGCCACATCAACTGCTCGCTGTCCGCCTCCAGCCGGGCATCCAGCGTGAATCCGGCCTTCAGGCCCGGCAGCATCGGCGTTTCCCTTGCTTTTGGTGTTTTCCTCAGAGTCATGAACGCTAGAGCGGCTGCATCGAGGCTGCAAGCGAATCTCGTGGCTGGTGCAGCCGATTTGCCTGCGCCCTTGCATTTCGTCGCCGAATTGCCGATATGGACGGAGGGAGGTTGGTGGTGGACGATCCACTCGCCAACCGGGTCAGGTCCGGAAGGAAGCAGCCCTAACGAGCCCGGAACGGGTCATTGTTCCAGCCTCCCACCTCATCGGCCCTTCTCGCGACGTTGACGACGCATTGCAGCGCGGGCGAAACTATGCGCAGGAATCGGCCGCCTTTTGGCGCGGCCATTTGGAGTTTTGCGGGCGAATGAGCGAAGCCGGAAATTCGGGACCAAAAAGCCTGGAGATAGGCAAGGCCGGCGCCTATCGCGTGCTGGCGCGCAAGTACCGTCCGGCGAATTTCTCCGAACTGGTCGGCCAGGAGCCGATGGTGCGCACGCTCACCAACGCTTTCGCCACCGGCCGCATCGCCCAGGCCTGGATGTTGACCGGCGTGCGCGGCGTCGGCAAGACCACGACGGCGCGCATTCTCGCGCGGGCCCTGAATTATAAAACGGCAACAATCGACCAGCCTTCCGTCGACCTTGCCGTGCTCGGCGAGCACTGCCAGGCGATCATGGAAGGCCGCCATGTCGACGTCATCGAGATGGATGCCGCCTCGCACACCGGCATCGATGATATCAGGGACATCATCGAACGGGTGCGCTACGCGCCGGTCTCGGCCCGCTACAAGGTCTACATCATCGACGAAGTGCACATGCTGTCGACACAGGCCTTCAACGGCCTGTTGAAGACGCTGGAAGAGCCGCCGCCGCACGTCAAGTTCATCTTCGCCACCACCGAAATCCGCAAGGTGCCGATCACCGTGCTGTCGCGCTGCCAGCGCTTTGACCTGAGGCGCATCGATGCGGCTGTGGTGAAGACTGATCTCGCCCGGATAGCGGGCCTGGAGGGCATAGAGGCGGACGACGACGCGCTGGCAATGATCGCGCGCGCGGCCGAGGGGTCGATGCGCGATGCTCAATCGATTTTCGACCAGGCCATCGCGCATGGCGGTGGTGCGGTCAGCGCCGAAGCCGTGCGCGCGATGCTGGGTCTCGCCGATCGCGCCCGCGTCGTCGATTTGTTCGAACATGTCATGAAGGGTGACGTTGCCGCGGCACTGGCGGAATTGCGCGCGCAATACGACACCGGCGCCGATCCGGCCGCCGTGCTGACAGACCTTGCCGAATTCAACCATCTCGTCACCCGGCTGCGTTTCGTTCCGGCCGCCGCCGACGACGCGGCGCTGTCGCAGGACGAGCGCGAGCGCGGCGCAGATTTCGCGCGGACGCTCTCGATCAAGGTGCTGTCGCGGACGTGGCAGATGCTGCTCAAGGGCATCCCGGAGGTGCAGTCCTCCAACCGGCCGGTAAGTGCAGCCGAGATGGTGCTGATCCGGCTGGCACACGCGGCCGACCTGCCGACGCTGGACGAGGCATTGAGGTCGCTGGAGAACGGCCTGCCGGCGCCGGGCGCCGCGCCGCGTTCGAACGGCGCGCCGTCGAGCCCCGGTAATGGCGGCGCTCCTGGTGGCAACGGCGCCAGCGCAGTGGCGCAGGCGCGCATGCCCGGCGGGTCGGGCGGCGCGCAGACCATGCGGCTGGTCGAAGCCGCGCCCGCTCCGGCCGCCTTCATTGCGCCTGTGCAGCCGGCGCCGGAGGCGCAGCCAATATCGCTGAAATCGCTGGCCGATATTGTCGCCCTTGCCGACGCGCAGCGCGACATCGCCTTTAAGGTGCTGGTCAAGCGCTGCATCCGCCTCGTGCGCATCGAGCCCGGCCGCATCGACGTCAGCCTGACCGACGATGCGCCCAAAATGCTGCTCAACGACTTGACGACCAAGCTGCGCGCTTGGACCGGTCGCAACTGGCTGGTGTCGCTGTCGAAGGAAGAGGGCGGCCAGACGCTGGCCGAAATGGAATCGACCAGGCGCGAGAACGCTTTGCTCGACGCCAAGAGCGATCCGACGGTCGCCGCCATCCTGGCGCGTTTTCCCGGCGCCAGGATCATCGACGTGCGCATCCCCGACGCGCCGGAAGCCGACGCGGTCGAAGCCGAAGTGCCGGTCGAGCCGCCGGCGGACGACGACGAACCCTGACGAAACCACGACTCTGCAAAGGATCGGACCATGAAAGATCTTCTCGGCCTCATGGGCAAGGCGAAGGAAATGCAAGCCAAGTTCCAGGCTATGCAGGACGAGATCGCCACGGTCGAAGCCGTCGGCCAGGCCGGCGGCGGCCTGGTCATTGTCACGTTGACCGGCAAGTTTGAGATGAAGTCGCTGAAGATCGACCCGTCTCTGTTCAAGGAGGATGAGGTCGAGATCCTCGAAGACCTGCTTCTGGCCGCTCACAATGACGCCAAGGCCAAGGTCGAGCAGATCATGCAGGAAAAGACCAAGGCGCTGACCGCCGGCCTGCCGATTCCGCCGGGAATGAAACTGCCGTTCTAGATGCATGTCGCCCAAGAGTGTGCGACAGTTTTGGGGATAACGACATGCATAAAGCCAAAGACTAGTTGGCCATGGCCGAAGAGCCGTCCGAAAGGCTGATCGAGCAGCGTATCCGCAACAGGATCTACGAGATCCTGGAAATCCTGGCCGATTCTGATGCCGGCGTCGATCTCGTCGGCATCAAGGGCTATTTCAACCTGTTCGAGGATTTCGTGCATCGCCCCTCGATCGAAGCGGGCACTTCGGCGCTCTCGAAGGAAGAACGCGCCATCGTGCTGGAGATCGCGGATTTCCTGGAGGCTGCCGGGGAGGCCAACCCCGATTTCACCAGGTCCGAGTTCATCGACAGCGACTGGCCGGGAAAGATCGCGCCGGTCGCCCGCAATGCGCGAGCATTGTTCCTGAAGCGCGGGCTGTTCTCGGAGAAATTCGAAGAAATTGAGCCAGGACGGCCGGCAGCGATTTCAGCCGGGCGATAATGCATGTCGTCCAAAAGCGGTCTCGGCCTGGACAAGGGCGTGCATAAAACAAAGGCTTGAAGTCCGGATCTTGCCACGTAACTGTGCCAGTTTGGCAACAGCATCTCACTAATAACGTTTTAGCCATCATTTTGCCCGAAAGTGTCTCATTCTTGCCGCAGCCTGGGGGCGGGCATCGAAGTGAGAGGGTTACCTGTTGATTGCCACGCGATGGAAGACGCCGCTGTTGCTCGGCGTCGTCACGTCTCCCCTGTTCCTGGCCGCTTGCAGCCAGACCGCGTCACACGGCATGTCCAGCCTGACCGACGCCATCACGCCGAGTTTCCTGAGCTCCCGCGGCTACCACACGCCGAAGGACAGGGAATGCCTGGAAAGGGCGATGTTCTTCGAATCCAACCGGTCGAGCCGCGATGGCATGATCGCCGTCGGCACTGTCGTGATGAACCGGCTGCGCTCCGGCAAACATGGTGACACCATCTGCGCGGTGGTGGGCGAGCGCGGCCAGTTCGCGCCCGGCGTCATGACCAGGCCGATGAATTCGCGTGCCATGCCCGATGTCGAGGAAGCCGCCGACGCCGTGCTCAAGGGCGAGCGCAAGGCCAAGCTCAAGAACACGATGTATTTCCACACCGCGGGCCTGCGCTTCCCCTACAAGAACATGCATTACACCATGGTCGCCGGCGGCAATGCGTTCTACGAGAAGCGCGGCCGCAACTGGCAGCCGCTGCCGGACGAGCCGACGGTCGCGGTCGCCTCGGCCGAGCAGCCAGCAGCCTTGCCCGGAGTAGCCGCGACTCGTGTCGCTTCCGCCGAGCCGGCGGCCAAGACATCCGATCGCACCGCTGCGGCCTACGTGACTGCCGCGGCGGAGCCGATGCGCTCCGGCAAGGCGGCCCAGCAGACCTACGTGACGGCATCGGCTGCGCCGGCCGCAAAGTCTGCGCGCGTCCAGGAAAAGCCGACGATGGTGGCGATGCAGGAGCCGATGGAGGAACCGGACGCCGCTCGTTTTGGCGGGACCTTGAACACGAAGGTCATTTCCTCGGTGCAGGGCGCGCCGCAGGAAGCGGCGATGGGATTCCAGTCGACGCCTGAGAACACCGATGCCATCGGCGCGATGATCGTCAGCCAGAGCCGTCCGCTCGAAACCAACTGAGGCGGGCCGCACTTGACGGCCTGCCGGTGCTGGTTGGAGACGCGGTCCGGACGCAAAACCGCTTCGCACTTTTCGCGGAATTGCTCTAGATCAGGGCAATGTCCAAGCGAATCGCGGGTCCCGAGATCGAACGCCTGATCCAGCTCCTGGCCAAAGTGCCGGGGCTCGGTCCCCGCTCGGCCAGGCGCGCCGCGCTGCATTTGATCAAGAAGAAGGAACAGCTGCTGTCGCCGCTCGCCGCCGCCATGGGCGAGGCGGCCGACAAGGTGCGCATTTGCTCCACCTGCGGCAATGTCGACACGTCGGACCCCTGCATGATCTGCACCGATCCGCGCCGTGACGCCGGCACGCTGATCGTCGTCGAGGACGTCTCTGATCTGTGGGCGCTGGAGCGGGCGGCGGCGATGAACGTGCGCTACCACGTGCTGGGCGGCACGCTGTCGCCGCTCGACGGCATCGGCCCCGATCAGCTCAACATCCGCTCATTGGTCGACCGCGTCGCCGGCGGCGAGGTCAAGGAGATCATCCTGGCCGTCAATGCCACGGTGGAGGGCCAGACCACGGCCCATTACCTGACCGATCAATTGTCCGGTTTCGAGGTGAAGATAACGCGGCTGGCGCATGGCGTGCCGGTCGGGGGCGAACTCGACTATCTCGACGAAGGCACGCTGGCGGCAGCGCTGCGCTCCAGGACGGCGTTTTGACGCGATTGCGGGGAAGGATGCTTGTCACGATGATCCCGCATCCTCAAAAGTTGGCGTTCCGTGGCGCCCCCCTCTGTCCTGCCGGACATCTCCCCCTCAAGGGGGGAGATTGGCAATTTCGCAGCCGGCATCTCCTTTTCAACGGCGGTGTTTGGCGAAGGCAGAGACAACAGTCGATCTCCCCCCTTGAGGGGGAGATGGCCGGCAGGCCAGAGGGGGGCGCCAAGGAACGCGGCCTCCGCAAGTTCTGCTTTGCGTTTTTCCTGGCGATACTGGCTGCACTGTTCCTCACCCCTCCCGCCTCGGCCGCCAAGATCGACGACCAGTTCCGCGCCTGGCTCCGGAGCGATCTGTGGCCTGACGCCAAGGCCAAGCGCATTTCCAAGCAGACCTTCGATGCCGCTTTCGACGGCGTCAAACCCAATCTCAAGCTGCCCGATCTTGTCATGCCCGGCGAGAAGCCGAAGACGCCGCAGAAGCAGCATCAGGCCGAGTTCGGCTCGCCCGGCGCCTATTTCGCCGAGAAGACCATCCGCGCGGTCACATCGGGCGGGCGGACGCGCGAGGCGGCCAACGCCAGGACACTCGCCGCGATCGAAAAGCGCTATGGCGTGCCGGGCGAGGTCCTTTTGGCGATCTGGGGCCGCGAAACAGGGTTCGGCGCGGCGAAGATGCCTTACGACGCCTTCGAGGTGCTCGGCACCAAGGCGTTCATGTCGACGAGGAAGGACTTCTTCCGCACCGAGCTGCTGGCGGCGCTCGAGATCGTCCAGCGCGGATTGGCCCCGGTGGATGCGATGAAATCGTCCTGGGCCGGCGCGCTCGGCCAGCCGCAATTCATGCCGACGTCGTTCCTCAAGCATGCCGTCGATTTCGATGGCGACGGGCGCGTCGACATCTGGAGCTCGACGCCTGACGTGCTCGCCTCCATCGCCAACTATCTCGTCCATTATGGCTGGGTGAGGGGACGTGGCTGGGGATTCGAAGTGACCGTTCCCGAGAGCGTCTCCTGTTCGCTCGAAGGCCCCGACCAGGGCAAGACAATCTCGCAATGGGCCGCAATGGGCATCAAGCGTGTCGGCGGCAAGGCATTCCCGGCGAGCGAGCTGAAGGCCGAGGGCTTCCTGCTGATGCCGGCCGGCCGCAGCGGCCCGGGCTTCATCGCCACGCCCAATTTCTACGTGCTGAAGCAATACAACACCAGCGACCTCTATGCCCTGTTCATAGGCCATGGCGCCGATCGCATCGCCCATGGCGATGCCAATTTTTCCGGCAACTGGGGCGCGGTCGGTGACCTCCACCGCTCCGATATCGCCGCCCTGCAGCGGGCGCTGGAGGCCAAGGGCTATGATGTCGGCAGCGCCGACGGGCTGCCCGGCTTCAAGACCCGCCGCTCGATCGGCGCCTGGCAGGAAAAGAACGGCAAGCCCGCCACCTGCTTTCCCGATGCCGGCCTGGTCGCTGCTCTGAAGTAACTCTCAAGTCAGGGTTTTTTCTCGACTGCTGGCCTCTGTTGGCCTTCGCATGCTCCCGCTCGCCCGCCTGCCACTATGATCCAGTGAGCCGACGCATAAATGCTCGTTGCCCGCCGCGAGGCCGCCGGATATGCTGTTGACCAACTGGACAAAAACCACGACGGTAAGTGGTCAAAGGGGGCCCTTGTCGGCCTGGAAAAACACCGCAACCCTGAGCCGGGAACTCAGGTCAACAAAACAGGGAACAATCACCATGATGATGGAAAAGCTTGCTCTACGATCCCGCATTCTGCTTGCGGGTGCCGCAATGTCGGCGCTGCTTCTCGCGGGAGCGCCGGCTGGCGCGGTCACGCCAGCCGACACGCTGGTCGAAGGCTTTGCCATCGACGACATCATCTCCATGGATCCGGGCGAGGCGTTCGAGCTGTCGACCGCCGAGGTCACCGGCAACACCTATGACCTGCTGGTCCGGCTCGACCTCAGCGACACCTCCAAGGTCAAGGGCGACCTCGCCGAAAGCTGGACCGTCTCGGACGATGGCCTGACCTACACGTTCAAGCTCAAGCCCGGCCTGAAATTCGCCTCGGGCAACCCGATCACCGCGGCCGACGTCGCCTATTCGTTCGAACGCGCCGTCAAGCTGGACAAGAGCCCGGCCTTCATCATCGACCAGTTCGGGATCAGCGGCGACAATGTCGCCGAAAAGGCCAAGGCGGTCGATGACACCACCTTCCAGTTCATCGTCGACAAGGCCTATGCGCCGAGCTTCGTGTTGAACTGCCTGTCGGCCACCGTCGCCTCGGTCGTCGACGCCAAGCTGGTCAAGGAACATGTCGCGGCGGTCACGCCGAGCGCCGACTACAAATGGGACAATGATTTCGGCAATGCCTGGCTGAAGACCGGCTATGCCGGCTCGGGCGTCTACAAGCTGCGTGAGTGGCGCGCCAATGAGGCCGTCGTGCTCGAACGGAACGACAATTACTACGGCGAAAAGGCAAAGCTTGCCCGCGTCATCTACCGCAACATGAAGGAAAGCTCAGCACAGCGCCTGGCGCTTGAGGCCGGCGACATCGACGTCGCCCGCAATCTCGAGCCGAACGACCTCGACGCCATTGCCAAGAACGCCGACCTCACCACAACCAGTGCGCCGAAGGGAACTGTCTACTACATCAGCCTCAACCAGAAGAACCAGAACCTCGCCAAGCCCGAAGTCCGCCAGGCCTTCAAATATCTGGTCGACTATGACGCGCTGAGCTCGACCATCCTCAAGGGCATCGGTGAAATCCACCAGACTTTCCTGCCCAAGGGCGTGCTCGGAGAACTGGACAAGAACCCGTTCAAGCTCGACGTCGCCAAGGCCAAGGAACTGCTGGCCAAGGCAGGCCTGCCCGACGGCTTCAGCGTGACCATGGATGTGCGCACCGGCCAGCCGACAACCGGCATGGCGGAATCGATCCAGCAGACGCTCGGCCAGGCCGGCATCAAGCTTGAGATCATTCCCGGCGACGGCAAGCAGACGTTGACCAAGTACCGCGCCCGCAACCACGACATCTATATCGGTCAGTGGGGCCAGGACTATTTCGATCCGAACTCCAATGCCCAGACCTTTGCCTCGAACCCGGACAATTCGGATGAGGGCAAGTCCAAGACGCTGGCCTGGCGCAACGCCTGGGATATTCCGGACCTGACCAAGCAAACCGAAGCCGCTTTGCTGGAGAAGGATTCGGGCAAGCGCGCCGACATGTACAAGGATCTGCAGCAGAAGATCCTGGACACCAGTCCCTTCGTCATCATCCATCAGCAGCTGGAAGTCGCCGGGTTGCGCAAGAACCTCAAGGGTTTCGCGCTCGGCCCGAGCTTCGACACCAATTTCGTTGGGCCGGTTTCCAAGGAATAGCGCCGGCGGATGAGCGTAGCTGAAAATCAGGCGGCGGCAGGGCGCGGCAGCGCCCGCGCCGTCACCATTTTCTCATCGATCGGCCGCTTCCTGGTGATCGCGATCACGACCTATCTCGGTCTGCTCGCGGTGACCTTTTTCATCGGCCGCGTCATCCCCATCGACCCGGTATTGGCCGTGCTCGGCGACCGGGCGCCGGCCAATGTCGTGGAGCGCACGCGCCGCGAGATGGGTCTCGACCTGCCGCTGATCGAGCAGTTCTACATTTACGTCAAAAATGCTCTCAACGGTGATTTCGGCACCTCGGTGCTGACCACCAATCCGGTCATGACCGACATCCGCCGCGCCCTTCCGGCAACGACGGAACTGGCGACGTTGGGGACACTGATCGGCGCGCTGTTCGGCGTGCCGCTGGGTGTGCTGGCTGCCGTCAGGCGCGGCAGCCTCATCGACCAGGTGGTCCGCGTCATCGGCTTGATCGGCTATTCCGTGCCGATCTTCTGGCTTGGCCTGCTCGGGCTCGTCCTGTTCTACGCCAAGCTGCAATGGGTGGCTTTCCCGGCGCGGCTCGACGTCGTCTACGAATACACCTTCACGCCGATCACTGGCTTCTACCTTCTCGATTCGGCGATGCAGGGGCAGTGGGATGTCTTCTGGGACGCGTTCCGCCACATCATCCTGCCGGCCTCGCTGCTCGGCTATTTCTCGCTCGCCTATATCAGCCGCATGACGCGCTCCTTCATGCTCAACGAACTCACGCAGGAATACATCGTCGCCGCGCGCGCCAAGGGCCTGTCGGAAACCCGCATCATCTGGGCTCATGCCTTGCGCAATGCCGCCGTGCCGATGGTGACCGTGATCGCGCTCTCCTATGCCGGACTTCTGGAAGGCTCGGTGTTGACCGAGACGGTCTTCTCCTGGCCCGGCATCGGCCTCTACATCACCAATTCGCTGCAGAATGCCGACATGAACGCGGTGCTCGGCGGCACCATCGTCATCGGCTCGGTGTTCATAGCCATCAATCTTCTGTCCGACCTGCTTTACCGCGTGCTCGACCCGAGGACCAAGGTAAGATGAGCAGAGGAATCCCACTTTCAGGCTCGGCTGCGGCCCACCCCGGCCCTTCGGGCCACCTTTCCTCTCCCCCGTCGAACGGGGCAGAGTTGGTCTGCGAAGCAGACCGGAGTGGGGGCCGACAGCGCCAAGAGGCATCGTCATGACCGCCTCCGACGCCGCCCCCCTCTCCCGCCGCGACTGGCTGCTCAGCGAGCGGCCGGCCTCGCGCATGCAGGCGAGGCTCGGCCGTGCCTATGTCGCGTGGCGGCGTTTTTCCGCCAATCGGCTGGCCTTTCTCGGCCTGCTCATCATCATCGCGCTGCTGGTCATTGCCGCCCTTGCAGGGGTACTGGCGCCTTATTCGCCGACCTTCGGCGATCTGAAGAATGCGCGCCTGCTGGCGCCAAGTGCTGAGCACTGGTTCGGCACCGACGATCTCGGCCGCGATATCCTCTCGCGCATTCTCTACGGCTCGCGCTGGACGCTGTACGTCGTCATCCTGGTCGCCATCATCGCCGCCCCCATCGGCCTCGTGGTCGGCACCGTCGCCGGCTATGCCGGCGGCTGGACCGATGCCATACTGATGCGCATCACCGACATCTTCCTCGCTTTCCCCAAGCTGATCCTGGCGCTGGCCTTTGTCGCGGCCCTCGGCCCCGGCATCGAGAACGCGGTGCTCGCCATCGCCATCACCTCCTGGCCGCCCTATGCCCGCATCGCGCGTGCCGAAACGCTGACTGTGCGCAATTCCGATTACATCAAGGCGGTGGAGCTGATGGGCGCCTCGCCCTTCCGCATCGTGCTGCGCCACATCATGCCGCTCTGCATCTCCTCGCTGATCATCCGCGTGACGCTCGACATGGCCGGCATCATCCTCACCGCCGCCGGCCTCGGGTTCCTCGGGCTCGGCGCGCAGCCGCCGCTGCCCGAATGGGGCACGATGATCGCTTCGGGCCGCCGCTTCGTGCTCGACCAATGGTGGGTGGCCGGCGCGCCGGGCTTCGCCATCCTGATCGTCAGCCTCGGCTTCAACCTGCTTGGTGACGGCCTGCGCGACGCGCTCGACCCGCGGAGCGGCGACCAATGAACGGCGAAACGAGGACACGGCCGGAACGCGCATTGCTCGAAGTCGACGATCTGCGCGTCACCTTCCCGACGCGCACCGGGCTGATCGAGGCGGTGCGCGGCGTTTCCTTCTCGCTAGGCCGCGAGCGGCTCGGCATCGTCGGCGAGAGCGGCTCGGGCAAGTCGCAGACCGGCCGTGCCATCATGGGGCTGACGCCGCCCCAGGCGCGGATATCGGCGAAGAGGCTGGCTTTCGACGGCATCGACCTTCTGGCCGCATCGCCACGTGAGCGCCGCGCGCTGCGGGGCAATCGCATCGCCATGATCCTGCAGGATCCGAAATATTCGCTCGACCCGGTGATGAGCATCGGCCGCCAGATCGTCGAGACGCTGCGCACCCATGAGAAGGTCTCCAAGGCCGAGGCGCGGGAGCGCGCGCTGGCCATGCTGGAGGCGGTGCAGATCCGCGACCCCCGGCGTGTCTTCGACCTGCATCCGCACGAGGTCTCCGGCGGCATGGGCCAGCGCGCCATGATCGCCATGATGCTGATCGCCGGGCCGGAAATGATGATCGCCGACGAGCCGACCTCGGCGCTCGACGTCACCGTGCAACTCGACGTGCTCGGCATTCTCGACCGGCTGGTCGGCGAGCGCGGCATGGGGCTGATCTTCATCTCGCACGATCTGCGCCTGGTCTCGTCCTTTTGCGACCGCGTCATCGTCATGTATGCCGGCAAGGTGGTGGAGCAGCTCAAGGCCTCCGAACTCGGTCGCGCCCAGCATCCCTACACGCGCGGCCTGCTCAACTGCATGCCCAAGATCGGCGCCGATCGTCACCCGCTGCCGGTGCTCGACCGCAAGCCGGAGTGGGCGGCATGACGTCAGCAATTGCCGTCGACGGGCTGGAGGTCATCTTCGACCGCTTTCGCGCACTGAAGGGCGTCAGCCTGGACGTGCAGCCGGGCGAATCCTTCGGCCTGGTCGGTGAATCTGGCTCCGGCAAATCGACGCTGCTCAGGGCGATCGCCGGCCTTGCGCCGGTCGCTTCGGGCAGCATCACGGTCAACGGCAAGAAGCTCGGCGCGCGCCGCGACAAGGCCTTTTACCGCGAAGTGCAGATGGTGTTCCAGGATCCGTACGGTTCGCTGCACCCGCGCCAGACCATCGACCGCCTGCTGCAGGAGCCGCTCGCCATCCATGGTTTTGGCGACGGGGAAAAGCGGATCCAGCGGGCGCTCGACGAGGTCGGTCTCGGCAACGGCTTCCGCTTCCGCTACTCGCATCAATTGTCGGGCGGCCAGCGCCAGCGCGTGGCGATCGCGCGCGCGCTCATCCTCGAACCGTCGGTCCTGCTGCTCGACGAGCCGACCTCGGCGCTCGATGCCTCCGTGCAGGCCGAGGTGCTCAACCTGCTCGAGGAGGTCCGCCGGCGGCGCAAGCTCACCTTCCTGATGGTCAGCCACGACCTCGCCATCATCACCCATATGTGCGAGCGCCTGATGGTGATGCAAAGCGGCGAGGCGGTGGAGAATTTGACGGCGGATGACCTGGTCGAACGCCGCGTGACGAAGGATTACACGCGCAATCTCTTGCGGGCCAGCGACGGGTTTGTGAGAGCTATTTGAATTCGCTTGTCTTGCGAACCGATCGTCTTAGGGGACGTCATGAAGGAATGGCAGTTTGCAGATCCTCCTAACGTCGGGGTGTTTTTGGACAGGGGCATAGTAACCCGGGGCGACTGGATCGCATATGTCTCGCATGACGATGACGACGGCAGTTGGCAATTCCACAACAGCGAAACCGGACCTGTTGAAGAAGGCGACATAATGATCGTGAGCCTGCAAAGCGTTTTGCAGCGGGATGAAAGCATCCAAATCTTGGCCGACTTGCCGGAAGGCTGGCATGCCTGGCGCAGCTCAAAATCGTCACCTTGGCAGCGGGCAAAATCGCGTCCCACACCCACCAACGACAACGAATGACTCGGCAATGTCTCAGGTCTGAGCTTGCACCGGTTCGCCGGTCTCCAGAGCGGGCGGCTCATCCCGACGCTTCGGCTCCTTGATCCTGAACCACGTCACATAAAGCGCCGGCAGGAACAGCAGCGTGATCGCAGTACCCGCGATGATGCCACCCATCATCGCGTAGGCCATCGGTCCCCAGAACACTTCGCGCGCGATCGGGATCAGCGCCAGGCTGGCGGCGGCGGCCGTCAGGGCGATCGGCCGCATGCGGTGTTCCGTCGCTTCGATGACGGCGGCCCAGCGGTCCTTGCCCTCTGCGACAAGGTCCTCGATCTGCACGATCAGGATGACCGAGTTGCGGATCAGGATGCCGATCAGCGCCAGGACGCCGAGAATGGCGACGAAGCCGAGCGGCGCGCCGCTCGGCACCAGGGCCGCCACCACGCCGATCAGCCCGAGCGGCGCCACCGCAACGACCAGGAACAGGCGCTGGAAGCTCTGCAGCTGGACCATCAGGATGGTTGCCATCACAAACAGCATCAGCGGCACGACGGCCGCGATCGGCCCCTGGCTCTTGGCGCTTTCCTCAACGGAGCCGGCGGTCTCGATCGAATAGCCCGGCGGCAGCTTGGCGATGAAGGCATCGACCGAAGGCTTCAATTCGTTGACCACCGTTGCCGGTAGAACGTCGCCGACCAGGCCGGCCCGCACCGTGATGGTCGGGATGCGGTCGCGTCGCCACACCGTCGGCTGTTCGAGCTCGTAGCGGAAGTTGGCCACCGCCGCGAGCGGGATGGCCTCGCCGGTGCTGGTCGGCAGTTGCATGTTCTGCAACGTCTCGATCGAACCGCGTTCGGCCTCGCGCGAGCGCGCCACCACATTGATCAGATAGGTGGCATCGCGCACTTGCGTGATGGTGGCGCCGCCGACGGTGCTGTTGAGCGCGCTGGCGATGTCGGAGGAGGTGATGCCGAGCTGCCGCGCCTTGTCCTGCAGCACGTCGACCCTGAGCACGCGCTGCGGCTCGTTCCAGTCGAAGGTCGGCGCGGCGAGTTTGGGATTGGCTGAAATCACGCCGGCGAATTGCTGCGCCAGCGAGCGCACCGTCTGGATGTCGGGCCCGCCGACGCGGTACTGCACGGGCCGGCCGACAGGCGGTCCGAGTTCGAGTAGCTTCACGAAGGCGTCGGTACCGACGAATTCCTCGCGCAGCAGCTTTTCCAGCGCCGGCTTCACCCGGTTGCGCGCCTCGATGCTCTTGGTGACGATGACCGTCTGGCCGAAATAGGGATTGGCCGGTTGCACGTCATAGGCGAGCACGAACCGCACCGCGCCTTGGCCGATATAGGACGAGAAATGGTCGATGTCGGGATTGCCGACCAGCGCCCGCTGCTCGAACCGCTCCATCTGCTCGCGCGTGTCGGCGATCGAGGAATTCTGCGGCAGGTTCCAGTCGACGATCAGCTCCGGCCGGTCCGAGGGCGGGAAGAACTGCTGCTGCACCAGGCCGAAGCCGGCGATCGACGCGGCAAACAACAGCACCGTGGCGATGATGGTCAGCCAGTGATGGCGCACCGAGCCGACAAGGGCACGCCGGAACAGCGAGGTGAAGCGGCCCGGCTGGTCGTGATGCTTCGTCTTCATCGTCGCCGGCAGGATGGTGACGCCGAGCAGCGGCGCGAAAAGCACCGCCACGATCCACGACACCAGCAGCGACACGGCAATGACGACGAACAGGGTGAAGGTGTATTCGCCGGCGGCGCTGTTGTTGAGGCCGATCGGAATGAAGCCCGCGACGGTCACCAGCGTGCCGGTCAGCATCGGAAACGCGGTCGATGTGTAGACATAGGTCGCCGCCTTGCGCAGGCTATCACCGACCTCCAGCCGCGCCACCATCATCTCGACCGCGATCATCGCGTCGTCGACCAGAAGCCCGAGCGCGATGATCAGCGCACCGAGCGAGATGCGCTGCAGCGAGATGCCGAGATAGGACATGACCGTGAAGGTGATGGCCAGCACCAGCGGGATCGACAGCGCCACGACGAAGCCGGCGCGCATGCCGAGACTGATGAAGGACACGGCCAGCACGATGGCCACCGCCTCGAACAAGGCGCGCGTGAAGCCCGAGACCGCTTCCTCGACGATGACCGGCTGGTCGGCGACCAGATGCACGCCGACGCCTACCGGCAGGTCTGCCAGCACCTTGTTCATCGCCTCATGCAGCGCCTCGCCGAATTTGAGCAGATTGGCGTTTGGCTTCATGCCGATGGCGAGCCCGATCGCGTCCTGGCCGTTGAAGCGGAACAGTGCCGTTGGCGGATCGACATAGCCGCGCGTGATCGTCGCCACGTCGCTCAGCCGGAAGAAGCGGTCGTTGACGCGAAGATTGATGGCGCGAAGGCTCTCTTCGGAGGTGAACTGGCCGCCGACCCGCACGCTGATGCGTTCCGGGCCGGACTGGATGACGCCGGACGGCGTGATCGCGTTCTGCGCTTGCAGGCTTGCCACGATCGCCTGTTGGTTGAGGCCGAGGGCCGCGATCTGGCGGGTCGAGAATTCGAGGTAGATCGCCTCGTCCTGGGCACCGACCAGGTCCACCTTGCCGGCATTCGGCACGGTCAGGATTTTTGTCCTGACATCCTCGACATAGTCGCGCAGCTGGCGCGGCGTCAGCCCGTCCGACGTGAAGGCATAGATGTTGCCGTAGACGTCGCCGAAACGGTCGTTGAAGAACGGCCCCTGGACGCCTTGCGGGAACTGCGCCTTGATATCGTTGACCATGTTGCGCACCTGAATCCAGTTCGGCACGACATCGCGCGCCTTGGTAGTGTCCTTCAGGTTGACGAAGATGACGGTCTGGCCGGCTGTGGTGACGGATTTGGTGTAGTCGAGGCTGTCGAGTTCCTCGAGCTTCTTCTCGATGCGGTCGGTCACCTGCTGCACCGTCTCCTTGACCGAAGCGCCGGGCCAATTGGCCTGGATGATCATGGTCTTGATGGTGAAGGCGGGGTCTTCCTCGCGGCCGAGGTTGAGGTAGGAGAAGATGCCGGCCGCAACGAAGACCAGCATGAAATACCAGACCATCGAGCGGTGGTTGAGCGCCCAGTCGGAGAGGTTGAAGCCCTTCATGAGGCCCCTCCCGCGGGCAGTTTGACCTTCTGGCCTTCGGTCAGGCTGTGGACGCCGGCGGTGACGACGCGCATTCCCGCTTCCAGTCCCTGAGCCACCGTGAAGGTTCCGCCGTTCCTGGAGGCAACCTTGATCTCGCGCGTGCTCACGCTCGATGTCTGCGCATCGACGATCCACACCCTGTCGGAGCCGTTCCTCTGGAAGAGCGCCGACAGCGGCAGTTCGATCGTCGGCTCCACCGTGGTCATGCGCGTTGCGGTCACGGTCGAGCCGAGCCGGAAGGCCTGCGGCGGATCGGTAAGCGTCAGCCGCACGCGCCGCGTGCGCGTCGAGCCCTCGGCCTGCGGCGCGATCTCGCGCAGCTTGGCCTCGGTCCGGATCGTCGGCAGCGATTGCAGGATGACCTGGAACGGCGTGCCGGCCGTGAGATGGCCGGTCAACTGGTCTGGAATATCGACCACCGCTTCGCGCGGGTCCGAGCGCGCCACGGTGACGACCGTCTGGCCGGGGGAGACCGTCTGGCCGACCTCGGCGCCGACAGCCGTGACGACGCCGTCGAAATCCGAGAACAGCCTGGCATAGCCGAGCTGCTCCTGCGATTTGGCCAGCGAGGCCTTGGCCCGCTCGACACTGGCCTCGGCCGCCTTCCTCGCCTGCTGCGCGGCATCGAACACGGCTTGCGTGGTGTTGGCGGTGGCAAGCAATTGGCGCTGGCGCTCCTCGCTGGCGGCGGCGTTGGCAAACTGTGCCTCGGCATTGGAGAGCTCGGCCTTGGCCGCCTGGACGGACAGCTCCAAGGCGGTCGGGTCCAGTGCCGCGATCGTCGTGCCCTTGCTGACGATGTCGCCGACATTGACGTCGCGGGACACGACCCGGCCGAGCAGGCGAAAGGCGAGATCGGCGCTGACCTGCGGCTCGACCGATCCGGCGAAGCCGAAGACCTGCGTGGTGCGCGGCTCGACCACCACCGACAGCACCGGCCGGATGATCTCCGGCGGCTTCTCCTCCGATTTCGAGCAGGCGGCGAGCGCGCCAAGCGCTATCACGCCAAGCAGGAGGCGCGGCAGCCGGCTCATTGGCCCGCTCCCGATATCTCGATTTTCTGACCCGCACTGAGCAGCTGTCCGCCCGCGGTGACGACGCTTTGGCCCTCCTCCAATCCCCTGGCGATGACGACGGTGCCGGAATTGAAAGCCAGCACCTCGACCGGTGCCATCGTCACCGTACCGGTCGAGGGATCGACGATCCAGACCGCCGGCTTGCCGGCGCTGGACGTCAATGCCTGCCAGGGCAGCAGGATCGCCTTGGCCGGTTTGGCGCCGACCGAGCCGATGACGGCCGCGCCCAGCGGCATGCCGGCGGGCGTATCGGCAATGCCGACCTTGACCCGGATCGAGCCCGACGCCGGATCGACCGCCGGGGAGATTTCGCGCACCTTGCCCGTTGCCCTGATCTGCGGGTCGGACAGAAGCGTAATCGTCACCGCCGGCGAGGTCGGCGTCCTGGCGACCAACGTCTCCTGGACGTTGAACACCGCGTCGCGGTCGCCGTCCTCGGCGACGGTGAAGACGGTCTGCGCAGCCTGCACCACCTGGCCGGTTTCGACTTGGCGGGCGGTGATGACGCCCGCGGCGCCAGCCTTGAGTTCGGTGAAGGACAGGTTCTGCTTGGCATTGGCGAGCGCGCTCTGCGCCGCGTCGAGGCTGCCTTGCGCCACCTTCAATGCCTGATCGGCGGCGTCATAGTCGCGCCTGGTGGTGTAACCCTGGGCAAGCAGCGTCTTTTGCCGCTCGAAGGCGGCGGCGGACTGGGTCAACTGCGCTTGCGCCGCGTCGAGATCGGCCTGCGCCGAGCGCAAATCGGATTCCTGCTCCTGCGGGTCGATGCGGGCAAGCACCGCGCCCTTGTCGACATGCTGGCCGACATCGGCAAGCCGTTCGGCGACGCGGCCGCCGACCCGGAACGACAGATTATTCAGCGTACGCGCCGCGATCACCCCGGTCAGCGCGGTTCTCGGCGCATAGTCGGCCATCGCCACGGTCTCGGTGCGCACCATGATCGGCAGCTTTTTCTCGGCCGCTTCCTGTTTCTGGCAGCCGGCCAAAAGCAGGACGGCCGTGCAAGTGAAAAGCGCTACGCCGATGGAAAAAGTCGAAAAATTGGAAGGTTTGACCGATGGCGGCGAGACGGACGATGTCGCGTTCCTGCTCATGGGCTCCCTCAGCCGCAGGCCGCTCGCCGATCGCGATGCCTCGCGGATCCCGGCACGATAGTCGATCTCCCGAAAAAGGAAACCGGACTCGTACCCGTGTCAGGCATCCGACTCGGGTTTGCAAAGGCCTGACGACGGCCAGTCCCGGCCGGGCAGCTTTTCGTGATAGGAATTTTTTCCTTGACGAGGTGAAGGCAACTATGATAGATATTTGGATATGGTGCTGAGTTGCGCCAGGGACCCGCCGCACAGGCGGGTTTTTCCGTTCAATGATCCTCAACAGCGCGCCGCGAAGGCTCCGAACCCGTTAACGCAGTCCGTTGCCCTGGTACGGATATCGCCGGCTGGTCAGGCGCGATACCTCAGGCCCAATCGCCTGCCGGCGGTGCCGACTTGAGGAAAGCATGAAATAAGCCCAGAAGACATCTGATCAAGCAGAACGGGCGCCGGCCCTATGAGGGACATCATGAAGAACTCAGCCATTTCCGAACGCAAGAGCCAGTCGATCTCGCGCGGTGTCGGTATGACCACGCAGATTTACGCCGACCGGGCCGAGAACTCGGAGATCTGGGATGTCGAGGGCCGCCGCTACATCGATTTCTCCTCCGGCATCGCCGTCGTCAACACCGGCCATCGCCACCCCAAGGTCATCGAGGCGGTCAAGGCGCAGCTCGACCGCTTCACCCACACCTGCCACCAGGTGGTGCCCTATGAGAGCTATGTACGGCTGGCCGAGCGGCTGAACGGCATACTTCCGGGCAAGTTCGAGAAGAAGACGATCTTCGTCACCACCGGCGCCGAGGCGGTCGAGAACGTCATCAAGATCGCCCGCAATGCCACCGGCCGCCAGGCCGTCATCGCCTTTGCCGGCGGCTTCCATGGCCGCACCTTCATGGGCATGGCGCTGACCGGCAAGGTCGTGCCTTACAAGGTCGGCTTCGGCGCCATGCCGGCCGACGTCTTCCACGCCCCGTTCCCGGTGCCGCTGCACGGCGTGTCGGTGGCCGATTCGCTTGCCGCGCTCGATCGCCTGTTCAAGGCCGACGTCGATCCGGCCAGGGTCGCGGCCATCATCGTCGAGCCGGTGCAGGGCGAGGGCGGCTTCTACGAAGCGCCGCGCGATTTCATGACCGCGCTGCGCAAGATCTGCGATCAGCACGGCATCCTGCTCATTGCCGACGAGGTGCAGACCGGCTTTGCCCGCACCGGCAAGATGTTCGCCATGGAGCACCATGAGGTGACCGCCGACATCACCACCATGGCCAAGGGCCTGGCCGGCGGCTTTCCGCTGGCTGCGGTCACCGGCCGCGCCGAGATCATGGATGCGCCTGGCCCCGGCGGGCTGGGCGGCACCTATGGCGGCAGCCCGATCGGCGTTGCCGCCGCGCATGCGGTGCTTGACGTGATCGAGGAAGAGAAACTGTGCGACCGCGCCAACTCGCTCGGCGCCAGGCTGAAGCAGCGCCTGGGATCGATCCGCGACGACGTCCCGGAAATCGTCGACATCCGTGGCCCCGGTTTCATGAACGCGGTCGAGTTCAACGACGTCAGGAAGGGCTTGCCATCGGCGGAGATGGCCAATGCGGTCAGGCTGAAGGCACTCGACAAGGGGCTGATCCTGCTCACCTGCGGCGTCCACGGCAACGTCATCCGCTTCCTGGCGCCGCTCACCATCCAGGACGGCATCATGAATGAGGCGCTCGACATTCTGGAAAGCTCGATCCGCGAGGTTCGCGCTGCCTGAAAGGGCGGCGCCCATTTCTCCTGACGGCTTACACCGGACCCGGTGAACGTGCCGTCAGGAGCTCGGATTCTGTAACCAGGCTGGAATGTCCATCTTGGCGTGCAGCACCCGCCAAACATCGATATGGTCGGTCTGTTCAAGATAAAAAATCAGGTATGGATAGCGCCTGACTTGCACGCTACGCAGACCAGGCAATCCAATTTCGTAGCCATATCTCAGAGAGCCCGATGCCGGATGGCTGGCTAGCAGTTTGTAGGCGTTTTGAAGCTCCTCGATGTAGCCCAATGCCGCGCGCGAACCAGCTTCTCGCGTATAGTAATCGACAGCATCCTCGACATCCCGCAGGGCTAGTTTTCGAGGAATGATCGCCTTTATGGGCACTTACTCTATTGGCCCTGCGCCCGTTTCCGCAGCGCGGCGAAATAGTCGTCGTCAACCGGAGCGCCCGGGGCGGACGATGCGCCCTCAAGGAGCAAGCCGCGCAGAAGCTGACGATCCTGATCGCGGCGGATCAATTCACGCACATACTCGCTGCTCGTGCCATAGCCGCGATCGGTCACTTGCTGATCGACAAAATGCTTCAAGCTTTCCGGCAGGGAGATGTTCATGGTGCTCATTCAGGCATTTTATAGTCTATGACAAAAATTGGCAATCTTAGGCACTGGCCTCGGCTGACTCTTTGTTCTGGAACGCGGCCAGCGCCGCTTTCAGTCCGTCCGGCCCCGCAGCCACCGTCTGCGGCGCCGGCGAGAAGCCGGCGCTCAGCATCTTGCGGCCGAGCATGTGGTCGCCGGGGCGGTTGACCGATTCGATGCCGAGCAGCCTGTCTGCGGCATAGTGGTAGATCGAGAACTTGTTGTCGGCGAGATCGCCCAGCACGACATGGCTGTCGCCGCCGGATGTCAGGCCGACCATCTGCAGCTTCATGTCGCCGATGTCGGACCAGAACCAGGGCACGGCCGAATAGGCGTCGGCATGGCCCGTTATGGTGCGCGCGGCAAGCCGCGCCTGGTCGGTGGCGTTCTGTACCGATTCCAGCCGCACGTCGCCGCCGGTGAACCAATGCCGATAGGAGGCGGCGTCGCCGATGGCGAGGATTTCCGGCACCGAGCTGCGCATCTGGTTGTCGACGCGAATGCCGTTGGCGATGGTGAGGCCGGCTTCCCCGGCCAGTTCGACGTTGGGCAAGGCGCCGATGCCGACGACGACCATGCGCGCCGGCAGCCTTTCGCCAGACGAGGTGATCGCTGCCGTGACATGGCCGTTTTCGCCTTCGAGCCTTGCGATCGTGGTGCCGGTGAGAATGTGCACGCCGGTCGCTTCCAGCCGTTGGCGGACATGGCTCGCCACGATCGGCGCCACGGCGCGGCCAAGCAGCCGGTCGACCGCTTCCACGACCGTTACGGTGCGGCCGGCCGCGCGCAGCGTCGCCGCGATCTCCAGCCCGATGAAGCCGCCGCCGAGGATGACGACGTCTTCGCTCCGTGCGCTCAAGTCCCGGATCAGCCGCGCATCGGCCAGCGAGCGCAACGACACCACACCGGACAGATCCGCGCCGGGCAGCGGCAGGAGGCGCGGGCGCGAGCCGGTGGCGAGGATCAGATGATCGAAGGCAAGTTCGCCGCCGCCTGATATCTCCAAACGGCGACTGCCGGCATCGATGCGGTCGATCCGAACGCCCGGCCGGTAGTCGACGGCGTTGCCGGTGTAAAATGCCTCGCCACGCAAGGGTTGCGGCTTGGCCTCGGCATCCTTGATGAAGGTCTTCGACAGCGGCGGCTTGTGATAGGGCAGTTCGTTCTCGTCGCCGACGAGGATCACCGGCCCGTCGTAACCCTCCTCGCGCAGGCTTGCCGCCGCCTGCACGCCCGCATGTCCCGCACCGACAATGACCACGCCGTTCTTCATCGCATTCCGATCCCAAGCTTGATTTTAGGATGTCTCGCCACGTGGCAATTGTCTGGCGCCGCCGCAAGAGGCCATTTGCGGGTCGCACCCGGAACGGCGGCTGTCAATCGGACGGTTCGGCGATGAAGTCGGCACACGGTGCAGGCGGCTAAAGTTGACTATCGCAGTTTAGAATAATTCTAAACTGTTGTTTCGATTGAGTTTTCCTGTCGATTTTCGTTGACTTCCATCGGTCCTGAAGCTTTATGGGGCCTCGCGCATCGGCGCATCCCTTTGATGTCTGGGCCTTGAACCCTTTCGATTGGAGGCATTTTGGTGTCTTTCTTCTTCGACCCGCGCGACAGCGCGGCATGCCCCGCGAATGACGGCCTGCACATGGCCTGGCGCCGGTTGTCGCGCGCGCCGTTCACAAAATTCCCGAAAAACTGGAGAGTGATAATGACGGCACGACATGGCAGCAGGCTTGCGGCGATCAGTGCCACGGCGCTGCTGACGGCGGCGGTGTTCGTGCTGCCGGCCAAGGCCGAGAGCGATCCCAAGGCGGTCATCAAGACCTATGCCGACATCGCGCTTGCCAAATACGAGGATTCGCTGACCACCGCGCAGGCGCTCGACAAGGCGGTCGATACCTTGTTGGCCAAGCCTTCGGCCGAGACGCTCAATGCCGCCCGCGAGGCCTGGAAGGCATCGCGCGTTCCCTACCAGCAGACCGAGGTCTACCGCTTCGGCAACAAGATCGTCGACGACTGGGAAGGCAAGGTGAATTCCTGGCCGCTGGACGAAGGCCTGATCGATTATGTCGCCAAGAGCTACGGCACAGAATCCGACGCGAATTCGCTCTACACGGCCAATGTGATCGCCAACAAGGAGATCGAGATCAACGGCAAGAAGGTGGACGCCTCGAACCTTTCGCCGGAATTCCTCTCCGGCACGCTGCAGGAGGCCGGCGGCGTGGAGGCCAATGTCGCCACCGGCTACCATGCCATCGAGTTCCTGCTCTGGGGTCAGGACCTGCACGGCACCGGACCGGGCGCCGGCGAGCGCCCCTACACCGACTATGATCTCAAGAACTGCACCGGCGGCAATTGCGACCGCCGCGCGGAATATCTGAAGTCAGCCAGCACGCTTTTGGTGTCCGACCTCCAGGAGATGGTCGGCGACTGGAAGGAAGGCGGCGCTGCGCGCAAGAACCTGGTCGACGGCGAGCCGAACGCCGCTATTTCGGCCATCTTCACCGGCATGGGCTCGCTCTCCTACGGAGAACTCGCCGGCGAGCGCATGAAGCTCGGCCTGCTGCTGCACGATCCGGAAGAGGAGCATGACTGCTTCTCCGACAACACCTACAATTCCCATCTTTATGACGCCGTCGGTATCCGCGCCGCCTATCACGCCAGCTACACCAGGCTGGACGGCACCGTCGTTTCAGGGCCGTCGGTGGCGGACATGGTCAAGGCGGCCGATCCGGCCATCGACAAGGAACTGTCTGACAAGCTCGATGCCACCGTCGCCAAGATGGAGGCGATCAAGGCCCGCGCCGAAGGCGGCGAGGCTTACGACCAGCAGATCGCCGAAGGCAACACCGAGGGCAACGCCACGGTGCAGGCGGCAATCGACGCACTGGTCGACCAGACCAAATCGGTCGAACGCGCCGTCGGCGCGCTGAAGCTCAACGCCATCGCCTTTGAGGGTTCAGACAGCCTCGATGCGCCGGACAAGGTGTTCCAGTAAGCGTCGAAGCCTGGAAGCCCGGGCCGAAGTCACAAAGGCTTCGGCGCGGGGAAGATAGAGTCAAGCCACACGGCGCGGAAGGCGCCGTCAGCCATCCGAGCAAGTTTATGCTGATCTGCCATTGCAACATCATCACCGAGAAGGAGATTGAGCAGACGATCGTCGGGCTGCTGGACCAGGATCCCTGGCAGCTCATCGTGCCGGCAAAAGTCTATCACGCCATGCACAAGCGCGGTCGCTGTTGCGGCTGCTTCCCAAATGTGGTCGAAACGATCATTCGGGTCACCGAGAACTACCACGCCCGCTCGCAGGCGAGCGGCGTTGACATCGTTTCACATCTGGATCGCGTCAGAGGCCTGCGCGTCCAATACGGGAGCAGAACCCATGAAAGGCGAACCACAGATCATCGAGCGGCTTAACGAGGCTCTGTTCCTGGAGCTTGGTGCCGTCAATCAGTATTGGGTCCATTTCCGTCTGCTGGAGGACTGGGGATACGCCAAGCTCGCCAAGAAGGAACGCGCCGAATCGATCGAGGAGATGCACCATGCCGACAAGCTCGTGGCCCGGATCATCTTCCTGGAAGGGCACCCCAATCTGCAGTCCGTGGCGCCGCTGCGTATCGGACAGAACGTGAAGGAAGTGCTCGAATCCGACCTTGCCGGCGAGTATGACGCTCGCACCGCCTACAAGCGCTCGCGCGAGGTCTGCAACGAAGCCGGCGACTATGTCAGCATGAAACTGTTCGAGGAACTCTTGGCCGACGAGGAGGGGCACATCGACTTCCTCGAGACGCAGCTCGATCTGCTTGCCTCGATCGGCGAGGAAAAATACGGCCAGCTCAATGCCGCATCGGCGGACGAGGCGGAGTAAGGGCATGCGGGAATGCGGCGCACCCTAGCATTGCTGCGCCGCTGGCGGCGGGCCGAAGGCCTGTCGTCAAACAGAAAACCGGGAAGCGTCGTGCTTTCCGGTTCGGCCGCCATCATTCTTTTGGCCTTCGCCACGGGCGGGTCCGGCTCGCAGCAGCCCGCCAATTTCGCCGCCACGCGCACCGACCTCAGCCCGAAGGATCAGGCGCGCGTCACAGCCGTTACCAGGCCGACCAAGGACTTCTCGAAACCCGAGCAGTTCGAATTGATGCAAGGCGGCGCCGGCACATCCAGGAAGGACGTCAACCGCGATTCCTTCTCGCAATCGTCGGCCAACATCACCTTCGAGGAAGAAGGCACCTTCAAGCTGGGCAACGCCCTGTTCCGCAAGAATTGGGTGTCGTCGCCGTCCTCGACGCAGGCTTCCGACGGGCTCGGACCGCTGTTCAACGAACGCGCCTGCCAGAACTGCCATCTGAAGGACGGCCGCGGCCGTCCGCCGCAAGGCACCGGCAGCACGTCGATGTTCCTGCGGCTGGCGCGAGAGGCGAGCACCGAGGAGGAGAAGGCTGGGCTTGCCGACCACAGGCTGCTCAACATCCCCGATCCGGTCTACGGTTCGCAGCTGCAGGATCTTGCCGTCCCCGGCCTGCGCGGCGAGGGCCGGATGCGCGTCGACTACAGCGAGGAAAAAGTCGGGCTCGGCGACGGCACCGTGGTTTCACTGCGCAAGCCCGCTTACGCGGTCGATGATCTGGCCTACGGCCTGCTCGATCCGCGCACCACGCTGTCGCCGCGCCTGACGCCGCCGATGATCGGGCTCGGCCTGATCGAGCAGATCGCGCCCGCTGATATAATCGCCCATGCCGATCCGGACGACCGGGACGGCGACGGCATTTCCGGCAGGCCGAACATCGTGCGCGACGGCATGAGCGGCGCGCTCACCCTTGGTCGTTTCGGCTGGAAGGCGCAGACCGCGTCGATCCGCCAGCAGGCCGCGGATGCCTTTGCCGGCGACATCGGCATCTCGACGCCGGAGGAGCCCAAACACTGGGGCGACTGCACCGCCGCCGAGAAGGATTGCCTTGCCATGCCGGACGGCGTGCAGGAGCGGCTCGGTCCGGCCGAGGCGCCGGCGCCGGTCATGGACCTCGTCACCTTCTATTCGCAGAACCTGGCCGTGCCGGCGCGCCGCGACCTCGGCGCCCCGGATGTGCTCGCCGGAAAGAAACTCTTCTACGAGATCGGCTGCGTTTCCTGCCACGCGCCGAAATTCGTAACCCGCCGCGACGCGCCCAACAAGGCGCAGGCCTTCCAGCTTATCTGGCCCTATTCCGACTTCCTGCTGCACGACATGGGCCCCGGCCTTGCCGACGGCCAGGCGGTGGGCGAGGCGACGGGCAACGAATGGCGCACGCCGCCGTTATGGGGCATAGGCCTCACCGAAACGGTCAACGGCAACAATTTTTATCTGCACGATGGCCGCGCCCGCAGCCTGGTCGAGGCGATTCTTTGGCATGGCGGCGAGGGCCAGAAATCGCGCGACCGCTTCGCCGCCGCCGGCGCCGCCGACCGCGAGGCATTGCTCAAATTCCTGGAGTCCCTGTGATGTTGAAGCGTCCCGCGCTGGTAATCCTTCTTCCTCTGGCCCTGCTGGGCGTCAGCCCCGCATCGGCGGCGGTGAAGGCCACCGACGTCATCCAGCGGGCAATCGACGGCTTTGTCCGGCCGGCCTATGCCAGTCTGCACGACCGCGCGGCGGGCTTGAACAAGGCGATGCACGCGCTTTGCGAAAAACCCTCAAAGGGCGATCTCGATGCGGCACGCGCCGAATTCTCGCGCACGGTGGATGCCTGGTCGTCGGCCGAGATCATCGGGTTCGGCCCGGTCAAGGAAAACAATCGGCTGGAACGAATGCTGTTCTGGCCGGATCGCAAAAGCATCGGCCTGAAACAGGTGCAGGCGGCGTTGGCCGCCCAAGACCCGAGCGCCACCGATCCGGCACAGCTTTCCGGCAAGAGCGTCGCCATGCAGGGGCTCGGCGCCTTGGAGTTCGTGCTCTACGGTGACGGCGCCGATGCGCTTGCCGGCAAGAACGATCCCTATCGCTGCGCCTATGGTGCGGCGGTTGCCGGCAACATCGAAACCATGGCCGGCGATGTCGCCGACGCCTGGAACAAGCCGGACGGCTTTGCGGCGCGCTGGGCCAATCCGGGGCCGCAGAATCCGCTCTATCACGACGGCACCGAAGCGGTGACGGAACTGGTCGGCATCTTCATCAACGAGCTGGAAATGGTTCGCGACGTGCGCCTGAAAGGCTTCCTGGGCGGCAAGCCGGAGGCGGACAAGCCGAAACAGGCGATCTACTGGCGTTCGCAAAACACCACCAATTCGCTGGCCGGAAACCTTGCCGGCATCGACGGGCTGTTCGAGGCCTCGGAGCTCGGCGATGCGCTGCCGGCCGATGCGCGCTGGATGGCGGAATCGATCCACATCCAGCTGCTCAACGGCGTCGCCACCGCGAAGTCGGTCCAGGGGCCGATCGACATGGCGCTGGCCGACCTGGCGCTGCGCGCAAAGCTCGAGCATCTCGCGCTGATCACCTCCAGCCTGTCGACCCTGTTCGGCACCAGGCTGACCGCCGAATTCGGCCTGACCGCCGGTTTTTCCTCGCTGGATGGGGACTGAGCGTGAAAACCTCTCTCATCGATCGCCGCGATTTCCTGAGGGCCGCCGGAGCAGGCTTCGTGGCGGCGATGGCGCCGCCGGCCTGGGCAAATACGCTTGCCGCCGATGCCGTCTTCGCCACCGCCTTCGTCAAGCGCGACGGCAGCTATGGCGCCGCAATCCTGTCCGAGGCCGGCAAGCTCCTGCACGCGATCGACTTGCCCGACCGCGGCCACGACGTCACCTTCGATCCCATATCGAAGCGCTCAGTGGTGTTCGCCCGCCAGCCCGGCACCTTCGCCGTGGTCTTCGATCACGCCGGGCGCGATGAACCGCTGACCATCGCCAGCATCACCGGCCGGCATTTCTTCGGCCATGGCGTGTTCTCCCCGGACGGCGCCTTGCTTTATGCCACCGAGAACGATTTCGACAACGCGGCCGGCGTCGTCGGCGTCTACGACGCGCGGGCGAAATTCAAGCGCCTTGGTGAATTCCCGACCTATGGCATGGGACCCCACGAGCTTCTGCTCCTGGGCGACGGCAGGACGATCGCCGTTGCCAATGGCGGCATCGAGACTCATCCCGATTATGGCCGCGCCGAGCTCAACATCGCCACCATGAAGCCATCCTATGTACTCATCGACCGTGTCACCGGCGATCTGGTCGAGAAGCACGAATTGCCGGCGGCGCTGCACCAGCTGTCGATCCGCCACATGGACACCGACCAGACCGGCACCGTCTGGTTCGGCTGCCAGTACAGGGGGCCCGGCACCGACCGTCCGCTGCTGGTCGGCCGCGCGGCGCGCGGCAAGGATTTGCAGCTCCTCGACATGCCGCGGGATGTCCTGTCCGGCTTCCGCAACTATATCGGTTCCGTCGCCGCCAATCCGGTTGCCGGCACCATTGCCGTCTCTTCGCCGGAAGGCAATTCGCTTGTGGTGATCGATGCGGCGAGCGGGCGGCTCGTCTCGTCAAGCGCACTGGTCGAGGTCTGCGGCGTGGCGCCAGACGGGACGGGTTTCATGGCTACCACCGGAGCCGGCGAAATCGTCGAGGGCAATGGCGCGACACGGTCCGAACCGGACTACGTCTGGGACAACCATATGCTGCGCATAGAGCCGGCCGCATAGACACCTTCCCGCTGTGCCGGAACGAAGCCGCTTAACAAATTATGCGCTATCCCCTTGCGGTGGCGCGCTGTGGCAGGCACAGGGAATTGTTTTTCGAACCGGTCGTTTCATGAAAGTGCTCGCCATCGACTGTGCCGCCAACCTCTGCGCCGCCTGCGTCTATGATGCCGGGGCGAGGCAGGAACTCGGCCGCGCGGTGCTCGATCTCGGCAAGGGCCATGCCGAGCATCTGATGGGCGTCATCGCCGAGGCGCTGAAGGCCGGTGCAACCGCCTATGCCGGTCTTGGCGCCATCGCCGTCTCCGTCGGCCCCGGTTCCTTCACCGGCCTGCGCGTCGGGGTTTCCACGGCGCGCGGCCTGGCGCTGGCGCTCAAGGTGCCTGCAATCGGCGTGACGACGCTCGAGGCGCTGGCAGCCGAGGCGGCACGGGCATTTCCCGGGCGCGCCGTGCTGGCCGCGCTCGATGCCGGACGCGAGGAGATCCATGCCGCTCTCTATGATGAGATGTCGGTTTTGACTTACGGTCCGGCCGTGGTCACACTGGCGGATGCCGTGGCCATGGCGAGCGAGCGGTCTTCGGTGCTCGCCGGAACCGCCGCGACGCGGATCGCGGCATCCGCCGGACGCTCCTTCGACATCGGACCCGAGACGGCGACCGCGGACATTCTCACTTACGCCCGCCTGGCGGTCGCCAAGGGCGACGGCGAGAGGCCGAAACCTCTTTATCTGCGCGGCGCCGACGCCAAGCCGCAGGCCGGGTTCATACTTTCCAGGCAAGGGAAATAATGCGCATACCTTTTCTCCAGTCGCGCCGCCGCGATTACGCGCTCGAACCGCTCAGGACCACCGACAGTCCGGCGGTCTCGCTGCTGCACCTCGAGGACTTCGTCCGCCCCTGGACCGATGGCGAGTTCGCGGCCTTGCTCGAACAGGACACCGTGTTCGGCTATGCCGCGCGCGAAACCGGGCAGGGCGCCAAGCCGCCGGTCGGCTTCGTGCTGGCCCGGCTGGCGGCCGGCGAGGGCGAGATCCTGACCGTCGCGGTGGCGCGGTCGCATCGCCGCCAGGGGCTGGGCTGGCAGTTGATGGACGCGGTGCTGCGCGAACTGCACGCGCAACGCGCCGAAGCGCTCTTCCTCGAGGTCGACGAGACCAATGTCGCCGCGATCGCCCTCTACAGGCGTCTCGGATTCCGCGAGGTCGGCAAGCGCCCCAACTATTACAGGTCGCCCGAGCATGGACCGACCGGCGCGCTTGTCATGCGCCGCGATCTTCGCTAGCCAGGGTTTCGGGGTGGAGCGATGATCGGAAAAATCAGGATTTTCCTGGCGATAGGGCTGGTCGTCGCCGGTTCGCTGATCCTGGTGCCTTTGCAGGTCCTGTCGATGAAGACCGGCTGGTGGCCGGAAACCTTCATCCTCAAGATCTGGCACAGGCTGATCGTCAGGGCGCTCGGCATGCGCATCCATGTCAACGGCACGATGTCCGACCGCCGCCCCTTGTTGATTGCCTCAAATCACATCTCCTGGACCGACATCATGGTGCTGGGTTCTTTTGCCGATGTGAAGTTCATCGCCAGGGCCGACATGGAAGGCTGGCCGCTGATCGGCATGCTGTCGAAGCTGCAGCGCACCGTCTTCATCGAGCGTGAGCGCAAGCGCTCGTCCGGCGACCAGGCGAGCGAGATCGCCAACCGCATGGCCAAGGGCGATGCCATGGTGCTGTTTGCCGAGGGCTCGACGGGCGACGGCAACGTCGTCCTGCCCTTCAAGAGCACGCTGTTCGGTGCCGCCTCGATGGCGATTTCGGAGGGCGCGGCGGAGCAGGTCTTCATCCAGCCGGTAGCGATCGCCTATACCCGGTTGCATGGCGTGCCGCTCGGCCGCCGGCACCGGCCGATCGCGGCGTGGATCGGCGACGAGGACCTGATGCCGCATCTCAAAGTGCTGATGGCGGAAGGCGCGCTCGATGTCGAGGTGCATTTCGGCGAACCGATTGCCTTCGCCAAGGGGTCGAACCGGAAGGAAACGGCCAAGCTGATGGAAAGCCGCGTGCGCGAAATGATGCAGGCGGCACTGGCCGCGCCGCGCCCGAGCCGCTGAATCCCGAAGGCCCCCAGGCAGAATCGTCTGTTTTTTGTCGCGGAAAGGCGTTAGAAGCCGCCGGATGGACTTGAACACGGTTGAAAGCGACGACATCGGGACTGCGGCTGGAGAGCAGGCAGTAATTTCCGCGGCGGCGAAAAAGGTCTTCGTCAAGACTTATGGCTGCCAGATGAACGTCTATGATTCACAGCGCATGACAGATGCGCTGGCCGCCGACGGCTACACGGCGACGCAGACCATCGGCGAAGCCGACCTGGTGCTGCTAAACACCTGCCATATCAGGGAAAAAGCGGCTGAAAAGGTCTATTCCGAGCTCGGTCGCATTCGCGAGATGAAGGCCGAACGCGCCGCCGCCGGCCGCGAATTGCTAATCGGCGTCGCCGGTTGCGTGGCGCAGGCCGAAGGGGCCGAGATCATCCGCCGCTCGCCCGCCGTGGACCTGGTCATCGGCCCGCAGACCTATCACCGGCTGCCGGACGTACTGGCCAGGGTGCGCGGCGGCGAGAAGATCGTCGAGACCGACTACGCCATCGAGGACAAGTTCGAGCACTTGCCGCAGCCGAAGCGCGCCGAGGTGATCAAGCGCGGCGTCACCGCCTTTCTCACCGTCCAGGAGGGCTGCGACAAGTTCTGTACCTTCTGCGTCGTGCCCTACACCAGGGGGGCCGAAGTGTCGCGGCCGGTGGCACAGATCGTCGCCGAAGCCGAGCGCCTGGCGGAAGCCGGGGTGCGCGAGGTGACGCTGCTTGGCCAGAACGTCAATGCCTGGCATGGGCAAGGCGAAAACGGCGAGGAATGGGGCCTTGGCCGCCTTCTGTTCAGGCTGGCCGAAATTCCCGGGCTGGCGCGCCTGCGCTACACCACGAGCCACCCGCGCGACATGGACGACGAGCTGATAGCGGCCCATCGCGACCTGCCGGCACTGATGCCGTATCTGCATCTGCCGGTGCAATCCGGGTCCGACCGCATCCTGAAGGCGATGAACCGCAGGCACACGGCGGATGATTATCTGGCGCTGCTCGACCGCATCCGCGCCGTGCGGCCCGATATCGCGCTGTCGGGCGATTTCATCGTCGGTTTCCCCGGCGAGACCGAGGCGGATTTCGAGGCGACGATGGAGCTGGTGCGCCAGGTGAACTACGCCTCGGCCTTCTCGTTCAAATATTCGCCGCGCCCCGGCACGCCGGGCGCCGAGATGGCCGGCCATGTGCCGGAAGCGGTCAAGGACGAGCGTTTGCAGCGGCTCCAGGCGCTGCTTTTGAAGCAGCAGCAGGATTTCGGCTTGAGTCTCGTCGGCCGCACCATAGATACGCTGATTGAGAAGCCAGGTCGCCAGGCCGGCCAGAAGGTCGGACGCTCACCTTGGCTTCAGCCCGTTATTGTTGATGAAAAGGCCGGCGAAATCGGTGACATTATCCAGGTGCGAATCACGAAGACGGGTTACAATAGCCTGTTCGCCGAATTGGTCTGATGACCTCGGCAGATGAGGAGAGACGGTTGAGCGCAGCGGAGCTGAAGAACCTGCCCCCGGTACCGGCATCTGGGGCTTCTGACATGGCGCACATCGTACTGACTTTCGACAACAACAAGCTTGCCAGCGCCCTCTACGGCCAGTTCGACGAGAACCTCGCCCGGCTTGAGCAGAAACTGGGCGTTGACATCCGCTCGCGCGGCAACCAGCTGACCATCAAGGGGTCGGCTTCCGCCGCCGAGCAGGCCCGCCGGGCGCTCGACAATCTCTACGGCATTCTCCAGAAGGGGGTGGATATCGGCCAGTCCGATGTCGACGGCGCCGTGCGCATGGCGGTCGCCGCCGATGACCAGCTCACGCTGCCGACGCTGGAGCGCAAGGGCAAGGTTTCGGCCGCCCAGATATCGACGCGCAAGAAGACGATCTACGCCCGCTCGCTCACGCAGGATGCCTATATGCGGGCGCTGGAGCGCTCGGAACTGGTGTTCGGCATCGGCCCGGCCGGTACCGGCAAAACCTACCTGGCGGTGGCGCATGCGGCGATGCTGCTCGAACGCGGCATGGTCGAGCGCATCGTGCTGTCGCGGCCTGCCGTCGAGGCCGGCGAGCGGCTGGGCTTCCTGCCGGGCGACATGAAGGAGAAGGTCGATCCCTATCTGCGGCCGCTCTACGACGCGCTCTATGACATGATGCCGGCCGACAAGGTCGAACGCGCCATCGCCGCCGAGGTGATCGAGATCGCACCGCTCGCCTTCATGCGCGGCCGCACGCTGGCACACGCCGCCGTCATTCTCGACGAGGCGCAGAACACCACGCCGATGCAGATGAAGATGTTCCTGACCCGTCTGGGCGAGAATTCGCGCATGATCGTCACCGGCGACCCAACGCAGATCGATTTGCCGCAGAACACCAAGTCCGGCCTTGTCGAGGCGCTCCGGATTCTCGACAGTGTGACCGGCATGGTGACGGTCCGCTTCAATGAAGGCGACGTCGTCAGGCATCCCCTGGTCGCCGAGATCGTCAAGGCCTACGACCGTGACGGCAAGCTCGCCCGCGGTCTGGGGACCGAAGGCTGATTTGATCGAGCGACCTCATGGTTGAGCCCGAAACGCCGAACGGGCCGGCTCCGCCGCTGCCCGTCGACATCGATCTGACGGTCGAGGCCGGGCATTGGCCGGACGAAGCCGAGCTTGTCCGGCTGGTCGGCGCCGCCGCCGCCGCTGCATTCGCCGAGACGGGCGCCACGGGCCATTCCGAACTCAGCGTCGTTTTTTCCGACGATGCCCATGTCCAGGCGCTCAATGCCGGCTGGCGCGGCAAGGACAAGCCGACCAACGTCTTGTCTTTTCCGGCTTTTCCTTTCCCCAAGGGCGGTCCCCTGCCGCCGATGCTCGGCGATATCGTGCTGGCCGCGGAGACGGTGGCGCGCGAGGCGGGACTGGAAGACAAGCCGCTGGAGAACCATATTTCCCATCTCGTCATCCACGGCCTGCTGCATCTCATGGGCCATGATCACGAGACCGATGCCGAGGCCGAGGAGATGGAGGCCGTCGAGCGCGCCGCGCTCGCCAGACTTGCCATTCCCGATCCCTACGCGTAACTACTTCTAACCAATTGACGGACGAAGATGAACGACAAACCTGAAACTGCCGTCCGCCCCGACGCCGGCAGTGCGACCAAGGCTTCCGATACGTCGGAAGAGGGATCAAGTCCGAGTACCATTACCCCTGGCGTTGCCAACACCGGCAGCGCTGCCAGTGAGCCGTCGCCTGCCGGGCCTTCCCTGTTCAACCGCGTTCTGGGCCTGTTCAGGCAACGCAACGGAACCAGCCTGCGCGAGGAGATCGCCGGCGCGCTCGCCGAGACCACGAGCGATGTCGAATCCTTTTCGCCGGGCGAACGCGCCATGCTCAACAACATCCTGCGGCTGCGCGAGGTGCGCGTCGAGGACGTCATGGTGCCGCGCGCCGACATCGAGGCGGTCGAGATCACGACCACGCTTGGCGATCTGCTTGGCATGTTCGAGCAGTCCGGCCATTCCCGCATGCCGGTCTATGCCGAGACGCTCGACGACCCGCGCGGCATGGTCCATATCCGCGACGTGCTGGCCCATATCACCAAGATTGCGCGCGTCAGGAAAGGCCGGGCGACCAGGAAGACACCCGCCGCCACGGTTCTCGACCTCACCCAGGTCGACCTCTCGCGCACCATAGGCGAACTGAACCTGATCCGGCCGGTGCTGTTCGTGCCCCCGTCCATGCTGGCCTCCGATCTGATGGGCCGCATGCAGACGACCCGCACGCAGATGGCGCTGGTCATCGACGAGTATGGCGGCACCGACGGGCTCGTCTCGCTCGAGGATATCGTCGAGATGGTGGTCGGCGACATCGAGGACGAGCACGACGACGACGAGCCGATGATCACCCAGACCGGTGAAGGCGTGTTCGTCGTCGACGGCAAGGCCGAGATCGACGAGGTCGCCAAGATGATCGGCGGGGATTTCGCCGCCGGCGAACATGGCGAGTATGTCGACACCATCGGCGGCATGATCTTCAACACGCTTGGCCGGGTGCCGGCGCGCGGCGAGGTGGTGCAGGCCATCCCTGGCTTCGAGTTCCATGTGCTCGACGCCGATCCGCGCCGCGTCAAGCGCGTGCGCATCGTGCAGAACCAGAAGGGCGAACGTCGCCGCCGCGCCGCGGCGCGCACCGAGCAGGCTTAAGCGCCTGCGGATGACCGAAGACCCTTTCAAGCACGCCGCCTTGGGATCCGGCGTGTTCTACAGGGATCCGCGGGCCGCGCTGGATTGGCTGGAGGCAGCTTTCGGCTTCGACCGCAGCATGGTGGTCAGCGATGCCGACGGCAAGCTCGTCCATTCCGAGATGCGGTTCGGCGACTGCTACATCATTGTCGATTCCGAATGGAGCGACTACGTCGCCAGCCCGGCCTCGGTCTCGGGCAAGAACACGCAGTCGGTCTATGTCAGGCTGAAAGACGGCATTGATGCACATTGCGAGCAGGCGCGGACGGCGGGTGCCGGTATAATCCAGGAGCCGGCGGACCAGTTCTACGGCGAGCGCCAGTATCGGGCGCGCGATCCCGAGGGCCATGTCTGGACCTTCACCCAGACCATCCGCTCCGTTCCGCTGGAAGAGGCCGAACGGCTCGGCGACGTGCGCATAGAAGGGTGGCACCGCTGATCCATGTCGCCCTAAGTAACTTCGGTTTTGGGAGGAGGACATGCACAAAAACAAAGACCTAAGGCGCGTCGTCTGATCAGTTCAAACGCGATGCGCTCCAGCAGTGGTGAGTGGGTTTCACGGCAGACCACCCGAAGTTTGGAGCGCAGGCCGCGGCCTGATAAATCTGCTGCCGTGATTCGCACGACTCGGAACAATGCATGAACCGCCTGGCCGGCCGGATAATTCTGTTTTGGGGTTGGCGGCGTGCGCTCGTGGCGTTCCTCGCGGGCGCCCTGGCGGTGCTCGGCCAGGCGCCGTACGATTTCTTTGCCGCTTGTTTCATTTCGTTTCCGCTGCTGGTCTGGCTGCTCGACGGGGCGACCGGTGAGGCCTCGGGCAGCCTGTTTGCGCGGCTGCGGCCGGCCTTTGCCGTCGGCTGGTGGTTCGGCTTCGGCTATTTCCTCGCCGGCCTGTGGTGGATCGGATCGGCGCTGCTTGTAGAGGCCGACAGTTTCGCCTGGGCGCTGCCCTTCGCGGTGGTCGGCATCCCCTTTGCATTGGCCTTCTTCTACGGCTTTGCGGCCATGGTCGCCCGGCTCCTGTGGAGCAACGACATCGGCCGCATCGCGGCCCTGGCCGCCGCCTTCGGGCTGGCCGAGTGGCTGCGCGGCTTCCTGTTCACCGGCTTTCCCTGGAACGCGATCGGCTACGCGGCGATGCCGGTGCCCCTGCTGATGCAGAGCGTCTCGGTCACCGGGATGGTCGGCATGAACGTGCTCGCCGTGTTCGTCTTCTCGCTGCCGGCGCTGCTGGCGGCGCGCACGCATCTTCGTCTTGGCGTCGCGCTGCTTGTCGTGCTCGTCGCCGCTCATGCCGGCTTCGGCTATCTCAGGCTCAACGCTCCGGCCGCGCCTGAGGCCCGCACGATCAATGTGCGCATCGTCCAGCCGGCCGTCGACCTTTCGGAAAAGTGGGACGCCTCGGTGCGCGACCGTATCTTCGCCACCTTGATAGGCCTGTCGGCCAAGGCGCCGGACCCCGGCCATGAAAAGCCGCAACTGATCCTGTGGCCCGAAACCTCGGTCCCGTTCCTCCTCACCGAGCGGCCGGACGCTTTGACCGCACTGGGCGACATGCTGGACGCCGGCCAGATGCTGATCGCCGGCGTCGTGCGCGAGGAAGGCGGTGCGGCGGCCGGTGCCGGCAGCCGCTACTACAACTCCGTGGTGGCGATCAACGACAAGGGCGAAATCGCTGACGCCGTCGACAAGGTCCATCTGGTGCCGTTCGGCGAATACCTGCCTTTCGCCGACCTGCTCGATCGTTTCGGCATCGAACAACTGGTCGCTGGCCCGGTGACCTTCACGGCAGGCAATGAGCGGCATGCGATCACGCTGCCGGATGGCGTCCGCGCCTTGCCCTTCATCTGTTACGAAGTGATCTTTCCCGAACTGGTGGCGGTTGACGCAACGTCAGCGCAGCTTATTGTCAACGTTACCAACGATGCGTGGTTCGGCGATACGCCGGGTCCCTATCAGCATTTCAGGCAGGCTCAGATTCGCGCGGTGGAGAACGGGTTGCCCTTGTTGCGTGCGGCCAACAACGGCATCTCGGCGGTTGTCGACCCACGGGGGCGCATCGTCGATGCGCTGGCGATCGACGCGCGCGGGGCCATTGACGTCCGTGTGCCAATCTCGCGGCAAGCGGTCGTGTCCGCCGGCCAGCTGCGCATTAACGGAATGCTGATCATGTTGCTGTTTGCCCTGGCTGCCGTCCTGTTCAATGTAAGGCAAAGGCTACGGGTGAATTGACAGTCGACACATTAGAAACTCATACTGTAACGCCTGAAAATTTCTCGAAGCCGGTGGATCGTTCTGTTGGGGCAGTCGCCTCCGGCTTTGTTTGGGTAGGAAAAAAATCACAAAGCCGAAAAAATTCGGCGAGGAAAAAATGACAGAAGATAACAAGAAGAAACCGAATCCGATCGACATCCATGTTGGAAGTCGCATCCGGCTTCGCCGCAATATGTTGGGAATGAGCCAGGAAAAACTAGGCGAGAACCTCGGCATCACATTTCAGCAGATACAGAAATATGAAAAGGGCACCAACCGGGTCGGCGCAAGCCGCCTGCAGGCGATAGCATCCATACTCGGCGTGCCTGTCGCCTTCTTTTTCGAGGATGCGCCGGGCCAGGAGAGCCCGGCCGGCCGCGGTTTCGCGGAGGATGCTTCGATGGCTTTCGCCGTGGAATTCTGCGGCAGCCCGGAGGGCCTTCAACTCAACCGGGCCTTCGTCAAGATCGCCGACGTCAAGGTGCGTCGCAGGATCATAGACCTGGTGAAGTCGCTGGCGTCCGAAGATTCCGACTGATCCGCAACAGGACTCGACCGGCGGCATTTCGGCCGCTGGTGGTACAAAATATCGACATCGACATTCATGCCAGAAGGGCGGCACCGCTTGACGAGCGGCGCTTCGCCCCGCTAACACGTGGCGCGCCAAATCGGCAGCCTGCCGATCGTTTTTTCAAGAGGGGACACCCGTGACGCGGCAGAACTACTTCTTTACCTCGGAATCCGTTGCCGAGGGCCATCCCGACAAAGTTTGTGACCGGATATCCGACGAGATCGTCGACCTGGTCTACCGTGAGGCCAAGAAGACGGGCATGGACCCGTGGAAAGTCCGCGTCGCCTGCGAGACGCTGGCGACCACCAACCGCGTCGTCATCGCCGGCGAGGTGCGCGTTCCCGAGACGCTGCTGAAGAAGGACAAGGAAGGCAACATCCTGAGGGATGCCGCCGGCCATCCGGTCGTCAACCCGGCGAAGTTCAAGTCGGTCGCCCGCAAGGCGATCCGCGAGATCGGCTATGAGCAGGCCGGCTTCCACTGGAAAAAGGCCAAGATCGACGTTCTGTTGCATGGCCAGTCGCCCGACATCGGCCAAGGCGTCGACAATGCCTCCGACCGCCAGGGCGAGGAGGGTGCCGGCGACCAGGGCATCATGTTTGGCTATGCCTGCCGCGAGACGCCGGACCTGATGCCGGCGCCGATCTACTACAGCCACAAGATCCTCGAACTCCTGGCCGCCGCCCGCCACCAGAACAACGGCGATGCAGGCAAGCTCGGGCCGGACGCCAAGAGCCAGGTCACCGTCCGCTATATCGACGGCAAGGCCGCCGAAGCGACGCAGATCGTGCTGTCGACCCAGCACCTCGATGCGAGCTGGGATTCCAAGAAGGTGCGCAAGGTCGTCGAGCCCTATATCCGCGAGGCATTGGGTGACCTCAAGATCGCCGACGATTGCATGTGGTACATCAATCCGACCGGCAAGTTCGTTATCGGCGGGCCTGATGGCGACGCCGGGCTGACCGGCCGCAAGATCATCGTCGACACCTATGGCGGCGCCGCACCCCATGGCGGCGGCGCTTTCTCGGGCAAGGACACCACCAAGGTCGACCGTTCGGCCGCTTATGCGGCGCGCTACCTGGCCAAGAACGTTGTGGCGGCGAAACTTGCCGACCGCTGCACCATCCAGCTTTCCTACGCCATCGGCGTCGCCCAGCCCTTGTCGGTCTATGTCGACCTGCACGGCACCGGCAAGGTCGACGAGGCAAGGCTCGAGGAGGCGCTGCGCACTGTGATGGACCTGTCGCCGTCCGGCATCCGCCGCCACCTCGACCTCAACAAGCCGATCTACGCCAAGACCTCGTCCTACGGTCATTTCGGCCGCAAGGCCGGCCGCGACGGATCTTTTTCCTGGGAAAAGACCGATCTCGCCAAGGCGCTCAAGGATGCTGTCGCTGCCTGAGGGCGGCGACAGGACCTTGATCAGCCGATGAGTTCCGGGGACAGGCCAAGCCGCGCGACAGAAGCCTTCTTCGGCCGTCGGCGCGGCAAGCCGGTTCGCCCGCAGCAGGCGGCGGCGCTGGAAAGCGGCCTCGACGCCTATCGGCTCGATCTGACGACCGAGGCGCCGTCGGATCTGCGGGCTCTGTTCGAAGCCGATGTTTCCGCCGTTCGCCTCGAAATCGGCTTTGGCGGCGGCGAGCATCTCCTGCATCGCGCGACCGAAGCGCCGATGACCGGCTTTATCGGTGTCGAGCCCTTCGTCAACGGCATGGCCAAGATGATGATGGCGGTGCGGGAAAAGCCGCTGGCCAACCTCAGGGTCTACGACGACGACGCCACGCGGCTGCTCGACTGGCTGCCGCAGGCCTCGCTCGATGGCATCGACCTGCTCTATCCCGATCCGTGGCCGAAGAAGAAGCACTGGAAGCGCCGTTTCGTCAGCCCGGTCAATCTCGATCGTTTCGCACGCGTTGTGAAGCGTGGCGGCGAATTCCGTTTCGCTTCCGACATCGACACCTATGTGAACTGGACCCTGCTGCATTGCCGTGCGCATGGCGGTTTCGCCTGGCAGGCTTCAGAGGCCGTCGACTGGCATCGCCCCTACGATGGCTGGCCAGGCACCCGCTACGAGGCGAAAGCCGTCCGCGAGGGCAGGCGGCCGGCCTATCTTACCTTCATCAGGACCTAGGCATCAGGTCCCAGGCATCGGGATTTGGGCATCAGGATCTGGGCCCTTCGTGAGGGAGAGATCTTCAATTGTTGCGGGGACACAGAAATCGAATGTCGCCCGTTGGCCGGAGTTCAGAAACGGCCGATCTTGTCGAAAGCCGTCGGATCCATGCCGAGGCTGCGCAGATCCTGGGCGCGCGGCTTGCGGCCGGCTTCCACCGCCCGCGACGCGGCTACGGCGCTGCCGAATGTGGTGAAGAGATCGCCTATGGCGGAAAAAACCTTGCGGCTGTTCATTGTCATGTCCTTTCGCGTGCGGTGACGCGCTATCGCTGTCGCTTTGTGCAATGCAACATAGATAGGAGCGCGGCTTGAGGACCAACAAGGGCCGTTGCCGCATGGATGGCATGCACCTGGCGCAACCCCAATGCGCCAGGACATTCGCGCAGTTGGGACGGCGGGCTTGAAACACCGGGGCGGATCGTTTATATCAGCCTCAAATTCTTGGTCGGTATGACGAAGAGTGGGTCCACCCGGTCCCGCTCTTTTTTATTACCTGCCGACGGCTAGAGAATGATCGACAGGAATCGAATGACGTCAACGGCAAGCGAGAGCGACGATCGCATCATCCGCGAAAGCGGCATCGATGCACGCATCGCGCTGATCGTCCAGCCGGTGCTGCGCGGCATCGGCTTTCGCCTTGTACGCGTGCATCTGTCCGGCCAGAACGGGCTGACGCTGCAGATCATGGCTGAGCGCGAGGACGGCACCATGACGGTCGAGGATTGCGAAGAGGTGAGCCGTGCGGTGTCGCCGGCGCTCGACGTCGACGATCCCATCGAGAAGGCGTATCATCTCGAAGTCTCATCGCCCGGCATCGACCGGCCGCTGGTGCGCAAATCGGATTTCTCGACCTGGACCGGTCATCTGGTGAAGATGGAAACATCGGTCGTTGTCGCGGATCGCAAGCGCTTCAAGGGCAAGATCGCCGAAGCCGGTGAGAACGATGTGCTGATCGAGCGCGACAAGGCGGCCTACGGTGAGGAGCCGACAGTGCGCGTGCCCTACGACGCCATTGCCGAAGCCCGGCTGATCCTGACCGACGACCTCATCCGTGATGCATTGTCGAAGGACAATAGGGCGCGCAAGGAAGCCAAGAAACGCCGCGGCGAACCGGACGACGACGTACCGGAGGGTACGGAACCGGGCGCTACGGAAGAACACGAACAGGAAAGTTGATTGAGCTGCCGGCCCCAGGGGCCGGCAAACAGGCTCGGGAGAAAAAACATGGTTGTAAGCGCCAACAGACTTGAACTGCTGCAGATTGCCGACGCGGTCGCGCGTGAAAAGTCGATCGACAAGTCGATCGTCATCGCCGCCATGGCTGATGCGATCCAGAAGGCGGCACGCTCGCGTTATGGCCAGGAGACCAACATCCGCGCCGACATCAACCCCAACACCGGTGAGATGAAGCTGCAGCGGCTGATGGAAGTGGTCGAGAAGGTCGACGACTATGCCACGCAGATCGCCATTTCCTCGGCGCGCGAGCGCAATCCCGACGCCCAGCTCGGCGACTTCATCGCCGAACAGCTGCCGCCGATGGATTTCGGCCGCATCGCCGCCCAGTCGGCCAAGCAGGTCATCGTGCAGAAGGTGCGCGAGGCCGAGCGCGACCGCCAGTATGACGAATACAAGGACCGCATCGGCGAGATCGTCAACGGAACCGTCAAGCGCGTCGAATACGGCAATGTCATCGTCGATCTCGGCCGTGGCGAAGCGATCATCCGCCGCGACGAGCTGATCCCGCGCGAAAACTACAAATATGGCGATCGCGTCCGCGCCTATGTCTACGACGTGCGCCGTGAGCAGCGCGGCCCGCAGATCTTCCTGTCGCGCACCCATCCGCAGTTCATGGCCAAGCTCTTCACCATGGAAGTGCCGGAGATCTATGACGGCATTATCGAGATCAAGTCGGTCGCCCGCGATCCCGGTTCGCGCGCCAAGATCGCCGTCATCTCGCGCGACAGCTCGATCGATCCGGTCGGCGCCTGCGTCGGCATGCGCGGCAGCCGCGTCCAGGCGGTCGTCGCCGAATTGCAGGGCGAGAAGATCGACATCATTCCGTGGTCGCCCTCGGCCGCATCCTTCATCGTCAACGCGCTGCAGCCGGCGGAAGTCGCCAAGGTCGTGCTCGACGAGGACGCCGAGCGCATCGAAGTGGTGGTGCCGGACGACCAGCTCTCGCTGGCCATCGGCCGCCGCGGCCAGAATGTGCGCCTCGCTTCGCAGCTCACCGGCTGGGATATCGACATCCTGACCGAGGCCGAGGAATCCGAGCGCCGCCAGAAGGAATTCGTCGAGCGCTCGGCGCTGTTCATGGAAGCTCTCGACGTCGACGAGATGGTCGGCCAGGTGCTCGCCTCCGAAGGCTTCACCAGTGTCGAGGAAGTCGCCTATGTCGATGCCGGCGAAATCGCCTCGATCGACGGCTTCGATGAGGATACCGCCTCGGAGATCCAGACCCGGGCCCGCGAATATCTGGAGAAGATCGAAGCCGAGCACGACGAAAAGCGCAAGGCGCTGGGCGTCAAGGACGAGCTGCGCGAAATCCCCGGCATCACCACCGCCATGATGGTGACGCTAGGCGAGGACGGCGTGAAGACGATCGAGGATTTCGCCGGCTATGCCGCCGACGACCTCACGGGCTGGAAGGAACGCAAGGACGGCGAGACCAAGGTGTATCCGGGCGTGCTGGCCGATCATGGCGTTTCGCGCGCCGATGCCGAGCAGATGGTGCTCGCGGCCCGTCTCAAGGCCGGCTGGATTTCCGAAGACGAGCTTGCAGCCGAAGAAGCGCCGGCTGACGAAGCCGTTGGTGCGTGAGGTGAAACCGCATCGCACAGAAACCGCCCTTGGACGAGATGAACGATCGCACCTGCATCGTCACCCGCAAGCAGGCCGAACCGGATGAACTGATCCGGTTCGTCGTCGGCCCGGATTCGGCCGTCGTTCCGGATCTCAAGAGAAATCTGCCCGGCCGTGGTTGCTGGGTGAGCGCCGACCGCCTACATATCGACAAGGCGGCGGCCAAGAACCTTTTTAGCCGCGCCTTTAAGGCACAGGTGGTCGTGCCGCCCGATCTCGGCGGCATGGTCGATGGGCTGCTTTCCAGATCCGCCCTTGGCATGCTGGGTCTCGCTCGCAAGGCAGGGGCGATCGCGCTGGGCGCCACCAAGGTGGAGAGCGCGGTGCGCGGTGGATTGGCGCTTTTCGTGCTCCACGCGACCGAAGCCTCAGACGATGGCGTGCGCAAGATCAGCCAGGCGCGGCGGGCGACCGTCCATATTGGCGGCCCCTCCATCCTTGCCTACAAACTTTTCTCCGAGGCCGAGTTGAGCTTGGCATTGGGGGGTACAAATGTGATACATGCTGCCGTCCTCGCGGGAGACGCGGGTAAGGCGGTCCAGAAGCGCATGGTTGCGCTCGACCGATATCGGGGCGGTACCCCGGACGATCTGGCAATGCTTGCGGCCGTTGCTGACGAAGATGAGGCCGCAGAGGATATGGAATGAGCGATACGAAATCGGGCGACGACAAGACGTTGAGTGTTACGCCGAAGAAGACCTTGACGCTGAAGCGCCCCGGCATGGAACAGGGCACCGTGCGCCAGAACTTCTCGCACGGCCGCACCAAGTCGGTCGTGGTCGAGACCAAGAAGCGCAAATTCTCGCTGCCCGGCGACAAGCCGGAGCCGGCGGTGGCGGCACCCGTGTTCACCCCGAAGCCGGCGGTCGCGGCGGCTCCCGTCGTGCAGGAGGCACCCAAGGCGCCGCCTCCACCTCCGCCGGCACCGGTCGAGCGCAGCGGCATGGTGTTGAACGAACTGTCGCGCAGCGAAATGGAAGCGCGCCGCAGGGCGCTCGAAGGCTCCAAGGCGCGCGAGGTCGAGGACCGCCAGCGCGCCGTCGAGGAAGCCAAGCGCCGCGCCGAGGATGAGGAGCGCCGCAAGCGCGAGCGCGAGGAATCCGCACGCCGCCAGGCCGAGGAAGAAGCGCGGTTGCAGGCCGAGGCCGAATCCCGCCGCCGCGCCGAGGAAGAGGCGCGTCGCCGCGCGCCGCAGGCCGCCGAACTGGCGACCGCCGACGAGGAAGAAGAGGTCAAGCCGAAGCGGACTGGCGCCGGTGCGCCGGTGCGCCGTCTGGTGACGCCCGAAGTGGCGCGTCCGGCCAAGCCGACCAAGGGCGAGGAAGACCGCCGTCGCGGCAAGCTGACTTTGAACTCCGCGCTTTCCGACGAGGATGCGCGGGCCCGTTCGCTGTCGTCGATGCGCCGCCGCCAGGAAAAGTTCAAGCGCGCGATGCACAATGAGCCGCGCGAGAAGGTTATGCGCGAAGTGATCCTGCCCGAAACCATCACTATCCAGGAACTGGCGCAGCGCATGTCCGAGCGCGCCGTCGATGTGGTCAAGTTCTTCATGAAGCAGGGCCAGATCCTGAAGCCGGGCGACGTCATCGACGCCGACACGGCGGAACTGGTCGCCACCGAATTCGGCCACACGGTCCGCCGCGTCGCCGAGTCCGACATCGAGGAAGGCCTGTTCAACATCGCCGACCGTCCGGAAGACCTGGTGTCGCGGCCGCCTGTCGTGACCATCATGGGGCATGTCGACCACGGCAAGACCTCGCTGCTCGACGCGATCCGCAACGCCAATGTCGTCTCCGGCGAGGCCGGTGGCATCACCCAGCATATCGGCGCCTATCAGGTCGAGAAGAACGGTCAGAAGATCACCTTCATCGACACGCCCGGCCACGCCGCCTTCACGGCCATGCGCGCCCGCGGCGCCCAGGCCACCGACATTGCCATCCTGGTGGTGGCGGCCGACGACAGCGTGATGCCGCAGACGATCGAATCGATCAGCCATGCCAAGGCGGCCGGCGTTCCGATCATCGTGGCGATCAACAAGATCGACAAGCATGACGCCGATCCGCAAAAAGTGCGCTCGGAACTTCTGCGCCATGAGGTATTCGTCGAATCCATGGGCGGTGAAGTGCTTGATGTCGAAGTATCGGCGACCAAGGGCACCAACCTCGACAAGCTGCTAGAAGCGATCCTGCTGCAGGCCGAAATCCTCGACCTCAAGGCCAATCCGGACCGCACCGCCGAGGGCGTCGTCATCGAGGCGCAGCTCGACAAGGGCCGTGGCCCCGTCGCCACCGTGCTGGTGCAGACCGGCACGCTGATGCCGGGCGACATCCTTGTCGCCGGCAATGAATGGGGCCGGGTGCGCGCGCTGGTCGACGATCGTGGCGAACACGTCAAGGAAGCGCCGCCGGCGATGCCGGTCGAGGTGCTCGGCCTCCAGGGCACGCCGCAGGCCGGCGACCGCTTCGCCGTGGTCAACAACGAGGCCCGCGCCCGCGAGATCACCGAGTACCGCCAGCGTCTGGCCCGCGAGAAGGCGGTTGCCCGTCATGCCGGCCAGCGCGGTTCGCTCGAACAGATGATGTCGCAGCTGCAGACGAGCGGACTGAAGGAGTTCCCGCTGGTCATCAAGGGTGACGTGCAGGGTTCGATCGAGGCGATCAACGCAGCGCTCGACAAGCTCGGCACCGACGAGGTGCGTGCGCGCATCGTCCATGCCGGCGCCGGCGCCATCACCGAAAGCGACGTGTCACTGGCGGAGACGTCGGGCGCGGCGATCATCGGCTTCAACGTCCGCGCCAATGTGCAGGCACGCGCCGCTGCCGCGGCCGCTGGCATCGAGATCCGCTACTACTCGATCATCTACAACCTCGTGGATGACGTGAAGGCGGCTCTGTCGGGTATGCTCTCGCCGGAGCGTCGCGAGACCTTCATCGGCAATGCGCAGATACTCGAGATATTCGACATCACCAAGGTCGGCAAGATCGCCGGCTGCCGTGTCACCGAAGGCAAGGTCGAGCGTGGCGCGGGCGTGCGCCTGATCCGCGACAACGTCGTCATCCACGAAGGCACGCTGAAGACGCTGAAGCGCTTCAAGGACGAGGTTTCGGAAGTCCCGGGCGGCCAGGAATGCGGCATGGCCTTCCAGAACTACGAGGACATGCGCGTCGGCGACATCATCGAGTGCTTCCGCGTCGAGATGGTAACCCGCACGCTCTGAGTTCGTGTGACGTCCGTCATGCCAGGCGGTGGCCGAGAGGCCGCCGCCTGGCAAACATTTGAGACATGAGGCACGGTCCTATCCCGCGCCCCACGCTTTCAGGATCGAGAAAAAATGCCCCGTTCGACCACATCAGGCCCATCCCAGCGCATGCTGCGCGTCGGCGAGCAGGTGCGCCATGCGCTGTCCGAAACCTTGCAGCGCGGCGAGATCATCGATCCGCTGGTCGAGAATGCCGTGGTTTCGGTGTCGGAAGTGCGCATGTCGCCCGACCTCAAGATCGCAACCGCCTTCATCTCGCCGCTCGGCGCCACGGACGCCGGCGCGGTGGTCGAGGCGCTCAACAAGCATGCCAAGTTCATCCGCGGCCGTGTCTCCGGCGCGCTGCGGCAGATGAAGTACATGCCCGAGTTTCGCTTCCGGCTCGACACCTCCTTCGACAATTTCGCCAGGATCAACGATCTCCTGAAATCGCCGGAAGTGGCGCGCGATCTGGATGCGGACGACGACGATAAGGACAGCGAATAATGGCGCGCCGCGGCAAGAAGAAGGGCCGGCCGGTCTCGGGCTGGGTGGTGCTGGACAAGCCGGTCGGCATGGGCTCGACCGAGGCCGTCTCCAAGATCAAGTGGCTGTTCCAGGCGGAGAAGGCCGGCCACGCCGGCACGCTCGATCCGCTCGCTTCCGGCATGCTGCCGATCGCGCTCGGCGAAGCCACCAAGACCGTGCCCTACGTCCAGGACGGCGCCAAGATCTACCGCTTCACCGTCGCCTGGGGGCAGGAGCGCTCGACCGACGACCTCGAAGGTCCGGTGACGCGGGACTCCGATCGGCGCCCCGTGGAGGCCGAAGTGCAGGCGCTGCTGTCGAAATACACCGGCGTCATCATGCAGACGCCGCCGCAATTCTCGGCCATCAAGATCGCGGGCGAACGCGCCTATGATCTCGCCCGCGACGGCGAGACGGTCGACATTCCCGCGCGCGAGATCGAAATCGGCCGCCTCGACATCGTCGAGCACGGGGCCGATCACACGGTTTTCGAGGTCGAATGCGGCAAGGGTACCTATGTGCGCTCGCTGGCCCGCGACATGGGCCGCGATCTCGGCTGCTTCGGCCATATTTCTGAACTGCGCCGGATCGAGGTCGAGCCGTTCACCGCCGAGGATTTCGTCACCGTCGCCGAACTGGAGGCGGCGCGCTTCGGCGAGCAGGGTCATGGCACGCAGCAACCGTCCCCCGATTCGATAGAAGCGCCGATCGATTTTGGCGCGATCGACGCGCTGCTTGTCGACACCTCGGCGGCACTCGACTGCCTGCCGCAGATCGCCATCAGCGACGATGCGGCGACGAAGATCCGCCTCGGCAATCCCGTCATCATCCGGGGCCGCGACGCGCCGGTGGAGGCCGAGGAAGCCTGCGCGACCGCGCGCGGCAAGCTGGTGGCCATCGGCGCCGTCGAGCAGGGCATGTTCAAGCCCAAACGGGTCTTTGCCGGGTGAGGGCCCTCGTCTAATCTCCATGCGACATCTATCCGAGGGACCGCATGGCAAAGGTTGAGGCGATCAAGACGCGGGCGCCGCTCAGGGCCAGGCGGCCGCCGGTCGGTGCATCGCCCGGAACGCTGATCGCCGATCCCGCGGCGCGACGCTCGGAACTGCGGCTCACCCTGATCTCGCCGCAAAAGTCCAAAACGATCGACAATGCCAGCATCGACGACGTCAATGCCAATTGCGAAAAGTGGCCGGTCATCTGGCTGGACTGCACCGGCCTGGCCAATATCGAGCTGATCAAGGAGATCGGCCGCATCTTCAGCCTGCATCCGCTGGCGCTGGAGGACGTCGTCAACACGGGCCAGCGGCCGAAGGTGGATTTCTACGAAGACCTGCTTTCGTGGTCGTGCGGATGATCGACGACGTCGCCTCGCACCGCTACGAGCAGATCGCCGTTTTCCTTGGCAAGAATTTCGTCGTCACCTTCCAGGAGCGCGAAGGCGATCCGTTCGATCCGGTGCGCAAGCGCATCGAAAGCTCGGCGCCGAACCGGCTGCGCGCCCGTGGCGCCGACTATCTCGCCTATGCGCTGATCGACGCCATCGTCGACAGCTACTTTCCGCCGATCGAGGCGGCGGGCGAACTCGTCGACAGCATCGAGGACCAGATGCTGCACGCACCGCACAAGCATCAGATGCAGCAGCTTCATGGATTGCGGCACGACGCCAATGTGCTGAAGGGGGTGCTGTGGCCGATGCGCGACGCGCTGGCGACGCTTATCCGCAACGACGTGCCCTATGTGAAGGCCGAAACCAAGGTCTTCCTGAACGATACGCTCGACCACGCGCTGCGGCTGATCGAGCTGGTCGAGAACCAGCGCGACATGCTGACCGGCCTGATCGAGATGCATCTGTCGCTGAGCCAGGCACGCACCAACGACGTCATTTCCTATCTGACGATCGTCTCGGTCATCTTCATGCCGCTCACGTTTCTGGTCGGCGTCTGGGGCATGAATTTCGATCCGGAGACGTCGCCCTGGAACATGCCTGAGCTGAAGGCCTATTACGGCTATCCCTTGTCGCTGCTGTTCATGGCCGTGGTCGCGGTTGGGCTGATTGCCTTCTTCAAATGGAAAAAATGGCTTTGACAGGGATAACTTGCCGTTTTGGCGTGAAAAGCCGGCTTCGTGAATTGGGCTGGTGTTTTCTTGGGAATTGCACTATATGCGCCGCAGCTTAGCGCTATGACGCTCTGCTTGCACCGGCCCCTGCTGGACGACATCCCGGCTGAGGGCGACCCGTTTCCTCGAACAGATAAGGAAAAACACGATGTCGATTACTGCCGAGCGCAAACAGGAATTGATGACTGAATTCGCAACCGCCAAGGGCGACACCGGGTCTCCGGAAGTTCAGGTAGCCATCCTATCCGAGCGCATCAAGAACCTGACCGACCATTTCAAGGACCACAAGAAGGATAACCATTCCCGCCGTGGTCTGCTCGCTCTCGTCTCCCAGCGCCGAAGCCTGCTTGATTATCTCAAGCGCAAGGACGACACGCGCTACCAGACGCTGATCGAGAAGCTCGGCCTGCGCCGTTGACGAATTGACCGGCGGGCCTCACAAGGGCCCGCCGGTCGCGCATTTGAGCACCGGACCAATCCGATCTCGAATGCAGGTACTGGAGCGCCGCGCACCCATCCGGATGCCGGACGGACGCTCCAACAAGTTGAGTTTGCGCGTGACGCATTCCACAAGCCGCTGCTTGTGGGGTCATGCGCAGGGCCAGTCGGATCGATTGGCCAAATCCGGTTTCGAGCGTGCAGAGGGCCCCCTCGAAGCCACCCCATGGACGGTCATGGGGCAGGATTGCAGGACGCTCGCGCGGCCATCCGGCCGACATGGATCGAGCTTCCCGTTGTCTTGCCCGTGGCTGCCCGAGAAAGGAAGCCAGGGGAAAGGGCACCCGCGCACGCTGAAACGGCGCGGCCCTTTCCTCATATGAAGGACAAGACATGTTCAATCACCACAAAGTGGAAATCGAATGGGGCGGTCGCCCGCTCATCCTCGAAACCGGCAAGATCGCGCGCCAGGCCGACGGCGCCGTGCTCGCCACCTACGGCGAGACCAAGGTTCTCGCCACGGTCGTTTCGATGAAGGAGCCCAAGCCGGGCCTCGACTTCTTTCCGCTGACCGTCAACTACCAGGAAAAGACCTACGCCGCCGGCAAGATCCCGGGCGGCTATTTCAAGCGTGAAGGTCGTCCGAGCGAAAAGGAAACGCTGGTTTCGCGCCTCATCGACCGCCCGATCCGCCCACTCTTTGCCGACGGCTACAAGAACGACACGCAGATCGTCGTCACCGTCGTCCAGCATGATCTCGAGAACGATCCGGACATCCTGTCGATCGTCGCCACTTCGGCGGCCCTGACCCTGTCGGGCGTGCCCTTCATGGGCCCGATCGGCGGCGCCCGCGTCGGCTACATCAACGGCGAATACGTGCTCAACCCGCATGTCGACGAGATGCAGGAATCCAAGCTCGACCTGATCGTCGCCGGCACCGCCGACGCCGTGCTGATGGTCGAGTCCGAAGCCAAGGAACTCGGTGAAGACCTGATGCTCGGCGCGGTCATGTTCGGCCATCGCGGTTTCCAGCCGGTGATCGACGCGATCATCAAGCTGGCCGAAGTCGCCGCCAAGGACCCGCGCGACTTCACCGCGCCGGACTATTCCGCTCTCGAAGCCGAGATGCTGAAGATCGTCGGCGACGAGCTTCGCGACGCCTACAAGATCACCGACAAGCAGAAGCGCTATGCCGCCGTGGACGCCGTCAAGGCCAAGGTCAAGGCGGCCTTCGCTCCGGCCGAAGGCGAAGAGCCGAAATATTCCTCCGAGCAGATCGGCAGCGTGTTCAAGGAGCTCCAAGCCAAGGTCGTGCGCTGGAACATTCTCGACACTGGTTCGCGCATTGACGGCCGTGACCTGAAGACCGTGCGCAAGATCGTATCCGAGGTCGGCGTCCTGCCGCGCACCCACGGTTCGGCGCTGTTCACCCGCGGCGAGACCCAGGCGCTGGTCGTCGCCACGCTGGGCACCGGCGAGGACGAGCAGTATGTCGATTCGCTGACCGGCATGTACAAGGAGAAGTTCCTCCTCCACTACAACTTCCCTCCCTATTCCGTCGGCGAGACCGGCCGCATGGGCTCGCCCGGCCGCCGCGAGATCGGCCACGGCAAGCTCGCCTGGCGCGCCATCCGCCCGATGCTGCCGACATCAGACCAGTTCCCCTACACGCTGCGCGTGGTCTCGGAGATCACCGAGTCCAACGGCTCGTCGTCGATGGCAACCGTCTGCGGCACCTCGCTGGCGCTGATGGACGCCGGCGTGCCGCTGGCCAAGCCGGTCGCCGGTATCGCCATGGGCCTGATCAAGGAAGGTGAGCGCTTCGCCGTGCTCTCCGACATCCTGGGCGACGAGGATCACCTCGGCGACATGGATTTCAAGGTCGCCGGCACCGCCAACGGCATCACCTCCTTGCAGATGGACATCAAGATCGAGGGCATCACCGAGGAGATCATGAAGATCGCTCTCGACCAGGCCAAGGACGGTCGTCAGCATATTCTCGGCGAAATGGGCCACGCGCTGTCCGGCGCGCGCGCCGAGCTCGGCGAGTTCGCGCCGCGCATCGAGGTCATGCACATCCCGACCGACAAGATCCGCGACGTGATCGGTTCCGGTGGCAAGGTCATCCGCGAGATCGTCGAGAAGACCGGCGCCAAGATCAACATCGAGGATGACGGCACGGTCAAGATCGCTTCGGCGAACGCCAAGGAGATCGAGGCGGCGAAGAAGTGGATCCACACCATCGTCGCCGAGCCGGAAGTCGGCGAAATCTACGAAGGCACGGTCGTCAAGACCGCCGACTTCGGCGCTTTCGTCAACTTCTTCGGCCCGCGTGACGGCCTCGTCCACATCTCGCAGCTTGCCAACGACCGGGTCGCCAAGACTTCGGACGTCGTCAAGGAAGGCGACAAGGTGTGGGTCAAGCTGATGGGCTTCGACGAGCGCGGCAAGGTCCGCCTGTCGATGAAGGTCGTCGACCAGGCCACCGGCAAGGAAATCGTTCGCGACAAGAAGGCCGAGAGCGAAGAAAACGCCGCCTGAACTGGCTAACGGAAAAATCGAAGCGGGCGCGGCTCATGTCGCGCCCGTTTTCGTTTATGGAGCAAAGGCATGTCCGCTGAAGTGCTGAAGACGCTGTTCCATCCATTCGAGGCCGAGGCGGTCGCCTTGCCGCGAAAGGGCGAGCGCATGCTTTTTCTCGGGGCCGAATCCGGCTTGCGGACACCGCGGGACTTCGACGCCGAGCTGCACGTGGTGCAAGGCTTCCGGCCGCATTTTCGCGCGCTGCAAGCTGCGGGCTTCACTGTCACCCCGCAAACGCAAGGCGATGGCTTTGACGCCGCGCTGGTGCTCGCGGGCCGCCATCGCGGCCAGAACGAGCTGCGCATCGCGGATGCGCTGGAGCGCGTCGCCGAGGGCGGATTAATCGTCATTGCCGGCGGCAAGGATGATGGCATCGCCAGCCTGCGCAAGCGCATGGACGAGCTTGTGCCGCTCGAAGGCCATCTGCCCAAATATCACGGCATCGCCTTCTGGCTTCGCCGGCCGGCCGGGACGGAGACGGCAGCAGCGCTGCGTGCCGCCAATCCCGCCGGGCTGGTCGACGGCCGTTTCAGCACGGCGCCCGGCATGTTTTCCTTCGATCGTGTCGATGCCGGTTCGAAGTTGCTGGCGGACCATCTTCCGGCCGACCTGCGCGGCCATGTCGCCGATTTCTGCGCCGGCTGGGGCTATCTGGCGGCGGAGATGGAAGCGCGTTCGCCCGGCATCTCGGCACTTGATCTCTATGAGGCGGATTTCGCTTCTCTCGAAGCCGCCAAAGCCAATCTTGCCACGGCCAGCCAGTCGGTTGCGAAAGGTTTCTTCTGGACGGACCTGCAGGGGGAGCCGGTCGAGCGTCGCTACGACGCGGTCATCATGAACCCGCCTTTTCACCGCAGCCGCGCGGCCGAACCGGAGATCGGCGCCGGCCTGATCCGGGCAGCGGCAAAGGCGCTGAAGCCGGGAGCACGGCTGTACATGGTGGCGAACCGCCAGCTGCCCTACGAGCCGGTACTGGCCGCCGCCTTCTCCAGCCATGCCGAGCTCGCCCGTGACGGCATGTTCAAGGTTCTTTCCGCGCGTCGCTGACACGCAACGGCGTGACACTCAGTGCAGATTGGCGACGCGCCTCGAATCCTCGATGACATGTCCCTCGCCGGCCATGACCGCAAGCGGCGCCGGCCGGCCGAACAGATAACCTTGCACCACCTCGCAACCGGCTGCCCTGAGCAGTGTCGCCTGGTCCTCTGTCTCGACACCCTCGGCAATGATACTGACGCCGAGTGCTCGCGAGAGGCCGACAATGGTCGATACGACGGCGCCGGAGCTCGAATCCGTATCGATGCGGCTGACGAAGGAGCGGTCGATCTTCAGCTTGCCGAAGGAAAAATCGATCAGGTAGCTGAGATTGGAATAGCCGGTGCCGAAATCGTCGACGGCAACCGAGATGCCCATATCGGCAAGCTCTTTCAGGATGGCGGCGGCGCGGTCGCGGTCCTGCATCATGGCCGTCTCGGTGACTTCCAGCTCCAGCCGCGACGGCTTGATGCCGGTGGTCCGCATCGTGTCGCGCACGAGGCCGATGAAGTCCTTGGTCATGAACTGGACCGGCGAGATGTTGACGGCGACGAAGCAGTCGTCGGGTAAATGGCGGGCGTCGCTGCATGCCTTGCGCAGAACCCATTCGCCGATCGGATTGATCATGCCGGTTTCCTCGGCGATCTGGATGAACTCCAGAGGTGGGATCATGCCGCGTTCTGGATGGTTCCAGCGGATCAGCGCTTCATAGCCGACGATGCGGCCGCTCGGCAGGTCCAGCTGCGGCTGATAGTGAAGGTCGAAATCACCGCGCTCGAATGCGATGTGCAGCTCGGATTCGACCCATTGGCGATGATCGGCGACCCGCCCCATCTCGGTATCGAAGACCGACCAGTTGCCGACTCCCCTGGCGCGCGCATTTTGCAGCGCCAGGTTGGAGCGGCGCAGGATGAGGACCGGGTCGACGCCGTCCTTGGGCATCGCCACGATGCCCACCGACAGGCTCACCGATTGCTGGTGGCTGCTGAGCTCATAGGGCTCCATCATCTCGTCGATGAGCCTCTCCACCATAGCTTCCATCGTTCCCTGAATCTGATGATCGGGAAGCAGCACCGCGAACTCGCCGGCGCCGATGCGCCCGATCTGCACGCGCTCGGTTACGCAGGCCTGCAGCCGCTTGGTGAAGGCGCGGATCAGTTCGTCGCCCTGGCTGTAGCCGATCGCGTCGTTGATCTGCTTGAACCGGTCGATGTCGATGTCGATGAGGAACATCGGGGCCCCGGTGCGGCTCGTCGCGCAGGCTGCCTCGGCGATCTTGCCGACCATCGCCGGACGCGCCAGCAATCCGGTCAGCTTGTCGAACTGGGTTTCGTTGAAGACGAAATCAGCCGATTCATCGACGCCGGCGAAGAAAGACATCGCGGCTCCCGCCGCCGCCAATGCGCAAAGGGCAGCCATGATCGCCACCATCACGTCCGCCGGCATGCCGGCAAAGCCGTCGCCAAGCGCGTGCTTCAGCCCCCAGATGCCGAGAATGAAACTGCCAATGCCCGAACTGGCTATGGTGATCAGCCGGAACACCGGTGTGCGGTTCGGGTTGCTGACGGCAGGCATTGAAAGTCCCCAAATTGCGGGACTCTATAGCCGATAGGCCCTTAAAATGAGTTTCCGCGAATGCATCCAATTTTATTGGAAGGGAATTATTTCTTCGCAGGAGAAAAGACTATTTCGCGAAATGGCCTATTCGCTCGCGCGATCCGTCTGCTTCAGCTCCTCGAGCGTCGGCATGGAAACGATATGATAGCCGGAATCGACATAGTGGATTTCGCCGGTGACGCCGGAAGCGAGGTCGGACAGGAGATAGAGTGCCGAGCCGCCGACCTCGTCGATGGTCACGGTGCGGCGCAGCGGAGAATTGCGCTGCTGGTAAGAGAACATGTGGCGCGCATCGGAAATCCCGGCGCCGGCAAGCGTTCGCACCGGTCCGGCCGATATGCCGTTCACCCTGATGCCGCGCGGGCCGTAATCGTTGGCGAGATAGCGCACGCTGGCCTCGAGGCCGGCCTTGGCGACGCCCATGACGTTATAGTTCGGCATGACGCGCACCGAACCGGCATAGGTCAGGGTGATCATCGATCCGCCATCCTGCATCAGGGCCGCGGCGTGGCGCGCGACCTCGGTGAAGGAATAGCAGGAGATGACCATAGTGCGGATGAAATTGTCGCGGCTGGTGTCGGCGTAGAGGCCCTTGAGCTCATTCTTGTCCGAAAAGCCGATGGCATGGACCACGAAGTCGAGCCCGCCCCAGGCCTTGCCCAAGGTCTCGAAGGTGGCGTGGACCGAGGCGCTGTCCTCGACATCGCAGGGAACCACCAGCGCCGCGCCGAGCTTGTCGGCAAGCGGCTTGACCCGGCGGCCGAAGGCGTCACCCTGGTAGGTGAAGGCAAGTTCGGCCCCATGTTCAGACAGTTTCCGGGCTATGCCCCAGGCGATCGAATGATCGTTGGCGACGCCCATGACAAGCCCGCGCTTGCCCTTCATCAATCCGTCCATGATCGCCAATCCTCGTGGAAAAAACGTGGCCTTATGCGGAATAGCGCTGGAAAACCAGCGTTGCGTTGGTGCCACCAAAGCCGAAGGAATTGGACAAAACGGTGTCGATCCTGGCGTTGTCGATGCGCTTTCGCACCACCGGCATGCCCTCGAATTCGGGGTCGAGAGTCTCGATATGGGCGCTTTCGCCGATGAAACCGCCTTGCATCATCAGGATCGAATAGATGGATTCCTGCACGCCGGCCGCGCCCAGCGAATGGCCCGTCAGCGATTTGGTCGAGGTGATGAAGGGCATCTTCTCGCCAAACACCTCGCGGATCGCGCCCATTTCGCGGGAATCCCCCACCGGCGTCGAGGTGCCATGGGTGTTGATGTAGTCGACCGGGGTGGTGACGGTCGCCAGCGCCTGCCGCATGCAGCGGACCGCGCCTTCGCCCGAGGGCGCAACCATGTCGAAGCCGTCCGAGGTGGCGCCGTAGCCGACGATCTCTGCATAGATCTTGGCGCCGCGCGCCTTGGCATGCTCCAGTTCCTCGAGCACCAGCACGCCGGCGCCGCCGGCGATGACGAAGCCGTCGCGATCGACGTCATAGGCGCGGGAAGCGGCAGATGCCCTGTCATTGTACTTCGACGACATGGCGCCCATGGCATCGAACAGGTCCGACATCGTCCAGTCGAGATCTTCGTGGCCGCCGGCGAACACCATGTCCTGCTTGCCCCACTGGATCAGTTCGTAGCCATTGCCGATGCAATGCGCCGAGGTCGAACAGGCCGACGAGATCGAATAGTTGACGCCGTGGATCTTGAACCAGGTGGCCAGCGTCGCCGACGCGGTCGACGACATCGCCTTCGGCACCGCGAACGGGCCGATGCGCTTGGGGCTGCCATTCTTGAGCGTGGTTTCGGCCGCCTCGACGATGGTGCGGGTGGAAGGCCCGCCCGAGCCCATGACGATGCCGGTGCGCTCATTGGTGATGTCGCTCTCGCCAAGGCCGGCATCGGCGATCGCCTGGTCCATGGCGACATGGTTCCAGGCCGCTCCCTGGCTCAGGAAGCGCATTGCGCGGCGATCGATCATGGCGCTGGGATCGAGCGTCGGCGCGCCCCAGACCTGACAGCGGAAGCCGTGCTCGGCGAAGGAGTCGGAGAAGCTGATGCCGGATTTGGCGTCATGCAGCGAGGCTTGCACCTCGTTGGCATTGTTGCCGATCGACGACACGATGCCGAGGCCTGTGACTACGACACGTCTCATTCGCAACTCCTTCCAGGAATGCTGGCCACGAAGTCGGCCAGGGCGACGGTCAAGCGACCGCCGACTGCTTGGACAGACCGACTTTCAGGTCCGTTGCCGCGTATATGGGTTCGCCGTCCGCCTTTAGCCAACCATCGGCGATGCCCAGCACCAGCCGGCCACGCATCACACGTTTGAATTCCACGCCATACTCGACCTTTTTAACCGAAGGCGTGACCATTCCCTTGAACTTGACCTCGCCGGTCGACAGCGCCATGCCTTTGCCGGGTTCGCCCAGCCAGCCGAGATAGAAACCCGTCAGCTGCCACAAGGCATCGAGGCCCAGGCATCCAGGCATGATGGGATTGCCGATGAAATGGCAGGCAAAGAACCACAGGTCCGGCTTGATGTCGAATTCGGCGCGGATGAAGCCCTTGTCGAAAGCCCCGCCCGTTTCGCTGATCTCGGTGATGCGGTCAAACATCAGCATCGGCGGGTAAGGCAACTGGGCATTGCCCGGTCCGAACAGCTCGCCGCGGGCGCAGGCCAGCAATTCTTCGTAGTCGTAGCTGGATTTCGAACCCGCCATCAATCTCGTTCCCATATGTCCCGGGCGCTGGCGCGCCCTTGTCGTTGGTGTCCTAACACAATCTGTTTCAGGCCGGAAACCGGCGTTTGCGCTTAACCCGCCAGTCTTGCCGGGTCAATGCGCGCTATTGATCGCATCCGGACGACAGAATATATGTCGAAAGGGGTCCGGTTTCGGCAGACATCCATTTTTTTGCCATTCTGGACGTGTCTTGAGGCGGAACTGTGAGCTTGGACGACCAGATGGACCGGGGCTGCCGGAAGGAAAATGTCGCTGTGGACAAGCGGGTTCGTGAAGCCGGCCTGAGGCCGACACGGCAGCGCATTGCGCTTGCCGACCTGCTTTTCGCCAAGGGCGACCGCCATCTCTCGGCCGAGGAACTGCACGAGGAGGCCGTCGCCGCCGGCGTGCCGGTGTCGCTGGCCACCGTCTACAACGCCCTTCACCAGTTCACCCAGGCGGGACTCCTGCGCATTCTGGCTGTCGAGGGCGCCAAAACCTATTTCGACACCAACACCTCCGATCATCACCATTTCTATATCGAAGGCGAAAACCGGATTTTCGACATCGCCAATGGTCCGGTCACTGTCGCCAACCTACCGGAACCACCCGAGGGGATGGAGATCGCCAATGTCGACATCGTGGTGAGACTGCGCCCCAAACGCGCCGAATGACCGACGGTCAGGCACGTATGCACGGCCAGGCACGTATGAACGGCCGGGAATGAAACCCCTCGATCTGGCTGTCCGGCTGGAATGGGCCGCTGTCGCGGTGTCCGCTATCGTCTTTTATGCACTCGCCGGTGCGTCCTGGTGGTTGTTCGCCTTGTTGATCCTGGCGCCTGATCTGTCCATGTTCGGCTATCTCGCCGGGCCGCGCGTCGGCGCCGCCTGCTACAATGCCTTCCACATCTTGGTCCCACCGGTGTTTTTGGTGCTTGCCGGCAGCCTGTTCGGCAATGCAGCCGCTCTAGCGGTTGCATTGATCTGGATCGCCCACATCGCTATCGATCGCGCGCTGGGTTACGGCTTGAAGCTGTCGAGCAGCTTTCAGGATACCCATCTCGGCCGCATCGGCCGCTAAACGGTCCGGCCTGCGGTTCAAACGAGTCGCGGCAAGGCCAAAAATCAGTCCTTGACCCGTTCGCCGGGATAGGCGCCCCAGACGACGGATTGGGCGAGCCAGCCGGTGTGGCCATCGAGCGTCATTTCGCACCACTGGCCGTCGCAGGATTTGATCGTGCCCATGACGCCCGGCTCGACGATCGCCACCACGCTGGCGTCCTTTTCGGGGCTCCTGAGGAGATTGATCTGGGCGCCCTTGCCGCGCTGCCACGGCGCCACGATCGCCGTGCGCCGGCCCGAAAGCAGCGACTGGTTGATCCAACCTTCCGAACCGTCGGCGTCGCGCACGCGGCGCCATGTGTCGAATTCCTGGATGATCTCCATCGGCAGGCCTGCCTTCAGATACATCCAGTCGACCGAGTAGTTGGCGCCCGGCCCGACACGCGAATTGACGCGGCCGGATTTCAGGCTGACGAATCGTGGCAGCGGCAGGCCGCTCGGCCCGAGCGTGACGACGCTCTGGGCGGGGGCTGCTGCACCTTGCGCGCACAGTTGGGGTGAATAGAGCAGAGCGCCGAGAAATGCTGCGCTGAGGGTCAGGCGAAGCGACGCGAAACCAGACACTTTCGTTCCTTTCGGCGCTGGCCTGCCGGCCCCGGCGCCCCTTTTTCTTTGTCTTCGGCGGCACCGCTTGGTACATGGGTAAATCGGCTACCGCGACCGGCTTCCAGTTTCGCCGGTCTTGGTTAAAGAGGTCTCAACGAGGGAAACAATGGCAGGCAAAAAGAAGCCTCTCGTGGTCATCACGCGAAAACTGCCCGACCCTGTCGAGACCCGCATGCGCGAGCTGTTCGACGCAAGGCTGAACGTCGAGGACAGGCCGATGACGCAACCGGAACTGGTCGCGGCGGTCAAGGAGGCCGACGTGCTGGTGCCGACGGTGACCGACCGCATCGACGCGGCATTGATCGCCCAGGCCGGCGAAAACCTCAAGCTGATCGCCAATTTCGGCAATGGCGTCGACAAGATCGACGTGGCGGCCGCGGCCAAGAAAGGCATCACCGTAACCAACACGCCCAACGTGCTGACCGAGGATACGGCCGACATGACGATGGCGCTGATGCTGGCGGTGCCGCGCCGGCTGGCGGAGGGCGCCAATGTACTCACCGGCGACAAGAAATGGGCCGGCTGGTCGCCGACATGGATGCTTGGCCGGCGCATCTGGGGCAAACGGCTCGGCATTGTCGGCATGGGGCGTATCGGCACCGCCGTTGCCAGGCGTGCCAAGGCTTTCGGCCTCTCCATCCACTATCACAACCGCCATCGCGTGCTGCAGGCGGTCGAGGACGGGCTGGAGGCGACCTATTGGGAAAGCCTCGATCAGATGCTGGCCCGCATGGACATCATCTCGGTCAACTGCCCCTCGACGCCGGCGACCTTCCATCTGCTTTCGGCGCGGCGGCTGGCGCTGCTCCAGCCCACCGCCTATATCGTCAACACCGCGCGCGGTGACATCATCGACGAGGAGGCGCTGGTCAAGCTGATTCAGGATGGCAGGATCGCTGGCGCCGGACTCGACGTCTATGAGCACGAGCCCGCATTGAACGGAAAACTGCTCAAGCTCGCGACCAAGGGCAAGGTCGTGCTTTTGCCGCATATGGGGTCGGCGACGCTCGAGGGCCGCATCGACATGGGCGAGAAGGTGATCATCAACATCCGCGCCTTCGTCGACGGCCACCGCCCGCCGGATCGCGTGCTGCCGCTCAGGACCTGAGCGGCTTCGCAACATAATGTAAGTGGAAACTTACGAAACAGTCTTGCGCATGGTGACCGAAGTCGGTCGCGCATAACCTTCATGCGCCGTTCTCACGGTCTCGCGAAACCGAGCCGGGCAAAGGCTGCCTGGTTCCCAGCCAGCTCGATTCGCGTCTGCAGCTCGATTGCGGCCTTGCCGCGGCTGCGGGCAAAATCCTGGACGGCTTGCATCAACAACCTGCCGATGCCCTGGCCCTGACAGTCCGGCGTGACGGCGAGCTTGCCGACATAGAGGTGGTCGGTTCGTTCCAGGGCGAAGATGCAGCCGACGATCCTGTTGCCGCTGAGCGCCAGCATGCCGGTCTCGCGGCGGGCTTTGTCGCGCAAGGTTTCCGCGGTGAGCAGGTGCGCCGAGGACGGCGGGTCGATGATGCCGTCCATGAAGGCGAATGCGCGCAGGATCAGGGCGAGCACTTCGTTCCAGCGGTCGAAATCGGCCGGAATCCGGGTGATGGCGATATCGGCAGTGCGCGTCAACGTCAGTTTCGTCTCTTGTAGCGGATGGTCTCGAAACGCGCGGCCAGCGCGTCATAGAGCAGCAGTCGTCCGATCAGCGGCTCGCCAATGCCGGTGATCAGCTTGATGGCTTCCATCGCCTGCAACGTGCCAATCACCCCAGTCAGCACGCCAAGCACCCCGGCCTCGGCACAGGACGGCACCAGACCCGGCGGTGGGGCCTCCGGGAAGAGGTCGCGGTAGCCGGGGTTGGAGGTGCCGTCCCTATCGGCTTGGAACGGCATCAGCACGGTCACGGAGCCATCGAAACGGCCCACGGCGGCGTGCACCAGCGGCTTTCCCTCCGCCGCGCAGGCATCGGCCACGACATAGCGCGTCTCGAAATTGTCGGACCCGTCGACGACCACGTCGTAACGGGCGACGAGGGCTTGGGCATTGTCCGCGGTCAGGCGCAATGTGTGGATTTCGACAGCGGTGTTGGGATTGATGCGGGCGATTGCCGCCTTGGCGCTGTGGGTTTTCAGCATGCCGACAGTGTCCGTGCCGTGAATCACCTGCCGCTGCAGGTTGGAGAGCGAAACCGTGTCGTCGTCGATCACGCCGAGCGTGCCGACGCCGGCTGCGGCAAGATATTCAAGCACTGGTGCGCCCAATCCGCCGGCGCCGATGACCAGCACCCGCGCGCGCTTCAGGCGCTGCTGGCCGGCGCCGCCAATTTCGGGCAGCACGATGTGGCGGGCATAGCGTTCGAGTTCTTCGTCGGTGAGGGCGGTGGCGATCATGGCTCGACCATATAGCGGGAGAAAAACCTTGTCAGGTGCTCACACAGCAATCGGCGCGACCGTGCCGTGATCCACGATCAGGAACTGCGCCCGGCCCGCCAGGCTGGAAAACAGCGCAGCATCGGTTCCCGTCATGAAAGCCTGGCAGTTCAATTCCTCCAGGATCGAGAACAGCGCCGCACGCCGGCCACCATCGAGATGTGCCGCGATCTCGTCGAGCAGCAGGATTGGCGTCAAGCCGGACATCTCGCCGGTCAATCTGGCATGCGACAGGACAATGCCGACAAGCAAGGCTTTCTGTTCGCCGGTCGAACACAGCGCCGCCGGCATCGCCTTGGGTCGGTGCCGGACCACGAGATCGGAGCGGTGCGGGCCCTCGAGCGTGCGCCCGGCGGCGCGGTCGCGGTCGCGGCCCCCGGCGAGCGTGCGGCGGAACCGCTCCTCGACGTCGACAGCCGGCATGGTGGCGATCTCGGCTTCCAGATCGCCCGACAGGCCGATATCGGCCTGCGGAAACGGGCCGCTGTCGGGCAGCCTGTCGATCATGGCGGCCAGAAGGCGCACCATTTCGGCGCGCGCCGCGGCGATCGCCACGCCCGTCTCGGCCATCTGCATCTCGATCGCCTCGAACCAGCTCAAATCCCGCGAACCTTCCGTCAGCAACCGGTTCCGGCCGCGCATCGCCTTTTCATAGTCGAGGGCGCGCTGTCCGTGGCCTGGATCGATCGCCAGCACCAGCCGGTCGAGAAAGCGCCGGCGGTCCGCGGCCGGTCCGGTGAACAGAGCATCCATGGCCGGCGTCAGCCACACGACGCGCAGCCATTCCAGCATGTCCTCGGCGGATCGCGCCGTGGCGCCGTTGATGCGCACCCGTCTGCCGCCCTCGCCAAGACTGTCGCCACCCGAAATGCCCGTCCCTATCTCGACTTGGCCGTCAGGTCCGTCGAGCCGTGCGTGCAGCGCAAAGCCGCCGTCACCGCCCTCACGCGCGACGTCCGCGTAAGGCGCGCGGCGCAGGCCGCGGCCCGGCGTCAACAGGGAAATCGCTTCCAGCAGATTGGTTTTGCCAGCGCCATTGTCACCGGAAAACACCACCGCGCCCGGCTCAAGCTCGACCGACAGCGCCGCATAGTTGCGGAAATTGGTAAGTGTAAGCTTACTTATATGGGTTTGTGCCGGCAACCGCTACTGCTCTACACCCGCATCGGCATCAGCACATAAAGCGCGGTTTCATCGGCCATGTCGTGGATCAGCGTTGGCGAACCGGCGTCGGCCAACATGAACCGGGCCTCTGAACCGGTCAATTGTGCGGCAACGTCGAGCAGGTACTTGGCGTTGAAGCCGATCTCGATCGGGTCGGCTGAATAGTCGGCGGCCAACTCCTCGGTGGCGCTGCCCGAATCCGGATTGTTGACCGCAAGCGTCACCTGGCCCTCACTGATCGAAAGCTTCACCGCGCGCCCGCGTTCGGAGGAGATGGTCGAGACGCGGTCGACGGCGGCCGCGAAGCTCTGGCGGTCGATGATCAGCTTCTTGTCGTTGCCGGTGGGAATGACCCGCTGATAATCGGGGAAGGTGCCGTCGATCAGCTTGGAAGTCAGGATGACGCTGCCGATGGTGAAGCGGATCTTGGTGTCCGACAGTTCGGTGGTGACCGCCACGTCGGGATCATCGACCAGCTTCTGCAATTCGCTGACCGTCTTGCGCGGTATGATGATGCCTGGCATGCCTTCGGAACCCGCCGGCGCGTCGATCTCGGCGCGCGCCAGGCGATGGCCGTCGGTCGCCACCGAGCGCAGCTTCAGCTTGCCGCCGACCTCATGTGTGTGAAGATAGATGCCGTTGAGATAATAGCGCGTCTCCTCGGTGGAGATGGCGAACTGGGTCTTCTCGATCAGCCCCTTGAGCGCGACCGAGTCGAGCCGGAAGATATGCGAGAAGGATCCGGCCGAAAGCTCGGGGAAGTCCGATTGCGGCAGGCATTGCAGTCGGAAGCTCGAGCGGCCGGAGGTCACCGTCATGGCGTTGCCGTCCTCGTCCGTCTTCAGCATCACCTCGGCACCGTCGGAAAGCTTGCGCACGATGTCGTAGAGCAGATGCGCCGGAACCGTTGTCGCGCCACCCCGCTCGACCTTGGCCGGCGTCGCTTCCGTCACCTCCAGGTCGAGGTCGGTGGCCTTCATTTCCAGGCTGGCGCCTTCGGCGCTGAGCAGCACGTTGGACAGGATCGGTATGGTGTTGCGCCGTTCGACCACGCGGTGGACGTGGTTGAGCGACTTCAGGAGATTTGACCGTTCCAGGATAACACGCATGACGAACCAGGCTCGCTTGAATGAATGAGCGGGTCTCCGGCTGGCGGCGTCCCGCGAAAGGTCTGAACAGGCTTCAGAATCTGCGTAAACTGACAGGAAAAAACCAGCAAACGCAAGCCCGCGCGACCGGTTCGGGCCGGCTACGCGGGCTTTCTGGGGATAAAGGCGGCGAAGCACGCCGCCAGGCGTTTTCGAACGGCTCAGGCCTGGTCGTTGATCAACCGTCTCAACAGTTCCAGTTCCTGCGCCAGCGTGTTGTCGCCGCCGGAAAGATCCTCGATCTTGCGCACTGCGTGCAGCACCGTTGTGTGGTCGCGGCCGCCGAAGCGCCGCCCGATCTCGGGCAGCGAGCGCGGCGTCATCACCTTGGACAGATACATGGCGACCTGCCTCGGCTTGACGATGGTGCGCGTGCGCCTGTTGGACAGCAACTCGGTCTTCGACACATTGTAGTGCCGCGCGACGATGCGCTGAATATCCTCGATACGGACCCGCTTCGGCTCGCCGGTGCGGTAGATATGGCCGAGGATCTCGTCGATGCGATCGATGGTGATCTGCGGCTCGAACGACTGGCGGAACAGGAGTTGATTGAAGGCGCCTTCCAGTTCGCGGCCGCTGCCGGTCACCGTGCGGGCGACGTGATTGAGGATCTCGTCGGAGATGTCGAGGGAAGCGTCGTCGTGCCTGGCGGTGGCGAGGCGCAGCTTGAGCATGCCCAGGCGCATGGCGAAATCGGGGGCCGACATTTCGAGCGCGACGCCGCCATTGAGGCGCGAGCGGACCCGCGGTTCGAGGGATTCCAGTTCCGACGGGGGCCGGTCGGCGGCGACGACGACCTGCTTGGCGCTGTCGAGCAGCATGTTGATCAGATGGCAGAATTCGTGCTGGATCGACTTGCCCTGCAGGAATTGCATGTCGTCGATGATGAGCAGGTCGATATCGCGAAGCTGTTCCTTGAGCGTCAAGGCATTGTTGTCGCGGATCGCGGTGGCGAAGCGCCACATGAAATATTCCGCCGTCAGGTAGACGACGCGCGATTTCGGGTTCTGCTTCAGCGATTCCGCGGCGATAGCCTGCAACAAATGGGTCTTGCCGAGGCCGACCGTCGCATGAAGGAAGAGCGGGTTGAAGCGCACCGCGCTCGACTGCGATTCCGCCACGGCCTTGGCCGCGGCGAAGGCCACCCGGTTCGACGGCCCTTCGATGAAAGAGGCGAACGTGTAACGCGGATCGAGCGGCGATCCCAGCACATTGTGGCGGAACTCGCTCTCGGCCGGCATGCCCGGGCGCGGCGCCGGAGCCCGCTCCAGCCTGCCGGGGCTTACGGTGCCGGCGGCCAGCGCCGTCTGCGTTTGTCGCGTCATCTTGCGCGCCGGCGCCAATTCCGGTTCGGCATGGCTGCGTCCCTGTCGGGTGGCTGTGCGCACGATGATCTCGATCTTGAGGATCTCCGGATCCTCGTGCTTCCAAAGCTCGCAGATAAGGTCGAGATAATGGCCGTTGATCCACGAGCGCAGGAAGGCAGTGGGCACCGAAATGCGAACGATGCCCTTTGAAGCCTCCGCGACCTTCATGCGCCCGAACCAGCTCGAATAGACTTCGGTTCCCAAGCGCGCCTTCAACTGGGCCTTGACCCGGTCGAACTTCTGTTCCGCGTCGCTGGAAGCCGCCATCTCATCAGCTCCGATCAGATTTCCTGAAAATGGGATGTCATTGGTAAGCTCCCTTTCGACGCCGCTCTGCATGATCGAGTTCCTTGTCTCTGTACCTGTTTTTCCGCCGGGGATGCGCCTCCTGCATCCGTGTTCCAGCGACTGCGCTTTGCTGCGACGCCCGCTGCCGCCGCCGGCAGATGAACGTCGCCCATTATCCAGGGAACCGGTGCCGGCCCATGGAAGCCAGTCCGTGTTGGGTATGTCAGGGCAATGCAACACCGTCCGGCGAAAATCGCCGGCGCTGTCGACCTGCCATGTATAGTTACGCCAGTCCCCTACCGTATCGAAAAAGAGCAAACCAACCCTGTCCGCGGACTTGATCCGCGCCACAAACCCCGCCAATTTAAGCTGGCCCATTCAGGCTGGGTCAGGGCCACCCGGCCCATCCCTTTCGATGGACCGACATTACCGAAATCGCTGTGGATAGGGCAAGGCCACGTCTAACGGATTTTTAAGGAATCTGGTTAGGTCCGGCGCGCCGAAGCGCCATGCGGCAGCACTATAGTTTGACAAAGCCATTGTGATTCAAACCCTTTTCCGGCGAATATGAAAAAGCCGGGCTGGCGCGAAATTTTGTGAAATAAATCGCTTGACAGCCAGTTGTTCTCCTGGCGCTTCGCCGCGCTGTGGACAACGTGTGGATGACTATCTGTAACTAGCTGGGAAATATTGATTATTTCTGCGGAGGGAGAATTTTTTAGCCGACACTTTTCAAGTATCTGGACCATCAGCCGGCACGCATATGCCGGCAAAGCATTTCGGACCGCAAACTCCGCTTTCGACGCCGTTTCCGAGTATTCTTTTTAAGTGCTTGCCGGCAAACGAAAAAACCCGGCACTATCGGCCGGGTTCTCAGAAGATCAGTCCGGAAAGGGACGTCAGGCCGACAGCACCTTGAGGCGCTGGGCCAGCCGTGAAACCTTGCGGGCCGCGGTGTTCTTGTGGATCACGCCCTTTGTCGCGGCACGCATCAATTCCGGCTCGGCGGCCTTGAACGCCGCCTGCGCGGCGGCCTTGTCGCCGGAGGCGAGCGCCTCCTCGACCTGGCGCACATAAGTGCGGACGCGCGAGCGGCGGTTTTTATTGATCGCCGCGCGGCGGACGATCTTGCGCGTTGCCTTTTTGGCCGAGGATGTATTGGCCATGATGCCTCTCTTCTGATCTGGTCGGCGCATGCGGCATGCCGCAGGGCACAAAAAACAAACGGGCAGCCACAGGGCCGCCTCGGTTGGTGCGGCTTATAGTTCAGCTTTCCCGGCGCGTCAACGCTGGCTGGCGTTCTTTTTGGCTGTCGTCGCGCCGGAGCATTTTTTCAGCCACGCCGAAGCATTTCGCGCCCCGGAGGTGCGCTGTCAGCGATTGGTGAAATTCGGCTTGCGCTTCTCGGCGAAGGCCGCCATGCCTTCCTTCTGGTCGTCGAGCGCAAACAGCGAATGGAACAGTCGACGTTCGAACCGCAGCCCCTCGGCGAGCGTCGTTTCATAGGCTCGGTTGACGGCTTCCTTTGCCATCATCACCGACGGCAGCGAAAAATCGGCGATCCTGGCCGCCGCCTTGACGGCCTCCTCGACAAGCTCGCCGGCAGGCACGACGCGCGAGACCAGCCCGGAACGCTCGGCCTCCGCGGCATCCATCATCCGCCCGGTCAGGCACATGTCCATCGCCTTCGACTTGCCGACGAACCGGGTCAGGCGTTGTGAGCCGCCCATGCCGGGAATGACGCCGAGCGTGATTTCGGGCTGGCCGAATTTTGCCGTGTCGGCGGCGATGATGAAGTCGCACATCATCGCCAGTTCGCAGCCGCCGCCCAGCGCATAGCCCGCCACCGCCGCGATGATCGGCTTGCGCGCCCGGGTCAATTCTTCCCAGCCGACGAAAAAGTCTTTGATGTAGGCATCGACGTAGGAAATCGACTGCATTTCCTTGATGTCGGCGCCTGCGGCGAAGGCCTTCTCGGAACCGGTGACGACCATCGCGCCGATGCCGTCATCTGCCCCGAACACGTTTACCGCGGCCACCAATTCCGCCATGACCTGGGAATTCAGCGCATTGAGCGCCTTCGGCCGGTTCAAGGTGATCAGCCCGACCTTGCCCCTGGTTTCAACGACGATCGTTTCATAGGCCATGGCTTCGGCTCCTCTTCCAGGCAATTGAAGATCGATCTAGCTCACCGCTGACAGGTCCGGCAATAGAAGGTCGAGCGGCCGCTCTGCGTGATGCGCTCGATATGGCCGCCGCAGCCAGGCTTGGAGCAGGGTTCGCCCTCCCGGTCATACACCGCGAAGGAGTGCTGGAAATAGCCCAGCGAACCGTCGGTCTGCATGTAGTCGCGCAGCGACGATCCGCCGGCCGCAATGGCATCTGCGATGACCGAGCGGACCGCCACGGCAAGCCCCCGGCTTTGCTCACCCGCTTTCTTGCCGGCTTTGGCTATCGTGCCCGCCTCGCGCAGCGGCGACAGCCCGGCGCGCCATAGCGCCTCCGAGACATAGATGTTGCCGAGCCCGGCTATCAGTCTCTGGTCGAGAAGAGCGGCCTTCAGCGGCGATTTCCGGCCCTTCAGCAGCGAGGCCAGCAGCACTCCATCAAGCGCATTGCCGGTGGGTTCGACGCCGAGCCCCGCCAGCATCGGATGGGTGTCCGGCGGCCCTTCGCAAAACAGCATGAAGCCGAAGCGGCGCGGATCATTGAAAACCACGCGCGAGCGGGTGCCGTCCCGAGAGGCGACATCGAAGATGACATGGTCGTGCGTCGAACTCTTCGACCGCTCGTGATGGAACACGCCGGGCATTTTGGCGGCGTCGGCCGTCTCGATGCGAAACGAGCCCGACATGCCGAGATGGCAGATCAGGGCGGGACCGCCTTCGAGATCGATCGTCAGATATTTGGCCCGGCGTCCGAGCGCCGTGATCGTCTTGCCGATCAGCCGCTCGGCGAATTTTTCGGGGAATGGAAAACGCAGGTCCGGCCGGCGTGCCTCGGCGCGGATGATGCGGGCACCCTCCAGAACCGGCTCCAGCCCGCGCCGGACCGTCTCGACCTCGGGCAATTCAGGCATGGCCGCCCATATCCGGGTAAAAGGAAGTGCCGTAGCGGCCGTGCGCCAACCCGAGATGTTCGGCCACGGTTTCACCAATGTCGCAGAATGTCGTTCTCAGCCCGATGTCGCCGCCCGTCAGACCCGGTCCGATGCCGATCACCGGAATCCGTTCGCGTGTGTGGTCGGTGCCGCGCCAGGTCGGGTCGTTGCCGTGGTCGGCCGTCAGGATCAGCAGATCGCCCTGTCGCAATCTCGCGAATGCTTCCAACAGTCGCCGGTCGAAGGCCTCGAGCGCGGCGGCATAACCTGCAACATCGCGGCGATGGCCGAACTCGGTGTCGAAATCGACGAAATTGGCGAAGACGAGATCGCCGTCGCGGGCCGCATCCATTGCATCAAGCGCCTGGTCGAACATGGCCATGTTGCCCGCGGCCCTGCGCACTTCCGAAATCCCCCGATGGGCAAAGATGTCGCCGATCTTGCCGACGGCGATGACACGGCTGCCACGCGCCGTCAGCCGGTCGAGCAATGTCGGCTCGGGTGGCGGCACGGCGTAGTCGTGTCGATTGTAGGTCCGCTCGAAAGTGGCTGCCGTCTCGCCGACGAACGGTCGGGCGATCACCCTTCCGATCCTCAACGGATCAACCAGGCGACGCACCACCTTGCAGAATTCGTAGAGCCGCTCCAGGCCGAAATGGACCTCGTGCGCGGCGACTTGCAGGACTGAGTCCACGGAGGTGTAGCAGATCGGCTTGCCCGTGCGGACGTGCTCCTCACCGAACCGTTCGATGATCTCGGTGCCAGGCGCGTGGCAGTTGCCGAGAATGCCCGGCACCTTGCCTTCGCGGATGATGGCCTCGGTCAGTTCGGAGGGAAAGGCCGGGACCGCGTCGGGAAAGTAGCCCCAGTCGAAACGCACCGGCAGGCCGGCTATCTCCCAATGGCCGGATGGCGTGTCCTTGCCGCTCGAAACCTCCTGGGCGGCACCGTGGAAGGCATTGGCGACGAGATCCGTCCCGAAAGAGGCAAAGCCCAGCCCCGTCGCGGTCTCGGCAGCCTTGCCAAGTCCGAGCGACGCCATGTTGGGAACAAACAACGGTCCCTGGCGAAGTCCTTCGCGATCGGCGCGGCCTTCCGCACAGGCCTCGGTGATATGGGCGAAGGTGTTGGCACCGGCATCGCCGTAGCGTTCGGCGTCGGCGGCGCCGCCTATGCCGAAGGAATCCAGGACGAAGAGGAAAGCACGCGCCATGAGAACATTGTTGCCGGTTTGAGCATCCAGACATAGGGTTCCACGGCGGCATTGGCAATTCGGAAACCAAACGGCAACCGCTCGGCGCGATAGTCCGGAACCAATTCACTGACGGATCGCAGGACCGGGTCTCCCATGAAAGCTGCCCTGAAGGCATGCGCCGCTCTCATGATCGCGCAAGGCGCGGTCTGGTCCGGCTCGGCGCGCGCCGACTGGCGTGACGATATCGGCACGTTTCGCATCGGCATCGTCGCCGAACCCGGCGCAGCCAACACCGTTCCAGGCCTGGCGCGGTTGACCGAGGCCTTTACCAACGCGCTGGGCATGAAGGTGGAGTTCGTCGTTGCCCGCGACTATGCCGCGCTGATCGATGCGCAGGCCAATGCCCGCATCGAATATGCCGTCTACTCGGCGACCGCCTATGCAACGGCGTCAAGACGCTGCGAGTGCGTCGAACCGCTTGTGGCACCGGTCGATTCCGATGGCGCGGTCGGCATCCGCGCCGTGCTGCTGACGAAGGATGGCAAGGTGCCCAGCCTGGCCGCGATGGAAACCCACCGGATCGCCATGCCGCCGGCGGACAGCATTGGTTCTCTTTTGCCATTGGCCGGACTGGCTGCCGAGCACGTCAAGATCGCAGAGGACGCATCGTTTCTGGTTCACGCCGGTTCCGCCTCGGCCGCGGAAGGAATGCTGGTCGATGGCCAGGCCGATGCCTTGTTCGGCTGGGCGACGGCGGCGGCCGACGGCGAGCCAAGACTATCGGGCACGCAGGCAAGGCTCGAAGCCGCCGGGCTTTCGGCGACCGCCCTTCAAGTCGCATGGACGTCGGGTTTGCTGAGATACGGTCCTCACGCGGTGCGTAGCGATCTCGACCCGGAAGCCAAGCGCCGGTTGGCGGTTTTCCTGACCAATCTCAAATCGACGACGCCCGACATCTACGACCTGCTGGAATCGAGGCATTCCGGCGGTTTCGCCACCGTGGTTCCCAAGGATTACGAGATGGCGCACGCCATCGTGCGTCTGGTGTCGGACGGTGGCGTGCGGCGATAGGGTCGTCAGCAGTCGCCGCAGGGGATCGTCAGGCTTCTGCGCGGACGCAGATAATAGGTCTCGCCCATCGATATGTTGTTGAAGACCGTCGTCAATCCGGCCGTCTGTGAGCTGTCTGCGGACCAGGTGATGATCGGTTTGTAACCAAGTTTGCTTTCGACACGAATGAGAAAGGTGCCTGCGACCCTGAGCGTTGCCGGAACCGTAGTGGTTGCGGGCAGGGCGGTGCCGATACTGTAAGCACCATTGACCACCTTGCGCGACCACACCACGTTCACCCTGGGCGGCGTGTCGGTTGTGACCTGTATTGCCGTGATGGTGATATCCGGCTTCGAGCGATTGTACGGCTGCAAGGTGGAGGTGCCGATCTTCATGATGGCATCCAGATCCGCCTTGACGATGGTCGGCTGCTGCGTGACCAGATCCGCGACCATGCTGCCGATGCGGCTGACCTTCTTGCTGGTCTCGATGGCCTGAGAGGCCTCCATTGTGATGAAATACATGATCAGCAGGATGGGGACGATCAGGGCGAACTCGACCGCCGCGATGCCGCGGCGATCGCGTATGAAACCGACCCACTTCCCCCAGCGTCCTGCCATTTCTGGATGTGCCCCCGCACGCATCATGCCCGTTGCCCTTTTCTTGGCTTTTGCTTCCGCCGCGAACTCAGTTGTCGAATGGCTCGTTCTGCCAGGTCACCGATGCAAAATGCAGTGTCTTGTTACCGCCCATCGACTGAGCCAGAAGATCGGTCATGACGGGCCATTTGTAGAAGACCCGCAGCATGTTCTTCGATTCTGCCAGGCCCGGCGTGGTCGCGAAGGGCTGCGAGTTGGCGCCTTGCATCAAGATGATCTCGCCATTCTCGATCTTGAAGCTGGCCGTGGCCGCGTCGGCGAACGTGGTATATGCGCGAAGGTCCACGTCCAGCTGATTTGGGCAATCCTGCGAGACGATGATCTTCAGTTTGTCGCAGATCATGGTCTTCAACTTGTCCCCGGCGACGTCGGCCGGTCTCAACTGCCCGGTGCGCAATTTGCGCGCGATGTCGTCGGTGATGTTGGCCATAACTTCCTGGCCGGCAAATGAGATGCAGCTTTCCAGGATGGCGAAGACAAGAACCGCGAACGGCAATGCGAGCAGCGCGAATTCCAGTGCCGTACTGCCGCGGCGGTCGCCGGCGAAGCGTGCGAAAAGCCGTGCCCGTCTTGCCTTGCGGTCGCTTGTCGAGACGAATTCGATGCTCATGCTCTGATCCTGCCCATCCCCAGACGGTCTCGGCAGGTGTACTAGTGCAAACCAGTTGAAGTCCGGTTTGAATGATCGTTAAAGTCGCCGCGGGCGCCTTAACCACCCGCTAACCTGGACCGCGTGCCTACCGGCTGACGCTCATCTCGGCTTCTGAGGATTTTTCGGCTTCGCTCTTGTAGGAGCTTTCGCAATAGGGCGTGCAGGACATGGTCTGAACTTCAGCGCGCCGGTAGATGCGCACCGACGAGGCCGCCTGCCGCACGACGGTGATCTGTTCATCGATGATCGGGCTGCCATCCTGGTCGAGGACGACGAGGTTGGTGACGCCGAAGCCCTTGCCAGTCAGCACGATCGTCGAGGCGTCCTGCACGGACGCGTCGGCGATTGCCGGGTTGCCGACCACGATCGTGTCGGCGGGGCGCGACAGTTTGACGATCTTGGCCTGGTTCATGGTGACCTCGATGCCGGTGTCGGCCCTGGCGGGCATGACAAAGCTCACGGCGGCAAGAAGCACGGCAATCAGGATCGACGATTTCGGCTCGGCCATTGACGCGCTCCAGGCGGGCGGACTGTTCAACGGAACATGAACGAGATTGGTGAACCAACGGTTAAGCAGGCCCGGGCGCCATATGCCGCGATCGTCATACGCGCCGCGGAGCTGTTTCTTTTGCGGCTGCTTGCCTGGGAATTGCGCCTCGGCCGGCGCTTAGCCCATAGTTAACCACGCAATATGTTCCAACCGGGAAAGGAATCGGTAAGGCTGTTTATTAAGTCGATCGAAAGAGCTTCTCCCTAGATTGGCAGCATCCGATCAACCATCACAGAAGTTGACGGAAGTGCTGTAACACGTGGAGTAGGAGCTCTCGAATGTCTAATCTCATTGCACGTTTCGTAAAGGACGAATCCGGCGCGACCGCTATCGAATATGGTCTGATCGCCGCCCTCATCGCGCTCGCCATCATCGTCGGCGCCGGCGCGCTTGGCAACGCCATCAACGCCAAGTTCGAAGCTATCGGAACGTCCCTGAACAACGTCCCGACGCCCTGAACGACGTCAAGTATATTGAGCGCTTGGATTGCGTTCTGGACAAGGGCCGCCACCTGGCGGCCCTTGTTCTATTCAATGTCTTTTTGCCCTGGGCCTCATCAATCGTTAATCGAACATGCTTAGATTGAGTGCGGCTTAATCCGATAATAGGCATAGCGCCGATGCTTGAAGCCCTGATCTTCGTCGTCTTCCCGTTCTGCATGCTGTTCGCCGCGATCTCCGACATGCTGTCGATGACGATCGCCAATCGCGTGCCGGTGCTGCTCGTCGTCGTCTTCGCGCTGGTTGCGCCGCTGACCGGCATGGAATGGGCGGCCTATGGCTGGCATTTCGCCGCCGGCGCGCTGGTTCTTGCCGCAACGTTCGGCCTCTTTGCAATGGGCGGCATGGGCGGCGGTGATGCCAAGCTGCTGGCCGCGACCGCCGTGTGGATGGGACTCAACATCCAGCTCGTCGAGTATCTCGTGGTCTCGACCTTCATAGGCGGCTTGCTGACGCTTGCCATTCTCGTCTACCGGAAGTCGCCGCTTGCGGTTTTTACCGGCCGCAATCCGTTCCTGCGTCACTTCGCGGACGAGACGACCGGGGTTCCCTACGGCATCGCGCTCGGTTTGGGCGGATTGCTGACCTACCCGGATTCGCCCCTGATGGTCTGGGCGCTGGCCAGGCTGGCGGCCTGACCTTACCGATCATTCCTTGGCTGTGTTGCGGCTGGCTCCGCGGAGCGGGGCTGGCTGTTTGTCCGTGGCTGCGCAATACAGCTAATTTATGTAAACCTTAAATTAATCACGATCGTAAGCATTACATTAACCTTGTTTTGACGATTGCCGCTGCAAAGTCCGGCCTGGCTAGGTGGTTTGCCAAGGCGAGGGTTCGGACAGATGCCAGCATCCCGATTGATTATTCTGAGCGTGGCGGTCGCCGCGGCGGGTGGTGCTGGCTATGTCGCGAAGAACATGGTCGCCGCGCCGCCACCGCAGATCGTCGAGTCCGGTCCAGCGGCTCCCGCCGTGGCATTGCAGGACGTGCTTGTCCTGTCGGGTGATGTCACCATGGGCAGCCAGCTCGAGAACAACATTGCCTGGCAATCCTGGCCGGCCGACGGCATCAACGCCAATTTCATCACCAAGGCCACTGCTCCCGACGCCCTGGAGAAACTGAAGGGGTCCATAGCCCGTGTGCCGATGTACGCGGGCGAGCCGGTGCGGCGTTCCAAGCTGATCGGCGAGGGGCAAAGCTTCATGTCGTCGATCCTGCCCTCCGGCATGCGGGCGGTCGCCACGACGATATCGGCCGACACCTCTGCCGGCGGCTTCATCCTTCCGAATGATTTCGTCGACGTCATTATGACCCGCCGGGCCGATGCCAACAGCGGCGGCTCCGGCTTCAACACCGAAACCATCCTCAAGAACATCCGCGTCCTGGCGATCGACCAGACCATCCAGGAGGACGAGGAAGGCAAGAAGACCAGGGTGGGCCAGACCGCCACGCTGGAACTGACGCCCAAGCAGGCGGAGATCATCACCGTCGCCCAGCAGATGGCGGATCGCCTGACGCTCGCGCTGCGCGCGATCACGGACACCCAGGAAAAGAATTTGGATGAGGCCGACTATCTCGTTTCCGGCAATGGCCGCAAGGGAACGGTCAGGCTGATCAAGTCGGGCGAAGTTTCCGAAGTGGGGGCAAGGAAATGAGGCTAAGCGGTAAACTGCCGGCGATCATGGCAGCGGCTTTCGGCCTGCTGCTCATTGGGACAAACGTGCAGAGCGTTGTCGAGGCCAAGAGTGCACAGGTTTCGGCTTCGGCGGCCACCCAGCGCGTCAAGCTCGGCCTCAACAAGTCGGTGGTCATCGACCTGCCGAGTGATGCCTACGACATTCTTGTCGCCAATCCGACCGTCGCCGATGCGGTGACCCGCACCGCGAGGCGCATCTACCTGTTCGGCAAGGCGGTTGGCGAGACCAACATCTTTGTGTTCGGGCCGAATGGCGAACAGATCGTCAGCCTCGATCTGGCCGTCGAACGCGACGTCGCAGGCCTGGAGGATTATATCAAGCGCTTCATCCCGACATCGTCCATCAAGGTCGAACTGCTGAACGACAACGTCGTCCTGACGGGAACCGTCGACACGCCGCTGGACGCCAAACGCGCCGTCGACCTGGCGACGATCTTCGTCTCGGGCGGTGAAGCGACGACGGGACAATATTCGCAGACCGCGGCCGGCGGCTCGGCCCAGAGTGGTGTCGACATCAACAATCCGGACCAGGAACGCCGCGTCTCGAAAATCGTCAATCTTTTGCAGATCATCGGCGACGACCAGGTCACGCTCAAGGTGACGGTCGCCGAAGTCAGCCGCTCCGTGATGAAGCAGCTTGGCGTCAACATGGTGGGCAGCGGCGGTAGCAACGGCATCAGCTATGACGCGATGAGCACCCCGGCATACGGGCTTGGGAAACCGCTCTCGCAATTCTCGGGAGCTTCGATCGGCACCTCGGCGCTTCAGGCGTATCTAAACGCAATGGAGCAAGGTGGCGTCATGAAGACGCTGGCGGAGCCGACCCTCACCGCCGTGTCGGGTGAGAAGGCAACATTCAGGGTCGGTGGCGAGTTCAATCTCATCACCAGCCGTACGAACAATGTTTCGGACGAGAACAAGACAGGGCAGGTCACATACACCAACGACAAACTTGAATACGGCATCGGCTTGGAGTTCCAACCGGTTGTGCTGTCGGCCGGTCGGATCAGCCTCAAGGTCCGGACGTCCGTGTCGGAGCCTACTGCCGAAGGCGCCACCACGCTGGAAGCTGCAGGCAGGTTGCCCGGAACCACGCTGTTGTCTATCCGCAAGAGACTTGCCGACACGACCGTCGAATTGCCGTCAGGTGGTTCGATGATGATCGCCGGCCTCGTCCGCGATGACGTCAGGCAGGCTGTCGCCGGCCTGCCCGGGCTGACAAAGATCCCGGTGCTCGGCACACTGTTCCGAAGCAGAGACTTCGTGCGCAACGAGACCGAACTGGTGATCATCATCACGCCCTATCTGGTGAAACCGGTGGCACGAAACGACCTCGCCAAACCTGACGACAATTTCAACGCCGCCAGCGATGGCGCCGGTATGTTCCTGGGCCGAGTCAATCGTGTCTACGGCACAATGCAGACGGACAAGCCCAGCGGCCGTTATCACGGCGTCGTCGGCTTCATCTACAAGTGAACGGGGAAGCGGACATGTCTCAGTCAGCATTGCAGGCAAGGACCATCGCCATGACCACGCGCTCCGGCCGTTCGGGAATTCTCCGGCGCGCCATTCCTGCCCTGGCGGTGGCGATGGCGGCATTGCTGGCCGGCTGCGCCCAGCGCGACAGTGTCACCGTCGGCGCCATTCCAGACGACTACCGCACCAACCATCCGATCGTGATCGCCGAGAAGAACCAAAAGATAGATCTACCTGTCGGTGCAGGTGACCGCGGCATGACCGGCTCGCAGCGCGATACGCTCCTGGGTTTCCTCGACGGCTATGACAAGAGTGCTGCCCCGACGCTGACGATCCAGGTTCCGAGCGGCTCGGCCAACGAGGTCGCCGCCGCCGCAGCAGCGCGCGATTTCGCCCGGCTCGCGATTGCCGCGGGCGTCAAGCGCAACCGGATCGTGGTCGTCTCCTATCAGGCTGCCTCGAGTGAGACATCCGCCCCGATCCGGGTCGCCTATATCGCCGTGAAGGCCCAGACCGACAAATGCGGACGATGGCCAGATGACCTGCTGGAGACGTCTGAGAACAAACACTATGCCGATTTCGGCTGCTCCTATCAAAACAATCTCGCCGCCCAGATGGCCAATCCGGCCGACCTGATCGGGCCGCGCAAGCAGACCACCATCGACGCGGAAAATCGTGGCGCGGTGATCGACGTCTACCGCAGCAGGGGTATTTCGGACGAGTTCCTCGGCAATTCTGAAGTGACATACTGAGCCGCGCCCTAAGGAAAAGAGAAGTCACGGAAAGATGACCATGAGCAATCTTGCCTATGACACCCCCGTGGACGGCGGTGAGACCTCGCCGCAGGACATCGCCGCGATGCAGGCGCTGCGGCCGGTTCCCCGCATCTCGATCCAGGCATTCTGCGAGACCGAGGGTGTCGCCAATCCAGTCGAGCGCGCCGGCGAGGACCGCCGCATGACCAAGGCCCATCTCAAGGTCCATATGGGCGGCGTCCCCACGGCCATCGAATTCTACCAGTCGGCGCCGACGCCGAACCTGATCCTGCTGGAGTCGCGCAGCGAACCCAAACAGCTGCTGGAACAGCTCGCGCAGCTCTCGGAATATTGCGACCCGTCTTCCAAAGTGGTGGTAATCGGCCACTACAACGATGTCGGCCTCTATCGCGAGCTCATCCGCTCCGGCATTTCCGAATATGTCATCGCGCCGGTGTCGATGGCCGACATCGTCAGCGTCATATCGTCGATCTTTGTCGATCCGGAAGCCGAGCCGCTCGGCCGCTCGATCGCCTTCGTCGGCGCCAAGGGTGGCGTTGGCTCTTCCACCATCGCCCATAACGTGGCTTGGGCGATGTCCTCCCTGTTCAAATCCGAGGTGGTCGTCGCAGACCTCGACCTCGCTTTCGGCACGGCCAACATCAATTTCGACCAGGATCCCGCGCAAGGCATCGCCGAAGCGGTGTTTTCGCCCGAGCGCATCGATGAAGTCTATCTCGACCGGCTGCTGACCCAGTGCGCCGAACACCTTTCGCTGCTCGCCGCGCCCTCGACGCTCGAACGCGTCTATGATTTCGATCCCGACGCCTTTACGCAGCTTGTCGACACCGCGCAGCGCACCGTGCCGCTCCTGGTGCTCGACGTTCCCCATGTCTGGACGGGTTGGACCAAGAACACCCTGATCAAGGCCGATGAAATCGTCATCACGGCGACGCCGGAACTGGCCAATTTGCGCAATACCAAGAATTTGGTCGACATGCTCAAACGGCTTCGTCCCAACGACTCGCCGCCCAAACTCATCATCAATCAGGCCGGCGTGCCCAAACGTCCGGAGATTTCCCCGTCCGATTTCGCCGAGCCGCTCGGCCTGGCCGCGATGGCGATCATCGGCTTTGACCCGCTGCTGTTCGGCAATGCCGCCAACAACGGACGTATGCTTGGTGAAATGGACGCCAAGAACCCGGTTGTCGCCACGATCAACGAAATTGCCCATGTGCTGACCGGTCGCAGCGAAATCCGGGTGAAGAAAAAAGCGGGTCTCGGAAATCTGCTCGGCAAGCTTTCGCGCAACAAGAAATGATGCTTCTTCAGTGGAATCGGTAGTCGATCATGTTTGGTAAGAGAGGCAGCGACGACGGCAACCGGTTCAAGCCGGAATTCCGCCAGCCGGCACCGGCGCCGACCGCGCCAGCCGTCGCGGATTCGGCCGATACGGCGGTTCTTGCGAGGCCGGCGGCCGCACCTGCGTCGAGCGCTCCTGTTGCACCGCCGGCCCGCCGCGCGGTCGAGGCGCCGCCGATAGCTCCGGAGCCGAAGCGGGCGGCGCGCGAAAAGAGCGAAACCTATTACGACACCAAGAGCCAGGTCTTCGCCGCCCTGATCGACACGATCGACCTGTCGCAACTCGCCAAGCTCGATCCCGAAAGCGCGCGCGAGGAAATCCGCGACATCGTCAACGACATCATCGCGATCAAGAATTTCGCGATGTCGATCGCCGAACAGGAAGAACTGCTCGAGGATATCTGCAACGACGTGCTTGGCTATGGGCCGCTCGAGCCATTGCTCGCCCGCGACGACATCGCCGACATCATGGTCAACGGCTCCAAGAACGTCTACATCGAAGTCAACGGCAAGGTCGAACAGACCGGCATTCGTTTTCGTGACAACCAGCAGCTTCTCAACATCTGCCAGCGCATCGTCAGCCAGGTCGGCCGCCGCGTCGATGAATCCAGCCCGATCTGCGATGCGCGTCTTCCCGACGGCTCCCGCGTCAACGTCATCGCGCCGCCGCTCGCCATCGACGGCACCGCGCTCACCATCCGCAAATTCAAGAAGGACAAGCTGACGCTCGATCAGCTGGTGAAGTTCGGCGCCATCTCGCCGCAAGGAGCCGAGGTTCTCAAGATCATCGGCCGTGTTCGCTGCAACATCGTCATCTCCGGCGGCACCGGCTCGGGCAAGACGACGCTCCTCAACTGCCTGACCAACTACATCGATCGCGAGGAACGCGTCATCACCTGCGAGGACTCGGCCGAACTGCAACTACAGCAGCCGCATGTTGTCCGTCTGGAAACCCGCCCGCCCAACCTCGAAGGGGAAGGCGAGGTGACGATGCGGGATCTGGTCAAGAACTGCCTGCGCATGCGGCCCGAGCGCATCATCGTCGGCGAAGTGCGCGGACCCGAAGTGTTCGACCTTCTGCAGGCGATGAACACCGGCCATGACGGCTCGATGGGAACGATCCACTCGAACAGCCCGCGCGAATGCCTGAATCGTATCGAATCCATGATCGCAATGGGCGGTTTTTCGCTGCCGCAGAAGACCGTGCGCGAAATCGTCGTCGGCTCCATCGACGTGATTATCCAGGCGGCACGCCTGCGCGACGGATCGCGCCGCATCACTCACATCACCGAGGTGATCGGAATGGAAGGCGACGTCATCATCACGCAGGACATCGTCCTCTACAACATCAAGGGCGAGGACGCGAATGGGCGGCTGCTGGGAGAGCATGTATCGACCGGCATCGGTCGCCCGCATTTCTGGGACCGCGCCCGTTACTATGGCGAGGAGCAGCGCCTCGCAATAGCGCTTGAGGCGATGGAGAAACGCGCTGACTGACGCTGCTGCAGGCGTAAGGGTTCTGGTCGATGTTTGGAATTGACGGCACCGTATTGGCGTTTGTCGTGCTCGCCGGCTTCAGCGCCGGCGCGGTCGCCTATGCATTCCTGTTCACCCGGATCAGCAACGAAAAGCAGGCCGGCAAGCGGCTGGAAACGATCAAGACCGCGGAGACGGATCGCTCCGTCGTCAAGGCCTCGCGCGATCGCGTGGCGGAGGCGGCCAAAAGACGCAAGTCGGTCCAGGATTCCTTGAAGGAACTCGACGAGAAGCAGAAATCCAAGGACAGCGCGGTCAAGAAACCGCCGCTGAAAGCCCAACTGCGCCAAGCCGGCCTGAAGGTTTCCATCGAACGCTTCTACATCTATTCCGCCATTTGCGGCCTAGCCCTGACGATCATCGCCTTTGTGGTGGGGGCGCCGCTTTTTGTTTTGCCTGGTGTGCTGCTGGCCGGTGCGCTGGGCCTTCCGCGCTGGTTCGTCTCATTTCGCCGCGCGCGGCGGGTCAAGGCATTCCTCAACGAATTTCCCAACGCGCTCGACATCATCGTGCGCGCGGTCAAATCCGGCCTGCCGCTGAACGATGCGGTGCGCCTGATCGCCAATGAATCTCCCGAGCCCGTCAAGGCCGAGTTTCGCCGCATCGTCGATTCGCAGCAGATGGGCCTGTCGATCCCGGATGCCACCTTGCGCATGCCCGAAACCATGCCATGCACCGAGGCGAGCTTTTTCGGCATCGTCATTCAGATCCAGTCGCAGGCCGGCGGCAATCTCTCCGAGGCGCTGGGCAATCTTTCGCGCGTGCTTCGCGACCGCAAGAAGATGAAGGCCAAGGTCCAGGCGCTGTCGATGGAAGCCAAGGCGTCCGCCGCCATCATCGGCGCGCTGCCTTTCATCGTCGCGTTTCTCGTCTATCTCTCCAGCCCCAACTACCTGATGCCGCTGTTCACCACGAGCATCGGTAACCTGATCCTGGGGGTTTCGGCCGTCTGGATGTCGATCGGCATCTTCGTGATGCGCAAGATGATGAACTTCGAAGTCTAGGGCCGCGGCATGACCGAACAAGTCGTCAAATCACTGACGGATCCCGGCCTCCTGATCGCGCTGCTGGTCGGCATTGCCGTGTTCGCGACGGTCTTCACCTTGCTGCCGGCATTTGGCGGAAACCAGCTCAAGGCGCGCATGAAGTCGGTCGCGCTGGAACGCGACGAATTGCGCGCCAAGCAGCGCGCGCGGCTTGCAAGCGAGGCGGATCGCCGCCGCAAGGGCCTGCGCGAAGAACAGTCGATCGGCATGCGCAACATCGTCGACAGGCTCGACCTGCGGCGCGCCCTCGCCGACGAGGGTACTTTGCAGAAGCTCAAGGTTGCCGGTTTCCGTGGACAGAACCCGCTGACGCGGTTTCTCTTCTTCCGCCTCGTGCTTCCGTTTGTCGGCTTCGCACTGGGCGTGATCTACATATTCGTGCTCGGAGGACTGCCGCAGCAGCCATTGTTCATCCGGCTGTTCGTCTGCGTCCTCGTTGCCTATGGCGGCTTCTACGCACCGGTCGTCTATGTCAACAACCGCGCCACCAAGCGCAAGCAATCGATCCAGATGGCATGGCCGGACGCGCTTGACCTGATGCTGATCTGCGTCGAATCTGGCATGTCGGTGGAAGCGGCATTGCGCAAGGTCGCCGACGAGATCGGCGCCCAATCGGTGGCCCTTGCGGAAGAATTCATCCTGACGAACGCCGAGCTCTCCTATCTGCAGGAGCGCAAGCAGGCCTATGAGAACCTCGCCAGCCGCACCGGCCTGGAATCCGTCAAGTCGGTGTCGCAGGCACTCGTCCAGGCCGAGCGTTACGGCACCCCTGTGGCGCATGCGTTGCGCGTGCTCGCGGGTGAAAGCCGGGACCAACGCATGAACGCTGCCGAGAAGAAGGCCGCCGCCTTGCCGCCCAAGCTCACCGTGCCGATGATCCTGTTTTTCCTGCCGGTGCTGTTCGCCATCATCCTCGGCCCTGCCGGCATCCAGGTCAGCCAGCGCGGCATCTTCGGCCAGGCGCACGAAACCAGCAGCCAGTAGGTGAATCTGACCGATCCAAAGAAAAACCGCGCGGCTGACGCAGCGCGGTTCTCTTATGCAGGGTTCGGTGGCCGCGTGCCGCTCAGTTGGTTGCGGCTTTCGCCTTGTCCTGATCCTTGAGCTGGCTCCAGGCATTTTGCTGAGCCAGCATCTGCCTGAGATAAGCGACATTGGCCTGCGCCTGTTCGGGTGACAGCTCCTGCGAGGCGATCTTCTCGGCTTCGTCGAAGCGGCCCTGCAGGCCGACGACCAGCGCCAGGTTCTGGCGCACGCGGCTGTCGGCATTCGGCTGCTGTGCGGCCGAGCGCATATAGGTTTCGGCGGTGCGCAGGTCGCCTCCCAGCACATAGGACATGCCAAGGTTGGAAAGCACCGAAGGTTCGTTCGGCTTGAGCTCCAGCGCCTTGCGGTAGAGCTGGCGCGCGTCGTCCTTCTGGCTGAGCTGGTCGAGAATGGCCGCTTCCGCCGACACCAGCCTCCAGTCGGGATATTCCGGCGTCTGCGCCCGGCGCACGGCATCAAGCGCCGCCTCGAACTGGCCGTTGGCGGCCAGCGCCTTGCCGTAGGCGGCAAGCACGTCGCGATCCTTGGGATAGGCGATCGCCAGCTTGCGCATCACGGCAAGCGACTGGTCGGCATCGCCATCCATCTGCAGCGCCGCGGCGAAGTTGGTCGCTATCCGCTTATCGTTGGGATTCCTGGAATAGGACTGGCCAAGCGCTGCCGTCGCATTGTGCAATTCTCCCGCCGACATCGTCTCCAGCGGCTTGCCGCTGGTGCGTCCGATCGAGCCTGTGCTGATCTTGTCGGTTCCGCAGCCGGCAACGCCTGCGGCCAGCGCGAGCATGAAGGCCGTGGTGATGAGCCGCTTTCCGCTGGCGTTCATCGTGCGGTTCGTCGACATCGGCACCCTGGGCCTCCATTCGTGCGCGTGGCCATTGCGTGACCATCTTCCCTCTCGAAGAAATATTCTGTTAACCCTAACGGACAGTTAAGAAGCGCCGAATCGACGGACGTCGGCAGGAGAACATCGAATGTCAGTGGAACTGGTCGAGAACAAGCTGAACAACCCGCTTCCTGTCCATCTGGTGGCTAAGGACGGTCTGGAGACGGCCGGTCTGACGTCATCAGCCGTGGCGTGGGCCAGGGCCAACGGCTTCTCCGGCGAAGCGGGCAGGACGCTCATCGTGCCTGCGGAAAACGGCGCGCTCGGCGGTGCCTTGTTCGGCATTGGCGACGGCGAGGGCGCGCTGGCCGTCGGCGCGCTGGCGAAAAGCCTGGCGGAGGGCGACTGGCATTTCGCCTCCGCGCCGGCCGAGCCGGAGCTGGCGGCGATCGCGCTGGCCCTCGGCGGCTATGTCTTTACCCGCTATGGCAAGAAACCGGGCAAGGCGCTGCGCTTCGAATTGCCGGCCGGCGTAGAGGCAAAACGCGTTCGCCGCATCGTCGAAGGCGTCTTCCTGACGCGCGATCTTGTCAACACGCCGACCAGCGACATGGGGCCGGACGAGCTGGAGAAGGCGGTTCGAGCCCTGGCCGAAATTCACAAGGCCGAAGTGTCGGTGATCAAGGGCGACGACCTCATCAAGCAGAATTTCCCGATGATCCATGCCGTCGGCCGCGCTTCGTCCGGTGCACCGCGCCTTATCGACATGGGCTGGGGGCCAAGGAGCGCGCCGAAAGTGACGCTGGTCGGCAAGGGCGTCTGTTTCGATACCGGCGGCCTCGACATCAAGCCGTCGTCCGGCATGCTGTTGATGAAGAAGGACATGGGGGGCGCCGCCAATGTGCTGGGTCTGGCCTCGATGATCATGGCCTCCGGATTGAACGTGCGGCTGCGCGTGCTGATCCCGGCCATCGAGAATTCGATCGCCGGCAACGCCTTCAGGCCTGGCGACGTGTTGGCGAGCCGTAAGGGCATGTCAGTCGAGATCGGCAACACCGACGCCGAGGGGAGACTGGTTCTGGGCGACGCGCTGGCGCTGGCCGACGAGGAGGAGCCGCAGTTGCTTGTCGACATGGCGACACTGACCGGGGCTGCCCGTGTCGCGCTCGGTCCGGACCTGCCGCCCTTCTACACCGGCGACGAGGCGCTGGCCTCGGACCTGGCGGCCGCCTCGCTGGCGGTCGAGGATCCGCTGTGGCGCATGCCGCTGTGGCGGCCCTATGATGCGAAGCTGTCGTCGAAGATCGCCGACATCAACAACGTCACCACCGATGGGTTCGCCGGTTCGATCACCGCGGCGCTGTTCCTCAAGCGTTTTGTCGAGAAGACGGCAAGCTGGGCGCATTTCGACATCTTCGCCTGGAACCCCGCCGATCGTCCGCACGGACCTGCCGGCGGCGAGGCGCAAGGCATCCGGGCACTGGAGCACGTCATCTCGAAGCGTTTTGGCTGATGTGGCGGCGACTTTCAGGGCCGGCAGATTGCTGAAACTGAAACGGAACCGAAACAATTTGCCGTCATTCTCGTGCGATGTCGATTTCGATGCGCCCGAGCCAGGCCTTGCGATTGTGGCAGCAAGTGATGCTGTCGCAGGTGCGCGACGACGCGCCCGACCTCACCATGCGCCAGACGGCTATCCTGTTCACCATCTATCTCGATCCGCCGCCGCACACGGTGCGCGGGCTGGCGGCCCGTCTCAACGTCACCAAGCCGGTCATCACCAGGGCGCTCGACACGATGGGCGCGCTCAAACTGGTGTCGCGCCATCGTGACGAGCTCGACAAGCGCAACGTGCTGATCAAGCGCACGGTCGAGGGCGCCCTCTTTGTCGAGCGCTTCGGCGATGGTATCATCGCCAAGGCACAAGAGCTGCCCATCTGACGACCAGCCGCTTCAATGGATGAACTGATTTGACCGCCAGGGATGCCCGCCTCCACGCCTTTCGGCCCGATCTTGCCGATGCGAGATTGAAAGGAGAGGTCGCTGCCGACCGCTTTGTCGCCGGCCGGCCGGCGCGGATTTCGATCCCGGTTGCCGATATCCGCAAGGCTCCGCGTCCAGACGCTGGTGTCAACACGCAAGCGCTATTCGGCGATGACGTGCTCGTTTTCGAGGACAGAGAGGGCTGGGCCTGGATCCAGGCCGAACGGGACGGTTATGTCGGCTATGTCGCCGACGCCATGTTGGGCGGGCGGGATCATGCGCTCACCCATATCGTCTCCGTGCCCCGAACTTTCCTCTATCCCGGCCCGGATCTGCGCCTTCCGATCGCGGGACAGCTGTCGATGGGGTCCACCGTCACGGTGACCGGGTCCGCCGAAACGCGCGGCACCCACTATGCCGTCCTGCCCTCCGGTGAGGCAATCATAGCGGGTCACCTGCGGCCGCTCAGTAATGTGGCCGCCGACTATGTTTCGGTGGCCGAGATGTTTCTCGGCACGCCATATCTCTGGGGTGGTGTCTCCGGCTTCGGCATCGATTGCTCCGGCCTCGTGCAACTGGCGATGCGCATGGCCGGCGCCGATGTCCTGCGCGATTCCGACATGCAGGCGCAGAGCATCGGCGAGCCGCTCGATCCAGGCCCCGATTATTCCGGCCTGCGCCGCGGCGATCTCGTTTTCTGGAAAGGCCATGTCGCCATCATGACCGATGCCGAGACCATGATCCACGCCAACGGCCACACCATGTTGGTGTCGCGCGAAGGCCTGAAGGAAGCCGTCGCCCGCATCGGCTATCTCTACGGCGGGCCGACGGGGTTCCGGCGGCCCTAGCGCCAATCCTCCCTTCTCCCAGGGAGAGAAAAACTGCTCGATCACCTTTTGTTCCGATTGTTCTTGGCGTTAGCGCGCCGTCGCGCTAACTCTGACGCGTGACAGAGAAGCCGCGCCTTGCCGACCAGAATGCCGCCGTCATTCTGCCCGACCCATTCCTCAGATGGTTTGGCGAGAAGGGCTGGGCGCCGCGCGCGCACCAGATCGAATTGCTGGCGAGGGCTCAGGCAGGGCAGTCGGTACTGCTGATCGCACCGACCGGCGCCGGCAAGACGCTGGCCGGGTTCCTGCCTTCGCTGACCGAACTGGCCGTCAGGGCCAGGCGAAAACCGGGTCAGGCCCATCGCGGCATCCACACACTCTACATCTCGCCGCTGAAGGCGCTGGCTGTCGACATCGAGCGCAACCTTGGCAAGCCGGTGGAGGAGATCGGGCTCTCCCTCACCATCGAGACCCGCACCGGCGACACGCCGGCGCACAAACGCCAGCGGCAGAAGCTGGTGCCGCCCGACATCCTGCTCACCACGCCCGAGCAGCTTGCGCTGCTGATCGCGGCTCCCGATGCAAGGCGTTTCTTCGAAGACCTGCGCTATGTCGTGCTCGACGAGTTGCATTCGCTGGTGATTTCGAAGCGCGGTCATCTCCTGGCGCTTGGCCTGGCGCGGCTGCGCCAGTTCGTGCCCGAGGTTCAGACCATCGGACTTTCCGCCACGGTGGCCGAACCGGACGAATTGCGCCGCTGGCTGGTCGGCCAGAATCCACCCGGCGATATGGCCGAACTGATCGTCGCTACCGGCGGCGCAAAGCCCGAAATATCCATCCTTGACTCGGAAGAGCGCGTACCGTGGGCGGGGCATTCGGCGCGCTACGCGACGCCGGAGATCTACCGCGAGATCAAGCGCCATAAGACTACCCTGCTGTTCGTCAATACGCGCAGCCAGGCGGAGTTGCTGTTCCAGGAACTGTGGCGCGTCAACGAAGATACCTTGCCGATCGCCTTGCATCATGGGTCGCTCGATGTCGCGCAGCGGCGGCGGGTCGAGAAGGCGATGGGCGACAATGCGCTGCGCGCCATCGTTGCCACCTCGACGCTCGACCTCGGCATCGACTGGGGTGACGTCGACCTCGTCGTCCATGTCGGCGCACCGAAAGGAGCGAGCCGGCTGGCGCAGCGCATCGGCCGCGCCAACCACCGCATGGATGAACCGTCCAAAGCCGTCCTCATTCCGGCCAACCGCTTCGAGGTGCTCGAATGCCGGGCAGCGCTGGACGCCAACTATCTCGGCGCGCAGGATACGCCTCCACTGGTCGATGGCGGGCTGGACGTGCTGGCGCAACATGTCCTTGGCTGTGCTTGCGGCGCACCGTTCCGCGCGGACGATCTTTACGAGGAGGTGCGGTCGGCGGCCCCCTATGCCGGGCTGGGTCGGCCGACATTCCACCGCGTCGTCGATTTCGTCGCCACGGGTGGCTACGCCTTGAAGAGCTATGAGCGATACGCCCGCATCCGCCTCAACAAGGAGGGATTGTGGCGGGTATCCAATCCGCGCGTGGCCCAGCAATACAGGCTGAACGTCGGCACTATCATCGAGGTGCCGGCGCTCAACGTGCGTTATGTCCAGGCCGGCAGCAAGGGTTCCGTGTCGCGCGGCGGCAGGGTTTTAGGCAAGATCGAGGAGGCTTTCCTCGAGACGCTGACGCATGGCGACACCTTCATGTTCGCCGGCAAAGTTCTTCGCTTCGAAGGCATTCGCGAGAATGAGTGCTTCGTCTCGAACGCGCCCGGCAGCGATGCGAAGGTGCCTTACTATGGCGGCGGCAAGTTCCCGCTTTCGACCTATCTCGCCGAACAGGTCCGCGCCATGCTGGACGATCCGCAGCGGTGGAAGAAACTGCCCGAGCAGGTGGCCGACTGGCTGCGCTTCCAGGCCGACAAATCGGTGCTGCCCAAACGCGATGACCTGCTGATCGAGACCTTTCCGCGCGGCAACCGCCACTATCTGGTCGCCTACCCCTTCGAGGGCAGGCTGGCCCACCAGACGCTCGGCATGCTGCTTACCCGCCGTCTGGACAGGACGGGCGCCAGGCCGCTTGGCTTCGTCGCCACCGACTATGCCTTGGCCATTTGGTCGCTGGGCGACATGGGGGCGATGTTCAAAGCCGGAAAACCTTCGCTCGGCGCGCTTTTCGATGAGGACATGCTTGGCGACGATCTCGAGGCCTGGCTGGCAGACAGCTGGCTTCTCAAGCGCACTTTTCGCAATTGCGCGCTGATTTCAGGGCTGATCGAAAAGCGTCATCCCGGCAAGGAGAAGAGTGGCCGTCAGGTGACTGTCTCGACAGACCTTATTTATGACGTCCTGCGCAGCCATGAGCCGGATCACATATTGCTCCAGGCGACGCGCGCGGACGCGGCGGCGGGCCTGCTCGATGTCAGCAGACTTGCGGACATGCTCTCGCGCATTCAAGGTCGAATCATGCATAAGAACCTCGAACAGATATCGCCGCTCGCCGTGCCGATCATGCTCGAGATCGGCAAGATGCCGGTGCACGGCGAAGCCGATGAAACGCTGCTGATGGATGCGGCCACGCTGGTTGAGGAAGCCATGGGGCCGGAGATGGCTGAGGAATGAATTTTTCGCTGGCGCGCGCATCGTTGATCGCCGACGCCGATCTGGTCGGCATCGCCGGCGAACGTGCGGTCTGCGATCCGCGCGGCGTGCTCTACTTTCCCGAGCTCAAGCTTCTGGCCGTTTCCGATCTGCATCTGGAAAAAGGCTCATCGCTGGCAAGGCGCGGCATGCTGCTCCCGCCCTATGACACCGGCGCGACCTTGCTGCGATTGCAGGCCGTCATCTCAGACTACCAGCCGGCAATCGTCATCAGCCTGGGCGATTCCTTCCATGATGGCGGCGGCGCCGAGCGCATGCATCGAAGTTTCCGCGAACGGCTGGAGGCGCTGATGGCGGGCTGCGACTGGTTCTGGGTGGCCGGCAACCATGACCCGGAGGCGCCGGCCGACCTGCCGGGCGATACGGTGCGCGAACTCGCCATCGGCTCGTTGCTGTTCCGGCACGAGCCGTCGAAGCTGCGCGTCGAGGGCGAGATATCGGGCCATCTCCATCCCTGCGCCCGCATCGTCCAGCAGGGCCGTTCAGTGCGGCGGCGCTGCTTCGCCGGCGATGGCGGCCGCATGATCATGCCCGCCTTCGGCGCCTATACCGGCTCACTCAACGTGCTCGACCGCGCCTATGCCGGCCTGTTCCGCCTGGAATCGCTGATGGCCTATATGCTCGGCACGGACCGCATCTTTGCGATTTCAGGCTCGATGCTGCGACCCGGCTGAAGCCGCTATTTCCCGTAGTAGAGAGTGACCGTGTGCTTCGCTTCGGCGAAGAACAGCCAACGTTCGACCAGCATGCCGACAAACTGTGCGACCGCGGCGAACACCGATGCGAGCGCCGCGAAAGGTGACGGCAAGGCGAAGGCCGTAATCAGCAGCAAGGCGGGTAGCGCGAAACCCAGGAGCTGGGTGATCCGCCGCATCTTTGCGCTGTGCTTGCGCGCGATGCGAAAACCCATTTCCTTGAGCAAATAATTTTCCTCGGTATGCGGCCATTCCAGCGATCTAACCGTCCCCCCGGCAAGCCCGGTTGCGGTGTTGGCGTTGGTGGGGATTTCCAATTGGTCGTTGTACCGCCAGGTCGCAAGCTTCCAGGCCCAACCGAGCAGGGTCAGCAGTACGCAGGCTGCCAGAAGCATTTTGGAACCGACGGCAAAGCCTTGGCATAGCGCGGCCAGAAGTACACTGCCGCTCATAGCCGAGAAAATGAGATAGCCGGGCAAGGTGTAAGGGCTGTGCCACTGAGCGATGGGTTTCAGCGAGGCATAGATCATGCCGGTCATGCAGACGGTGATGACGGCGCCAATCGTTGCCAGAAGTCCGGCGGCGGCGACCCAGCCATCGGTGCGGCCAAGAATGACCCAGCCAATGCCAAACAGTCCGGCCGGGACGAAGGTGGCGACCGAGGCGACGCCTTCGCGCGATAGCCAGGAACTGCGCCATTGCGAGAACGCACGCCAGGCGCGTTCGGGGCGGCCGAGATGTCCGGTCGAGGACAACAGGCCGGCGGTGATCAGCCCGAGCGCCAGTCCCATGCCGATGAAGCCCAGCCAGAAATCGGGTGCGATGACGCCAAGTGGCGCCAGCACGCCGAGCAGCGCCAGCAGGCCGTAGCCGGCGCCGGTGGCGGTGGTGAAGAAGACGACCGAGAAGGCTGGATGCATGGGGTTTAGTTCGAGAGCATGCGGTCGACCCAGCCGAGGAACCCACCCTCGGCCCTCACCGGCTCCAGGGTTGGCGCAGAAATCTTTGCTGCGCGTTCGGTATGCGCGCGCGGCGGCAGGTATTTGTTGGTCGGGCGGTAGCCGAGTTCCGGCATCAGGTCGACGCCGCCACGCTCCTCAACCAGTTGCGACACCGCCGAGGCGGGGTCGCCGAGATCGCCGAAATGCCGTGCGCTGGTCGGACAGGCCGCGACGCAGGCCGGCACGCGGTCCTCCTCGGCCAGATTGTCATTGTAGATGCGGTCGACGCAGAGCGTGCATTTCTTCATCACGCCGACATCGGTGTCGAATTCGCGCGCGCCATAGGGGCAGGCCCAGCTGCATAGCTTGCAGCCGATGCACTTGTCCTCATCGACCAGCACGATGCCGTCCGAGGCTCGTTTGTAGGAGGCGCCGGTCGGACACACAGTGACGCAGGCCGGCGTCTCGCAATGCAGGCACGAGCGCGGGAAGTTCACCGTGCGGCCGCCCATCGCGGTGGTGTGCTCGTAGCTGTGCACGCGATTGAACCAGACGCCGTCGACATGGCCGCCATAGGGGTCGATGTCGGTCAGCGGCGCCATGTGGCCGCCGGTGTTCCATTCCTTGCAGGCGGTGACGCAGGCCTGACAACCGACGCAGGTGTCGAGGTCTATGACCAGGCCTAGTTTTTTGCCCGTGTGGGCGGGGACGCAGGTCATTTGGCGGCTTCCCTGTTCATGCGGAATTCGGCGCCAAAGCGAAGTGTGTCCGGCGATGGCTGGAATTGCGGCGGCTGGTGGAAACGCTCGAATTGCGGCTCGGTGAAACCGGCTTCCTCCGCCGCGCATTTGACGATGCGCACCTTGAGATCGAACCATGCCGCCTGGCCGGTCACCGGATCGGAATTCGAATACCGCCTGCCGTTGGTGTCTGCCGTGGTCTGGTCGCCGATGATGTGGTTGAGCAGGAAGCCGCGATTGCTCTCGGCGGCATCGTCCTTCAGCCCCCAGCTGCCGCGCCTTTTGCCGATGGCGTTCCAGGTCCAGACCGTGCTTTCGTTCACGCCCTCGACCAGCTTGATCTGTCCCTTGACCTTGCCATTGATGCTTTCGATCCACACCCAGTCGTCGTCGGCAAGGCCGAGACCTGCGGCGGTCCTCTCATGCACGAACAGCCGGTTTTGGCTGGTAATCTGCCTCAGCCACGCATTCTGCGAACCCCAGGAATGGTACATGTGCATCGGCCGCTGCGTCAGCGCATGCAACGGATATTTCTGCTGGTCGACGGCCGCTTCCTCGAACGGCACGTACCAGAAGGGTAGCGGGTCCATGTAGGTCTCGATGCGCTGGCGTTCGCTCTCGGGCGGCACGGCCCGACCATGGCCGCGCGCGGCAAGACGAAAGCGCTGCAAGGGTTCGGAATAGAGCTGGAAGACGACTGGTTCGGCCTTCGGGATGAAGCCCATCTGCACCGCGAAATCGAGATAGGACCGGTTGGCCATCTTGTAGTAACGCTGGTCCTCAGCGAAATCGTGGTGCCAGAAGCCGCCATTGTCGATGTAGCGCTGCAACTGGTCCGGGTTTGGCTCGCCCTTGCCGGTCGAATTGCCGTCCTTGCCACGCCAGCCGGCAAGCGGGCCGATACCGGGCGTGCGCTGGTGATTGACGATGTAGTCGGCATAGTCGGCATATTTGGCCGCCCCGTCTTCTCTGACGAAACCCGGCAGGCCGAGGCGCGCGCCGAGCTCGATCAGCACCGATTGGAACGGGCGCACGTCCCGGTCCGGCTCGACCACGGGATGGCGTATAGCATCGCCCGGTCCGTCGGCATGGCTGATCGGCCGGTCGAGCAGGCTGATGCAGTCGTGCCGTTCGAGATAGGTTGTGTCGGGCAGCACGAGGTCAGCGAACGGCACGGTCTCGGAATAATAGGCGTCGGAATAGATGATGAAAGGGATCTTGTAATTGCCCGCCTCGTCGCGGTCGGTCAGCATACGAATCGTCTCGACGGTGTTCATCGAGGAATTCCAGGCCATGTTCGACATGTACATCATCAGTGTGTCGATCTTGTATGGATCGCCGGCCCAGGCGTTACGGATGGCGGTGTGCATCAAGCCGTGCGCAGCGAGCGGCGCCTCCCAGGAATAGGCCTTGTCTATGCGGATCGGCACCCCTGCCTCATCGACCAGAAGGTCGTCAGGCCCGCAGACGAAGCCGAGCGGAATGCCGTCCAGTGGCGTCATCGGCCGGACGCTCTTGCCGGCAGGCTTCGGTCCTGGCGGCGCGCAACGCGGATAAGGCGGTTTGAAGCGGAAGCCGCCCGGGACGTCCACCGTACCGAGCAGCACCTGCAGAAGATGAATGGCTCGGCAAGAATGAAAACCGTTGGAATGGGCTGAGATGCCGCGCATCGCGTGCATCGACACAGGCCGTCCCCTAATCGTCTCGTGGCGGTGGCCGGCCCAGTCGGTCCACGCCACCGGCAGTTCGATCGTCTGCTCAAAGGCGACATGAGCGAGCTCGGCGGCGATCCTGCGGATCGTATCGGCGGCAATGCCGCAGCGCTCCGCGACCGCATCGGGCGAATAGCTCTCATCGAGGTATCGATCGGCGATCAGCTGGAACACCGGAACGCAGCGACGACCGTCGACGGTGAAGCTGCCGGTCAATGCCGGTTTGGCGCTGGCGTCGGTGGCGCGGACAGGCACCTTCGCCACTCTGTCCCAGGCGAGCAGGTTGCCGGCGCCATCGCGGACAAACAGCCCGTCATCGGCCGCACCCGGATCCTGGATGACGAGCACATGGGCGTTGGTGTAGCGCAGGAGATAGTCGAGATCGACGCGGCCTGCCTTCAAGAGCTCGTGGATGAGGGCAAACACGAATAGGCCGTCGGTGCCCGGCCGGATGCCGATCCAGTCGTCGGCGATGGCGTTGTAGCCAGTGCGGCATGGATTGATCGACACCACCTTGGCGCCGCGCGCCTTCAGCTTGCCGAGGCCGATCTTGATCGGGTTGGAATCATGGTCCTCGGCGACGCCGAAAAGCATGAAATACCGGGTATTGTCCCAGTCGGGTTCGCCGAACTCCCAGAACGAGCCGCCGATCGTATAAAGCCCGCCTGCGGCCATGTTCACCGAACAGAAACCGCCATGCGCGGCGAAGTTCGGCGTGCCGAACTGGCTTGCCCACCAGCCGGTCAGGGATTGCGATTGGTCGCGGCCGGTAAAGAAGGCGAGTTTCTTCGGGTCGCTGCGGCGGATGGACGAAAGCCGCTCCGCGGCGATCGTCAGCGCTTCTTCCCACTCGATCTCGCGGAATTCTCCCGAGCCGCGCGAGCCGGTGCGCAGCAGCGGCTTTTTCAGCCGGGCAGGGCTGTAATGCTGCATGATGCCGGAGCTGCCCTTACCGCAGATCACGCCGCGATTGACCGGATGATCCTTGTTGCCGTTGATGTAGCGGACCTTGCCGTCCTTGATGTGCACGTCGATGCCGCAGCGGCAGGCGCACATATAGCATGTGGTCTTGGCGATGCGGTCGGAGACGGCGGGCGAGGTGTCGACGCCATCGTTCTCGTCGGGTGCGTTCGTGTCGGCGAGCGGGCGTTGGGACGGGGCGGAATTCGCGCCGCGCAGAGATCCTTGGGTCATGATCCCCGAGCGCTTCTGCGGTTCGCGGCTTTGGCCCTGGTTTTCGGCCCGGGACCGCGCATGTAATGCTCTTCCGGATGATAGCGATCGCCGGCCAGCCGCCGCCGCAGGCCGCGGGTCCAGTGCGCGAACAGGGACTTGAACCGCCCGATCATTTCATTCTCTGTCAATCGGTAGCGAATTTTTTCTAACTTCGATTGAAAACTTAGAATAAAGCTATCAACCCGTCTAATCAATTGTTCTTGTAAATTCGATCGATATTGGTTCTTAATGCCTTATGACACTTGACCAGTTGCGGATATTTGTCGCCGTCGCCGAGCGCGGCCACATGACCAAAGCGGCGGAGCTGCTGGGCATCTCCCAATCGGCCGCGTCGGCTGCCATCCGCGCGCTTGAGGAACAGCATGGCGTCCATCTGTTCAACCGCGTCGGCCGCAACATCGAGCTTGCCCAGACCGGTCACCGGTTCCTGCCAGAAGCCAAGGCCGTACTGGAACGAGCCGCCGCCGCACGCAATGTGCTGGAACATGTCTCGCAGACGGTTGCCGGCAGCCTCTCCATCGCCGCCAGCCTGACGATCGCCAGCTATTGGCTGCCGCGCCGGCTGGCGTCCTTCCACGAAGCCTATCCTGCGGTCAGGCTGAGCGTCAGCATCGGCAACACCAGGCAGGTCGAAGCCAGCGTGCTGGATGGAACCGCCGATCTCGGCCTGGTCGAGGGGCGCACCGAGTCTGACATATTGCGCCGCGCCAAGGTCGATATCGACCGGTTGATGCTGGTGGTTGCCGGTTCTCATCCCGAGATCGCCGAAATCGCGCCGGGCCGCCCCGACATAAAAGGGCTGCGCTGGATCATCCGCGAGGGCGGTTCCGGCACGCGGGAGGTGCTGGAGGATCTGGCGCGCCGCGAAGGGATTTCGCTTGACGACCTGCAGATATTTCTGGTGCTGCCGAGCAACGAGGCGGTTCGCCAGGCGGTCGAGGCCGGTGCCGGCGCCACCATCATTTCGGAGCTCGTCGTTGGACGCGCCGTTGCTGAAGGCAGCCTGCGGTCCGTGCCGCTCGAACTGCCGAAACGCGACTTCGCCATGATTACACATCGCGACCGCCAGGCAAGCCTGGCCCAGATGGCGCTCAAGGCGCATTTGGGGGCCGACGAGAAGGCGTCCGCGCGTTCGTGAATTGTCCGGATATCAGCCGAACTTGCGCTGCGCGTCCAGCGCAAGGCCAAGTCCGACCGAGCCGAACATATCGCCCTCGATGACCGAAGCCTGAGGCACCAGCGACAGGATTTTTTGTCTCGCCAGCGGGATCGCGGTGGATCCTCCGGTCAGGAACACGGCGGTGATGTCGGACGACTTGACCCCGGCGTCGCCGATGGTCTGGCCGACCGTGGCGGCAACGCGCTCGATGTCCCTGGCGATCGTGGCGTTCAGCGCCTTTCGGGTGATCTCGGCGGCGAACTGGACTTCCGGCAGCCTCACCTCGACATCGGCCGAGACCTTGTCGGTCAGCGCGATCTTGGCCCTTTCGACAAGAGCGGCCAGCGCGTGCCCATACCGGTGCTCGACGATATGGATGAAGCGGTCGACGAGATCGGCGCGCTCGGCCTCGTAGCGGATCTGGCGCAGATGCGTCATCGCCTTGGCCGTGTAGACCAGGTTGATGCGTTGCCATGTGGCAAGATCGATGAAGTAGCTGGCCGGCAGGTTGCGCTTGCCGTCCTTGGTCGGGCTGAGGTAGCCGAGTTCCGGCATCACATGCGCGATGCTGAGCAATCGGTCGAAGTCGGTGCCGCCGATATGGATGCCGCGGCTGGCCAGGATATCGTCCTTGCGGTCAAGCGAGCGGGCACGCTGCGGCGAGACCCTTACGATCGAGAAGTCCGACGTGCCGCCACCCATGTCGATGATCAGCGCCAGTTCCTCGCGCGTCACCTTCTGCTCGTAGTCGAGGGCCGCCGCGATCGGTTCGAACTGGAAGGCGATATGCTTGAAGCCTTGGGCGCGGGCGGCTCCTTCGAGCTCGCTTTGTGCCCTGGCATCGGCCTCGGCGTCGCCGTCGACGAACTGCACCGGCCGACCGAGCACCACGCTCTCGACGGCGCCGCCGGCATCGTCCTCCAGTCTTTTTCGCAGATGGCCGAGGAACAGGCCGACGATCTCCATGAAGCCGATCGACCGCGCCTTGATGCGCGTCTTTTCCTGCGCGAGCGCGCTGCCGAGCACGCTCTTCAGCGAGCGCATCAGCCGACCTTCGACGCTGTCGGTGTAATTGGCGATTGCGTGGCGGCCGAAACAGGTACGGTTGTCCTCGAAGTTGAAGAACACGGCGCTTGGCAGCGTGACCTCGCCGCCTTCCAGCGCGACGAGGTGCGGCTGGCCGCTCCTGACCACGCCCACGGTGGAGTTGGAAGTGCCAAAATCGATGCCGGCGAATGCTGGTCGCATCGCAGCCTCCTGTCATCTCTGCTAAGGCAGCGGTTCGGCGCCGTCTGTGAAGCGTGCGCTCTCTGTCGTCCGGGGTGGCCGGACTGCTCTGCCGAATTGAATTGTGCGTGTTGCCCGGCGGGCCGGGAGGTGGCGGTCTATAGCATGATCCAGGAAAGGGGAACCCCCTTTGTAGCCGCCTTAGTCCTTGCGGAAGATCAACCTTCCGAGCCAGCCCGTCACCATGGCCAGTGATATGGCGAAGACGCCGTAGAGGAAGGAATAGTCGTGGGCGACACGGAAGATCGACTGTTCGAAACCGGATTTGCGGATTTCGAGCTGGGCCGAGCTCTCCTTGATGAACAGGCCGCTCTTGAACAGGAACGCGCGCGCCTTGTGGGTGCCGACCGGAACGTTCGGCGCCAGCCGCACCGTGGCGCGGAACAGGTTCTGTGACAGGAACTGCACGCCGCCGACATTCTCGCTGTAGAGGCCGGTTGCGGCCTTGCGTTCGCGCAACGCCGCGGTGAATTCCTCGATCGTGGCCGGGCTGTCGCCGGCATCGGCCGGCTGCATGTAGAGATTGGAGGCGCCGAGCGACAATTGCCTGTAGCTGTTCGGCTCGGTGATGTCCTGCAACGGCCGCGTCGTCGCCACCGAATAGGACACCGGCACGTTTTCGAAGGTCTCGGATTCCAGGTTGACCCAGACGCCGAGCACCCGGTCCTTGCGGCGCACCACCACCGGCTTGGGTGGACCTTCGAGCACGACGATGATGTCGTAGCGGCCTTGGCGCGCCACCAGCGGATCGGGATTTTCCAGCGAGCCGAAAATGGTCAGGTCGGCACCGGAAAAGCCGGCGGTGATCGAGACTTTGTCGGTGGAAAGGCCGATCTGGATGCTTTCGGTCGGCGGCGTCTGCGCCTTCGCGGGTGCGGCGGCGATCAATGACAGAAGAGCGGCGGTTGCGAGCGCTTTCAGGCCATTCATCAGTTGAAGCCCGCGCCGGACAGCGAATAAAGATTGGGCGGTGTGACGAAGAGGTCGATGGCAAGCCTTATCGCCACCGCCAGCACCAGCATCGCCAGCAGCGCTCTCAACTGCTCGCCGCGCAGCCGCTGGCCGGCCTTGGCGCCATATTGCGCGCCGGCGACACCACCGGCCATCAAAAGAAAGGCCAGCATCACGTCGACCGTCTGGTTGGTGGTGGCGTGGACCAGAGTGGTGTAGGCCGAGGTAAAGATGATCTGGAACAGCGAGGTGCCGATGACGACGTTGGTCGGCACTTTCAGGAGATAGATCAGAGCCGGCACCATGATGAAGCCGCCGCCGACACCCATGATAGACGACAGGAAGCCGATGGCCGCGCCCAGCCCAAGCACGGGGATGACGCTGACGAACAGCTTCGAGGCCCTGAACCGCATCTTCAGCGGCAGGCGGTGGATCCAGTTGTGCTGGCCGGATTTCTTCAGCACCGGTGCCGCGCCGCTGCGCGTGGCGCGCAGCGCGTTGATGCTTTCGACCAGCATCAGCCCGCCGACGGTGCCCAGAAGCACGACGTAGAGCAGCGAGATGAACAGATCGAGCTGTCCCAGCCTGCGCAGGAAAGCGAAGACATAGATGCCGCCGGTGGAGCCGACGATGCCGCCGGCAAGCAGCACCCCGCCGAGCTTGAAGTCGAGCGTGCCGCGCTTCATATGCGACAGCGCGCCGGAGAAGGATGAGGCGATGACCTGGTTGGCGCCGGTCGCCACCGCGATTGCCGGTGGGATGTTGTAGAAGATCAGGAGCGGCGTGATGAGAAAACCGCCGCCGACGCCGAACATGCCCGACAGAAAGCCCACCGCAGCGCCCATGGCCAGCAGCACGAAGACGTTGACGGAAATTTCCGCAATCGGGAGATAGATGCCCACCCGTCGGTCTCGATCAGTTTGCCAGTCGGCGAATACCGCCGTTGCGATAGTATCGCACCGAAAAGCCAATTTTTCCTTGCGCCGAAGCGGCGGCGAGGTCAAACCCCGCCGCCGCGCCGAAACAAAAAACATCTCAAGCAGTTAACAGGCAAATGTGTGGCAGGGGCGTCGCGGATACGACGCTCCTGCCGCTATTTGCGCGCCAGCAACGCCTTGACCAGCTTTTCGTCGACCGCACCGGTCGCGGGCAGCTTGTTGTCAGTCTGGAACGCGACGATCGCATTCTTGGTCTTCGCGCCCATCACGCCGTCGGCGCCGCCGGCGTCGTAGCCGTTCTTGTTGAGGATAAGTTGGATATTCTTGACCGCCTTCTTCATATCGATGCTGGCCGTGGTCTGCGGTGTGCCATCTTGCCAGGATTCGGGAATGTCGGCCGAATTGGCGGCCTGATCGAGCGGCTTGGCCTTCCACAATTCGGTGGCGGCGCGGGCGCGCTCGAGTTGCTCGGGACGCAGCGCGTTGGCGATCTCGTCGCGCTTGGCGGCAGCGTCCTTGTCGCCGGTCTTGGCGACGAGCGCGAACCATTTGTAGGACTCCTCCAGGTTCTGCTTCATGCCGACGCCCTTGGCGGCGAGGATGCCGAGATTGAACTGGCTGTCCTTCACGCCGAGATCGGCGGCCTCCTGGAACCAGTGCGCGGCCGATTCATTGTCGGTCACGCCGTCCGCGGCCATGGCGAACAGCACTGCCAGATTGTGCATTGCGCTGGCGTTGCCCTGCTCGGCGGCGAGCTGGTACCAGGTCTTCGACTTCTTGATGTCGCGCGGGACGCCGATGCCCTTCTCGTAGAAATTGCCGATGCGATACTCGGCCGGAGCGAAGCCGAGTTCCGCGGACTTTTCATACCATTTGGCCGCGGCCGCCATGTCTTCCTTGACGCCGCGCGCCTCGGAATAGCGCGAGCCGATCTCGAACAGCGCCTTGGCGTCGCCGGTGGCTGCGGCGTCGCGCAGGGCGACCGGGCCTGCATCGGCGGGAATGTCGAATTTGGCCGGGGCCGCGGGAGCGCCGGCGGGCACGACGGCGCCGGTGCTGTCATTGGCCATGGCCGGTGCAGCCACTGTCGGTTGGATACCGCTGTCCGTCGTTTGCGTTCCGCCGGCAGCAGCGGAAGGTGCCGGAGAAGAAGGAGCCGCTGCGACGGGACCGGCGGAAATGGGTTCTGCCGAAGCCATCGCGTCGGAGCCTGCCGCACCCGCGCCGGCAGGCATGACGGGAGCTATCGCCGCCGGAGCCGGTTCCGCCGTCGGGCCGGCGTTCGTCGGCCCATCGCCGTCCGACGGGATGGCGAGCGCGGTCTGCGCCACCATGTCGTCCTTGACCGCCGGAGCGGAGGGCTCGGCCTGCCTGACCTCACGGGCCGGTTCGCTGTTCGCTGCCGCCAACTGGGTTTCCGGCTTGGGCGGGCTCGCGGCGTCGACGGATGCGGTTTGCAGCGGCTGCGAGGCAACGGCCGGCGCGTCATTGCTTGCCACCTGGGCGGGATCGGCGAGGAACGCCTTGCCAAGCTGCAAGCCGGCAAGCGCCAGCATGATCGCGGCGGCCGCCATCAAAATCGGCTTGCGCCGCGCCTTGAGCAGGTCGCCGATCCTGAGCGCCTTCACCGGTCCCTTCATCGTCGACTGGCGCTTCAAGGCGTCGGCCTCGGCGGCTGCGGCCTGCGCCGCGCGGCGGGCAGCCGCGATGAAGTCCGATTTCGCGGCATCGCTGTCGCTGAGCTTTGCCGGTTGCCCGCGCTCGTCGCGCACGCGCTTCATGATGGCGTTGAGGTCGGGCGCGCCGGAGCCGGGCTCCAGTGGCCGGTTGGCCATTTTCGGGTCGAGCGGCTCGTCGAGATCGACGCTCGGGATTTCCGGGCCCGGCACCGAGCCCGCCAGCGGCGGAACGTCTGCTTCCTTCTTGCCCTTGAAGGCGCGCGCCAAGCCGCCCAGCATCGATTTGCGGCGGCCGGTCGGCTCGCCCTTCCCGGCGATCGGATCGGAACCAAGCGCGGCCATGGCGGCGGCGGCGGCCGCCTCCGCGGGCGAGCGCGCACCCGGCCCGCGTGGCGAAGCAGGCTGGCTGCGCATGATCGCGGCGGCGCGGCCGTCGAGATCGGCCATGTCCCCTGTCAACGGCATGGGCTCGTCGATATCCATCGACGGAGCGTCCACGGCCATCTTGCCGGCTCGCGCACGGCGCTTGCCGATCGCTTCGTCCGGGCGTGCATCCAGGAGCTCGCTCATCGCCTCGGACGGTTCGCCTGGTTCCAGCGAACCCAGCCTGTCGACGATCTTGAGCAGCGTGTCGTGGATGGCCTCGAACGTTCTCGAGTTACGCTCGTCGGAACGGCGTGTCAGCGTCTCGAGCGTCTTCAGGTCCTGGGCAAGGCCGGAAACCGCCGACGTGTCGGCGCCCGAGCCGGCCAGCGAGCGCACCGCGTTCTCGGCCGCCTCGCGCGCCGCGCCAAGGATGGAGTCGCGCGTTCCCGCCAGCGCCTTCTCGATTTCATTGAGGCGTGGGCTGATGTCCTCGAACTCCGGCAGCGGTGCGCTGGGCCTGGACAGGTGGGCGGACAGGCTGGCGACTTGCGCCTCCAGGCTGCGGATCAGCGCCGGATCGATGCCGGCGACTTGCGCGGCGGACGAGTCCAGGCGGCTCGAAATGTCTTCGAGTCGGCTTTCCAGGCCACGGATCGCGGCTTCGCCGGCGGGGTCGGGAATGCGTGTTTCCATGCGCTTGGCGAGCGCCGTGAAGCGGGCATCGATGGCTTCCATGATGCCGGCGCCGTCGACTTGCGGCATGCGCTGGTCGAGCCGGTCGGCAACTTCGTCCAGTCGGCGCTCAAGGTCGCGGAACAGCATGTTGCCCTGTTCGATGGCGTCGCCCTGGCGCCGTTCCATCATCGACGACAGCACGTCGAAGCGTTGCTCAAGCCCGTGGAAGATATAGTCGGCGTCGGGCATGGCCGGCGCCCGGTCGATCTTGTCAGCGATGAGCGCGATCTGCTTGGCCAGCCGTTCCATCGCCTGCTCGGGCAGGGCGGCGCGGCCGGCGAGTTCGTCGACCCGGCTCGACAGCGTGTTCAGCCGGTCGACGACGGCGTTGCCGGGGTGGTCCTGCGCCACTTCCTCGATCTGCCGGGCGAGCGAATCGATCCGTTTCTCGATGCGCTCGAAGGCTTCATGGTCGAGCGTATTGGCCTGTGCCGCGACGGTCGAGGCGACGATGGCGCGGGAGATCTCGTCCAGCCGCTCGTCGATCATGGCCAGCGTGCTGCCGCCGCGATTGTCCTGCTGGCTGGCGAAATGATCCACGGCGCTGGCCAGCGTGCGGACCTTTTCCTCCAGCGAGCGCAGGGATAGCGATTCCGGCAGGTTGTTGACGGCGTTGCTGATCTGCTCCAGCCGATCGGTCAGGCCCGAAATGGCGGGGTCCGGTGAGCGGTTGCGCTGGTCGGCGTCGACGCGGTCCTCGAAGGCTGTCCAGCGACGATCGAAATCGTCCCAGCGGCGGTCGACCTTCTGCACGCTCTCCTCGCGCGCCAGCGTGTCGAGCGCGGCTTTGACCTGTTCGAGTTCGAGCCGCAGCATGTTGACGCTTCTGTCGTCGCTTTTTTCCGACAGCGTCTTGATGGCGCCGGAAAGCCGCTCGAATTCGAGGCCGAGTTCGGCGCTGCCCTTGCCCGAAGCGCCTGACTTGGCGTTTGCCAGCAGTGCGCGGTCGATGTCCTTGCGCAGCGCCTCGAATTCGCTCTGCAGCCCGGCAGTCATCTGGTGGCGCAATTCCTCGCGCATGCCGCGCAGCTCGCCGGCGATCTTGCCGACCATGGCAACGCTGTCTTCCTGGCCGCGGATGCGGTCGATATCGCGGGCAAGGTTCTGGTAGTTCTGGCCGACGGCCGGCGCCGGCATCGGAGCCTGCGGATGCGGCGCGGGCTGCGGATCCTGGTACCAGCGCGGCTGAGCCGAAGGCTGTGCTGCGGGATAGCGCGGTTCGGCGCCATAGTGGCGGGGATCGGGACGTGCCATCGTATCCTCACGCGTCCTCTCCAGCCGCTGTTCCAGCGTCTCCAGCGAGCGGTTCAACTGCTCGAGCGTGGTCTGAGGCCTGCGCTGCCTGCCGGCGTTGAGTGTGTCGAGGTAGGACCGCTTGCTGTTCATCGGTGCGTCCGTCTTTCAGATTGGCCGGTTTGCGACCAGCTCCCCAAATCCTCGCCGGAACGAAGGCGACCGCACCACGGTGGAAGACAAGCTTCCCGGGTGCACCCGCGCTCCGAAAAACCGTGAAAAAATCGATACAGGATAAACACGGGTAGCCGACATGCGCACAATTCGCCCAACGTGGTAAACAACGCGTTAACCAAGCTTAAGAAGTTGCGACGAAGTTCGCGGTGAACCGGCCGCTGCGGCATAAAGCGCCGCCCGCACAACGCCCTTGCGTCATGAGAGGGCTATCGGTATAGAATTGACGTAAACGTAAAAGGCGCATCAAGCGTGCTGTTTGCGATTTGTTTGTTGAAACCACGGCTGGAAGCACGCCCCCGCTTTCAGTCAGGCATCGCTTGGTCCAGGACCGCGACGCCACAGACGGGGAAAGCCAGTGACCATGAAGCTTATCTCGGCCGGCGAGACCGCGGCCAATACCAACACTATATCCGTTGACTCGGGCGAGGACCTCGTCCGCATCGGCGAAATGGCCAAGAAATATGGCGTGACGCTGCGCACGCTGCGTTTCTACGAAGACAAGGGCCTGCTCAACCCGCAGCGCGACGGTTCAACCCGCCTCTACACGCGCCGCGACAGGGTTCGGCTGAAACTGATCCTGCTCGGCCGCAAGGTCGGGTTCTCGTTGCGCGACGTCAAGCAGATGATGGATCTCTACGATCCCACCGGCTCCAACACCAAGCAGTTGCGGCTGGCATTGGACAAGTCGGAGAAGCAGCTTGCCCGCCTCCAGAAGCAGCGCACGCTCATCGATGACGCCATCAGCGAATTGAGCACCTCCATGGCTGCCGTCCGGCAGATGCTGGTCGAGCGCTCGGCGCCGCAGGCGAGCGTCGCCGGCTGATTTGGGCCGCCGCCTTGCGGCGCAACATCCATGATCGAAAAAAGCCGTGTGGCGAGCGCCACGCGGCTTTTGTCATTAAGGGTTCCAACACATGTACTGCATCGCGTGCGGTTTGCTGCGGTGCAGGAGAAATTTTGTCGCATCGGCTGAATTGACGTTTACGCAAACGTCAATTTTTGTTATCTCCCGCTGAACACGGGTCCGCATGCCGCCTGACATGAATTCGGGGGTTTCGGATCAGGTCCGCAGGGTGGAGAAGAGCATGCCGATCTACAGGGCGCCGGTGCAGGATACGCTGTTCGTGCTCAACGAGGTGCTGGGCTACCAGCGCTATTCCAATCTCCCCGGCTTTTCTGATGCAACGCCCGACGTGCTGGAGGCGATCCTCGCCGAGGGCGCCAAGCTCGCGGAAAACGTAATGCATCCGCTCAACCGTGTCGGCGACATGGAAGGCTGTGTGCGCCATGACGATGGCTCGGTGACGACGCCGAGGGGCTTCAAGGAAGCCTTCGATCAGTATCGCGAGGGCGGCTGGATGGGGCTGGCGGCGCCCGTCGAGTTCGGCGGCCAGGGCCTGCCCTATGCCGTGCATACCGCCGTGGCCGAGTATATGGTGTCGGCCAATATGTCGCTGATGATGTATCCGGGCCTGACGCAGGGCGCGATCGCGGCGATCATCACCCATGGCACCGACGAGCAGAAAGCCAAATGGCTGCCGAAGATGGTCGAGGGCGCCTGGACCGGCACCATGAACCTGACCGAGCCGCATTGCGGTACCGATCTGGGCCTGCTGCGCACCAAGGCCGTGCCGAATGGCGACGGCACTTACAAGATCTCGGGCCAGAAGATATTCATCTCGGCCGGCGAGCACGACATGGCGGACAACATCGTCCACCTGGTGCTGGCCCGCATCGAGGGGGCGCCCGAAGGGGTGAAGGGCATCTCGCTGTTCATCGTGCCGAAGCTCAAGCTCGATGCTTCTGGCAATCCCGATGAGAGGAACACCGTCTCCTGCGGTTCGATCGAGGAGAAGATGGGCATCCACGGCAATTCGACCTGCGTCATGAACTATGACGAGGCGCAAGGCACGCTGCTGGGCGAGGCCAATGGCGGCCTCAAGGCGATGTTCACGATGATGAACGAGGCGCGGCTCGGCGTCGGCCTGCAGGGGCTGTCACTGTCGGAGATTGCCTACCAGAATGCCGTCGCTTACGCCAAGGACCGCTTGCAGGGCCGCTCGCTGTCGGGACCGAAGGCGCCGGACAAGAAGGCCGACCCGATCATCGTCCATCCCGACATCCGCCGCAGCCTGATGACCATGAGGGCCTTCAACGAGGCCGGCCGCGCGCTGGCGCTGTGGACGGCGATCAAGTCGGACATCGCCCATCGCTCCGCCGACGACAAGGACCGCCAGGCGGCCGACGACTACACCGGGCTGATGACGCCGGTGGTCAAGGGCGTGCTCACCGACAAGGGCTTCGATCACGCCGTGATGGCGCAGCAGGTGTTCGGCGGCCATGGCTACATCGAAGAGCACGGCATGAGCCAGTTCGTGCGCGATGCCCGCATCGCCATGATCTATGAAGGCGCCAACGGCATCCAGGCGCTCGATCTCGTCGGCCGCAAGCTGGGTCTGAACGGGGGCCGCGCGGTGCAGGCGTTCTTCAAGGAAGTCGGCGAGTTCTGTGAAGAGAGCCGCGCCGACGAGAAGATGGCCCCCTTCACCAAGGCATTGAAGAAGAGCCTCAACGATCTTCAGGCGGCGACCATGTGGCTGCTGCAGAACGGCATGGCCAAGCCCGACAATGCCGGCGCCGCCTCGACCGACTACATGCATCTCTTCGGCCTCGTGGCGCTCGGCTATATGTGGGCGCGGATGGCCAGGGCCGCCCAAGGCAAGCCGGGCGCCAACGGCGCGTCGTCCTTCTACGACAACAAGCTGGTGACGGCGCGCTTCTTCATGGAGCGGATCATGCCGGAAACCGCGACGCGTCTCGCCCGCATCTCCAGTGGCGCCGATACGTTGATGGCACTGCCGGCGGAAGCGTTCTAGAAATAATCCCTCTCCCTTTGAGGGGAGGGCGGTCCAGAGGGGCCGGGAGGGGGCGCCGCGACAGTGCGCGGATCTCAATTTCGATGGCAGACCTTGGGAGGAAGATCATCGCATGACCAACCCAGCCGAAATCCTTGGCCTGCCGAAGCCCGCCTGGGCGGCGGACGAGGTCGGCATGCTCTACGACATGGCGCACCGCTTCATGTCCGAAGAGATCGCGCCGCGTTACGACGAGTTTGAGAAGAACGAAATGGTCGACCGCGAGAGCTGGCTGAAGGCCGGTGCCGCCGGCCTGCTCTGCGCCTCCATGCCGGAGGAATATGGCGGATCGGGCGGCACCTTCGCCCATGAGAGCGCCATCATCGAAGCCATCGGCCATGTCGGCGTCGATGGCTTCGGCATCGGCCTGCACAATTCCATCGTCGCCCCCTACATCCTCCACTACGGCTCGGAGGAGCAAAAGAAGAAATGGCTGCCGAAGCTCGCCACCGGCGAACTGATCGGCGCCATCGCCATGACGGAGCCCGGCGCCGGCTCCGACCTGCAAGGCGTCACGACGCGGGCCGAGAGGGACGGCAACCAATACAAGATCAATGGCTCCAAGACCTTCATCACCAATGGCCAGCTTGCCAATTTCATCATCGTCGTCACCAAGACCGATCCGGACAAGGGCGCCAAGGGCACTTCGCTGATCGTCGTCGAGACCGACGAGGTCGATGGCTTCGAGCGCGGCCGCAACCTCGACAAGATCGGCCTGAAAGCCAATGACACATCGGAGCTGTTCTTCAACGATGCGCGTGTGCCGACCTCCAACCTGCTCGGCCACGAGGAGGGACAAGGCTTCATCCAGCTCATGCAGCAATTGCCGCAGGAGCGTTTGCAGATCGGCACCGGCGCGATTGCCATGGTCGAGCGCGCGCTGGCGCTGACCATCGAATACGTCAAGGAGCGCAAGGCGTTCGGCAAGGCGGTCATCGATTTCCAGAACACCCAGTTCAAGCTGGCCGAACTGAAGACCGAGGCCACGATCGGCCGCGTCTTCTACAATGATTGCGTGGCGCGCCACATCGATGGCGGTCTCGATCCGGTGACGGCGTCGATGGCCAAGTACTGGCTTTCCGACCTGCAGGGCAAAGTCGTCGACGAATGCCTTCAATTGCATGGCGGCTATGGCTACATGAATGAATATCCGATCGCCCGCATGTTCCGCGACGCCCGCGTCCAGCGCATCTATGGCGGCACCAACGAGATCATGAAATTGCTGATCGGCCGCTCGCTCTGAGCATCGATCGGCAAACCCAAGGAGCAGGAAAATGGCCGAAGCTTACGTCTATGACGCCGTTCGCACGCCGCGCGGCAGGGGCAAAAAGGATGGCTCGCTGCACGAAGTGCCGGCAGTGCGGCTCGCCGCCAGGACGCTGGAGGCGCTGCGCGACCGCAACGGGCTCGACACTGCAACTGTCGACGACATCATCTTCGGTTGTGTCGACCCGGTCGGCGAGGCGGGGTCGGTCATTCCGCGCGCCGCGGCCTTCGAGGCCGGCTACGCGACCTCGGCGCCCGGCATGCAGATCTCGCGCTTCTGCGCCTCCGGCCTCGACGCCATCAATTTCGGCGCCGCCAAGATAGCCCAGGGCGCCGATGAGATCGTCATTGCCGGCGGTGTCGAATCGATGTCGCGCGTCGGCATGGGCGCCTCGGGTGGCGCCTGGTTCATGGACCCTTCGGTCGGCCTGCCCGGCTGGTTCGTGCCGCAAGGTATTTCGGCCGACCTGATCGCCACAAAATACGGCTTCAGCCGGGACGATGTCGACGCCTACGCCGTCGAGAGCCAGAAGCGCGCGGCAAAATCCTGGGCCGATGGCCGCTTCAGGAATTCGGTGATCCCGATTAAGGACCAGAATGGTCTCACCATCCTCGACCATGACGAGCATATGCGCCCATCGACCGACATGCAGTCGCTGGCCTCGCTCAATCCCTCCTTCGTCATGCCCGGCGAAATGGGCGGCTTCGACGCCGTGGCGGTGCAGAAGCATCCGGAAGTGGAGGAGGTCAATCACGTCCACCATGCCGGCAATTCGTCGGGCATCGTCGACGGCGCGGCGGCCGTGCTGCTGGGCTCGAAGAAGGCCGGCAAGGCCATGGGCCTGAAACCGCGCGCGCGCATCCGCGCCTTCGCCAACATCGGCTCCGAGCCGGTGCTGATGTTGACCGGCCCCGTTGACGTCACGGAGAAGCTGTTGAAGCGCGCCAAGATGAAGCTGTCGGACATCGATCTGTTCGAGCTCAACGAGGCCTTCGCCTCCGTGGTGCTGCGCTACATGCAGGCCTTCGATATCGAGCACGACAGGATCAACGTCAATGGCGGCGCCATCGCCATGGGCCATCCGCTGGGCGCCACCGGCGCGATGATCTTCGGCACCGTGCTGGACGAGCTCGAGCGCCGCGATTTGAACACCGCGCTGGTGACGCTGTGCATCGGCGCCGGCATGGGCACCGCAACCATCATCGAACGCGTCTGACGGGGAGAGAAACGATGAGCTACACCAATTTCACTCTCGACATCGACGCCGATGGCATTGCGCTGGTCACCTGGAACATGCCGGACCGCTCGATGAACGTCTTCACCGAGGAGGTGATGCGCGAGCTGAACGCCATTGTCGACAAGGTGGCGGGCGACGCCGCCATCAAGGGCGCGGTCATCACCTCCGGCAAGGATACCTTCTCAGGCGGCGCCGACATCACCATGCTCCAGAAGATGCTGACGACCTTCGCGGCTGAAAAGGGCAAGGATCTCGAAAAGGCCACCAGGGCGCTATTCGAAAACGCCGGCACCATGACCGGCCTGTTCCGGAAGCTGGAAACATCGGGCAAGCCGTGGGTTTCAGCAATCAACGGCACCTGCATGGGCGGTGCATTCGAAATGTCGCTGGCCTGCCATGGCCGCGTCGCCGCCGATTCCGACAAGGTGAAGATGGCGCTCCCCGAGGTGAAGATCGGTATTTTCCCGGGCGCCGGCGGCACCCAGCGGGTGCCGCGTCTCACCGACCAGCAGCAGGCGCTGCAAATGCTGACCTCCGGCCAGAACCTGTCGCCGCAGAAGGCGAAGGCGATGGGCCTGATCCACGAGGTCGCCGAGCCGGCCAAGCTGGTCGAGACTGCGAAGGCCATGATCAGGAACGGCCTCAAGCCGGTAGCGCCGTGGGACGAGAAGGGATTCAAGTTGCCCGGCGGTCCGGTCTATTCGGCGGCGGGCGCCAATTTGTGGCCCCCGGCCATCGCCATCCTGCGCCGCGAGACCTATGGCAATTATCCGGCCGCCGCGGGGATCCTGAAATGCGTCTATGAGGGCCTGTTGGTGCCGTTCGACACCGCCCTCAGGATCGAACAGCGCTATTTCACGGAGATCATGCAGACCAAGGAAGCGGCGGCGATGATCCGCTCGCTGTTCGTGTCGTTGCAGGAACTCAACAAGGGCGCGCGCCGCCCGGCCGGCGTGCCGGAAACTAGGTTCAAGAAGATCGGCGTCCTTGGCGCGGGCTTCATGGGCGCCGGCATCGCCTATGTCACGGCCAGGGCCGGCATTCCGGTGGTGCTGCTCGACCGCGACATGGAGTCCGCCGAGAAGGGCAAGGCCCATTCGGATGGCCTGATCTCGGATCAGGTGAAGAAGGGGCGTGCCAAGCCCGAGGACAAGGACAGGCTCCTGTCGCTGATCACGCCGACATCGGACTATGCCGACCTTGCCGGCTGCGATCTCGTGGTCGAGGCGGTGTTCGAGGATTCCGCGGTGAAGAAAAGCGCCACCGAACAGGCGGAAGCGGTGCTGAAGTCGTCGGCGATCTTCGCGTCGAACACCTCGACCATTCCGATCACCGCCCTGGCCAAGAATTCGGCGCGGCCGAAGAATTTCATCGGCATCCATTTCTTCTCGCCGGTCGACAGGATGATGCTGGTCGAAATCATCCTTGGCAAGAAGACCGGTGACAAGGCGCTGGCCACCGCGATCGACTTCGTGCGCGCCATCAAGAAAACGCCGATCGTCGTCAACGACACGCGCGGTTTCTACGTCAACCGCTGCGTGCTGCGCTATATGTCGGAAGCCTACAAGATGTTGATCGAGGGCGTTCCGGCGCCGATGATCGAGAACGCCGCCAAGGCCGCCGGCATGCCGGTCGGCCCGCTCGCGTTGACCGACGAGACGGCCATCGACCTTGCCCAGAAGATCATGAAGCAGACCATCAGGGATCTCGGCGACAAGGCGGTCGACCCGAAGCAGATGGCGCTGATCAACACCATGGTCGACGACCACGGCCGCTTCGGCCGCAAGAACGGCAAGGGCTTCTACGACTATCCGGCCAAGCCGGCCAAGAAGAAGCTGTGGCCGGGCCTTAAGGAGTTCTACCCGCAGCTCAAGCCGGAGAAGGTCGACTATGCGGAATTGCAGCAGCGCCTGCTGGTCACCATCGCGTTGGAAGCGGCTCGGGTGATGGAGGAGGGCATCGTCACCGATCCGCGCGAGGCCGATGTCGGCTCGATCCTGGCCTTCGGCTTCGCGCCCTATACGGGCGGCGCGCTGTCCTACATCGACGGCATCGGCGCCGGGCAGTTCGTCAAGATCGCAAAGGGCTTGCAGAAGAAATACGGCGCCGAGTTCAAGGTGCCCAGGCTGCTGCTCGACATGGCCGAAAAGGGCGAGACTTTCTACCAGCGCTTCGACCCCTACGCGAAGGGCGACGTGAAGCAGGCGGCCTGAGCGTGGTCGGAATCAAAGGTGCCGCGGCGTCCCTTGCGCGTCCGAAAAGACGCGCCGCGCCGTAATGTATGTCTGGGGGCGCCTTGCGCGTATGATGGCCACGGCGGGCAGCCGTGGCTCCTACCAGATGGGTGATGAAAGCCGGTTGGCCTTTCGCTGCCTGCCGACGGACATCGATTTTAACCGCCATCTCAACAATGCCCGCTATATGATGCTGGCGGACCTTGGCCGCATCGATATCTTCATCCGCGCCGGCCTCATCACTCTGGCGAGAACGAATGGCTGGGCGCCGATGATCGGCGGGCTGCAATCGGCCTATGTGCGTGAGATCAAACTGTGGCGGCGTTTCGAAGTGGTGTCTTCGATCGAGACCTGGGAAGGCAGCCAGGTTATCGGCAAGCACCGTTTCGTCCTCGACAATGGCGAGACCGCCGCATTGATCATGACGACGGCCGGCGTCTACGACCGCAACGCCCGGCGCTTTCTCGATATTGACGAGGTCGTCGCCGCGCTTGGCCGCTCCGCACAGCCGCGTCCGCCCGGCGAAGCCGAGCGGGCATTCATGGCCTCGCATCAAAACCTGCGCGATCAGGCCAAGCGGACCGGTTGACCTGGAAGCCCGGAATTGGCGCGGCCAGCAAAGATGTGGTGCGATGGCACAGTCTGTGGACAAACCTTCATTCGAAGACTAGAAAGGAAAGGCATTTTTTCCTTTTTGCAAGGAGAGCGGAATTGCTCTCGCATGACCGTGTTTGGGCCGCCATCGACGCTCTGGCCGAGCGGTATTCGCTCTCGGCTTCCGGCCTGGCGAAGCGGGCCGGCCTTGATTCGACTGCCTTCAACAAGTCGAAGCGACTGTCGTCGGACGGCAGGCCGCGCTGGCCCTCGACCGAATCGCTGGCCAAGATCATCGAGGCGACGGGCGCTTCGCTCGACGAATTCACCGGGCTGATAGAAGGTCGGGCCGGCCACGGCGCGATGCCCGCCCGCGGGCGTGCCGTTCCGTTGCTCGGCTTTGCCCAGGCCGGCGCCGGCGGTTTTTTCGACGATGCCGGCTTCCCGGCCGGTCAAGGCTGGGATCTGGTGGAACTGCCGGCGCAATCGACCGAGAGTTCCTATGCGCTTCAGGTGCAAGGCGATTCCATGCTGCCGCTCTACCGCAATGGCGACGTGCTCATCGTCGAGCCGGCAGCCCTCATCCGCAAGGGCGATCGCGTCGTCGTCAAGACGACGGGCGGCGAGGTGATGGCCAAGGTGCTCGATCGCCAGACCGCCAGGTCGATCGCACTGGTTTCGCTCAATCCCGATCATCCGGACCGCGACATTCCCATGCGCGAGGTTGAATGGGTGGCGCGGATCGTCTGGGCAAGCCAATAGGGTGCGGGCTGGTGCGGCTTCCTCATCTTGTCCTTGCGGTTCTGATGGTCCCTGGAATGGCCGCGCTGGTAGTCGCCGGCGGCCGCGCGCTGATGAGCGGCGAAGCTGCCGTCGGGGTGGAACAGATCGATCCGAGCGCCGATACGGTCTCTCAGCCAGGCACCGACGGTGTGCCGGAGGAGCCGGCCACATCGGCCATTGCCGCTCCGCCGCCCCCCGCCGCTAGCCCGCACTCGCGTGCGATCGATCCCCAAGTCGTGGCGCCGCCGGAGCTTCCCAGCAAGGAGCTGGAGCGGGTGGAGCCGCGCGCGCCGTTGAGCAAGCTGGCGCTGGCCATGCCGCCCAAGCCGAAAATGCCGGACGACTGGAAAGGGACGAAGCTGTTCCAGCCGGTCGCGCCCGCCGCCGGACTGATCGAGGCGAAGGGCTATTCTGTCGCGGTTTCCGGCGTCGACATTGTCGGGCAGGACGAGACCTGCACCTCGGACGGTAAATCCTGGCCCTGCGGCGTCCGCGCGCGCACGGCGTTCCGCGCCTTCCTGCGCGGCCGGGCGGTGGTCTGCGCCGTGCCGCCGGAAGGCGGCCGCGACCTGATCGCCGCCGACTGCCGGATCGGCAAGCAGGATGTCGGCCGATGGCTGGTCGAGAACGGCTGGGCGCGCGCCGCCAAAGGCGGCCCTTACGTCGAAGTCGGGGAAAAAGCGCGCAGCGAAAGGAAAGGCATTTTCGGATCGGCGCCAAGCCTTTCAGGCGTGCCTTCGATGCCGGCCGCCCGCGCCCCGGCGCCGCAAGCGCCGGGCTCGATCTTGGAAGAGGTCGGCGGCATTCTCAAGCCAGCTGACCAGCCAACGCCTTCTGAATGAGCCCGCGCGTCTCGGCGATGCCGTAGAGTGCCGCGAACGAGCCGAAGCGCGGTCCGCGCTCCTGCCCGATCAGCACCTGGTAGATCATCTGGAAGAAGGCGCCCGAAACGCCCGGACCACCTTCGGGGCTCTTCTTGGAATGATCCTGATAGCGTTCCACCTTGCGGGCGACGTTGAGCGCGGCATTCTGGATCGCCTCGCCGTCCGAGCCCGCCGGCAGGGCGCCAAGCGCCTGATCCAACGCTTCCAGCGCCTCCCGCTCGACGTCGTCGGGCGCGCGGAAGGTCTTCGTCGGCTTCACGAAATCGTCGAAATAGCGGATCGCATAACCCGTCAGCCTGTCGAGCTCAGGGTGGGTCGCCGGCGTCACGCCCCGCACATGGCGCGAGATGAAGCCCCACAGCACGTCCTTGTTCTGCGCATTGGAGGCGCTGACCAGGTTGAGCAGCAGCGAGAACGGCACGGGCATATCGATGGCGGGCGGATTGCCGTCGTGCATGTGCCAGACCGGGTTGCCCAGCCGTTCCTTCCAGTCCTGCCTCCGATAGGCTGCAAGGAAGGTGTAATATTCGTCCACGGCCCGGGGGATGACGTCGAAATAGAGCTTCTTGGCCTGTCGCGGCCGCTGGTACATATAGAGTCCCAGGCTCTCCGTCGGCGCGTAGGTCAGCCATTCGTCGATGGTCAGCCCATTGCCCTTGGATTTGGAGATCTTCTGGCCGTTCTCGTCCAGGAACAGCTCGTAGACGAAATGTTCCGGCGCGTGCCCGCCGAGGATGTTGCAGATGCGGTCATAGACCACCGCATTGGTCTGATGGTCCTTGCCGAACATCTCGAAATCGACGCCAAGGGCCGCCCAGCGCATGCCGAAATCGGGCTTCCACTGCAGCTTCACCTTGCCGCCGGTAACCGGCAGCGTGGTCTCGGTACCGTCATCGTCGAAGGTGATGGTGCCCGCCCTGGCATCGACATGCTTCATGGGAACGTAGAGCACGCGGCCGCTCTTCGGCGAGATCGGCAGGAACGGGCTGTAGGTCGCCTGCCGCTCCTCTCCCAGCGTCGGCAGCATCACCGCCATGATCTGGTCGTAGCGTTCGGCCGCGCGCAACAGCATCGCGTCGAAGCGGCCGGTCTTGTAGTACTGCGTCGCGCTGGCGAACTCGTAGTCGAAGCCGAACGTGTCGAGGAAGCGGCAGAGCATCGCGTTGTTGTGGTCGGCGAAACTCGCATAATCGCCGCCGAAAGGGTTGGGCACCGAAGACAGCGGCTTGTGCAGGTGCGGCTCCAGCGCCGCGCGATCCGGCACGCTGTCGGGTATCTTGCGCATGCCGTCCATGTCGTCGGAAAAGCACAGCAGCTTGGTGGCGACCTTGTCCTGCGTGATGACGCGGAAGGCATGCCGCACCATCGACGTGCGCGCCACCTCGCCGAACGTGCCGATATGCGGCAGGCCGGACGGGCCATATCCGGTTTCGAACAGCACCGTTTGCGGGAGTTCGCGGCCCTTGTAGCGCTCAATGATCTTGCGAGCTTCCTCGAACGGCCACGCCTTGCTTTCGGCCGCCGCCGTCAGCACTTCGGGATTGAGATCGATGATGTTTGATCCCGCCATGTCACTGTTTTCCAAATTAGACGCCGGCAAAGCCGCAAGTGAGGATTTTCAACCGGTCTCTATGCGCGCCTGACCGGAGCGTCAACGAGCGCGGCGCTTTTTCCTTGCAGCGCAGGGAACGCGTTCCTACCTTCGCAGCCCGTATCGAGGAGTTGTTGAATGCCGACCCCGCATGAAGCGCTGATCTACCTGATGGTCATCACCTCCGCCTCCGACCGCGACATGACGGATGTCGAGCTGGCGCGGATCGGCGAGGTCGTCCGCTCATGGCCGGTATTCGAGGATTTCGACCACGACCGCCTGGTTGGCGTCGCCCAGGCCTGCCAGAAGAAGCTGCATGAAAAGGGCGGGCTGGAGGGTGTCCTGGCAAGCGTGGCCGAGGCCCTGCCGGAGCGCCTGCGCGACACCGCCTATGCAGCCGCTTTCGAGGTCGCGGCCGTCGATCTCGAAATGCGGATGGAGGAGGTGCGGGTGCTCCAACTCATTCGCCTCAAGCTCGATCTCGACACGCTGACGGTCGCGGCGATCGCCCGTGCGGCCAAGGCGCGCCTGCGCACGCTGACCTGAGCGGCGACACTCAACCGACCGGAAGAAACTGATCGGGACCGGATCAGAAAAAGCTGACCGGGACCGGATCAGAAGAAACTGACCGGGAAATAGCGCAGGTAGAACTCGGCGAACGTGCCTTTCAGCGAAATCTCCTGCAGCGCGTAGTCGAGAGCGGCGGCCAGCGCCGGGTCATCGGATCGGGCGGCGACGGCCATGCCCGAACCCAGATATTCCGGCGCCAGATAAGGTCCGCCGGCAAAGCGGCAGCAGCCGGCCGCATCCGAACCGCCCAGCCAGAAGGCGAAACGCATGCCGTCGCCGAAGGCGGCATCGATCTTGCCGGCCTTGAGGTTGGCGTAGAGGTCTTCCGGCCTGTCGAAGGTGACGACCTGAACGGTGTTGAAATAATCGCGCAGCATGCGCTCATGCGCCGAGCCTGATATCACGCCGACACGCTTGCCGCGCAGCTTGGCGAACAGCGGCTCGGTCAGCGCCTCGCCCTTCGGCATGATGAAGCGCGCCGGAAATTGCAGGTAGGACCGCGAGAAGGCGTATGTCTGGCGTGACTGCGGCGTCGCGGCGATGCCGGCGATGATCGCTTCGCCTTCGCCTTTCTCAAGCGCTCCTTCGAGCTCGGCCCAGGGCAATGCCTGGATCTGACATTTGTCGACGATGCCGAGCTCGGCGCAGATGGCGCGCGCCAGGTCGATGTGGAAACCGGACAGCTTTCCCGCGGCGTCCAGGAAGTTGAAGGGCGGGAAATCGGTGGTGGTCAGGAACCGCAGCCGCGGCAGTGCGGAGAGATCCGGTTTCGGTAGCCGCTCCTTGGCATCCCACAGCACCGGCACCTGCGGCTCGGCCGCGCGCGCGCGCTCACCCAACGCCAGCGACGCGATCAGCATCGACGCAAGGACGAGAGACCTCCGCTGGAACGCCATGATAAACTTCCACCGCACCTGTGTTCGCATCGGTTCTGGTACGAAAATAGTACAGGCACAATGCTTTTTGATTTCAACGCGTCGATTTCAGGATATGCTTTAGCAGGTTTGCAAACAGCGGTGGCTGCCCGGGTGGGGACCAGGGTCGAGAACCACAACCACAAGGCAACGCTTTGCAATCCCTGGTCGGTGGCGAAGTGCCAACAAGGCACGGATCATCGATTTCAACGAGGCAACATGGGGTTTGATGTTGCGATGGGTCAGTTCGATCGCACGCTGGAATACATAGATCACCTGCAGCAAGCCGGAACGGCGGCTGCGGTTTGCGAGAGGCTGTTGGGCATAACGTCGGATTTTGGCCTGACCGCTCTGATGGCGGGCACCGTACCGCAACCGGGCACGCCGACCGGCCAGCAAAAGCAGCATGTGCTGCTTTGCGACTGGCCTGTCGAATGGTTGGAGCGCTACGTGGCGCGCAACTATGTCGATCACGACCCGATCGTCAGCCACATGAAACAGTTGCAGGCGCCGTTCCAGTGGCGGGAAGCGGCCCAGGGCGTTAGCATCGACAGAAGCAGCGGCGAAGTGATGGGCGACGCCGTCGTGTTCAAGCTGCGCGACGGGCTGGCCTTCCCGCTCATCACGCTCGACGGCCAGATCGTCATGGTGTCACTGGGTGGCGAGGCCGTGGAACTGTCCGCCGCCGAGTTCGGTCTGGTGTCGCTGGTGTCGACCTATGCGGTGGGCCGGGCCATGCAGCTTCACACGAAGGCCAGCAAGACCATCGATAATGTCGAGCTGACGCCGCGCGAACGCGAATGCCTGCAATGGGCCGCCGTCGGCAAGTCCGAATGGGAGATTTCGCAAATCCTCGGCATCTCCGAACACACGTCGGAGAAACACCTCCTTAACGCCAAAAGCAAACTCGGCGCCGTCAACCGCGTACAGGCAGTCGCTGAAGCGATAAGGCGCGGCTATATTAGTTAGGTCGGCCGGGTCGGCCTAGAAATTCCTGCCTACGTGATCGCGTAATTTTCTTGCGAGGGCACGGCCGTATCTTCCTCTTGAACAGGAGACGGCAAAATGATTTTTTCCCTTACAACAAAAGAACTGATGGAACATCCCGATCTGTGGGAGGCCGTGCATCGGCTGCGCTACAGGATTTTTGTCGAGGAAATGGGGTGGGAGGACCTGCGGCGCCCCGATGGATTCGAGATCGACCAGTTCGATCATGACGAAGCGGTGCATCAGATCGTCATCAGAGGCAACGAGGTCGCGGGCTATCAGAGGATGTTGCCGACCACGCGGCCGCATCTGCTAACGGAGGTGCTGGCCGATCTTTCCGTGGGAACGCCGCCGTCGGGTCCGAACATCTGGGAACTGACCCGCTATGCGGTCGCTCCCGGCTTTCGCGACGGCCGCCGAGGCGTTTCGACCGTCGGTACCGAGCTCATTGCCGGCTTCGTCGAGTGGGGGCTGAAGCGCGGCGTCGACAAGGTGATCATCGAGTTCGAGCCGATGTGGGTGCTGCGCGCGCTGCAGCTGCATTTCCTGGCCACGCCGCTGGGCTATCAGCGCACCTATGGCAACCAGCAGGTCGTCGCGACGCTGCTCACCTTCAATGAGCACACGCTGGATGTGGTGCGTTCGCGCCGCAATCACCACGCTCCCGTTCTGGCCAGGGGATATCCCGATATGTTCGGGCAAAGGCGGGCGTCATGAGATCGGAAACGGCCATGAACGCGCACCCGCAACCCGAACTGCGCAACCACACGCTGATCGTCACGGTCTCGTCGACCGACGGCCGGCCGGTGCTCGACAGAAGGGCCTATGAAAGCCTGGCCAGGACATTTCACGAAGCCGCCGACAATGACGATGTGCGTGTCGTCGTGCTGCGCGGTCTGGCGGGCTGCTTCTGCCTCGGCGGCGATTTTTCCGAATTTCTCGACGCTACCAAGCACCAGAAGCTGATCGCCGCCGTCACCGAGATGTTCCGCACGCTGGCGACGTTCCCCAAACCCATACTGGCCTGTGTCGACGGCGATGCGGTCGGCGTTGGCTGCACCATCCTGTTCCATTGCGACATGGTGATCGCGTCCGCCGAAAGCACGTTCCGGGTGCCGTTCGTCGATTTCGGCCTAGTGCCGGATGCCGCGACCAGCATCCTGGCGCCGCAGAAGCTCGGCTACGCCGGCTCCTTCCGCTTTTTCTGCCTCGGCGACACGCTGCGCGCCGACGACGCCAGGGCGCTCGGGCTGGTCGCCGAGATTGTCTCCGAAGGCAGCGTCGAGGAGGCAACCCTCGGCCGGGCAAGGCAGCTCGCCAGGAAGCCGGTCGCCGCGCTGCTGCAGACGCGGGGCCTGCTCAAGGGGAACCCCGCGGAACTTTGCGAACGCATCGATCAGGAGATCTCGCTGTTCCAGCAGGCGCTGCAGGACGACACCACGCTGCGGCGGCTGCAGCGGATTGCCCGGTTGGCGGCCTGAGCGTCGCGCCGAAGGCGTTGCGCCACGCGGTCCAGTGCCGCGTGGCGCAGGCACCGTCAGTCCTGTTTTGCCAGGAATGACGGCCCTTCGCCGATGATTTTCTTGTCTTCCTTGCCTATGATGTCGAGGTCGCGGCCGTCATAAGGCAGCGACAGGAGGATGCGCCGCATCACCGCCAGCCGCGCGCGGCGCTTGTCATTGGCACGCACGATGATCCAGGGAGCGAATTCCTTGTGGGTGCGCTCGAACATGGTATCGCGCGCCCTGGTGTAATCGTCCCACTTGGTAATGCCGGCAATGTCGATCGGCGAAAACTTCCAGCTCTTCAGCGGACTGTGGCGGCGATCGTGAAATCGCTCGAGCTGCGTTTCCCGGCCGATGTTCAGCCAGAATTTGAAGAAGTGGATGCCGTCATTGACGATCATCCTTTCGAAGTGCGGTGTCTCGTCGAGAAACTTCTCGTGCTGTTCTGGCGTGCAGAAGCCCATCACCGGTTCGACGCCGGCGCGGTTGTACCAGGAACGGTCGAACGTGACGAATTCGCCCGCGGTCGGGAAGTGGTCCGCATAACGCTGGTAGTACCATTGCCCCAGCTCGGTCGGCGTCGGCTTGGTCAGCGCCACGTTGCGTGCCGTGCGCGGATTGAGGTACTGGCGCAGGACGAAAATCGTGCCGCCCTTGCCGGCCGCGTCGCGGCCCTCGAACAGCGCCATCATCCGCTTGCCTGTCGACTGCAGCCACGCCTGCGCCTTGACCAGCTCGATCTGCAAGGCCTCGAGCGTCTCGTCATACTCGTCGCTCTTCATCTTCTTGTCGTAGGGATAGCCACCCGCGGTCAGCTTGCGCTCCTCGACCCAGTCCGGCAGTGCCGGATTCTCGATGTCGAACTCCCGCTCCTTGCCGTTGATCCTGAGCTTCAGCGGCCCCTGGGTCGGCGCGGCGGTGTTTTCCTTGGCTTTTTTCATCGAGGCGAACCTTTCCAGCTTACGGACTCGTGCTATTGAGCCATTGCAGTGCCGCGCGCCGCTTCAGACGCAAAGGGCGCTGCACTTTTGGATTTTGCGCATGATCCTTTCCGAAAATCGATTCTGATTTTTCGGCGTCATGCGCCAGGCCGGTCCAGCGAAATTGCCGGACCGGGAGCGGGGCGCAGGCGCGAATGGCTGACCAGGGCGCAGACGAGAAGGGCATGGCGCAAGCGCTTGCCGCGCGGCTGTGGAACAGCCGATGGTTGCTGGTCGCCGGTCTTGTTGCGGTCATGGCGGTTTATGCCTTTGCGGGCATTTCCGCCTATGTGCTGCTGCCGGCGCTGGCTTTGCTGCTGGTGGCGGCGATGATGCCGGCTGGAGCCACGCGCCAGCCCCGCGAAAGCGGCGCGGCGATCGAGGCCATCGGCCTGCAACGCCTGTCCGGCGAATATCTGGCGGCGGCCGTCGCCGACCCCTTGATCATCTTCGACCATGCCGCGGCCATCGTTCATGCCAACGCCGCCGCCTTCGCCGCCTTTGGCGGCATCGCGCCTGGCGTATCGTTGTCGCTGAAATTCCGGGCGCCGGAAATGCAGGCTCTTCTGGACGGCGTGCTGTCGGGCGAGGTCGCGTCGGATGTCATCGATTACACCGAGAGGCTGCCGGTCGAGCGGACTTACCGGGTCAGTGCCTCCTCGGTCGGTCACGGCACCGATCTCTACGTGATGGTGTTCAAGGACCAGAGCGAAGCGCGCCGCATCGACCGCATGCGCGCAGATTTCATCGCCAATGCCAGCCACGAATTGCGCACGCCGCTCGCCTCGATATCGGGTTTCATCGAAACGCTGCGCGGACCGGCCCGCAATGATCCGGCGGCGCGCGAGCAGTTCCTGCAGATCATGCAGAACCAGACCGGCCGCATGGCACGCCTGATCGACGACCTTTTGTCGCTGTCGCGGCTGGAGATGAAGCCCTATCTGCGGCCGGGGACCGAGGTCGATTTGCGCCAGACCGTCGACAGCGTCATCGATTCGCTGGCCCCGCTGGCGCGCGAAAACGGCGTCGTCATCGAGCGGGATTTCGCCGACGGCCCTCTTTACGTGCCGGGCGACCGCGACGAACTGTTCCAGGTCTTCGAGAACCTTCTGGAAAACGCCTGCAAATATGGGCAGTCGGGCGGCCGCGTGGTGGTGTCGATCGAGCGCGGCGACGCCGAGGGCGAAGCGGGCATCGACGTGACGATCAGGGATTTTGGCCCCGGCATTCCCGAGGAGCACATTCCGCGCATCACGGAGCGCTTCTATCGCGTCGACGTCGAGAGCAGTCGAACCCAGAAGGGCACAGGCCTTGGCCTGTCGATCGTCAAGCATATCCTGACGCGCCACAACGCCAGGCTTTCGATCAAGTCCGAAGTCGGCAAGGGCGCCGCCTTCTCGGTCCATTTGCCGGCGGCCTGAGCCGCCCTAGTTTCCAAGCTGCCATTTCTTTTTTCTGTCATCCGGTTAGCGTATCAGCGGGGATTCGAGGAAACGACTCAAAATCAGATCATCCGTGGGAAGGCATCCGGTCATGCAGTCCGTGCACATAGTCAGCGCCTATGACGAGGAGCTGAAAGATCTGTCGAAGCGCATCGCCGCCATGGGCGGACATGCCGAACGCATGGTCGAACAGGCGATCTCCGCCCTGGTCAATGCCGATCCCGGCCTTGCCCAGAAGGTGATCCGCGACGACGCCGTCCTCGACGAAGGCCAGCGCGAAATCGACGACAGGGCAATCATCATCATCGCCCGGCGCCAGCCGATGGCGACGGACTTGCGCGAGATCGTCGGCGCGATCCGCATCTCGGCCGATCTCGAGCGGGTCGGCGATCTCGGCAAGAATGTCGCCAAGCGTGTGGTGGCGGTTGCCGACGGGCGCCAGCCGACCAGCCTGTTCCGCGGCCTCGAAGCCCTGGCCGACCTGGCGTTGACCCAACTCAAGGAAGTGCTCGACGTCTACGCCTCGCGCTCGGTCGAAAGGATCGGCTTCGTACGTGACCGCGACGACCAGATCGACGCCATGTACACGTCGCTGTTTCGCGAATTGCTGACCTACATGATGGAAGATCCGCGCAACATCACGCCTTGCACGCATCTGCTGTTCTGCGCCAAGAACATCGAACGCATCGGTGACCATGCCACCAACATTGCCGAGACGATCTACTATATCGTCACCGGCGACCAGATGCCGAGCGAGCGGCCGAAGGGCGACAAGACGGACAAGATCGGCCTTTCCGCAACGCAGCCGGTCAAGTGAACGCACTTTTTCTCGAACGCTTGGTCGTATTGCGCTAGACTATCCCTGAGGCAAGCCTGCTGGTTCCCAGCAAAGGCAGTGCTTCGGGAGGCTGCGATGGAATATGTCCGGGATTTCAAGCCCGCGCCGCCGACATCGGCCGTCATCGCCTCCAGCGTCTACACAGCCGGGCGCCGCATCGCCGACATCCCGATCGAGGAAGCCGGCACATGGGCAAGGAAAGCGGGGCACGTGGTGTGGATCGGGCTGCTTGAACCCGATCGCGAGCTTCTGCTGCGCGTGCAGGCGCAATTTCATCTGCATGAGCTCGCAATCGAGGATGCCGAGCATCCGCACCAGCGGCCAAAGATCGAGCAGTATGGCGATGCGCTGTTCATCGTCGCCCGCACGGCGCAGCTGATCGAGGGCCGCGTCACCTTCGGCGAGACGCATCTGTTTGTGGGCAGCGGCTACATCGTCAGCGTCAGGCACGGCCCTTCGACATCCTATGCTGTGGTGCGCCAGCACTGGGAAAGCTGCCCGCATTCACTGGCCAAGGGCGAGGATTTCGTCCTCTATGCCATTCTCGATTTCATCGTCGACAACTACATGCCGGTGCTCGAGCAGATCGAGGATGAGGTCGAGGCGATCGAGGACCGGGTCCTGCTGAAGCCGATGACCGGCCCCGATATCGAACGCCTTTATATGCTGCGCCGCGATCTGTTGCGGCTGCGCAATGCCGCACTGCCGCTGGTGGAGGTCTGCCGGCGGCTGACCAGCGCCGACCTGCCGCAGATCCATTCAGCCATGCACCCGCTGTTTCGCGACGTGACCGACCATATCCGCACCGTCCAGGAAAAGATCGACAGCTTGCGCGAAGTGCTGGCCTTTGCCTTCGAGGCGAGCCTGCTGGTGGGCCAGAGCCAGGAAACGGCGATCTCCAAAAAGCTCGCCTCATGGGCGGCAATCCTGGCCGTGCCGACAGCCTTCGCGGGCATATACGGCATGAATTTCAGCGACATGCCGGAACTGAAGATGGAATACGGCTACCCGACGGTGCTGCTGGCGATTGCGCTGATCTGCTGCTTTCTCTACTGGCGGTTTCGCAAGAATGGATGGCTGTGAGAGTAGGGCAGTAGGGCAGTAGGGCAGTAGGGCAGTAGGGCAGTAGGGCAGTAGGGCAGTAGGGCAGTAGGGCACAGTAGGGCAGTAGGTTAAGAGAACGCTCGGGAGCGCAAATTCAAACATACTGCCCTACTGCCTTAGTCCCTTATCTATTCCGCCGCCGCTCCGCTGCCGGCTGGAACGCCACGCGGGCATGGTATTTACAATAGGGTCCGGTTTCGGCGGCTTCGTTGCCGCAGAAATTGAAGTCCTCCGACAGCGGATCGCCGTTCGGCCATTTGCAGGTGCGCTCGGTGAGTTCGGTGAGCTGGAGATGCCGCGAGATCGGCACCACCACATTCTCGACCGGCCGGATATAGTGGCGGGCCACCGGCTCGGCATCGAACTGCGCTTGCAGCGCCGTTGCTCCGATCGATGTCGTGACGTGGCGGGTCGCACTCGCGGGGCGCGACACCGATTTCTGCGCGCCCGACCCTTGCGCCGTCTTCTTCTGGCGTGCCGGCGCTGCCGTGGCGCGCCCGCGGCCCGACAATTTCAGCCGGTGCACCTTGCCGATGACGGCATTGCGGCTGACCCCTCCAAGCTGGGCAGCAATCTGGCTTGCGCTCAGACCCTCCGACCACAGTTTTCTCAAGAGTTCGACCCGCTCGTCAGTCCAATTCATGACCGCGCTCCTGCTAAGCGTACGGCAATCGGAATCCATTCCCGGCCCAGCACCACTGCTGGGGCAGACACCACATATATCTGGTGATTAGGTCCGCCGCACGAAATCTAGTTATTTCCCGACTACAACTACCTTATGCGCTGACTCGGTGACAAGAGTCCGAAGTGCAACACGAATCGGTTTTTTCGGTTTTCCCCAACTTGCCAGCTCACTTATGAGCCGGCGTCCCGTCGGGAGGCTTGCCGCGCGCCACTACGCGACGTTTTCGTTGACTTCATGGCTGAAAAACCCGATAAGCCGCAAAGGCCGCCGCTTTGGCGGCTTTTTTGATTTTCCGGTTCCGGAGACGCATATAATGAGCGGTTCGGCGCTTTTCGAGACCTTTGCTCGCGCACCCCTGGCCTTCGACCATGGGGAAGGCACCTGGCTGGTCACCGACAAGGGCGAGCGATATCTCGATTTTGCCGGCGGCATAGCCGTCAATTCGCTGGGCCACGGCCATCCGCATCTGGTTGCGGCGCTCACTGAACAGGCTGCCAAGCTCTGGCACGTCTCCAACCTCTACGAGATCCCGGGGCAGAGCCGGCTCGGCGAGCGGCTGGCCGACGCGACCTTCGCCGACAAGGTGTTCTTCACCAATTCTGGCGCCGAGGCGCTGGAATGCGCGATAAAGACGGCGCGGCGCTACCATTTCGTCAAGGGGCATCCCGAGCGCTTCCGCGTCATCACTTTCGAAGGCGCCTTCCATGGCCGCACGCTGGCGACCATCGCGGCCGGCGGCCAGTACAAATATCTCGAAGGTTTCGGCCCGAAGGTCGAGGGTTTCGACCAGGTCGGCTTCGACGATATCGACGCCGCCGAAAAGGCGATCACGCCGGAGACCGCGGCGATCCTGATCGAACCGGTGCAGGGCGAGGGCGGTATCCGCCCGGTGCCGACACAATCGCTGAAGCGGCTGCGGCAGCTCTGCGACCAGCACGGCCTGCTGTTGATCTACGATGAGGTCCAGTGCGGCATCGGCCGCACCGGCAAGCTGTTCGCGCATGAATGGTCGGGGGTCGCTCCAGACATCATGGCCATCGCCAAAGGCATTGGCGGTGGCTTCCCGATGGGCGCCTGCCTTGCCACCGACGAGGCGGCTGTCGGCATGACCGCGGGCGTCCACGGCACTACGTTCGGCGGCAACCCGCTGGCCATGGCGGTCGGCAATGCCGTGCTCGACGTGGTGCTGGAGGAGGGCTTCCTGGCGGATGTGCAGCGCAAGGCGCTGTTGTTGAAGCAAGCGCTGGCAGGGGTGGCCGACGAATTCCCCGAGGTCATCGAGGATATCAGGGGCACGGGGCTGATGCTGGGCCTCAAATGCGCCATGCCCAACGGCAAGGTGAACATGGCGCTGCGCGACCAGCATCTGCTCGCGGTTCCGGCCGGCGACAACGTCATTCGCCTGCTGCCGCCGCTCACCGTCACGGACAGCGAGATCCATGAAGCGCTGGAGCGCATTCGCGCCGGCGCCAAGGCCCTGTCCGAGGCAATTGCCGCTGAAGCCGCGAAGTAAATTCGAAAGCTCCTGATGTCACTTCGTCATTTCACTGACCTCTCCGCCGTTTCAGAAGGCGACCTGCGCTCCATGCTGACCGACGCGGTGGAGCGCAAGGCGCGCCTCAAGGCGGGCGAGCGCTCTAAACCGCTCGAAGGCAAGGTGCTGGCGATGATCTTCGACAAGCCGTCGACGCGCACGCGCGTCTCCTTCGATGTCGGCATGCGTCAGCTTGGCGGCGAGACCATCATGCTGACGGGCACCGAGATGCAGCTCGGCCGGTCCGAGACCATCGCCGACACAGCCAAGGTTCTGTCGCGCTATGTCGATGCCATCATGATCCGCACCACCTCGCATGAGCGGCTGCTGGAGCTGACCGAGAATGCAACCATCCCGGTGATCAACGGGCTCACCGACGATACCCATCCTTGCCAGCTGATGGCCGACATCATGACCTTCGAGGAGCATCGCGGTCCGGTCGCCGGCAAGACCATCGCCTGGACTGGCGACGGCAACAACGTGCTGCATTCGCTGCTGGAAGCCTCGGCGCGGTTCCGCTTCAACCTCAACGTCGCGGTGCCCGAAGGCAGCGAGCCGGCGCAGAAGCACGTCGACTGGTCAACCGCACATGGCGGCAAGCTCTCCTTTACCCGTTCGCCAGAGGAAGCCGTCGACCAGGCCGACTGCGTCGTCACCGACTGCTGGGTGTCGATGGGCCAGGAGCACCGTGCCCGCGGCCACAACGTGTTTTCGCCCTACCAGGTCAACGCCAAGCTGATGGCCAAGGCAAAGCCCGACGCGCTGTTCATGCACTGCCTGCCGGCGCATCGCGGCGAGGAAGTGACCGACGAGGTCATCGACGGTCCACATTCGGTGGTCTTCGACGAGGCCGAGAACCGGCTCCACGCCCAGAAGGCCGTGCTTGCCTGGTGTCTTGGGGCCTGAAGTGGACTTGAAGTGTCTTGGCGCTTGACGTGCCGGGGAACTTGATCTCCGGAGGCGCGATGCCTATCTGCGCGGCATCACGCAAATCAAGCGCGTTTAGACGCATGCTCCCCAAAGGGCGGCATGGCCGCGCCCTGGAGCTTTGTCATGCTGGAAACCCATCAAGTGGCTGAACATCACCCCCAACTCGGCGAATTCGGTTACGCCGGCGATGATCACGTGGTGCCCTTCGAGGTCGGCCCGCTCGATGTGCGCGGCCGCACCGTTCAGCTCGGGCCGATGCTCGATGCGATCCTTGGCCGCCATGATTATCCCGAGCCGGTCGCCCGGTTGCTGGCGGAAGCCTGTGTGCTGACGGTGCTGCTAGGCACCTCGCTCAAGTTCGAGGGCAAGTTCATCCTGCAGACCCGCACCGACGGGCCTGTCGACATGCTGGTCGCGGATTTTTCCACGCCCTCGGCGCTGCGTGCCTATGCGCGCTTCGATGTCGACCGGCTGGAGGCGCTGATTGCGGCCGGCGAGATCTCGCAGCAAACGCTGCTCGGCAACGGTGTGCTGGCGCTGACCATCGACCAAGGTGCCCACACGCAACGCTACCAAGGCATCGTCCAGCTCGACGGCGAGACCCTGGAAGAGGCCGCGCGCACCTATTTCCGCCAGTCGGAGCAGATCCCGACCGATCTCCGGCTTTCGGTCGCCAAGCTTTTGACGCCCGGCCCCGGCGGCGCGCGCGAGCAGTGGCGGGCGGGCGGCATCCTGGCGCAGTTCCTGCCGCAGGCCTCCGAGCGCATGCGCGTTCCTGACCTGCCCGGCGGGGATGGCGATCCGCGCGAGGAGATCCACGATCCCACAGACAATTCCTGGCAGGAATTGCTGGCGCTGCTCGGCACCATCGAGCCGACCGAACTGATCGATCCGACCATCGGCGCAGAGCGGCTGCTCTATCGTCTGTTCCACGAGCATGGCGTGCGCGTCTTCGGCGGCGTTCCCGTCGCCGATCAGTGCTCATGCTCCCGCGACAAGATCCGCGGCATCCTCGAGGGCTTCTCCGCGCAGGAGATCAAGGACAGCACCGAGGACGGTGGGATCCACGTCGCCTGCGAGTTCTGCTCGACGCAATATGACTTCGACCCGGCGGAATTTACGACGCAGTAGGGTTCCACCTTCTCCCCGTTCTACGGGGAGAAGGTGCCCGAAGGGCGGATGAGGGGCGGCGCTGCCCGCTCATTGTCCTGCCGGACATTTCTCGCCGTATAGTGACGGGGAGAAAGACGCTGTCGCCGATTTCGCCTGGTCTAATTCACCGTCCGCCTTGTCCCCGGCAGGTCGAGTGAGAAGGCGGGGATGGCGATGTCGAATGTCTCGCCCCGCTCGTTGCGCATGGTGTAGTGACCGACCATGATCCCCGACGGCGTCGAGAGCGGACAGCCCGACGTGTATTGATAGCTGTCGCCGGGATTGAGTTCGGGCTGATCGCCGACCACGCCGGCGCCTCGCACTTCCTCGACCCGGCCGGCGCCGTCGGTTATGTGCCAATAGCGCGACAACAGCTGCACGAATTCGTCGGACTGGTTGTCGATCGTTATCTGGTAGCCCCAGACATAGCGGTTTTCCGAAGGATCCGAGCGGTCCTCGAGATAGAACGGCCTGACCTGCACTTCGATGTTGCGCGTGACGGCGCGGTACATGAGCGGCTCCAAAACAAATCCGGTGTGGAACATTCGGCGCTCTTTGCGGTTCGATCAACCGTGCGCGTCCGAGTTGCTGTCCCTGAAGGGCAGGTGCCGACAAACAATGTCATTTGAGTGACACATGACAATGATGGTGTGCACCAGCAATGCCGGGCGACTCGGGCGCTCTGTCGAACTGTCGAAAACGGCCGCCAAGCGGGCCGGGTTTTCTGGAGTGACCGGATATCGATGGAACTCGCTCTCATAACCGGCTCGCTTTCGATCGCTCTCATCGCCTCAAATCTCGCCAGCATCCTGCTCGCCTGCTCGCGCCTGAAACGGCGCGCCGCCATCGCGCCGCCGGCCGGCAAGCCGCTGCCTGTCTCGATCGTCATCCCGGCGCGCGGCGTCGAGCCGTTTACCCATGAGACGCTTGAGCGCGCTTTCTCGCTCGACTGGCCGCGCTACGAACTGATCTTCTGTGTCGCCCATGCCGACGACCCCGCGGTCAAGCCGATCCGCGCCGCGATTGCCCGCTTTCCAGCCGTGCCGGCCCGCCTGCTCACCGGCGACGACCGCGTCAGCGCCAACCCGAAACTGAACAACTGCGTCAAGGGCTGGGAGGCAGCGCGCCACGACTGGGTCATTCTCGCCGATTCCAACGTGCTGATGCCGAAAGACTACGTCCAGCACCTGATGGCGGCATGGCGGCGGGACACCGGCCTGGTTTGCTCGACGCCGATCGGTTCGCGGCCCGACGGCTTCTGGGCAGAAGTCGAATGCGCTTTCCTCAACACGCTGCAGGCGCGCTGGCAATATGCCGGCGAGGCGCTTGGCCTCGGCTTTGCCCAGGGCAAGAGCATGTTGTGGAACAAGCAGATGCTCGACGCCAATGGCGGCATCCGTGCGCTCGCCGCCGAGATCGCGGAGGATGCCGCGTCGACCAAACTGGTCAACAGGCTCGGCCTGCGCGTCAATCTCGTCGCTTCGCCCTTCGAGCAGCCGCTCGGGCAGCGCATGCCGGGCGAGATCTGGTCGCGCCAGGCCCGCTGGGCGCGCCTGCGCCGCGTCACCTTTCCGCTCTTCTTCGCGCCCGAGATCCTGACCGGCGTGGCGGCTCCGCTCGTGCTGGCGCTGATCGCCGCGGCCAGCGCCGGCGTCAGCCTGCCCATGACAGCGCTTTGCGTGCTGGCGCTCGCCTACCTGCCGGAATGCATGCTCGCCTCGGCAAAGGGCTGGTATCTGTCGCCGCGCATCGTCACCGCGATGATCGCACGCGACCTGATGTTGCCGGCGATCTGGATGCGCGGTTGGCTGGGCGGGGCCGTCGACTGGCGCGGCAACGCCATGACCATCGGCACCAAGGCGGCCGAGCTCGAAGAGACGCCCTCCCGCGCTTGATGTCGGCGGTTCAGCTTGATGTCGAGGAAGGTTATCGTATATACAAAAATTGTTGAACTAGGCTCTATTTTTGTGTATAAAATAACCTATGGAGCGCCCCAACGGCGATGCTGTTCGAGTGGGATGAAACAAGGCAAAGACAAACAGGGCCAAGCATGGCGTGGATTTCGCGATCGCTCCGTCCTTCGATTTCGCCAATGCCGTTATCCGGCTCGATGACAGCGAGGATTTTGGCGAGGATCGTCTTGTTGCCATCGGTCTGATCGAGGCTGGCGTTTATGTGATGGTCTATGTCGAGCGAAGCCATGCGATCCGCGTAATTTCGCTACGCAAGGCAACGAGACAGGAGATTACGGACTATGTCGAAAACCTCTAAGACGATCGTGCGCCGCGAGGCTACTCCCCCAAAGCAGTCGCGCGCTGATGCTTTGGGGCTCGCCAAAAAGGCGCTTGGCGCGAGGACCGACGAGGAAGATGCTGCGATCACTGCCGCCGCCGAGGCCGATCCGGATGCGCAGCCGACCGATGCCGCTTCGCGCCGCAAAGTTGGCCGACCGCCGCTTGCGCGACCCAAACGTGCGGTACAGTTGCGCCTCGACGCCGATGTTGTCGACCGTTTCAGGGCCGGTGGTGATGGCTGGCAGACGCGCATGAACGAAGCGTTGCGCAAAGCGGCAGGCCTGTAATCCTCGGTCTGCCACCAGTCCTCATCGGGCCTTCAACGCCTGCGCGATGTCGTCCAGCAAATCGTCGGTATCTTCCAACCCGACCGACAGCCTGAGCGTGCCGGGTCCGATGCCGAGCTCGGCGCGCGCTTCGTCGCTGAGGTTCTTGTGCGTCGTCGTCGCCGGATGGGTGATCAGGCTTTTGGCGTCACCGAGATTGTTCGAGATCAGGACGATGTCGAGCGCGTTCTGCAAGGCGAAGGCACCCTGCTTGCCGCCCTTGACGTCAAAGCAGATCAGGGTGGAGCCGCCCGACATCTGCTTCTTCACGACGTCAGCCTGCGGATGGTCGGCGCGCCCGGGATAGATCACGCGGGCGATCTCCGGCTGCTCGGCCAGGAAATCGGCGATCTTGCCGGCGCTCTCCGTCTGCTGGCGCACGCGCAGCGGCAGCGTTTCCAGGCCCTTCAGCAGCGTCCAGGCATTGAACGGCGACAGGCTGGGGCCGGTATGGCGGAAATAATCGTGCAGGTTCTCGTCGATCCACTTCTTGTCCGACAGAATGACGCCGCCGAGACATCGGCCCTGGCCATCGATGTGCTTGGTCGCCGAATAGACCACGATATGCGCGCCGAGCTGCAACGGCTTCTGCTGCAGCGGCGTGGCGAAGACATTGTCCACGACCAGCCGCGCGCCGATCGAATTGGCAAGCGAAGCGACGGCGGCGATGTCCACCACCTCAAGCGTCGGGTTGGTCGGGCTTTCCAGGAAAAACAGCTTGGTGTTGGGCCGAACCGCCTTTTCCCAATTGGCGATGTCGGTGCCGTCGACCAGCGTCGCCTCGATGCCGTAGCGCGGCGCCAGCGTCTCGACCACCCAGCGGCAGGAGCCGAACAGGGCGCGCGCCGCAACGATATGATCGCCGGCCTTGACGCTGCACAGGAGTGCTGCCGTCACCGCCGCCATGCCGGACGCGGTGGCGCGCGCGTCCTCGGCGCCTTCGAGCGCGCACATGCGCTTCTCGAACATGTCGACGGTCGGATTGGCGTAGCGCGAATAGATGAAGCCCGGTTCCTCGCCCTTGAAGCGGGCTTCGGCGGCTTGGGCCGTTTCATAGACATAGCCCTGGGTCAGGTACATCGCCTCGGAAGTTTCACCGAAGCCGGAACGCAGAGTCCCGCCATGCACGAGTGCGGTCTGAGGCTTCCAGTTGCGCGTCTTGCTCGTCATCGTCCTATCCAAACACAAAAAAACCGGCCGCGAAAAAGTCGCAACCGGTCCATGCGGCCTTGCGGCCCGACGGTCCTTTAGCGACTTGTTTAACGTGGCTGCAAGCCGACCGGCCAAATCACCACGGGATAACGACCCTTTAGACCCGCGCCACGCTTGCGTCAATTGCCGGCTTCATTAAGAGACTTGTACCAGCAGAGCGGAGCCAGACTTTGCGGCAGACAGGAATTCTTCCCGATCAGGACATTGCGGCGCTGTTCCAGTCCGGCGCGCTGAAGTCGTCGCGTGCGCTCGACGCCGACCAGATCCAGCCGGCCAGCCTTGATCTGAGGCTCGGCGACAAGGCGTGGCGGGTGCGCGCGTCCTTCCTGCCGGGTCCCAACCATAAGGTCAGTGAAAAACTCGACCGGTTGAAGCTGCACGAGATCAGCCTGGCCGACGGCGCTGTTCTGGAAACCGGCTGCGTCTACATCGTGCCCCTGCTCGAAAGCCTGGCGCTGCCGGCGGAAATTTCGGCGTCCGCCAATCCCAAGAGCTCGACCGGGCGGCTCGATATCTTCACCCGCGTGATGACCGATCGCGGCCACGAGTTCGACAAGATCGCCGCCGGCTATCATGGTCCGCTCTATCTCGAAGTCAGCCCACGGACCTTCCCGATCGTCGTGCGCGCCGGCTCGCGCCTTTCGCAGATACGCTTCCGCACCGGCAATGCGCTGCTCTCGGAAGCAGAGTTGCATCAATTGCACCGGGCCGAAATGCTGGTCGCCACCGAACCGCCAAACATCTCCGGCGGCGGCATCGCATTGTCGATCGATCTCAACGGCGACAGTGACGGGCTGGTCGGCTATCGCGGCAAGCACCATACCGGCCTGGTCGATGTCGACAAACGCGCGGCGCAGGAGATCGTCGACTTCTGGGAGCCGATCCACAAGAGCGGCGCCGGCGAGCTGGTGCTCGATCCGGACGAGTTCTACATCCTCGTCAGCCAGGAAGCGGTGCATGTGCCGCCGCTCTACGCGGCCGAAATGACGCCCTTCGATCCGCTGGTGGGCGAGTTCCGTGTCCACTATGCCGGCTTCTTCGATCCGGGTTTCGGCCATTCGGCGGCCGGCGGCACCGGCAGCCGCGCCGTGCTCGAAGTGCGCAGCCATGAGGTGCCGTTCATCCTCGATCATGGCCAGATCGTCGGCCGGCTGGTCTACGAGCATATGCTGAAGCGGCCGCAGGCGCTTTACGGCACCGAGCTCGGCTCGAACTACCAGGCGCAGGGCCTGAAGCTGTCCAAGCACTTTCGCGCCGCGCCCTGAACGCTCATCACCGTCAGGCAAGATACTTGCCTGCGCCGGCTCGCCATGCTTGGCTGCCTCGCCGGCCGCCGACGTGGCGGCGCTCAAGGGGAATGAAAATGCAGATTTCGAAATGGATCATATCGGCGGCGGCCGCCGCCATGCTGACGCTTGGTGCCGGCGCCCTGTCGGCGCATGCGGCGGAGAAAATCAAGATCGGCACCGAGGGAGCCTATCCGCCGTTCAACACCATCACGCCCGACGGCAAGGTCGAGGGCTTCGACATCGACATCGCCAACGCCTTGTGCGCGCAGATGAAGGTCGAATGCGAGATCGTCACCCAGGACTGGGACGGCATCATCCCGGCGCTGCAGGCCAAGAAATTCGACGCCATCATCGCTTCGATGAGCATCACCGAGGAGCGCAAGAAGCAGGTCGCGTTCACCCACAAATACTATACGACGCCGCTGTCGCTCGTCGCCCTGAAGGACAGCGACATCGCCTCGACCGAACCGGCGGCACTCGCCGGCAAGACGGTCGGCGCCCAGGCGGCGACCACGCAGGCCAACTACGCCCAGGACGTCTATGGCAAGGCCGGCGCCGAAGCGAAGCTCTATCCGACCCAGGAAGAGGCAATCACCGATCTCCAGAACGGCCGCCTCGATGCCGTCCTTTCCGACAAGTTCGTGCTGATGGACTGGATGAAGAAGGCGAGCGACGGTTGCTGCAAGATGGTCGGCGACGTCAAGGGCACCGAGACCGAAGCCGGCATTGCCGTGCGCCTCGAGGATACGGCGCTGCGCGACAAGCTCAACGCAGCCATTGACGCCATCGTCGCCGACGGCACCTACAAGAAGATCCAGGACAAGTATTTCGATTTCGATATTTATTGAGATCTGAGACGCTTCTTACCTTCTCCCCTTGTGGGAGAAGGTGGCCTCGCGAAGCGAGGTCGGATGAGGGGTGTTCCAGGGAACGCCAACGCCTCACTCCGGCCAGCACCCCTCAACCGTCTCGGCGCTGCGCGTTGATCCACTGCCCTGGGGCGAGCCACGGGTCTCGCCCCGTCCTTCGGATCCCACAGGGGAGAAGGAAATGATGGCCACCCTCAGAGCGCCTTCACCGCCACCTTCACCGGCTGTTCGATTTCGAGCGGATTGCGCAGCGGCAGGCCGAAATCGCCGGCCTCGATCTCGAACACGTCGCCGGCCTCGGTCTTGATGCCGTCGGCGAAGGACAGGGTCGCGGTGCCGAACATGTGCACATGCACGTCGCCCGGCTGGCGGAAAGCCGAATATTTGAAATGGTGGTGTTCGAGATTGGCGATGGTGTGCGACATGTTCGCTTCGCCCGACAGGAACGGCTTTTCCCACATCAACTTGCTGTCGCGCCAGATGCGTGAGGAGCCCCTGATGTCGGCGGGCAGGTCGCCGACCAGGATCTCCGGTCCGAAGGAAGCGTTGCGCAGCTTGGAATGGGCGAGAAAGAGGTAGTTCACGCGTTCGGTCACATGGTCGGAAAATTCGTTGGACAGCGTGAAGCCGACCCGGAACGGCGCGCCGTCGTCGCCGATGACATAGATGCCGGCAACCTCGGGCTCCTCGCCGGCATCCTTGGCGAAGGCCGGCGACAGGAGCGCGGCACCCGGCGCCACGGCCATCGTGCCATTGCCCTTGTAGAACCATTCCGGCTGCACCCCGATCTGGCCTTTCGCGGGTTTGCCGCCTTCCAGCCCCATGCGGAACATCTTCATGGAATCGGTGAGCTGCTCCTCGCCATCGGTGCTGAGCTTCTTGTGCATGGAATCGCGCGTCGCCGCCGAGCCGAGATGCGTTAGCCCCGTGCCGGTCAGATGCAGATGCGCCGGATCGGGATGATTGATCGGCGACAGCAGCCGCCCCTTCTTGTAGGCGGCGTCGAGATCGACGGTCTCGCCGAGCCCCTTGCGTTCGATCAACGCGGCAAGGCCGACGCCGGTACGAGCGGCTTCCATCGCCAGCGAATAGACGCTGCGTGCGCCGTTGATGATCCGGGTCTTGCCGCCCGTGCGTGCAACGACACGGATGGTCTCGGCGTCGTCGAGAATCTGCGAGATCAGCATGATCAGTCCTCTCTCATATCTTGGCATGGCTGCCTTCTGGCAAACCCTGACCTGCGCGGCTCGGACTGGCCGTGCCGCGGGTTGAACTCGTCGTCCGGATTGCGCTCGCGAGCCCGGTCCCTGAAGGACTTCTTCAAGCCGGCGAATTGCCGGCAGCGCCGCGACCGTATGCCTCCTGCTTGCCTCGCCTGAAACCTGTTCAGGCCTTGTTCTTGTTGTAGACGTCGAAGATCACGGCGCCGAGCAGCACCAGGCCCTTGACCACTTGCTGCCAGTCGACATTGACGCCCATGATCGACATGCCGTTGTTCATCACGCCCATGATGAAGCCGCCGACCACCGCGCCGATGACCTGACCGACGCCGCCCATCGCCGAGGCGCCGCCGATGAACACCGCGGCGATGACGTCGAGCTCGCTGCCGAGGCCTGCCGCCGGCACGGCCTGGCCAAGGCGTGCCGCGATGATCAGGCCGCCAAGCGCCGACAGCACGCCCATATTGACGAACACGTAAAGCGTCAGGCGCTCGGTCTTGATGCCCGACAGCTGCGCGGCCTTGGCATTGCCGCCCATCGCATAGATGCGGCGGCCGATCGTCATGCGCTTGGTGACGAAGACGAACAGCGAGATCAGCAGGCCCATGACGAGCAGCACCACCGGCAGGCCCCGATAGCTGGCGAACTGGTAGACCAGGAACAGCGCCAGCGCGCTGCCGACCAGCGTCTTGATGACGAACAGGGTAAAGGGCTCGGCCTCATAGCCGTGGCGTTCGCGTTTGCGTCGCGTCCGCAGCCCGAAATAGGCATAGGCCAGCACGGCGATCAGGCCCAGCACGATCGTCGTCATGTGCAGCGTCAGGCCGCTGCCCATAATCGTCTTGCCGGCTGCATTCACCGTTGGCGGGATCAGCGTCAGCGGTCCGATGACATCTGGAATGAAGCCGGAGCTGAGTGCCTTGAACTCGGGCGGCAGCGGCCCGACCGAAGATCCGCCGCCGAGCAGCGCCTGGCAGATGCCGCGGAAGATCAGCATGCCGGCCAGCGTCACGATGAAGCTCGGTATTCGGTGATAGGCGATCCAGTAGCCTTGCGCCGCGCCGATGAGGCCGCCCACGATCAGGCAGACGATGGAGACCACCAGCGGGTTGCTGAATATGCCGAGAGGCCAGATCACCATCATCATCGCCGCCAGCGCGCCGATGAAGCCGGCCACGGACCCCACGCTGAGGTCGATATGACCCGATACGATGACCAGCAGCATGCCGAGCGCCATCACGATGATGAAGGAGTTCTGCTGCACCAGATTGCTCAGGTTCACCGGCTTGAACAGCGTTCCCGAGGTGGTGAACTGGAAGAACACCATGATGGCGATCAGCGCCAGGATCAGGCCGTATTCGCGCAGGTTCGTCGCCAGCGCCGATACGGCGATGCGTGGACGCTGCCCTACATCTTCGGCGACGTTGCTTTGCGGGGCGGGGGCGCTTTCCGTGCTCATGCTGCTTTTCCTTCTCCCCGAACGATGGCGCGCATTATTCTTTCTTGGCTTGCGTCCGCCGCGGGCATTTCGCCGACGATGCGGCCTTCGTTCATGACATAGATGCGGTCGGTGATGCCGAGCAGTTCTGGCATTTCCGACGAGATGACCACGATCGCCTTACCTTCGGCCGCAAGGCGCGCGATGATCGTATAGATTTCATATTTGGCGCCGACATCGATGCCGCGCGTCGGCTCGTCCAGGATCAGCACTTCCGGGTCGGCGAACAGCCATTTCGACAGCACCACCTTCTGCTGGTTGCCGCCGGAAAGATTGCCGGTCATCTGATAGACGCTGGAGGCGCGGATGTTGGTCTGCTTGCGATAGTCGTTGGCGACGGCAAGCTCGCGCAAATCGTCGATCACGCTGTGGCGCGACACGCCGCCGAGATTGGCCAGCGTAATGTTGTGCTTGATATGGTCGATGAGATTGAGGCCGTAGGTCTTGCGATCCTCGGTCACATAGGCAATGCCGTGTTCGACCGCCCTGCTCACAGAGGAGACGTCGATCGGCTTGCCCTTGAGCAGCACCTCGCCGGTGATGCGGCGCCCATAGGAGCGGCCGAACAGGCTCATGGCGAATTCGGTTCGCCCGGCGCCCATCAGCCCGGCAATGCCGACCACCTCGCCCTTGCGCACATTGATGTCGATGCCCTTGATCACCTGCCGCTCGGCATGGAGCGGGTGATAGACCGACCAGTTCTTCACCTCGAACACGACCTCGCCGATATCGGGCTCGCGCGGCGGATAGCGGTCGTCGAGCGAACGGCCGACCATCGAGGTGATGATGCGGTCTTCCGAGATGTCCTTCCTGGACAGCGTCTCGATGGTTCGTCCGTCGCGGATGACGGTCACCTTGTCGGCGACCCGGTTCACCTCGTTGAGCTTGTGCGAGATCAGGATCGAGGTCATGCCTTGTCGCTTGAATTCGAGCAGAAGGTCGAGCAGCGCCTGGCTGTCCTTTTCGCTGAGCGACGCCGTCGGCTCGTCGAGGATCAGGAGCTTGACCTCCTTGCTCAGCGCCTTGGCGATTTCGACCAGCTGCTGCTTGCCGACACCGATATTGGTGATCAGCGTCTTGGGGTCCTCCTTGAGGCCCACCTTCTTCAGCAGGGCGCTGGTGCGCGCCTCGTTGGCATTCCAGTCGATGACGCCGTATCGGGCGTGTTCGTTGCCGAGGAAGATGTTTTCGGCGATCGACAGCATCGGCACCAGCGCAAGCTCCTGGTGGATGATGACGATGCCCTTGCGTTCGCTGTCATGAATGCCTTTGAACTGGCATTCCTGGCCCTGAAAGATGATCTGGCCGTCATAGGTGCCGGAGGGATAGACGCCCGACAGCACCTTCATGAGCGTCGATTTGCCGGCGCCGTTCTCGCCGACCACGGCGTGGATCTCGCCTTCCTCGACCCGAAGGTTGACGTTCGACAGCGCCTTGACGCCGGGAAACGTCTTGGTGATGTCCTGCATCTCCAAAATCGTCGAGGCCATGGGTAAAGTGCTCCTGCGAGACCCGCAACAATACCGGGGTCGCTGGTGAACGAAAAGGGGCCCTGCGTTGCGCAGGACCCCTGGCTATACAACCGAATTTACTTCAGTTCGTCGGCCTTGATGTAGCCGGAGTCGACGACCAGGGCCTGGTAGTTCGACTTGTCGACCTCATGCGGCGTCAGCAGGATCGAGGGAACGACCTTGACGTCGTTGTTGTAGGTCTTGGTGTCGAGGCCTTCCGGCTTGCCGCCCGAGAGCACCTTGTCGACGAGCTCGACGGTGGCCTTGGCCAGTTCGCGGGTGTCCTTGAACACGGTCGAGTACTGCTCGCCCGAGATGATCAGCTTGACCGAGGCGGTCTCGGCGTCCTGGCCGGTCACGATCGGCCACGGCTGGGCCTCCGTGCCGTAACCGACAGCGCGCAGCGAGGCGGTGATGCCGCGCGACAGGCCATCATAGGGCGACAGAACGCCATCGACGCGGCTGCCGTCCGAATAGTTGGCTGACAGCAGATTGTCCATGCGCGCCTGGGCGGTGGCGGCGAGCCAGCGCAGCGTGCCGACCTTGTCCATGCCGGTCTGGCCGGACTTGATCTTGATCGAACCGTCATCGATCAGCGGCTGCAGGACGGAAATCGCGCCGTTGTAGAAGAAGAAGGCGTTGTTGTCGTCGGGTGAGCCGCCGAACAGTTCGACGTTCCACGGCTTGGTATTCGGGAAGCGCTCCTTGAGGCCCTTGACCAGCGAATTCGCCTGGATCACGCCGACGCCGAAATTGTCGAACGTGGTGTAGTAGTCGACATTGGGCGTCTTCTTGATCAGGCGGTCATAGGCGACGACGACGACGCCGGCATCAGCGGCCTTCTGCAGCGCATCCGACAGGGTGGTGCCGTCGATCGAGGCGATGATCAGCGCCTTCGGACCCTTGGTGATTTCGTTTTCCAGCTGGCTGAGCTGGTTGGGGATGTCGTCCTGCGCATATTGCAGGTCGACCGTATAGCCCAAAGCCTCGAGCTGGGACTTGACGGCATCGCCGTCGTTGATCCAGCGCTGCGAGGTCTTGGTGGGCATCAGCACGCCGACGAGACCCTTGTCGGCGGCGTGCGCCGAATAGGTCATGGCAGCGATGCCAAGGGCCGCGACGGCGGCCAGCGTCTTGATGATCTTCACAATTACTCTCCCTGGTTGATGGACGCGACACCTCGGGGCTTCGCGGGCCGCGCAGGCGAGCAGGAGCGCAAGCGCCGCTGTCGTCTATCGATCTCCGGTATCCTCCCAATCGGCCCTGGGACTGATTTCAATCGACACGATTTTCCTCGTCATCGACTGGCACGCCCCAGGACGCGCGAAGGGTGTGTCCCTTTGCCATAACTGTCAAATGCGATCTTTGATGATTGCTATACCGAAACTGGTATACGTTGACGCTAAACTCAAGGGCATTGGGAGCGAAGGGAAATCAATGGCAACGTTGCGCAATCCTGGCGGGATTTCAGAAGGTTACGAGGTGCTCCCCGGTGACGGCGAGACCCTGCTGCGCAGCGGCCTCAGCCTGCGCCATATGCGCATGATCGTTGCACTGGACGATCACGGCCGGGTCAGTTCCGCCGCCCAGGTCATGAATATCTCACAGCCGGCGGCCTCGCGCATGATCGCCGAGATGGAAGCCGTGCTGGACGTCACGCTCTGCGAAAGGCTGCCGCGCGGCGTCACCTTGACGCCCTATGGCAAGGCGCTCGCCAGGCGCGCGCGCTCCATCCTCTTGGAGATGCGCGAGGTCGATCGCGAGATCTCCGAACTCAAGGCGGGCAAGGGCGGCTCGGTGTTCCTTGGTGCGGTGACGGCGCCCGCGATCGAGCTCGCGGTGCCGGCGATCCGCGAAATCCGCCGCATCTATCCGCGCATCGAGATCACCATGCAGGTCGAGACCTCCAACGTGCTGGCGCGCGAGTTGATCGCGTCGCGCCATGACTTCATCATCGCGCGCATCCCCGACGATCTCAACCCGCGGCTGTTCGAGTCCCGTGTGATCGGCGTCGAGAAAGCCTGCCTGATCGTGCGCCGGGGCCATCCGCTGACCGAGGGCAAGGCGGTTCGGTTGGAGGAGACCGCGGCCTATGACTGGGTTTTCCAGTCCGGCGGCTCGCCGCTGCGCCAGGCCATGGAGAGCAATTTCCTGAACCGCAACATCGCGCTGCCGGACCGCATCCTCAACACCAGTTCGCTGCTCCTCACCCTGGTCATGGTCGCGCACTCCGACGCCATCGCGCCGGTCTCGGTCCAGGTGGCGAAATTCATCCAGAATCCCGAAGGGCTGGCCGGCGCCATCGACGTCGTGCAGACCGAATTCGACATCGAGGTTCGGCCTTACAGCCTGATCACAGTGAAGAACCGTGCGCTGTCGCCGGCGGCGAAGATGCTGCATGATTTCATCCTGCGCGAAGTGGGGTGACCGGAACAAAAACCAGGTAAGTGCGTTCAAAGGCCAATCGGCGTTCGCGCCGGAGCTCGTTTTGAGCCGGGGAACGATGCGCCGATGATAAACAACTCGGGAGATTTTGATGGAACGTCGGTTGTTTCTTACTGGAATGCTTGGCGTCGCGGGGGCAGTTGCTTTTGCAGGCCTGGCCAGGCCTGGCAGAGCAGTTGCCGGGGTCCCGAACGGCAACGGAATCCTTGACGAACTCGATAAGGACGACCTCGACAGGGCTGATGCGGCCGTCTTCGAAGGAGACGATCAAGCCGAGGTGGAGCAGATCTCGCATCGCCGGTGGCATCGCCGGCACCGTCGTCATGGGCGCCGCCGCGCCTGGCGCAGGGTCTGCCGCAGCTATTGGCGCCGCGGTCGCCGCCATGTCCGCTGCTGGCGCAGGCGCGTCTGGGTTAGTGTTTGGCTCTAAAACGATACCGGGAAAACGGCTGGAGCGGTTTTCCCGGAATGCGTGCGAAACCGATAGTTGGAGCGGCTTGGCAAGGGTGCAAGCCCCTTGCGGTGTAGACTGGAGCGGGTAGCGGGAATCGAACCCGCGCGTTCAGCTTGGGAAGCTGACAGGCTACCATTACATCATACCCGCGCAGCAGCCTCGTTACCATGAGGGCTGGCCATCGGGCAATCGCAAAGCGGCTCACTTTTCACACGGTACCGTCCCAGCGACCGGCGCGCCGCATGCCGGTCACGCCTGCTATCTCACTTTCGCGATCTCGGTGCCGGCTGCAAAGCTCGGCCAGTATCTCGAGATGGCGAGTGCTGCGCCCGCGGAAGAGAAGTGACCATAGTCGAAATAGAGAAATTGCTTGTTGCCGGCATCGGCATACGAGCAGCCTGCGGCGTCGCACAGATAGGTCAGCGGGTCTATGAAGTCAGCGCCTTTGACGAAGGGCAGAACCCGCTTGTTGATGTCCGGATCCATGGCCATCGGCCAGGACATGTTCGCGGTATCTCCTCGTCTTGCGAAGAAGGCGATTTTCTGGACGTCGGCGATGAATTCGGGAGACTGGCCGATGACGTAGACCTTGACGCCCATCTGGCGAAGCCGGTCGATCGTCTTCTGGAGACCGCCGAAGCCCCTGACCTCGTAGTCGGTCCATCGGCCACTCAGGATCACGGCCTGAATGTTGGCTTCGCGGATGATCGACAGGGCCCGCTCGTTGAAGCTGGTACAGGCAGGTCGGGCATAGGAAAAATAGGTCAGGTCCGGGGGGCAGCCGGCATAGGTGTATTGGATGACGTTAGCCTGGATTTTCTGGGCGTTGGCTTCAAGTCCCGAGACATAGTGGGCGGCGAAGGAATCGCCCCACAACAGCACATTGGTGGCAAAGCCGCTCGTTCGGGTGCAGGCGGCAAGGTTCCAGTCCTCGATCCGGTTCGAGCCTTCGTTGAAGCAGATGCCGTTGCGCCAGTCGCCAACCTGGATCCGTTCCGTTGAAAAGTCCGGGAAGCGTTGCGGGAAACCGTTGCCGAGCGCCCCGGCCACGCCGCCGACGCAGAGCAGGACGATTGCCGTCGCGGAAAAGGCGAAGATAGGCAGCGGTGCGGTGTAGGCCCGTTTCCGCCGAAACGGCTGCTCGACATATTTCCACGAGAACGCCGCCAGGGCGAAGCTTGCCACGGTCATGGCGATGATCGTCGGCACGCCGATGGCTTTCAGCGAAACGTAATGGACGAAGGAATTGATCGGCCAATGAACGAGGTAGAGCGAATAGGAAATGAGGCCGATCCAGACCAGCGGCGGAAACTGCAACACCCGCGTGGCGATGGTTGCCGGCCCCTGTTCGCCCGCCCTTTCGTGGCCGGCATAGATGAGCAGCGCGGTGCCGATGCAGGGGAACAAGGCATTGTAGCCCGGAAAGGGGTCGCTCTCCGAAATCGTGACGAAGCCGAAGGCGACCATGGCAAAGCCGGCGAGGCCGATCAGTTCCATTGCCGGCTGGCTGGCAAGTGCCGGCGGCTTTCTCAGCATCAGCATGGCCCCCAGCGCCAGTTCCCAGATGCGCGTCGGCAACAGGTAGAAACCCGCCGTGGGCGCCATCGAGGTCGCCATGACCGCCAAGACGAAACTGCCGATCGCGATCGGCAGCAATATCGTCAGCCAGCGTTTCGAGGCATAGCGATAGATCAGGTACACCAGTATCGGCGCGAAGATGTAATATTGCTCTTCGACCGAGAGCGACCATGTGTGCAGCAGCGGCCGCAGCTCGGCGTCGATCGAGAAATAGTTCGTCGTCTTCCAGAAATAGATGTTCGACCAGAAGGTCGAGGCCGCGATGACGCTGAGGCTGAATTCGTGCAGGTCCGATGGCAAAAGGATGAACCAGGCGGCAGTGCCTGCGAGCACGATGACGAAGGTCAGCGCCGGCAGGATGCGCCGAGCGCGGCGCCAATAGAAGCGGCCGATCGAAAACTGGCCGCGTTCGAGATCGTCGAGCAGGCTGCCGCTGATCAGATAGCCCGATATGACGAAGAAGATGTCGACGCCGGTGAAGCCGCCTGGGATGGCGGACAAGCCGAAATGAAAGAGGACGACAGGCAGCACCGCTATGGCCCGCAGGCCGTCGATGTCGCGTCTGTAGTTCATGCGGCCGGTTCGCGCGCCATGGCCGGCGGCAGTCGTGGCGCACCCGGTTCACCGGCCCATGCGGCGGCATTGCCGCGATGCGAGAAAGCCTTGATTCTCGATCCCACTTTGTTCGTCCTCTCCGGTGCAATTTGCTGCACCGCAACATCGGTGTCAAGGCGAATGCTGGAGGGCCGAAGCCGGTTTGGGCTGGCGCCGCGGATCAGGCGCCGGGCAGGTAGATCACGGCGTATTCGTCCGCGTAGGCCCGCTTCCAGCCCAATTCCTCGAAGAAGGGAATGCGGGTGTCGCCGGCCGCCAGCAGCGCCCAGCCTATGGCGTATTTCTTCAGCCGGGCCTCGAGCAGTGGTTTGCCGTCACTGTGTCCGGTCGCGTCGTCGGCTTTCGTGAACCCGTCCAGGAACAGCTGGTCCGTCCTGCCGTCGATGTAGGTCTTGATCCCGTGGAAGATCAGCGTGCCGCCGAAATTGTAGGAATTCAGCACGTTGCCGGACAGGTGCTGATCCCTTGCGAAGGCGAGTGCTCCGCTGGCGGACGTCTTCGGGCTCGGCGCGATCTGTTGGACGCTGCCGAGGACCGAGACCGCGCCGATCAGCAGGACGGCCACCGCGCCTGAGATTGCGTAGTAATGCCTGGCGAAGAAATTTTCCAATCCGTCGCGCTTTTGCGCCAGCCAGGTCGCGGCTGAAAGTGCGGGATATTGCTGTGCGACCTCAGCCATGATCACCAGCGGAACCAGAAGGAAGAACAGATACATGAACCGCTGGTGACTGAGATAGGCATGCAAGGTGAAGAGGATGAACAGTGCCTTGGCCCAGCCAATCCGCAGCCGTGACACCAACAGCCCGAAAAGCGCCAGCAGCATCACGGCTTCCTTGACGAGCTCTTCCTGGGCGTTGAAGGGCCGCCACTCCAGGATAAGCGGCACCGCTTCATTGCCATAGGCGACGGTAAGCGTCGCCAGGATGGCCTTGACGCCATAGGGATGGACCAGGCTGACCACTGGGCAGAGCAGGCCGAACGCGACCCATTTCGCCAGGAGAACCGGTTTCGACAGGCCTATGCGCGACAGGAGATACAGACCGGCAAAGCCGGCGATGACGAAGCTCAAGGTGAATGTGGCATGCAGGTTCGCCCACAACACGACGAGCGCGAGCAGCCACGGGGATGGCGCTCTGTCCTCCTGCGCCGCGCGAAACAGCATTGCCGTCCAAATGATGATGATCGGCAAAGTGAAGACGTGGGGGCGCGCCGTATAGATCGGGGCGACAAGGAAAGCCGCGACGAAAGCCAGCACCACCGCTAACACCGGCTTCAGCCATGCGCTGAGGAACCATCCCATCAGGAAGACTGTCAGGCCGATCGTGGCGATGATCAGCGTGACGACGCCATTCCAGCCACCGGCGCCATAGGCGAGCGCCAGAAGCACCTGCCCCAGCCATTCCTTGGCGATCCAGGGCTGGCCGGCGAAGGTATAGGAATAGGGGTCGACAGTCGGAAATGTCCGGTTCGCCAGGAAATCCAGCCCGACCTTCACCTGCCACCAGCTGTCAGGATCCAGAAGGAGGGAGTTGGCATGCCTCATCAGCACGTAGGCAATGGTGCAGGCGCAGAAAAGACAGAACAACAGCCTGCTGCGCTGTGCGTCTTCGAGCGACGGCGTAGCCATCGCGATTGCCCTGGCTTGGTTCATGTCGCGGCCCCCGGCCATTTCGCGTTCGTTCCGGTCGAGAGATCCCGTTGCGGCCGGTCGATCGTCGCCTTAGCCACGCGCGGCTCTCTTCACCATTTCCTGGAGGCGGTGGACAGGCAGGTCCTGGTTTTCGAGGGCCACATCGCTTCGCGAAACGATCTCGTTGACGAAATAGAGCGGCCGCCGCTTCGTCTCCATGTACATCCGGCCGAGATATTCGCCGAATATGCCGAGCACCAGAAGCTGAACACTGCCCAGGATCAGCATGATCGCGGCAAGGCTGGTCCAGCCCGGCAGCACGTTTCCCAGCGACCATTCGAGCAGCGTATAGCCGAGCACGACCATTCCCAGCGCGCCGGAAAGCATTCCCAGAAGCGAGGCAAACCGCAACGGCGCGATGGAAAAGCTGGTCATCGCATCGACAGCCAGGAGAACCATCTTCTTGAGCGGATAGTGGGTGGCGCCGGCGAAACGCCGTTGCCGCTCATAGGAGAAGGCGGCCTGTCTCAGCCCGATCCAGCTCACCATGCCGCGAATGAACCTGTAGCGCTCCGGCATGGCGTTCAGATGGTCGAGGGCGCGGCGGCTCATCAGCCTGAAATCACCGGTGTCCGGCGCGATCTCGACGTCGACCATCCGGCGCAGCAGCCGGTAGAACATCGACGCGGAAGCCAGCTTGAACCAGCCTTCGCCATCACGCTTGGCCCTTTGACCGTAAACGACATCGAAGCCTTCATCCATCTTCGCCATCATCGCGCCGAGCAGTTCAGGCGGATCCTGGAGATCGGCATCGAGAATGAGGATGCGCTGGCCCCGGCAGAACTCCAGCCCCGCGCTCAGCGCGATCTGGTGGCCATAGTTGCGGGCAAGGTCGATGGCGACGACATGGTCGTCCTTTTGCGCCAGTTCGAAAACGGCCTCGCGGGTGCCGTCGGTCGCCCCGTCGATGACGAGCACGATCTCGTAGGAAGGGTTTTGCGCCAGGCAAGCGGCGGTGACGCGTCGGTGAAGCTCAGCCACGCCGTCCCGCTCGTTATAGCACGGCACGACAACCGAAAGCATGACCGCGCGGCGCGCGCCGATTTTTTCCGCTTCCATCAAAGCCTGGCTCCCGCTCCAGGAATGGCATAGCGGCAATTGGTTAGAAAACAGATAAGCCGGCCGCGATCAGCCGCCGCCGGCTGCTCGCCTGCCATGCGCCTATGGTCGCCGGCTTGGTACCAGGGCACGATCCGCGTTAACGAGTTCCTTCGGAGCCTTCGACGGCGCGCTGTTGACGGAGCCTTGAACGGATAAACCCGCCTGTGCGGCGGGTCCCTGGCGCAACTCAGCACCATAGCCAAATATCTAGCATAGTTGCCTTCACCCCGTCAAGGAAAAAATTCCTATCATGAAAAGCCGGCGGCACCGCCGGACCGGCCGTCATAGGCTTTGTCAGCCAGGTTCAGAGCCTTGGCCCGCCCGGCTTGAAGCGGGGCGGCCAAGTGCGTATTTCTGATCCTGTCGCCGAGTCGGGCGATCAGAGCCGGAGACAGGTCTTGTCCGCATTGACGCGCTTTCTCGGCGACACCCCGCTCAGGGTACTCCTGAAGTTGCTGGTGGTGTCGTTCCTCGTCGGCCTCGTCATGACCGCCTTCGGCTGGTCGCCGATGGACGTGCTCTATGGCATCCGCAAATTCTTCCTGGATCTCTGGAATCTGGGCTTCCATGCCATCGACCGCTTCCTGGGTTATATTCTGCTGGGTGCGGCGATCGTGGTTCCGGCGTTCATCCTGCTCAGAATCGCCAACTACAGGAAATAGCGGTCAGGCGTAGTCCGCCGCCGCCTCGAACAGAATGGCGTGGCGCGCCGCGAGCGCGGCCACGTCGGTAGAATAGCCGCCGCCGATGACGCCGCATAGCGCGATGCCGCGCGAGCGGAAGTGACCGATGACCATGGCGTCGCGGGCACGAAGCCCGTCGTTTGAAAGCGCCAGCCTGCCGAGCCGGTCCTCGACATGGACGTCGACGCCGGCATTGTAGAAAACGATGTCCCAGCGCGCATGGGCGGACAGCTCCGGCAAGATGGCGATCAGCCTTTCGAGATAGGCGGCATCGCCCGTGCCGTCGGGCAGTGCGACATCGAGGTCGGAGGCGATCTTGCGCGCGGGATAGTTGTGCTCGCCATGCATGGAGAAGGTGAACACGCGCGGATCGCCGGCCAGGATGTCCGCCGTGCCGTCGCCCTGATGCACATCCAGATCGACCACGAGTATGTTCCGCGCCGCGCCTTCGGCAAGCAGCACCAGCGAAGCGACGGCGACGTCGTTGAAGGTGCAGAAGCCCGCGCCTTGCGCGCGCCGCGCATGATGGCTGCCGCCGGCGGTGTTGCAGGCAATGCCGTGGCGCAAGGCCAGCCGGGCCGCCAGCACGGTGCCGCCGGTGGCGAGTTGGGCGCGCAGCGAGACGCGCGGGCCGACCGGAAAGCCGATCTCGCGTTCGATCTTTTCCGGCACCGAACAGCTGATGACCTGGTCGACATAGTCAGCCGCATGGGCACGCTTCAGCCATGGTGCGGGTGCCGCTTCCGGCATGCTGAGCGCCCCCTGCATGGCCAGTCCGCGTGCGCGCAAGGCCTCCATCAGCAGCGGATATTTGCTCATCGGAAAGCGATGGTTGACGGCGAAGCCGGCGTCGTAGTCGGGATGATGGACGATCTGGAGGGACATGGACCGGATCCGGCGGCTCGCGCCAGACCGGAATTTCGGTTGGCCGCCATGGCAAGGGTGGATTGCGCGGTGGCCGGAAAATGGGGCACACCGGCTGTTCGATCAAGCCGCAATCAGCAAGGCAGCAATTCTTTGGAGAAGGGTGCAATCCCAGCCGACGCCGGATCCCCAATCGTTCCCGGATCCTTTGTCGTGACCAACCGCACGGTGCTCGTCATCGCCGTGCCGATGACGCTCGCCTACCTGACGACGCCGCTGCTCGGCATGGTCGATACGGCTGTTGTCGGACAGCTCGGCGACGCCGCCTTGCTTGGCGGCCTGGCGGCAGGCGCACTGGTCTTCGACGTCGTCTTCACCACCTTCAATTTCCTGCGCTCCGGCACCACCGGTCTGGTCGCCCAGGCTTTCGGGCGCAACGACGCGCTGGAGGAACAGGCGGTGTTCTGGCGCGCGGTGCTGATCGCTGTTGTCGCCGGCATCGTGCTGGCTGCGCTTTCGCCGCTGATCGCGGCCGGCGGGCGGTGGTTCATGGATGCCGGACCGCGCGTCAGCGAGGCGATGGGCGTCTATATCGGCATCAGATTGCTCGCGGCACCTTTCTCGCTGATCAACTACGCCATTCTCGGCTATGTCCTCGGCCGAGGCGAGGGCGGGCTCGGGTTGGTGCTGCAGCTGGTGCTGAACGGCATCAACATCGCGCTCTGCATCCTGCTTGGGCTGGAGCTTGGCTGGGGCGTCGCCGGCGTCGCATGGGCAACCGTCACCGGCGAATTCCTGGCCATGTTGCTTGGCCTCGCCATCGTCATCAGGCGGTTCAGTGCAAGCCCGCCCGTGCCACGCCAACGCCTGCTCGACATGAGCGCGTTCCTGCGCATGCTGTCGCTCAACCGCGATATCATGATCCGCTCGTTCTCGCTGCTTGCCGCCTTTGGGCTGTTCACCCGCCAGGGTGCGCAATTCGGCACGGTTACGCTGGCCGCCAACGCCGTGCTGATGAATTTTTTCCTCGTCGCAGGCTATTTCCTCGACGGTTTCGCCACCGCCGCGGAACAGCTCGCCGGCCGCGCCGTCGGTGCGCGGGCTGAGCACCCGTTCCGGCGCGCGGTGCGGTTGACCCTGTTCTGGGGGTTCGGATTGGCGGGCGCCGCAACCCTGGTGCTTCTGCTGGCCGGTGCCAATCTGGTTGCCGTCGTTACAACGTCGCAGGAAGTCCGCTCGGTGGCCGACACCTACCTGCCCTGGGCGGCCTTCACCGCACTGAGCGGCGTGCTGGCTTTCCAGATGGACGGCGTCTTCATCGGCGCGACCTGGTCGCGCGACATGCGCAACATGATGCTTTTGTCTTTCCTGGCCTTCGCCGCCGCGCTGATTACGCTGGCGCCCGCTTTCGGCAATCATGGGCTGTGGGCGGCATTGCATGTCTTCCTGCTGGTGCGTGGCCTCAGCCTGCTGGCCATCCTGCGGTTGCGGCTGCGGACGGCATTCAGTTGAGCGGCCTTGAAGCCCATTGGTCGAGATGGCGGTCGCGCAAATCGCTGATGGAGTTGAGCCGTTCCGTGTCGGCGAAACGCGCCATGCCGGCGGCGATGCGTCCCGGCAGCGCCGGCCCGGCATAGATCATGCCGGTGTAAAGCTGGACGAGATCGGCGCCGGCGCGGATCTTCTCCAGCGCCGTTTCGGCGGAGTTGACCCCACCCACGCCGATGATGGCCACGTCCGGCCCCAGCAGCCTGCGCATACGGGCCAGCACGATGGTCGAGCGCTCGAATAATGGCCGGCCGGAAAGCCCGCCGGTCTCGCTTGCCGCGCCGCTGGAGCGTAGCGCCGGGCGAGAAATGGTGGTGTTGGAGACGATGATGCCGTCTATGGCCTTCTGGGTGACCTCGGCGGCGATGTCTTCCAGCTCGGCTTCGACCAGGTCCGGCGCAATCTTGAGAAACACCGGCGGCTGCCTTGCCGCCGCCGCGCGCGCGGCCATGACGCGCGACAGGAGCTCGCCAAGCTGTTCGCGCGCCTGCATGGTGCGCAGGCCGGGCGTATTGGGCGAGGAAATATTGACGGTGAGATAGCTGGCGTAGGGCGCGAAGCGGATGACGCCGCGCTCATAGTCACCGACGCGGTCGGCGCTGTCCTTATTGGCGCCGATGTTGACGCCGACGATGCCGGGGCGCCCTTTGCGGCCGACCAGGCGTTTCTCGGCGGCCGCATGGCCTTCATTGTTGAAGCCGAGCCGGTTGATCACCGCTTCATCCGCCGGCAACCGGAAGATGCGCGGCTTCGGATTGCCAGGCTGCGGCAGCGGCGTCACCGTGCCGACCTCGGCAAAGCCGAAGCCGAGGCCGAGAAGCGCATCGGGCACCTCGGCATTCTTGTCGTAACCGGCAGCCATGCCGAGCGGATTGGGGAAATCGAGGCCGCAGAGGCTGACCTTCAGCCGCGCATCTCGCGCCGTCCGTGCGCCGACCGGCAGGCCACAGCGCAGCGCCGCGATCGACAGGCCATGCGCGGTTTCCGGGTCGAACGTGAAGAGCAGCTTCTGGCCAATCCGGTCGAGCACGCTCATTCGGCCTCCAGCGCCGGGAACTGGTGGGTGCCGTCGGCGCCGAGCGGCAGCGGCCGGACCCACAGCACGGCTTTCAGGTCGAGCACGCCGTAGAGGTGCGGAAACAGCGCGCCGCCGCGCGAGGCTTCGTATTTTAGCGCATCGCCCAGGCTGGTCCCGTCGATGGCGACCAGCAGAAGCCCCGCCTGGCCGGCAAAATGCTTCGCCGCCGTCTCTTTGACCTGTGCCGCCGTGGAGAAATGGATGAAGCCGTCGGCGACATCGATCGGCGCACCGGTGAAGCGGCCGTTCGCTTCGGCCTCGCGCCAGGGCCCTTCCGGGGTTATCTTGTAGATAATCTGAGACATGGTTGCGCTATAGTCCGAACCAGCCGTGCGGGGAAGGCCGTGCCAAGCGTCTTCCCCATTTCCGGCGCAAACATGCGATATCTCAGGCTTTGGCCATGGAGGACAACATGCGTCTGCAGCACATCTTGATCCCCGCCGCGCTCGTTTCGCTGGTCGCGGCGTCCGCCTTTTCCGAGGAGACCGACCGCTATCGTCTGGAGAAATCCGCCAACGGCTATGTCCGCATGGACACGCAGACGGGCGCGATGTCGATCTGCGAGGAGCGTTCCGGCCAACTCGTCTGCAAGATGGCGGCCGATGAACGCGCTGCCTTCCAGGACGAGGTCGATCGCCTGCAAACTTCGATGAAAGCCATGGACGAGCGCGTCACCAGGCTCGAGAATTCGCTCTCGGCCCGCCTCGAATCGACATTGCCGAGCGAGGAGGATTTCAACAAGACGATGAGCTACATGGAGCGTTTCCTGAAGGGCTTCATGGGCATCGTCAAGGATATGGACAAGGACAGCGGCGACGGCGCCAAACCCAACTCGCAGAAGACCTGAAGACAGGCCGTCTGGGGAAATCCGGTGCGCCGGCTTTGCTGCTTGAAAACAGCGCGAAGCGCCTCATAATCGTTGCATCAGGTCCCGAGAAAACAGAAGACCATCAAGGGATCCGGGGAGGGATATTTGCCATCAGGCTATTCTTTCGTCATCGCCGACGATCACCCGCTGTTTCGCGGTGCGTTGCGCGAAGCGCTTGCCGGCATCGGCAATGTCACCGCTATTCACGAAGCCGGCGATTTCGAAAGCGCCAAGGCGCTGGTCGTGGCCAACGAGGAGGTCGATCTGGTGCTGCTCGACCTGTCGATGCCGGGCGCGAGCGGCCTTTCCGGCCTGATCTCGTTGCGCGGCATCCATCCGGCGGCGCCGCTGGTGGTGGTCTCCGCCCATGACGACCCGGCGACCATCCGGCGCGCGCTCGACCTCGGCGCGTCCGGTTTCATCTCCAAATCGGCCAGCATGGAGGAAATCCGCGACGCCGTGCGATCGGTCCTTGCGGGCGATATCGCGGCACCGGCCGGCATCGATCTCGGTGTCGAGCGCGATCCCGAAATATCGGACCTGATCAAGCGCTTGCAGGCGCTCACGCCGCAGCAAACCCGCGTGCTCGGCATGCTGGCGGAAGGCCTTCTCAACAAGCAGATCGCCTATGAGCTCGGCGTCTCAGAGGCGACGATCAAGGCGCATGTCTCGGCGATATTGCAGAAGCTCGGCGTCGACAGCCGCACCCAGGCGGTGATCCTGCTGTCCAAGATCGGCAGCGATCCGCTGCAGCCGGTGAGCTGAGCGCCCGAACCTGGCGGATGGTTATGCGGATGTCGGCCCGGCGACCAGTTTTTCGGAAACGCCTCGCCCGTCGGCAGAGATAGAAGCCATGCCGATGCGATGGCCGACATGTTTTGCGCCTATCTCGAAGCCTGGGCGCCGTCGGCGGGGCCGAAATGAAGCAGATCTGACAGTTACTCCGCCGCCGGCGCCAGCGGCCTGACCCTGGCCATCATCGAGCGCAGCACGGCCGGTTTGAGCGGCTTGTTGATCACCGGGACGTCGAGCCCGGCCGCCGCCGTGCGTACCTCGTTGGAACGGTCGGCGGTGACCAGCACGGCGGGCAGGTCGTCGCCGTGGATCGCTCGCAGCCCGACGATGGCGTCGAGGCCGGTTTCGCCATCGAGATGATAGTCGGCAAGGACAATGTCCGGGCGGCGGATCGCGATATCCAGGTTCGTTGTGCCGGACACGGTCTCGACGGCGCAGCCCCAGCCTTCGAGCAGCAGCCGCATGCCTTCGAGGATGCGGGCGTCGTTGTCGATACACAGCACGCTCAGTCCGGCCAGCGAAGCCGCCGCGCGGGCCGGCGCCCTGGTTTCGACCTCGCGTTTCGGTTCCTGCACGGCCGCCACCGGCAGGATGACGGAAAAGCGCGTGCCCTTGCCCGGATTGGAGAAAATACGGATCTCAAGCCTCAGCACCCGCGCGATGCGATCGACGATCGAAAGGCCGAGGCCGAGGCCTTCGGCCTCGCGCGCGCCTTCGTCCAGCCGGGTGAATTCGCGAAACACCGTGTTCAGCTTGTCGCCGGCAATGCCGATGCCAGTGTCGATCACCTGGATTTCCGCCAGTTCGCCGCGCCGCCGCACGCCAACCAGGATGCGGCCGTGACGTGTGTATTTGATGGCATTGGAAACGAGGTTCTGGATCAGGCGGCGCAACAGGTTGCGATCCGTCATCACTGTCAGCGACGAGGGCATGATCGTCAGCTTGAGTTGCTTTTCCGCGGCAAGCGGCCGGAAATCATTGCCGATCTGGCGCAGCAATGCGTCTAGGTTGAAGGCCGTGTCGTCCGGTTTCATGGCACCGGCATCGAGGCGGGAAATGTCGAGCACGGCGCCCAGAATGGTCTCGACCGATTCCAGCGAGGAGTCGATGTTGACCGCGGCCTTGCCGGCCGGGCCCTTGCCGGCCTTTTCGATCAGCGACGAGCAGTAGAGCCTGGCGGCGTTGAGCGGTTGAAGGATGTCGTGGCCGGCCGCGGCGAGGAAGCGCGTCTTGCCCAGATTGGCCTCCTCGGCAAGCATCTGCGCCTGCGCCAGTTCCTCGTTGACCCGGGTCAACTCCTCGTTGACCCTGGTCAGTTCGATGGTGCGGGTCTTCACCCGCTGTTCCAGCGACTCGTTCGCCCGCTTCAGCGCCAGGTCCTGCTCGACGCGGCCGGAAATGTCGGCATAGGTGGCGACGATGCCGCCGTCCGGCATCGGGTTGGAGCGCAGCTCCAGGATCCGGCCGCTGGTCTTCAGTTCCATCTGCCAGGGGCTGACGAAGCTGGTCAGCCGGTTGAGCATCGTCACCCGCTGGTCGGTCGGGATATCGCCGCGCTCCGCCAGATGGCGCAGGATCTGGTCGAGCGAGACGCCGACCTGGCCCATGTCGTCGGGCAGGTCGAACAGCTCGCGGTACTGGCGGTTCCAGCAGATCAGCCGGAAATCCCGGTCGAAGACGGTGATGCCCTGTTCCATCTGGTCGAGCGCGATCTGCAACAGGTCGCGATTGTGTTGCAACGCTTCCGTGGCGTCGTCGAGCAGCCGGAAGGCATCCCTGGATTCGCGGTCGTGGCGGCGAAACAGCAGCGACAGGATCAGCCGCGCCGACGAAGAGCCGACGGCGCTGGCCAAAAGCTGCTCGGAAAAGCGGATGACGTCCATGCTGGCTTGCTCATTGCCATGCAGGATGACGTTGGTGGTCTTTTCGAAGGACTGGAACGACCGCTCGGTGCGCTGCACGCCGAGATAGCGCGCGATGGTGTCCTTCAGGTCGTTGACGGTGACGGCGGTGCGGAAACGGCGCAGGCTGGGCATCGGCCCGGCTTCGCGCGGCACGAAGATCGACGCCTGGATGCGCTCCAGCGGCACCGCGGCGCGTGACAGCGAGCCCAGTACGAAAAACAGTGCGTTGATCGACAGGCTCCACAGCACGCCGTGGTTCAACGGCTCCGCAACGGTGCCGAACAGCGCCTGCGGCCGCAGCGCTTCGAAGCCGAACAGGCCATGCACCAATATGCCGGTTTCGGGCGCGACGAGCGATGGCAACAGCAGCGTGTAGCCCCAGATCAGGATGCCGGCGACCATGCCGAGGGCCGCGCCCCTGCCATTGGCGCCGCGCCAGATCAGCCCGCCGATCAGCGCCGGCGCGAATTGCGCGATCGCCGCGAACGACATCAGGCCGATCGACGACAGCCGCGCGCTGTCGGTGCTCTCGCGGTAGTAGAGGAAGGCGATGAAAAGCATGATGAAGATCGATGCCCGCCGCACGTTGAGGATGAGCGTCGACCAGTCCTCGTTTTCGGAAGACGTCGTCCTCAGCAGCCGCCGCACGAACAGCGGGATGATGAGGTCGTTGGAGATCATGATCGACAGCGCCACGCTCTCGACGATGACCATGGCGGTGGCCGCCGACAGGCCGCCGATGAAGGCAGCCATGGCCAGGAAATCGTGACCGCCGAACAAGGGCAGCGACAGCACATATAGGTCGCTGCTCGTCTTCGTGCCGACCAGCGACAGTCCGGCGAAGGCGATCGGCAGCACGAACAGGTTGATCGTCACCAGATAGAGCGGAAACACCCATGTCGCGGTGCGCAGTTCCGCCTCGCTGCGGTTCTCGACGATGGTGACGTAGAATTGCCGGGGCAGAAGGATGATGGCGAAGCCACTCAGGCAGGTCAGCACCAGCCAGGTGGCGAGTGACGTCGAATAGCTCATCGCCTGCCGCACCTGGCCGTTTTCGGCCAGCTTGCCGAACATGTCGCCGGGCCCGCCGAAGATCAGGAAAGTGACCATCAGGCCGATCGCCAGGAAGGCGGCAAGCTTGACCACGGTTTCGACCGCCACCGCCAGCACCAGCCCGTCCTGGTGCTCGGTGGCGTCGGCGTGGCGCGTGCCGAACAGCACCGCGAACAGCGCCAGCAGCATGGCGACCACCAGCGAGATGTCGCTGACGAAAGGATCGAACGAGGGCGGCGAGCCGGTGTAATGCTCGACCATCAGGCTGACGGAACCGGAGATCGCCTTCAGCTGCAGCGCGATATAGGGCACCGCGCCGATGGTCGCGATCAGCGTGGCGATGGCGGCCACGGTGAAGCTCTTGCCATAGCGCGCGCCGAGGAAGTCGGCGATCGAGGTGATCTTCTCGGTCTTGGCCAGCCGCACGAGACGGTTGAGCAAGGGAAAACCGAACACGAACACCAGCACCGGGCCGGTATAGATGCCGAGGAACTCCAGGCCGCGCTCGGAAGACAGGCCGACAGAACCGAAAAACGTCCAGGAGGTGCAATAGATGGCCAGGCTGAGCGCGTAGATGAACGGACGTGCGCGACCGGGCCCGGAGCTGGCCGAGCGGCGGTCGCCAAGGCTGGCGATGGCGAACAGAAGCGTCACATAAGCGATCGCGATGACAACGATGAACAAGCCCTGCACGGCTCGCGCTTCCTCCCTGGCCGGCTCGACGCCCGCTCACCGCACGCAACCACAGCTTGGAAGCTGAGTCCATCGCGGCGTTCGGCGCATGGACGTCTGATGATGCGGGTAAAAACAAACCGGTGCCTTGGCCCTTTTTCCGGTTTTGCAACCGGAGGTTTTTGCTATTGTGGGCTTGGCCGGCGCTGGAGAACGCGGCCGATCATGGCAAGGAGGGTCGAAATGCTGAAAGAATTCCAGGAATTCATTTCCAAGGGCAATGTGATGGACCTGGCCGTCGGCGTCATCATCGGCGCTGCTTTCGGCAGGATCGTCGATTCCCTTGTCAACGACATCATCATGCCGATCGTGGGCGCGATTTTCGGCGGGTTGGACTTCAACAACTACTTCTTCGGACTGTCCTCGAACGTCCACTCGGGCACGCTGGCGGAGGCAAAGAAAGAGGGCGCCGTCTTCGCCTATGGCAGCTTCATCACGGTCGTGCTGAACTTTCTCATCCTCGCATTCATCATCTTCTTGATGGTCAAGGCGGTGAACAACCTGCGCAGGCGCCTGGAGGCCGAAAAGCCCGCGCCTGCCGCCGCGCCGCCGCCTGCCGATGTGCAGCTTCTGACCGAAATCCGCGATCTGCTTGCCAGGAGATAGAGACATCAGGTTCTTCTGGACCAAAACCCCGGTCGTTCACGGCCGGGGTTTTTTGCTTTCGCCCGTAGTAGAACAGCCGGCATGCTATCCCTGTTCGAACGGACCTGCCCATGACCCTGATCCAGAACCTGCGCCCCGAGGCCTTGGCTGCGCCCGAAAGCGGTATCGTCGCCGTCGTCAACTATGGCAGGCTGCGCGACGGCTTGATCCCGCTCTGGGCCGGCGAGGGCGATCTGCCGACGCCGTCCTTCATCACCGATGCCGCGTCGAAAGCGCTGGCCGGTGGCGAGACGTTCTACACCTGGCAGAGGGGCATCCCCGATCTGAGGCAGGCGCTTGCCCGCTATTACCACAGGCATTTCGGCAAACACTTCGCCGAGGACGAATTCATCGTCACCGGCTCGGGCATGCATGCGATCCAGCTTGCGCTCGACGCGCTCGCCGGTGCCGGCGACGAGGTGATCTATCTGTCGCCCGCCTGGCCGAATTTCGACGCCGCCGCCGCCATCGCCGGTGCCGTGCCGGTGCCGGTCACGCTCGATCAATCCGGCAATGGCTGGTCGTGCGATGTCGAGAAGATCGCGGCCGCCATCACGCCCAAGACCAGGGCGTTGTTCATCAACACGCCGTCCAATCCGACCGGCTGGACCGCCGACCACGAGACTTTGCGCGCCATTCTCGATCTCGCCCGGGCAAATGGCCTTTGGATCATCGCGGACGAGATCTATTCGCTGTTCCACTATGGCCAAGGCCGCGCGCCGTCCTTCCTCGACATCGCGACCGCAGAGGACCGCATCCTGTTCGTGAACAGCTTCTCCAAGAACTGGGCGATGACCGGCTGGCGCGTCGGATGGATCAAGACCCATCCGAGTTTGCAGCAGGTGTTCGAGAACCTGATCCAGTATTCGAATTCAGGTGTCGCCCAGTTCATGCAGCGCGGCGCGGTCGCGGCGCTCGATGAAGGCGATGTCTTCGTCGCCGAACAGGTGGAGAGGGCAAGAAAGGCGCGCGATCTGGTCTGCGGCATTCTCGGCGCCACCGACCGCGCCCGGTTCACCGTGCCGCAAGGTGCTTTCTACCTGTTCTTCAGGGTGGACGGCATCACCGATTCGCGCAGCGCCGCCTTCGAGATCGTCGACAAGGCCAATGTCGGCCTGGCGCCGGGCACGGCCTTTGGCCCAGGCGGCGAAGCCTTCCTCAGGCTGTGCTTCCACCGCCGCCTCGACCAGCTCGAGGAGGCGGCGCACAGGCTGGCGAAGTGGATGACGACTGTTTGAGAGGTTGATGACGCCCGAATTGAAAGTCGCTCCGGCGCCCCAGACGGCCGCCGGAGTGGAGTTTCAAACGGGTTTCAGCCGCCTGACTTGGGCACCAGCAGGGGAATGATCCGGTCGGTCTTGGCCACGGAAGGTCGTCCTGCTGAACCATAGGAAATGCCGAGCGCGTCCCAGGTCTCGACCAGGGCGTCCTGCAGCTCGGCGATCAGCGCATCCGAATGGAACGGCGTCGGCGTGATGCGCAGCCGCTCCGTGCCGCGCGGCACGGTCGGATAGTTGATCGGCTGGATGTAGATGCCGTGCACGCCGAGCAGCCGGTCGCTTGCCATCTTGCAAAGCTCGGGGTCGCCAACCAGCACTGGCACGATGTGGGTCGCCGAGTCCATCACCGGGAGGCCGGCGGCGGAGAGGATCTGCTTGGTCCGCGTCGCCTGCTGCTGCTGGGCGTCACGCTCGGCCTGCGAGCGCTTGAGATGACGGATCGAGGTGGTGGCAGCGGCGGCGATGGCCGGCGGCAGCGCGGTGGTGAAGATGAAGCCCGGCGCATAGGAGCGCACGGCGTCGATGACAGCGCTCGTGCCGGTGATGTAGCCGCCCAGCGTGCCGAAAGCCTTGGCGAGCGTGCCCTCGATGATGTCGATGCGGTCGGCGAGGCCTTCCCGCTCGGTGATGCCGCCGCCGCGCGGACCGTACATGCCCACGGCGTGGACCTCGTCGATATAGGTCATGGCGTTATAGCGCTCGGCGAGGTCGACGATCTCTCTGATCGGCGCGATATCGCCATCCATCGAATAGACGCTCTCGAACACGATCAGCTTGGCGCGTTCGCGGCCCGCCGCCTGCAGCAGGCTTTCCAGGTGCGCGACATCGTTGTGGCGAAAAATCTTCTTTTCCGCGCCCGAGCGCCGCACGCCTTCGATCATCGAGGCATGGTTCAACTCGTCCGAGATGATCAGGCAGTTGGGCAAAAGCCGCGCGATGGTCGAGATCGAGGCCTCGTTGGAGACAAAACCGGAGGTGAAGACCAGCGCGGCTTCCTTGTCGTGCAGGTCGGCGAGCTCATGCTCGAGTTCGACCAGCGGATTGCTGGTGCCGGAGATGTTGCGGGTGCCGCCGGCGCCCGAACCCATCCGGCCCGCCGCGTTCTGAAACGCTGCGATGACATCCGGGTGCTGGCCCATGCCGAGATAGTCGTTGGAGCACCAGACGGTGATTTCCTCTGCGCGGCCGTTGGCGCGCCAGATGGCACGCGGAAATTTGCCCGCTATGCGCTCGAGGTCGGCAAAGACGCGGTAGCGTCGTTCCGCATGGAGCTGGTCGATCGCGTCCTCGAAGAACCGCTGATAATTCATGTCGGCTTCCCAGTTTTGCGCTGGATCATAATCATTGCCCGATTGGCCGTCCACCGGCCCGTTTTGGTCAAAATGCCACGCCCCGCACCTGTTCCTAACGAGGGGCGGATCATGGCCTATTTCCTGGCGATAACGGCCTGTAGGGCGCTTTTGTTTCGGCATGATGCCATATGCCGGCCAAGTCGGTTACGCAGGGTTTTATTGGTCATGGGGCGGGCTTTCCAGTAGAGCGGTATTGAGACAGTTTCCGATAGATCTTGAATGCGAGGACGCGGAATGACGGTTTTGGTGACGGGCGGCGCCGGTTATATCGGCAGCCATATGGTCTGGGAATTGCTGGATGCGGGCGAAAGCGTGGTCGTTCTCGACCGGCTTTCGACCGGTTTCGAATGGGCGGTGGCACCGGAGGCAAAGCTGGTCGTCGGCGATGTCGCCGACAAGGAATTGGTCGGCTCCATCATCCGCGACAACAATGTCGATGCGATCATCCATTTTGCCGGCTCGATCGTCGTTCCCGAATCCGTCGCCGATCCGCTCGGCTACTACGAGAACAACACCTGCAAGACGCGCACGCTGATCGAAACGGCGGTGCGCGAGGGCGTGCCGAACTTCATCTTCTCCTCGACAGCCGCCGTCTATGGCGGCGCTGGGCTGGAACCGGTGCGCGAGGATGCCCGCCTGGCGCCGGAATCGCCCTACGGCCTCTCCAAGCTGATGAGCGAATGGATGCTGCGCGATGCGGCGATCGCGCATGGCCTGCGCTACACGGCGCTGCGCTATTTCAACGTCGCGGGCGCCGATCCCAGGGGGCGCACCGGCCAGTCGACGCCGGGCGCCACGCATCTGATCAAGGTCGCTTGCGAGACGGCGCTCGGCAAGCGGCCGTTCATGCAGGTGTACGGCACCGATTATCCGACGCCCGACGGCACCTGCATGCGCGATTATATCCATGTCAGCGACCTGGCCGCGGCGCATCGCCTGGCCCTTGAGCGGCTGCGCGCCGGGGGCGCGAGCCTCGTCGCCAATTGCGGCTACAGCCACGGCTACTCGGTGCTGGAGGTGATCGAGAGCGTGCGCCGCGCCTTCGGCCATGATTTCGAGGTCAGGACGGGCGAGCGCCGCCCCGGTGACGCCGCCGCGGTGGTTGCCAATTCCGATCTCGCCCGGACGGAACTCGGCTGGACGCCGCAACGCGACGATCTCGACCAGATCGTTGCAGATGCGCTCGCCTGGGAGCGTATCCTGACGGGGAAGAATTCCGCACGCGGTTGAGCGGGTTTTCCCAAGGGCTCGCAAGCCGCTCCGCGAAGCGCTATGGAAGCGTTCGCGGAGGGTGCGGAAGCGCGCTGCCCGGTTCGACCTTTTTTGGGGGGACGACATGAAGATAACGGTGCTCGGGGCCGGCGTCGTCGGCACGGCGGCCGCCTACTATCTGGCGAGCGACGGCCATGAGGTCACCGTCATCGAGCGTCATCCGGCGCCGGCGCGGGGCACCAGCCAGTCGAATGCCGGGCTGGTGTCGCCGGGCGATGCCACCGCCTGGGCTTCCCCGGCGGCGCTGAAGACCTTCCTGCGCGGGCTCTACAACCACGATCTCGGCATCAAGGTGCGACTGCGCTTCGATCCCTATTTTCTCGCCTGGAGCCTGCGCTTCCTGCGCCAGTGCACGGTGGCGCGCCTGCGCGCCAACACCGACATCAAGCTGCGGCTCGCGCTCTATTCGCGCGACTGCATCAATGCGCTGTCGGAGGCGACCGGCATCCACTATGACGAGCGCAAGAAGGGCATCCTCTACTTCTTCCGCTCGCAGAAGAGTCTCGACACCGGGACCGACAATTATCGCTATCTTGCCGAGCATGGCTTGCCGATCGAGATCGTCGGGCGCGACCGGCTGGTCGAACTGGAGCCGGGGCTTGCCGGGGTGAAGGACAAGATAGCCGGCGGGGTTTATTCGCCCACTGACCAGACTGGCGATTCCAAACTGTTTGTCGACAGGCTCGCCGCCTATGCGACCGAGAGGCTTGGCGCCGAGTTCCGGTTCGGCACCACGGTCGAAGGTTTCGATATCGAAGGCGACAGGGTGCGGGCCGTCATCACCTCGTCAGGCCCGGTGGCCGGCGATGCGGTTGTCATCGCAATGGGCCCGGAAAGCGGCCTACTCGGCCGCCGCTACGGCATCGACCTGCCGGTTTATCCGGTGAAAGGCTATACCGCGACGATCCCCCTGGAGGACGAAAGCAAGGGGCCGACTATGGGTGGCGCCGACGAGGACCGGCTGATCGGCTATTCCAGGCTGGGCAACCGCTTGCGGATGTCCTCGACGGCCGAGTTCACCGGCTTTGACCGAAGCTTCAAGCCCGCTGACTTCAACACCATCATCAGCACCGGCAAGGATCTTTTCCCTGGCGCCTTCGACGAGAAGAAGGCCATGTTCTGGGCGGGCCTGCGGCCGATGATGCCCAATTCCGTGCCGGTCATCGGCCGGGCCCGCTACAAAAATCTCTATCTCGACACCGGCCACGGCCATGTCGGATGGACCATGGCCTGCGGCTCGGGCAAATTCCTCGCCGACCTCGTCGCCGGCCGAAAGCCCGAAATCGATCCACAGGGGCTGGTCTATGAAGATTAGGCAAGCGGATCCGTAGTTAGCCCCGCCCTTCGACCGCCGCACGCCAGGTGCTTGCATAATCCGTCAAGGCGGGGTCGACCGGCGGTTCTTGTCTCAAGCCCTTGCCATGCGCCTCAGCCTTGTCCGATGCCAGCAACGCGGCGCCGATGCTGGTGCCGGTCGCGGCTTCGGAGGCGACGACGCTTCTGGCGGTCGCCGCCGCCAGCATGCCGACAAAGAGCCGGTTGCGGGCGAAAGGGCCTTCGACAATGGTCGGGCCGTCGGCGCCGATCAGATCGAGGCAGGTCGCCGACATCAGCGCCAGATAGAAAGAGATGGCGGCAAAGCGCTGGCCGCTATTCATGCCGTCAGCGTTGAGCCACGCCGCCGCATGATGCGGGAACGGTCCCGACCCCTGTTGTGTCGATGGCAGCAGCAGCGTCCTTTTTGCCAGCACGGCCCCGACATCGTCTTCGGTCCAGTTCTCCGGCTGATCATCCGTCAGCACGGAAAATTCGCGGCCGCCCATGAAGCGCGCCGATGGCACGGGATCGCCCAGCGCGTTGACGTTGACCAGCGTATCACGCGCCGGATCGAGCGCCACCGATCTGCCGCTGACCGACATCGACACCACCCAGGTGCCGGTCGAGACGACGCTGAAAGGCGGCGCGTCGGCGAGAAGATGCGGCAACAGCGAGGCGTTGGAATCGTGCAGGCCGCAGAACACAGGCGTCCGCGGATCGAGCCCCGTTCGCTCGGCAAGCGCCGGCAGGAGCGGGCCGAGCCGGTCCCTTGCCGGCCGCACCGGCGCCATCAACGCGCGCCAACCGAGGCGGTCGATCATTGCCGAAAAATCCGCTTTCCACGGGTTCCACAGATCGGTGTGGCAGCCGAGCGAGGTCACCTCGTTGGCGGCGATGCCGGTCAGCCGCAGCGCCCAATATTGGGGATACATCAACATCGCCGTTGCCCTGGCGAATTCCGTCGGAAAGCGCTTCTGCTGCCAGAAGAATTGCGCGCCGAGATTGAGGCCGAGCGGCAGCCGCGGCGTGCCGGTTTCAGCGAAGGGCGGACGGATCGCGTCATACTCGGCCGCGAGTTCCTCGGGGCCGTCGAATTCGTAGTCGAGCACGGGCAACACCAGTTCGCCGGAGGCCTCAACCAGAGCGCCCGTCGCGCCATGGGTAGTGATCGAAACGGCGTCGATGGTCTGTTCGCGGTTGAGATCGGCAAGACTGTCGAGGATGAAGGCCCACAGCGCCTCGACGTCGTGATGCGGGTAGCGGGCTTGCCGCACCGGCGCGTTCGCCACTCGGCGCAGCGAGACCTCGCGCAGCGTGGCGAGGTCGACCAGCGCCACCTTGGCGTTGGTCTTGCCGATGTCGATGACGGCGATGTGGCGCGGGGCACTCATGCCATGTGGAACATGGTTTCCAGGGGCACGGCCACCGGCTCATTGTCAGGCCTGGTCTCCATGAGGTCGGCCATGTCTGCCCACCAGCGCTGCATCACCGGATGCTTCGGCAGGTCGGCCATGCCATGGTCGTCCCGCCGCCACAGCACGCCGAACAGGATGTTGGTCTCCTCGTCGAGATGGATGGAATAGTCGGAAACCCCGGCCTGCTTCAACAGCGCGACCAGCGATGGCCATATCTCGTCGTGACGCTTCTTGTATTCCGCCTTCATGCCGGGCTTGAGCATCATCTTGAACGCGTATTTTTCGGCCATCAGCGTCCCCCGCGCAGCCGCCGCCAGACGATCGGCAGCGCGATGACGATGATCAGGAGCAGGCCGATGAAGATCGACATGACGATGCCGGGCACGTTGAGCAGGCCGAGCCCGAAGGTCACCAGCCCCATGATGAAGGCGGCGAGCACGACGCCGACAATGCTGCCTGCGCCGCCAAGGATGCTGACGCCGCCAAGCACCACCATGGTGATGACTTCCAGCTCATAGCCCTGCGCGATCGAGGGACGGGTCGAACCGAGCCGGGAGGTGATCAGCACAGAGGCGATGCCGGACATCAGCCCGGTCAGGCAGAACAGGATGAACTTGATGCGGCCGACACGCACGCCGGAAAACTGTGCCGCGACCGGATTGTTGCCGATGGCGAAGACGCGGCGGCCGAAACTCGTGCGGTGCAGCACGAACCAGTAGACGACGGCGGCGATGAGAAAGAGCACCAATTCGAACGACACCACCCACCGGACGTAACCCTGGCCGAAGAAGGCGAAGCTCTCGGGATAACCCTTGTAGGCCTGGTCGCCGAGGATGATGAAGGCGATGCCTCGAAACAGGCTCATCGTGCCGATGGTGACGACGATCGAGGGCAGGCCAAGCCTCGTGACCAGCAGGCCGTTGAAGGCGCCGCAGCCGAGCCCGACGACGATGCCGATCGCCACCAGCACCGGCGTTCCGGCGCCGGCCTGCACCGCCATGCCCATCATGGTCGAGGCCAGCGCGATGATGGCGGCGACCGACAGGTCGATCTCGCCCGAAATGATCAGCAGCGCCATGGCGAAGGCGATCAGGCCCTTCTCGGTGAAGTTGAAGGTCAGGTCCGACAGCGAATAGGGGTCGAGGAAATAGGGCGAGGCGAAGCTGTTGATGGCGAAGATGGCGAGGGTCACCACGACCAGCAGCGCTTCCCAGGAAAAGATCGCCGAACGAAACGGCTTGTCGAGCCGGTCCGGAATGTGGCGCGGGGCAGGGACGTCGCTCATGCCGCCTCCATTTTTCTCAGGATGATGCGGCCCTGCTGGCGTTCGCCGCGCGCGTTGAGCACGACGGCGAGGATGATGGCGCTGCCCGAAATCGCCATCTGCCAGAAGGGCGAGATGTTGATGACCGGTAGCGCGTTGGAGATGATGCCCAGGAACAGCGCCCCCAACACCGCGCCCCCGACCGAACCGATGCCGCCGGCAATCGAGATGCCGCCGATGACGCAGGCGGCGATGATGTTGAGCTCGTAGCCATTGGCGACCTCGACCGAGGCGATCACGTAGCGTGAGATCCAGAGATAGCCGGCGAGCCCGCCGATCATGCCGGAGATGCAGAAGACGATGAATTTCGTCCGCCCGACATCGATGCCGGCATAGACCGACGCCGTCGGATTGACGCCGATGGCATAGATCGAGCGGCCGAGCGCGGTGCGCGTCATCAGGATGAAGAACAGCGCGATGACCAGAATGGCGATCCAGGACAGCACCGGAATGCCGAGTAAGGCCGCGCGTTGGAAGCCGATGAACTCGGGGCTCATCTTGTCGGCATTGACCCAGGCGCCGCCGGAGATGACGAAGGTGGCGCCGCGATAGATGGTCAGCGTGCCCAATGTCACCACGATCGAGGGGATGTTCAGCCGCCACACCAGAAGGCCGTTGATGGCGCCGAGCACCAGACCGACGACCAGGGCAATGACGATCAGCAGCGGGATCGGGATCGCCGGGTGAGCGGCGTTCAGCATCGCCACCACCATGCCGGTAAAGCAGAGGTTCGACGCCATCGACAGGTCGATCGAACGGGTCAGGATGACCACCATCTGCCCGAGCGCCAGGATCATCAGGATCGAGGTGTCGTTGAACACCTGGCGCAAATTGCCGGGGTCGGCGAAGGCGGGAAAACGCGTCGAGATCAGCCCGATCAGCACGACGATGGCCGCCAGCAACCAGATTTCGCGATATTTCAGCAAAGTTTTCATGCCGCGATCCCCGCCGCCGTCCGGACCAGCGTCTCGGCGTCCAGTCCGTTGTTGTCGTAGACGGCCGCGACAAGGCCCTCGCGCATGACGACGACGCGGTCGGACATGCCGAGGATTTCGGGCAGCTCCGACGACACCATGATAACCGACAGGCCTTGCGCCACCAGCTCGGCCATGAAGCCGTGCACGGCGGCCTTGGAGCCGATGTCGATGCCCTTGGTCGGCTCGTCCAGGATGATGACCTTGGGCGTGGTCGCCAGCCATTTGGCAATGACGATCTTCTGCTGGTTGCCGCCCGACAGCGTGCCGACATCCTGGCTGAGCGAGGAGGCCCTGAGGTCGAGCCGCTCGGTGTAGGAGCGGGCGAGCGAAAATTCCTCCGCCAGCCGCAGCACGCCGGATTTGGAGGTGCGTGCCAGCGACGGGAGAGAAACATTCTGGAAGATGGGCAGGCCGATCACCACGCCTTGCTTGCCGCGTTCCTCCGGCACGTAGACGATGCCGGCCTCGATCGAATCCGCCGCCGATTTCGGCACGATCGACTTGCCGTCCAGCGTGATCGTGCCGCCGGAGGTGCGAGTGATGCCTGAAATCGCCTGCATCACCTCGCTGCGGCCGGCGCCCACAAGACCGTAGAAGCCGAGAATCTCGCCCTTGTGCAGCTCGAAACCGATGTCGTTGAATTCGGTGGGGTGCGACAGGCCGGAGACCGACAGCACCTGCGCGCCGATCTCGGCCTTGCGCTGTGGAAAGATGTGATCGACCGCACGGCCCACCATCATGCGCACGATCTGGCTCTGGGCGGCATCCTTGATCAGCCCTTCGCCGACCATCTCGCCGTCGCGGAACACGGTGTAGCGGTCGGCGATGCGGTAGATCTCGTCGAACTTGTGGCTGATGAACAGGATCGCCTTGCCTTCGCTCTTGAGGAACTCGATCAGCAAAAAGAGCTCTTCGATCTCCCTCATCGAAAGGGCGGCCGTCGGTTCGTCCATGATGACGATCCGCGCGTCGATCGACATGGCCCGCGCCACGGCAACGAGATGCTTGTTGGCAATGCCGAGGTCCTTCAGCCTTGCATCGGCGTCGATATGGCGGGCATGCATGGTGTCGAGCACTTCGCGCGCATTTCTGCGCATGGTGCGCCAGTCGATGGTGCCAAAGCGGGTGCGCGGCGCATGGCCGAGAAAGATGTTTTCGGCGACAGTCAGATCGTCGAACAGCACGGTTTCCTGATGGATGGCGGTAACGCCGTGGCCGAAGGCGGCGTGCGCGCTGGGCAGGGTGACGTCCTGCCCGTCTATGCTGATCGTGCCCGCATCGGGCTGGTAGATGCCGGTCATGATCTTGACCAGCGTCGACTTGCCGGCGCCGTTCTCGCCGATCAGCGCCGTCACCTGGCCCGGATAGAGCGAGAGGCTGACATTGTGCAGCGCGCGCACGCCGGGAAAGCTCTTCGAGATGCCGGACAGCGTCAGGCGCGGCGTGGAGGCCAGGGGCCCGTCCTTCACCGTGCCGTGTTGGGCTGTCGTGTCCATGGTCGTATCAAGCCCTGAAACAAGGTGCGTTTGAAGTTGCGGCGGGGCGTGAACCCCGCCGCGTCAGCTTGAAGCTCCGGATCAGTAGATCTTGGAGAACTTCTCGATGTTGGTCTTGTCGAACTGGAAGGGCGGAGCCATCGCAGCCGAATTGGTGTCGTCGAGCGTGACCTTGCCGACGCGGCCGATCGACAGCGTCGCACCGGGCTTGGCCTCTTCCTTCTTCACCGCCAGATCATGGGCGAGGTAGACGGCGGAGTAACCGAGGTCGATCGGGTTCCAAAGAGCCACGGCCTGTGAAGCGCCGTTGTCGATGAACTTCTTGAACTCCGACGGCAGCGCGAGGCCAGTGACGTTGACCTTGCCGATCAGCTTCTCATCGGTGACGACCTGGGCAGCGGCGACGACGCCGACAGTGGTCGGCGCGATGATCGCCTTCAGGTTCGGATAGGACTTCAAGAGGCCCTTGGCTTCGTCGGTGCTCTTGGCCGAATCGTCATCGCCATAGACGGTGGCGACGAGCTTGATCTTCGGAAATTTCTCCGGCAGCACCTTCTTGGCCGCGTCGATCCAGGCGTTCTGGTTGGTCGCGGTCGAGGAGGCCGACAGGATGGCGACGTCGCCGCCCTCAGGCAAATAGTCGGCGGCGAGCTTGATGATGGTCTCGCCGATCAGGCCGGTATCGGACGGGTTGAGGTGAAGCTGGCGGCCTTCCTTGGCGACGCCCGAATCCCAGGAGATGACGGTGATGCCGCGCTCCATGGCCTTCTTCAGCACCGGCACCAGCGCGTCGGCGTCATTGGCCGAGATGGCGATGGCGTTGACCTTTTGCGCGATCAGTGAATTGACCACCTCGATTTGCGCTTCGGCGGTCGCCTTGGTCGGGCCGGTGTAGATGATGTCGACATCGCCCAGTTCCTTGGCCGCCTCTTCGGCGCCCTTGTTGGCGGCGTCGAAGAAGCCGTTGCCGAGCGACTTCACCACCAGCGCGATCTTGACGTTCTCGGCATAGGCGGCATTCACGACCATGGCGGCGGAAAAGGCCGCCGTAACCATCAGTTTCTTCAGAAAGCTCATCGAATATTCCTCCCTTGAGCGTTGCATTCCATCGCCGCTGCGGGCGTGAGGGTGTCTCTCAGGCTTGCAGCGAAGATTCTTCCTTTGCCGACTTGCGGGCGACGATCAGCGTTACCCCCGCTGTTTCGAGCATCTTTGCCTCGCGGTCCTCGATGCCGTCGTCGGTGATGACGGTGGTGATGCGCGACAGGCCGCACAGGATCAGGCTGGAGCGTTTGCGGAATTTCGAGGAATCGACCAGCACCACCAACTCGTCGGCCTGATCGATCAGCTTCTGTTCCGCCTGGATCAAGAGCGGATCGCCTTCCATCAGGCCGAGCGGCCCGAGCCCCTGGGCGCCCATGAACATGCGGCGCGCGTAGAAATTGCGCGTCACGTCATTGTCGAAGGGCGACAGGATGATGTTCTGCTCGCGGTAGATGGTGCCGCCGGACAGCATCACCGTGTTCTTGGAGTGCTTGAGCAGGCTTTCGGCGATCGGGAAGGAATTGGTGAAGATCGGCATGCGGCGGCCGGTCAGGAAATGCACCATCTGGAAGGTGGTGGTGCCGCCGTTGATGATGATCGGCTCGCCGTCCTTGCAGAGTTCCACCGCTTCCCGCGCTATCGCCCGCTTCTGCGCGGCATTGAGCGTCTCGTTGACGGAAAAAGGCCTGCCGGCAAGGCCGATGAACTGTGGCGGCGTGATCGCCTCGGCGCCGCCGCGCACCCGGCGCAGTCGCTTTTGCACGTGCAGGGCCGCGATATCGCGCCGGATCGTCGCCTCGGAAGACTCCGTCAGGTCGACCATTTCCTGCACCGTCACCACAGGCTTTTCCTGGACGGCGGACAGAATGATCCTGTGGCGCTCTTTTTCGTGCATGGTTCCTCCCTGCATGGCCATCTGGCATTAGAAATCGCGCAGTGTCAATCATTTCCGATCATATAATTTCATTGTGCAGTGCAATATGATTGATGTTGATCGTTTGTGATTGACAAAGCCACGCCTTGCGTAGACATTCCCGACGAAAAGAGGAGCGCACCGTCCGCGCTTCAAGGGAGGATTACCCATGCTCGACAAGCGCTCCGGCTCGCGCCTCGCCAATCTTTGGGATGATGCGAAGGTAAGGGGGATGAGCGATCCCGAGCTTCTGGTCTATCGTTCGAACACGCTCGGCTCCGACAAGCGTGTCACCAATTACGGCGGCGGCAACACATCGTCGAAAATCCGGCAACAGGATCCGCTCACCGGACAGGACGTGGAAGTGCTGTGGGTGAAGGGCTCCGGCGGCGACAGCGCTTCGATCAAGCTTGATGGTTTTGCCACGCTCTACATGGACAAATTGCGAGCCCTCAAAGGCCTTTATCGCGGCGTCGAGCATGAAGACGAGATGGTGGGTTATCTGCCCCACTGCACCTTCAATCTCAATCCGCGCGCGGCCTCGATCGACACGCCGCTGCATGCCTACGTGCCGAAGCCCTATGTCGATCACATGCATCCCGACGCCATCATCGCCATCGCTGCCGCCAAAGATTCCAAGGCCCTGACGAAGGAAATCTTCGGCGACGCCATAGGCTGGCTGCCGTGGAAGCGGCCGGGCTTCGAACTTGGCCTGTGGCTGGAGAAATTCTGCCTCGACCATCCAGCCGCCAAGGGCGTCATCCTGGAAAGCCACGGCCTGTTCACATGGGGCGACAGCCCGAAGGAATGCTACGAAACGACGATCTCGGTGATCAACCAGGCGATCGAGTGGTTCGAGCGGCGTTCCGAGGGTGTCGCCATTTTCGGTGGCGAAGCGGTCAAGTCGCTCGACCCCGCCGAACGCCGCGCCATCGCCGCGAAGCTGATGCCGAGGATCCGCGGCCTGATCTCGGAAAAGAGCCATAAGCTCGGCCATTTCGACGATTCCGCCGCCGTGCTCGAATTCGTCAATTCCAGGGATCTGCGCCCGCTGGCGGCACTCGGCACCTCATGCCCGGACCATTTCCTGCGCACCAAGATCCGGCCGCTGGTCATCGAGTTCGATCCGGCCAAGCCCGATGTCGATGCCGTCATCGCGCGGCTGGCCGACGACATTGCCGAATACCGCGTAGGCTACCAGGCCTATTATGACAGCTGCAAGCATGCGGACTCGCCCGCCATCCGCGATCCCAATGCCGTGGTCTATCTGATGCCCGGCGTCGGCATGTTCACCTTCGCCAGCGACAAGGCCACGGCGCGCATTTCGGGGGAGTTCTACGTCAACGCCATCAACGTCATGCGCGGCGCCTCGACCGTCTCCTCCTATGTCGGCCTGCCTGCGCAGGAAGCCTTCGACATCGAATACTGGCTGCTCGAGGATCTGAAGCTGCAGCGCATGCCGAAGCCCAAGGCTCTTGCCGGCAAGATCGCGCTCGTCACTGGCGGCGCGGGCGGCATCGGCCGCGCGACGGCGAGCCGGCTGCTGCGCGAAGGCGCCTGCGTGGTGCTCGCCGACATCGACGAGACAGCACTTGCCAGCGCCAACGACGAACTGGCCAAGGCCTATGGCAAGGATTTTGTCCGCCCCGTGGTCATCAACGTCACGTCGGAGGATCAGGTCGTCGCCGGCTTTGCCGAAACGGCGGTCGAGTTCGGCGGCATTGATATTCTGGTCTCCAACGCGGGCCTCGCCTCCTCGGCGCCGATCGAGGACACGACGCTGGCGCTGTGGAACAAGAACATGGACATCCTGTCGACGGGATATTTCCTGGTCTCGCGGGAAGCGTTCCGGCTGTTCAGGGTGCAGAAGATCGGCGGCAACGTCGTTTTCGTCGCCTCCAAGAACGGCCTTGCCGCCTCGCCGAACGCTGCCGCCTATTGCACCGCCAAGGCCGCCGAGATTCATCTCGCCCGCTGCTTGGCGCTTGAGGGCGCGGAGGCGCAGATCAGGGTCAACGTCGTCAATCCGGACGCCGTACTGCGCGGCTCCAAGATCTGGTCCGGCGAGTGGAAGGAACAGCGCGCCGCCGCCTACAAGATGTCGACCGACGACCTTGAGGAACATTACCGCTCGCGCTCGATGCTGAAGCGCTCGGTGTTTCCCGAGGACATCGCCGAAGCGATCTATTTCTTCGCCTCCGACATGTCGGCCAAGTCGACCGGCAACATCGTCAATGTCGACGCCGGCAACGCGCAAAGCTTTACGCGCTAGGCCTTCCTTCTCCCCGTTCACGGGGAGAAGGTGCCGGCAGGCGGATGAGGGGCAGCGCCAGCCGAACGAAATCTGGGAGGAACAGCAGTGTCCGAAACCATCATCTCGGCTGACGTCGTCGAAAAAAACAACGCCGCGCGCAAGGCCGACCTCGAGCGTGACTACGCCTCGCTCGGCGAACGGCTCGACCGTCGCGGCATCGCCATCGACGCGATCCGAGACAAGGTCGAGAAATTCGCGGTGGCGATCCCCTCCTGGGGTGTCGGTACCGGCGGCACGCGCTTTGCCCGTTTCCCCGGCGCCGGCGAACCGCGCGACATCTTCGACAAGATCGAGGATTGCGCCGTCATCAAGCAATTGACGCAGGCGACACCGACGGTGTCGCTGCACATTCCCTGGGACAAGGCCGACCCGAACCGGCTGAAGCAGGCGGCCTCGCGTTTCGGCCTCGGCTTCGACGCCATGAACTCCAATACGTTCTCCGACGCCAGGGACCAAAAGCTGTCCTACAAATTCGGCTCGCTCTCGCATGCCGATGCCGGAACGCGCCGGCAAGCGGTCGAGCACAATCTTGAATGCATCGAGATCGGCAAGACGCTTGGGTCGAAGGCGCTGACGGTGTGGATCGGCGACGGCTCGAACTTCCCCGGCCAGGTCAACTTCGCCAAGGCGTTCGAGCGCTATCTCGAAGCCATGAAAGAGGTCTATGTCGGGCTGCCCGCTGACTGGAAGCTGTTCACCGAACACAAGATATACGAGCCTGCCTTCTATTCCACCGTCGTGCAGGATTGGGGCACCAATTACATTATTGCCAAGGAACTCGGCGACAAGGCGTTCTGCCTGGTCGACCTCGGCCACCACGCGCCCAACGTCAACATCGAGATGATCGTGTCGCGGCTGATCCAGTTCAGGAAACTCGGCGGCTTCCACTTCAACGATTCGAAATATGGCGACGACGACCTCGATGCCGGTTCGATCGACCCCTACCGGCTGTTCCTGGTCTTCAACGAACTGGTCGACGCCGAACTGTGCGGCGCCGACGGCTTCGATCCGGCGCATATGCTCGACCAGAGCCACAACGTCACCGATCCGATCGAGAGCCTGATGCTGTCCGCGGTCGAGGTGCAGCGCGCCTACGCGCAGGCGCTGCTGGTCGACCGCAAGGCGCTTGAAGGTTTTCAGGACGGCAATGACGCGCTGATGGCAACGCAGACGCTAAAATCAGCCTACCGCACCGATGTCGAGCCGATCTTGGCCATGGCGCGGCTGAACACCGGCGGCGCCATCGACCCGGTCGCCGCCTACCGGGCGGCAGGCTACCGCGCCAAGGTCGCGGCGGAACGCCCGGCCGTTGCCGGCGGCAGCGGTGGCATTGTCTGAGGCCGAGCCCGCCCCCTCATCCGGCCGCTTCGCGGCCACCTTCTCCCCGCTGGGGAGAAGAGACTGGCGCGAGCGCTGACGGCCTCCTCTCCACTAGGGAAGAGGTCGGATGGCAATCCGGGTGGGGGCTCTTTCTCGTGCTCCCTCAATTGTTAGTGGACTCGATCACCCCAACACGGTTTCCTAGGCGTTCCCCCGCCAGGAGCCTCGCCATGCATATCACTCGCCGCACGCTGATCGCCGTCAGCCTCTCCTTCACGATCGCTTTCGCGCCATGGGCGGCCGCCATCGCCGCCTCGCCAGCGCCTGTCAAGGGCGAGAACGGCATGGTTGTCACCGCGCAGCATCTGGCGTCGGAGGTGGGCGTTGAAGTCCTGAAGAAGGGCGGCAACGCCGTCGATGCGGCGGTCGCTGTTGGTTATGCGCTCGCCGTCGTCTATCCCAACGCCGGCAATATCGGCGGCGGCGGCTTCATGACTGTCCGCTTCAAGGACGGCAAGTCGACCTTCCTCGATTTCCGCGAACGTGCGCCGCTGGCCGCGACCAAGACCATGTATCTCGACAAGGACGGCAAACCGGTGAAAGGCGCCAGCCTCGACGGCTACCTCGCCGTCGGCGTGCCGGGCTCCGTCGCCGGTTTCGAGATGGCGCGCGAAAAATACGGCACCTTGTCCCGGCAGGACCTCATGGCGCCGGCCATTCGCTATGCCAAGGACGGGTTCATCCTCAATCAGGGTGACGCCGCCTCGTTTGCCGGAGGTGCCGACAGGCTGGCGAAGGATCCAGCTGCGGCGGCCATATTCCTGAAGCCGGATGGCAAGCCCTATGGCATCGGCGAGCGGCTGGTCCAACCCGACCTAGCCGCGTCGCTCTCGGCGATTTCCGAAAAAGGCCCCGACGCCTTCTACAAGGGCGCCATCGCCGATGCCATCGTCAAGGCAAGCGGCGCCAAGGGCGGTATCCTGGCCAAGGGCGATTTCGAACAATATGCGGTGCGCGAGCTCAAGCCGGTGACCTGTTCCTATCGCGGCTACGAGATCATTTCCTCGCCGCCGCCAAGCTCCGGCGGCGTCATCATCTGCGAAATCCTCAACGTGCTGGAAGGCTACCCGCTGTCTTATCTCGGCGCCGGTTCGGCAGAGACCGTGCATGTCATGATCGAAGCCATGCGCCACGCCTATGTCGATCGCAACTCGGCGCTCGGAGATCCCGATTTCGTCGACAATCCGGTCTCGAAACTGCTGGACAAGGCCTACGCCAAGGACATTCGCGACAAGATCGACCCGTTCCGGGCCGGCGTCTCTCAGGACCTGATGCCGAAGGGGTTCGGCGAGAGCAAGGAGACGACGCATTATTCGATCATCGACAAGGACGGCAACGCGGTCGCGGTCACCTACACGCTCAACGGCTCGTTTGGCGCCGGCGTCGTCGCCGACGGAACCGGTATCCTGCTCAACAACGAGATGGACGATTTCACCCAGAAGCCCGGCGTGCCCAACCTCTACGGCCTGGTCCAGGGCGAGGCCAACGCCATCCAGCCGAAGAAGACGCCGCTGTCGTCGATGAGCCCGACCGTGGTGGCCAAGGACGGCAAGCCGTTCATGGTCATCGGCAGCCCCGGCGGTTCGCGCATCATCACCATTACGCTGGAAGCCATCGTCAACGTCATCGACCACGGCATGAACATCCAGGAGGCGATCGACGCGCCGCGCATCCATCATCAATGGCTGCCCGACACGGTCTACATCGAGCCGTTCGGCCTGTCGCCGGACACCGAAAGGTTGCTGGCCGGCATGGGTTATCACCTCGATCTCAGCGACAAGACCTGGGGCCAGGCGGCGGGCATCCTGGTCGGCGGCAAGAGCCTTGCGGAAATCGGGAAGGGTGGCGGCGCGCGCTACAATGGCGCCATCGACAGCCGCGCCGCTTCCGGCGAGGCGCTCGGCTACTGATGGGACTGGCGCACTCCGCAAGCGCGTGAACCCGCGTCCGCAATCGCACCGAAAACGAAAAGACAGGGCGACCTGAGTTTCCGTGAAACGACCGCTCTAATTGACGATCAAGCCGTCACGAAATCAGCGTGACGGTGGATGCGATCAGCATCAGGGCCGCGATGCCGACGAACAGTGCGTAGATGCGCGGCCGGTCGAGCAGAAGCGCGTTTCCCGATATCCAGGCCGATGTGGCGCCGCCGAGCGCGAACAGGAAACCGTTGCGGTGGCCGAAGGTCATCGACGCGGCCATCAGCCCGCCTATGATCAGGGCGCCGAACACGATTATGACGGCGACCGCGTATCTCTCGAAGTCATTACCGCTACCCATGGCCGGCCCGATCGCATTCAAATTCGGCAGGTCATCCGGATCGAAGGGGCTGGTCGACCCGTATTCGTCTTGACCGATGGATTCTCGCATCACTCGTTCTCCGCTGACCGGCAACAAACCATCAACACATGCCGAGCGCAACCCGATCGCGTGTTTCTCCCTACGTGTTGACCGCGATATCCAACCGTTCCGGCAGGGCGCGCCAACCGTTTTGGCGGGTGCGGATCACCGCCGCAACTCCAGCGGTATCTGCCCGAATGGCAACGGTCCGCCAACCTGTTTTTAATATGGGCGTTTCTTCTGGAGAAAACATGATGGCGGAGTTGATTCGAGCTTCGACAGAAGCATTTTTACGCGACCGGAGCCGCGGCGCCAGACGCGGCCGCCTAAAATTTTCAGCTCCGGGCGTCCGCTTGATGTTGAGCCAGGTGCGTTCCGCACTTGGGGCGAGCGTCATGCTGGCGCTCGCGGGCTCATGATGAACCAGCTCGACCAAAGCGGCCGGGCTGATCGCATGGACAAAGCTCGGCCGGGGATCGATTTTCGGCGACGGCCTGCGATATCCTAAGCTGGTATCAGGGCGGCGATACGATGGATGCTGATCTCCTTGCGTGCCTTGGACGCCTCGTTGGTCAGCCTCATGTAGAACCTCTGTACTGGACAGCCTCAATCCATAGTGCGAGCGCGGTGGCAGGCGACCGTCCCTTTACTTTCAAATCGCGGCCTCGATAGCCGCCGGCCGCGATCCATACCGTTTTTGAACGCTGATAGATTGTTACGCCTCGTGCATTCGCCCAAGCGCATGATTCCGCGAACTTTGGAGCCATTGCCGAGCCCGCTCCCGAGAATGCTGTCTCTATGTGACAAAGCTGCGTGGCCATATCAGGTCCCCTAATCTTGACGGTCCCGGCCGACGATCCCGGCCCCCGCCCAAAATCACCGAATGAATGATAGGACCGCTTCCGTTACGGTAATGTGTCGCCACCAGCGCGGTCAGGTATCTCCCGATGCAAAAGCCGCCAGCTTTCGGCAGGGACAGGTCTGGAGTGGCCAGGGATTAAACCCAGCTTAGGTCAACGAGCGGGCGGAGAGCCGGGATCGGCCGCCATTCAAACCTGATCAGGAGATCGGGCTGGAGATGATGATGCGCAAGGCGCACCTGTTCGACGCACAGCGCGGCGCCAGGATAAATTAGGGGGAATGGCTGACGCGCGCTGGCGACTGTCAGCTCATCCTGTCTATCAAGGTTTGGCGTTGGCTTTCCGCCAAGCCTCGTACTCGTCGTTCGCGCTTGGGTGCAGTGGGTAGTAGCGTTGCAACGGCGCGCCCCCCATGAGTTTCATTCGTGAGAATTCCTCCCAATCGTGATGTTTCTGGGATTCTTCGATGACCTTCGAGGCCATTGCGACGGGCAGCACCACCACCCCGTCGTCATCGGCGACAATGATGTCGCCGGGGATCACCGTGACACCGCCGCAGGCAATCGGAACGTTGACCGCATTGGGATAGATGCTGGTCTGCACATGATAATTTGGCGTCCAGCCGCGCAGCCAAAGAGGCAGGTCGAGCTTTTCGACATTGGGCCGGTCGCGCATGCACCCGTCGATGACGATGCCCGCGCCGCCTCTGCCCTTGAAATAGGTCGACATCATATCGCCGAAGACACCGGAGCTCATGTCGCCGCGCGCGTCGACGACGACCACGTCGCCCTCTTGGGCATGGTAGAGCACATGTCTGTGAAGTTGCGTCTCCGGATCGGCATATTCTCCCTCGGTGAAGAGGTCCGGTCTCTGCGGCATGAACTGCAATGTCAGTGCCGGCCCGACGATCGACTTCCCATGGTTCTGCGGCACCGGGCCGACCATGTGCGGATTGCGAAAGCCCATATGGCCAAGTGTGCCCGCGACCGTAGCGGCGCCGATCTCCCTTAGCGCGTCGATCAGGTCCTTGGGCGGCCGCGTGATATCGGGAGTATGCGTCATTTTCGGACTCCGGTTGAAATTGAATTACCAGTTGGTGACAGAGCCGTCGCGGCGCTTGAGATGTGGCGCTTCCCAGAAACGGAAACTCTGCGCCTGGACCGCCGCTTCATTGACCTCGACGCCGAGGCCCGGCAGGTCGCTGACCGGATAATCGGGCCCGTCGAGCCTTGGCTGTACGGGGAAAAAGTCGGAATTGTCGAAACCCAGCTTCCTTTCGGGGATCCTGGTTTCTAGCCACGCAAAGTTGGGCACCGCGGCGGCGAGATGCACGGTTGCGGCCGTGCACACCGGGCCAAGGGGATTGTGCGGCATCAGGTCTACATAGTGCGCCTCGCTCCAGCCGGCGACTTTCATCGCCTCGGTGAGCCCGCCGACATTGCAGACATCGAGCCGGTTGAACTGGTGGATGCCGCGCTCGATGTAAGGCAGGAACTGCCACTTGCTGGCAAATTCCTCGCCGATGGCAAAGGGGATGTCGGTCATCGTACGAAGGGACTCGTACGCCTCTGGTGTCTCGGCCCGTATTGGCTCCTCGAGGAAATCAAGCACGCCGCGGCCAAGCTTGTTGCAGAAGCTCGCCGCCTCGGCCACCGACAGCCGATGATGATAATCGACGCCGAGCACCACCTCATCGCCCAGCGCCTCGCGCGCTTTGTTCAGCATGCTCGCGGTAGGGCCGATCGATTCACGCGGCTCGAAGACGTCCTTGCTGCTTTGTCCGATGGGGAAGAAGCGGATCGCCTGCCAGCCCTGCGCGCGCAGTTCGCGGGCGCGTTCGATCGCAACATCGCCCTCGGCCTCGTCTCCGGTCGAGGCGAAGGTGGGCACGCGGTCGCGCTGCTTGCCGCCAAGCAACTCGTAGACCGGCACCCCCAGCGCCTTGCCTTTAATGTCATGAAGGGCGATGTCGATGGCGGAAATCGCCGCCTGCAGGACCCGACCCCCTTCGAAGTATTGGCTGCGATAAACCTCCTGCCAGATACGCCCGATCTGCATCGGGTCGCGGCCGATGAGAAACTCGCGGTAGTGCTCGACCGCGCCGGCTACGGCTTTCTCGCGACCGCTCAAGCCGCTTTCGCCCCAGCCGAAGATACCCTGGTCGGTCTCGACCTTGACGAGCATCTGGTTGCGCGTTCCCACCCATACCGGGTAGGGCTTGATCGCGGTGATCTTCAGGTTCTTAGTCATACACGCCCGCGTTCCACGCGCATCCCCTGTCTCAGTCGGCCTTGAGGGCCATTTCAGTTTCGCCGTCGAACAGATGCATCCGCTCCTGGTCGAACTCGAGCCAGATCCGCTCATCAGGTTTGACGGCGACGTTGGGCGACACGCTGATGTTGACGATGGCGCCCGACAGGAATGCTTGCACGAAGGTGACGTCTCCGGTCGGCTCCACCGTATAGGCCTTGGCCGGAATGGCGCCCGGGACCGCGCTTTTGTGCAGCTTGATCGTCGAGTGCCGCGCGCCGAGCACGACCTTCTTGGTGGTCGCTCCCTGGACCTTGCGCGCGTTGAGTTGCGACAGCTCAAGCGTCCAGCCTTCCGCGCTGGTCAGCGCGGTGCTGCCGTTTGCCGTCGAAGCCTCCAGCGGAATGAGGCTCATCGCCGGGCTGCCGATAAAGCTGGCGACGAACATGTTGACCGGATGGGCAAAGACCTGCGCCGGTGAATCGTATTGCTGCAGATAGCCGCCATTCATCACCGCCATCTTGTCGGCCATGGTCACGGCTTCGAGCTGGTCGTGCGTCACATAGATGATCGTTGCCTTGAGGTCCTGGTGGAAGCGCTTGATCTCGGATCGCATCTGCACGCGCAGTTTGGCGTCGAGGTTGGAGAGCGGCTCGTCCATGAGGAACACAGCGGGGTCGCGGACGAGGGCACGGCCAAGGGCGACGCGCTGCTGCTGCCCGCCCGAAAGTTCCCGCGGTTTGCGCTCGAGCAGGTGCGTCATGTCGAGAACGCGCGCCGCTTCCCTGACCTTCTTGTCGATCTCGTCCCTGGAGAGTTTGCGCATCTGCAGCGGGAACGCCAGGTTCTTGTAGACCGATTTCTGTGGGTACAGCGCGTAGTTCTGGAACACCATTGCGATGTCCCGGTCCTTGGGGTCGAGATCATTGACCACCCGGTCTCCGATGACGATGTCGCCCGATGTGATCGAGGTCAGCCCCGCGACGAGATTGAGCGTGGTTGTTTTGCCGCAGCCTGACGGGCCGACCAGCGCAACGAACTCGCCGTCATTGACCGTCAGCGAAACATCGTTGACAGCTTTGAAGCCGCCATAGGTCTTGACGAGATCTTTGAGGACCACGTGGGCCATTGGCAACTCCCTAATGCTTGACCGCGCCTTCTGTAAGGGCGCGTACGAAGTATCGTTGCAGGACGAGGAACAGCACCACGACGGGCACGCTCATCATGAAGCTGGCCGCCATCAGGCCCGGAAAGTCCGTCGTGTTTTCCGAGAAGAAGCGCTGGATGCCGACCGGCAGCGTCAATTGCTCGTTCTTGGAAAGGAAGGTGTAGGCGTAGATGTATTCGTTCCAGGCGCCGATGAAGGAATAGATCGCGGTGGCGATGATCCCAGGCGTCGAGAGCGGCATCACGATCAGGATGAAGGCCTGGAACCGCGTTGCGCCGTCGATGCGCGCCGCCTGCTCGAGTTGCACCGGGATGTTGTCGTAGAAGCCCTTGAGCAGCCAGATCGCCAGCGGCAGCCCGAAGGTCAGATAGGTGAGAATGAGCGAGCCGTGCGTGTTCACCAGGCCGATCGCGCGCATCAGGATGAAGAGCGGCACGAGAAAGATCACTGCCGGAAACATGTTGCGCAGCAAAACGGCGAAGAACAGGAAGTTCCGTCCGGGGAAACTGAAGCGCGAAAAAGCGTAGGCCGCGGGGACAGCCACGATTACGGAAAGGATTGTCGTGACGGTCGACACGAACAGGCTGTTCCAGAAGAAGCGGAGGAAGTCCTGGCCGACGCTGTTCTGCGGATCGAGCAGTTTCTGATAGCTGGCGAGGGTCGGCTCGTCCGGCCACCATTGCGGCGGGAATTGCGTCGCCGCGAACCCGGATTTGATCGAGGTGATCAGCATCCAGATCATCGGCAATGCTGTATAAAGCAGCATGAACACGAGAAAGATGCGCCCGGCCCACCGCCATCCGTCGACGCGCATACGGCGACGGGTCTGGCCTCGGGAGACCGTCTCGGCAATCGCGCTCATGCGCCGCCCTCCTTCCGCTCGTTGCCGCTCAGCGCACGGACGTAGAAGTAGCCCAGCGTCATCAGGATGATGAACAGGAGCACCGAATAGGCCGATGCCACGCCCCAGCGCTGCCGGCCGAAGGCGAGTTCGTAAATATGGGTGATCCAGATATGCGATGCATTCGACGGCCCGCCGCCGGTCATGATCCAGGGGATGATGAAGGAATTGAAGTTGGCCACTGCCAGCAGCAGGATCGTCACCACCGAGACGTTGCGCAGATGCGGGAAGGTGACGTGCCAGAAGCGCTGCCAGGCATTGGCTCCGTCAACTTTCGCGGCGAGCAGCAACTGCTCGGGGACTGTCTGCAGGCCCGCCATCATCATGATCATGGCGAACGGAAACTCGCGCCAGATATTGACGACGATCAGCGAGGGGAGAACCGTGCTGACGTTGTCGATGAAATTCGGCGGTCGGTCGGCCAATCCGAGGCCGACCAGCACTGCGCCGATGATGCCGAAATCCGAATGGTAGATCCACTTCCAGATATAGGAGGCGGCGACCGCGCTGATGACCCAGGGAATGATCAGGATAGCGCGCAGCATACCGCGGCCGATAAAGTCGCGGTGGAGCGCCAGCGCAGTGGCAAACCCCAGGACAAAGGAGATGAAGGTGGACCCGAATGTCCAGATCAGCGTGTTCCAGGTGACTTTCCAGAACACCTCGCTGGTGAGGATGGCCGTGTAGTTGTCGAAGCCGATGAAGGTCTTGTCACGAAGCTGCAAGCCGGGCGGCGTTTTATAGAACGACAGCTCGATCGTGTAGTAGATCGGATAGGCGATGACGATGAGCATCACGGCGATCGCGGGCAGCACGTACGCGTAGTCGGCGCGATGCTCCCAGATATTCCGCAGCGCACCGGACCTGCCGGGTTGCAATTTTCGGCGCGCCTCGGCGTTGCCGGTCACGATCGTCACGATGGTATGCCCTTGTTTCTTCGGAACGAACCGGCTGCGCTGTCAGCGCAGCCGGTTAGGTCGTGGGTCAGGCGCAGGCTAGAGCCCGCCCATCAGGTCTTTCACCTTCTGGGCCGCGTCGTCCGCCGCCTGGTCGACGGTCATCGCTCCGGTCAGAGCATTCTGCAGCATGTCCGGGACGATGATGTTCATGATCTCCGGGGCCTGCGGCAGCGCCGGGAACGGGATGCCGTATGGCAGCATCGAGGTCGTGACATCGAGGAATTTGATGTTGTCCAGACGTTCCTTCATCCATTTGGTCTTGAAGCCGTTCAGGTTGCCGGGATTCGATCCGGCATAGGCCATCTTCAGCGACCATTCAGGGCTCGTCCACATGCAGATGATAGCCTTCGCCGCCGGCTCGTCTACCTTGCCGCCTTCGACATATTCGGGCTTCAGGATGTGGATGTTCGAGCCGCCGAACACGACCGCGCGCTTGCCGTCGGGCCCGGCCGGGATCAGGCCGTAGCGCATGTTGTCTATGACGGTCTGCGCCTTGTCCTTGTCGGTGCCCGTCGCCTTCTTCTGCAGGTCGAGCATGACATTGTAGTCGGACGGGTGCGAGATCATCATGCCGAGTTGGCCGGCGACGAACAGGGGCTGGTTATCGGCCTGCTGGTTGGTGAGTGCCGAAACCGGAACCGACTTGTCGCGAACATACATGTCGTAGGAAGCCTGCAGCGCCGCCTTGCTCTGCGGGCTGTTCAGCTCGACCTGCTCATAGGTCGGGTTTGCCGCCGCTTCGTCGAAGACGCCGCCACCATAGGCCCATAGCTGCGGCATGAAGCGATACGGCGTATTGCCGGCATTCTTGCGAGCCACGAGGCCATACCCGGCAATGCCGAGCTTGTCGTGGATCTGCTTGGAGTACTTGATGACGTCGTCCCAGGTTGCCGGTGGCTTGTCCGGATCGAGGCCGGCGCGTTTGAAGATGTCGGCGTTCCAGATGAACGCCATCGTTTCGTTGTTGGTTGGAATGCCGTAGGTCACCCCGTCCCAGGTCACGGCCTTCATGGCGCCGGGCCAGAAGTCCTCGGTCGAATAGCCCACATCCTCGGGCTTCAGCGGCTGCAGATAGCCTTTTGAAGCGAATTCGGTACCACCCAGGATTTGCAAGCGGACCGCCATCGGCGCGGCATTGCCGAGGAGCGCGGTGCGGAACTTGTCGAGAAGGTCGTTATAGGTGAGGGCTTGCTCCTCGAGCTGGATGTTTGGATAGGTCTTGCGGAAGGTTTCGAAGAATTCCTTGTAGTACTGGCGCAGGAGGTCGGGGTCGCCCTCGAACACGCCCTGATACCAGAAGGTCAGTCGCCCCTTGTAGTCCAGCGGGGTGACCTTGGCACAATCGGCCGCCGTGTCGAAATCCTGTGTGCCCGCAATGGCGCGGACATATTCCGGCGACCACTTGCTGAGGTCGACCGGCGTTGCGCCCAGCGCCGATGTGGACATCAGTGATGCCGCCAAAACGCTGACGACAGTGCCGCGCAGGACCGCACTGCCGAGTATAATCCTCGTCATAGGTATCCTCCCTGGTTCTCCCATGCCGCTTTGCGGCGAGGCAAAGCGGTCTTGCTCGTTTGATCGCAGGACGTCTTTGTATCTGTGTACCCGTTCGGGAGCCTTGTACGTTTTCAGATCATGAATTGCCTGTCAACGCGTTAGATCGTACATTGTTTATCGAAACTTTGCGTGTTAATCGGAAAGGGTGTGTATTAATCCAGGGGAGCCGGCCTTGGCCGAACCAAACGATTTCAAAGCCAAGCCACCGGTGGGGATTGACCCCATAGGGGCGTCCAGCGAGGGCGCCTCGCTTTATGAGCTGATCAGGGAAGACATCATCGAGGGACGGCTTGCCGCCAACGAACGGCTCGTGGTCACTGATCTCGCCCGGCGCCACGGCACCTCGACCAACCCCGTGCGCGAAGCCTTGCAGCTGTTGCGCGGCGAAGGCTTTGTCACCTTTCTCCCCAACCGCGGGGCGCGCGTCCGGCCTATCGATCAAGAGTTTGTCCGCGACATTTATGAGATCGGCGTTCTGATCGAGCCGGCCCTGACGCGATGGTTTGTGAATATGGCCACCGGCGAGGACATCGCCGAACTCCAACGTCTCCAGGACCTGATTGAAGAGAACAACTTCGCCGATACGTTCAGGCACAGCGAGCTGGATACCGCCTTCCACACCGTGATGTACCAGCGGCATTACAACCGCCATGCCGCCGAGCTTTGGTGGAAGCATCGTGAAGTGCTGCGAGCCGTGAGCCGGCGTTTCAATTTCACGCTTGCCCGGCGTGCCGCGATCATTCGCGAGCACCGCGAGCTCATCGCGCTGGTAAAGGCGGGAGATGCCGACAAGGCGGCCGAACTCGTTGCTCGCCATGTCGAGGGCTCCGGCCGGCACATCCTCGAACATATGCGTGCGCGCAACGCCGCTCGGGCCGGATAGAATGCGCGATCCAGAACATCGTTAGCCAGACGATCAGACAGAGGTAGCTGACATGAAAATTACGAGCATTCGGCCGTGGCTGATCAAGTCCGATGCGTCCTATTGGGGAGAGTACCTGTTCGTCGAAGTGACGACCGACGAGGGGGTGAGCGGCTGGGGAGAGATCACGACCACCACCAAGCTCGCCAACCGCGCGCTCTGCACGATCCTACGGCAGATCGGCGCCGCCGTGACCGGCGAGGACCCGGCCCGGATCGAGCATCTCTGGCACAAGATTTTCCGCAGCTTCACCTATATGGGCAGCCGCGGCGCCGCGGTCGAATGCGTGAGCGCCATCGACATAGCTCTCTGGGACATCCGGGGCAAAGTTTTGGGCAAGCCCATCTACGAGCTGCTGGGCGGGCCGGTGCGCGATGAAATCGCGCTCTACACCCATCCCAACCAGTCCAAATTTACCAGCAAGGAGGCGGTGGTCCGCGAAATTCGGGACATCGTCGAGTCCGGACACACCGCGCTCAAGTTTGATCCTTTCCCGCATCAGGGACGTGGCGCCGATGGCGTGTCGCGCGAACAGCGGGACGGCTACCTCGATGGCAACATGACTCGCAAGGACGAGCGCGAAGCGGCCGAACTCACGGCTCTGATCCGCGAAACGGCGGGCCCTGATGTCGATATCCTCATCGATGCGCACGGCCGTTTCGACGTTCCGACCGCCATTCGCCTCTGCCGAAGCCTCGAGGAAGCCGGCCAGATCGACTGGTTCGAGGAGCCTTGCCCGCCCGAGAGCCTCAATGCCCTCAAGCAGGTGCGTGAGAAGGTCAGCGCCGCCATCTCGTGGGGCGAACGCGGCCACACCAAGTGGGACTTCGTGCCGGTGCTCGAAAACAAGCTCGCTGACTACATCATGCCTGACGTCACCTGGACCGGCGGCATTACCGAACTCAAGAAGATCTCTGCCCTGTGCGAAGCCTACTACGTCCCGGTCTCGCCGCATGACGCCGCGGGGCCGATCAACGTGGTGGCGGGGGCGCAGGTGATGATGACAGTTCCTAACTTCTACAAGCTCGAGACGTCGGAGTGGAACCTGGGTAAATACGATCATCTCATCGACACACCGCTCGACGTTTCGAACGGCAGCCTGAAACTGACGTCGAAGCCCGGTCTCGGCATCGAGATGGACCGCGAGTACCTGCAAGCCCACGAGATTGAGCTGGGCTGACGCATGTCGCCTCATGTCGGGGCTGCATGCCGCCGAAAAGCCCGCCTACCAAAACGAGGATAAGTGATGCCCAAGACCGGTGGAGCCGACGAAGCCCTTGATCGGGTGAACATGAACTCCAAGCCGTCCGATCTTCGCATCACCGACATGCGGGTGGCTGAAATCGTCGGCGCACCGTTCACAACGGCGCTGCTCAAGATCTACACCAACCAGGGCATCGTCGGGCTTGGCGAGGTGCGCGACGGGGCCAGCGCCACCTACGCGCTGATGCTGAAGAGCCGGTTGCTTGGCGAGAATCCCTGCAACATCGATCGCCTGTTTCGCCGGATCAAGCAGTTCGGCGGGCACGGCCGGCAAGGCGGCGGCGTCTCGGCGGTCGAAATCGCGCTGTGGGATCTCGCCGGCAAGGCCTATGGCGTTCCGATCTACCAGATGCTCGGCGGCCGGTTTCGGGAGAAGGTGCGCCTCTATTGCGATACCGATGCAACCGTGCCGAGCGGCACAGAGACCGGCAAACGTCTCAAGCAGCGCATGGAGCTCGGCTTCACCTTCCTCAAGATGGATCTGGGGCTGATGCAGATCGCGGATGTGCCCGGCGCGGTCGTGTCTCCTGCCGGCTCACTGGAAGGCTATCGCGTTCATCCTGCCCGCGGCCCACTCAAGACCGTTGATGAGCGGCGCGCCCGCAACGCGGCCTACGACCTGCATAATGTCGCCCACCCGTTTACCGGCCTCCATTTTTCCGACAAGGGCCTCGACCTGCTCGAGCAGTACATTGCCGAGGTTCGCGAGGTCATCGGCATGGAGATCCCGCTCGCGATTGACCACGTCGGCCACATCTCGTTGCAGAACGGCATTCGGCTCGCCAGGCGAATTGAAAAATACGTGCCGGCCTGGCTCGAGGATGTAATCCCCTGGCAGTACACCGAGCAGTACCGGCAGTTGCAGGACGCCACCACGGTGCCCATCTGCACCGGCGAGGACATCTACCTCAAGGAGGGGTTCGAGCCTCTGCTCAAGAGCGGTGGCCTCTCCATTATCCACCCGGACCTGCTCACCAGCGGGGGCATCCTGGAGACCAAGAAGATCGGCGACATGGCGCAGGATCACGGCGTCGCCATGGCCATCCACATGGCCGAAAGTCCAATCGCCGCGATGGCCGCGGCCCATGTCGCCACCGCGACCGAGAATTTCATGGCGCTCGAATATCACTCCGCCGATGTCGACTGGTGGGACGATATCGTCACCGGCCTTCCCAAGCCGCTCGTGCAGGACGGGTTCATCACTGTTCCGGACAAGCCGGGTCTGGGGATCGACGACGTCGTAGACGAGGTGATCTCGCAGCATCTGCAGCCGGGTGTCACCGGCATCTGGCAATCCACCGAGCATTGGGACAATGAATATAGCTGGGACCGGACCTGGAGTTAGCCCAGACGCCCAGCCCTCATTCCTCAAGCTCACAGGGCCAACGACCGACTATTCGTGTCGACCTCTCCGAGGGGAGAGGCGAAGAAAGAAACGGACGAAACCATGATCTACGAACTGCGTATCTACGACTGCCTGCCGGGCAGGCTGCCGGCTTTGCTCAAGCGCTTTTCCGACCAAACGCTGGCCATCTGGGAGAGGCATGGCATCCGCCAAGCCGGGTTTTTCACCACGGCGATCGGCGAAAACAGCAATCGCCTTACCTATTTCCTCGCCTGGGAATCGCTGGCCGAGCGTGAGGCGAAATGGGCGGCTTTCGTCACCGATCCGGCATGGCACAGGGCCCGGGACGAGTCTGAGCGTGACGGGCAGATCGTTGCCAATATCGCCAGCCAGCTGCTCACACCGACAGCTTTCTCGTCTGTGAAATAGGACTGTGCCATGAAGATCACCGACCTGCGCTGCGCCGTCATCGGGCGGCATCCCATCGTTCGCGTCGTCACTGACGAGGGCCTCCATGGCCTTGGCGAGGTCGAGTTCACAAAGACCTATCTCAAGCCCTTTGTGCTGCATTTCCGCGAGGCGCTGATCGGCGAGGATCCGACCGACGTCGAGCGGGTGATGCTGAAGATCCGCCAGCGAGGTTCGTTCAAGCCCTATGGCGCCGCCGTCTCCGCGATCGAGCATGCGCTGTGGGACATTGCCGGCAAGGCCGCTGGCGTGCCGGCCTACAAACTGCTCGGCGGCAAGGTGCGCGACAAGGTGCGCGTCTATAACGGCTCGATCCGCCGGAAACGCGCGGGCGACCGGCCGGAGGATTATGCGGCCGACGTCAAATGGATGATGGAGCAGCCGCAGAACTTCTTCATGGTCAAGCAAGGAATCTCGTTCCACTCGAACATGAAGGACAGCATCGAGGACTTCCATTATGGCGTGACGCAGAAGAAGGCCGGCTATCACGGTGCCATGGATCAGGGCGTGATCAGCGAGCGCGGTTTCAACCACATGCTCGACTGCGTGATCGCCATGAAGGAAGTGCTGGGCGACAAGGTCAGCCTGGCGCTCGACTGCGGCCCGGGCTGGATGCTGCCCGATGCGATCAAGTTCGCTCGCGCGGTGGAGAAGTACAATTTGATGTGGCTCGAGGACATGCTGACCGGCGACTATGTGCCATGGGTCAATCCGCAGGCCTATCGGGAGTTGACAACCTCCACCTCGACGCCGATCCATACCGGTGAGCAGATCTACTTGCGGCACAATTTCAAGGAGCTGATCGAGACGCAGGCCGTGCGCGTCATCGGCCCCGATCCTGCCGATATCGGCGGTATTGCCGAACTCAAATGGGTCGCCGAGCACGCCTATATGCACTCCATCCTGATGGCGCCGCACGGCACCGCCAACGGCCTGCTGGGCCTCGGCGCCCTGATCAACGTTTGCGCCACCTTGCCCGCCAACTACATTGCCTTCGAATATCCGAGCGCCTCTGACCCCTGGTGGGAGGATCTCGTGATCGGCCTGCCGTCGCAGATCGTGAAGGACAGCATGGTGGACCTGCTGGAAGCGCCGGGACTGGGCCTCGATATCGACGCCGAAGCAGCCAGGAAGTATCTCAGGGAAGAGGATACGGGCTTCTTTGATTGAAGCCCTCTTCTTTCGCCACCGGAACCACGCCGACCGCGCCGCTACATTCTCATCGGTATCCATTGTCAGACGCCTGTTGATGTGATCCACAGCTTGGGTCAAAGTCGGTTGGTCTGAACTGGACCTTCAAAGGCGGTGGCGTTGAAGCGGACTGGCAAAAACATCGTTGTCTGCTGCGATGGAACGGGAAACCAGATCGAGCGCAATCTCTCGAATGTCTTGAAGTTGTTCCGCATCCTGAAGAAGAATGAGGAGCAGCGCGTCTATTATGACGCCGGCATAGGAACCATCGGTGCCAGCGATGCCTGGACGCGATGGCGCCAGAACGCGAAATCCGTGTTCGAGCTCGCAACTGGATATGGTCTCGACGCCGAAATCGCCGGCGCCTACGCCTTCATCTGCAGGCACTACGTCGAAGGGGACGTAATCTTCCTCTTTGGCTTCAGCCGCGGAGCCTATACAGCCCGCGCCGTTGCGGGCTTGATCCACATGATCGGCCTGCTGCATCCGGACCAACTCAACATCGTTGAGTATGCCGTAAGCTCTTACAAGCAAGCCAGCGATGAGCACGACCTTAGCGTTGCCTGGCACTTTTCCAAGGTTTCAGGAGCCCGGGACGCGCGCATCAGATTTCTTGGTGTTTGGGACACCGTGGCGTCGATCATCGTGCCGCGAAGCGACCGGCTTCTACCACAGCTCCTGACACTGCCGCATACGAGGACCAACCCGAGCGTCGAAGTCTTTCGACATGCAATTGCGATCGATGAGCATCGTCGCATGTTCCGGCTGAACCGGTGGGTCGAGCCGCAGCCATTCGTCGAAAATCCTTTCGACAAGATTTCGCCGGCAAAAGAGCAGGATATCAAACAAGTCTGGTTCGCCGGATCTCATTCCGATGTCGGCGGTGGCTATCCTGAAGAGGAAAGCGCCATATCCAAATTTCCGCTCGACTGGATGGTTGATCAGGCCAAAGCATTTGGATTGCAGACCAATTCCCGCATGCTGGAGCGGCTTGTCTTCGGGGAAGGGAAGGGCGAGGGGACGATGACGTTCGTCAGCCCCGATCCGTTGGGGATCGTGCATGATTCAATGACCGTGGGCTGGAAGCCGCTCGAGTGGATCCCAAAGTCCGTCAAATGGCGTGAATGGAAGCGAAAATCCGTCCTCGGCTTCTACCTACCGCAAGCCGAGCCGCGCACGATCGAGCGACAGGAACGGCGGCCGCTGGTCCATCAGTCGGTTCTGGATCGGAAGGCGGCGATCCCGGCCTATAAGCCCGAGAATTTTCCAACCGCATTCGATGTTGAACCTTATGGTGACCTCATGCAGGACCACCTGGCCAACGAAGCCGCTACCTAGCGCAGACACCGAGCGGGCCAGCAGGTCTGTGACGGCAGAGAATTTCGGGTGGGTCGGTCCTACTTCGGCAGTCAACGCGTGGAACGCGCGCGTTTCGTCGGGTCATGGAACTCTGCTGCTTTCAACGCCGGTTCAACGAGACGGCAATGATGATGATAGCGCCCTTGATCACCTCCTGGATGCTGGTCGAAAGACCGAGCACGAGAAGACCGAATCCGAGAATTCCTATGAAGATTGCTCCGACGACAGAACCGACGATCGATCCATAGCCGCCGAAGAGACTTGTCCCGCCTATGATCACGGCCGCGATGACGTCGAGTTCGAGACCCGCCCCCAGGCTGGGATTGCCGGCGGTGGAGCGGGCCGCGAGCATCATCCCTGCAAGGGATGCCATCATGCCGGACAGCACAAAGGCGAAAATTTTGACGCTGTCCGTCCGCACCCCGGAAAAGCGGGCGGCTACAGGGTTTCCACCAGTCGCATAAACACGCCTGCCGAAGGGCATCTGGTGCAGAAGATAATAGCCGACGGAAGTTAGGACGATTGTCCACCAGATTGGCGCCTGCACGCCCAGAAAACTACCGTTCCAGAACAGGTTCGAGAAATCATCGTCGACGATCGACACTGGCCGGGTGCCGGTGATCGTCAGCGCCAGTCCGGAAAAGATCGACAGCATGCCAAGGGTCACAAGAAACGATGGAATGCGTATTTTTGTAACAAGGATGCCGGAGGTGGCCCCGATCGCTGCGCCGGCTGCCAGCACCAGAAGAGCTGCGACGTAGGTGGGAACATCCTGGCCGAGCAGCAGCGCTCCGATCATCCCCGAAAAACTTGCAACCGATCCTACCGACAGGTCGATTTCGCCGCAGATGATGACGAATGTCATGCCGATCGCCATTGCCGAAACGATGGCCGTGATGCGCAGAACCGCGCTTGCGGTCGACACAGACGCGAAGTGTGGAGCAAACAGGACGAAGTAGAGGGTTATCGCCAGGAAGATCACATAGGTGATGTGATCGCGGAAAAAATTTATCGCATTTGCGTGCGAGGGCATAGGGGACGGTTTCATGCTGCAACTCCCTGGGCGCGCGCACTGGCTTGTCTGGCCGCCTCGGCCTGCAGCAACGCGCGAAGTTTTGTCTCGTCGTCCGCGCGATCGATGCTGCGCGTGATCCGCCCTTGCGCCATCACCAGAATGCGATCGGACAAATCCAGGAGTTCTTCGAGTTCCGAAGAAATGAGCAGCACGGCGACGCCTTCGCCGGCCGTGCGGCGCACAAGTTCGCGCATATCGCGCTTGGCATTGATGTCGACGCCGGAGGTTGGTTCGTCGAGGATCAACAGCTTCGGCTTCATGGCCAGCCATTTGGCGAAGACGATCTTCTGCTGATTGCCGCCCGAAAGCTCCTGGGCTTTCTGTAAGGGACCGCGGCACAGGATACTGAGATCGTCCCGGTATTGTCTGAACAGAGCCGTTATCCGGGCCTTCGCCATCGGCCCGAACGGACCCGCCAGCGAGAACTCGGAAAGGCGCGGAAGCGCGAGGTTCTCCTCGATCGAACGTCCACCCACAAGACCTTCGAGCCGACGGTCTTCGGGGACAAGCGCGATACCGGCAGCGATGGCCCTGCTGACACTGCCCGGCTGGACGGGGTCGCTCCCGACGGCGATGTGGCCGGTTACATCCGGAAGGATGCCGAACAAGGCCTTGCCCAGGGTCGAGCGGCCACTGCCGACAAGCCCGGCAAGGCCGACGATCTCGCCCGGGCCGATCGAGAACGACACGCCGGACAGTTTGCGCGAGGTGGCAAGGTCACGGACCTCAAGAGCCGGCGTCCCGGCGGGCGTTGCAGGCTGCCGATTTGCTGGCGCGGCTGCGGCAGGGGAAGGCGTTTGGACCTTGGGCCGGGACATCAACGCCGCGATATCCTCGATGGACGTCTTCTCCGGATCGAGCGGGCCGACCAGTCGCCCATCCTTGATGATCGAGATGCGATCCGAAAGCTGCAGCACATCGGCCATGCGATGGCTGATGTAGACGATACCGATTCCGTTCTGCTTGAGCTGACCGATTGTCCGAAAAAGCGTTTCCTCCTCATGGATGGTCAGGGACGAAGTCGGCTCGTCCATTACGAGCAGCTTGGCGCCCCGCGAGATCGCTTTGAGAATCTCGACCATCTGGCGCTGAGCGAACGCCAGGTCGCCCACACGTGCCGAAGCATCGAGCGAGAAGGCAAATCGCTCGATCAGAGCCCGGGCCTCGCGCAGCATTTTTCTGGCATCGACACGTCGGCCGAAGGCGAGCGGCTCGCGAAGGATAAACAGGTTTTCGGCAACCGAACGGTTCGGCAAGACGCTCAGCTCCTGGAAGATCATTGCGATTCCGCGATCGATCCTCTCTCGAAGCGACAGGGCGGTGACGTCCTCGCCGTCGAACAGAATCCGGCCTTCGTCCGTCCGATACGCGCCCATGAGGATCTTCATGAGCGTCGACTTGCCCGCACCGTTTTCGCCGAGCAGTGCATGCGTTTCGCCGGCCTTGACCTCGAACGAAATGTCCGACAGCACGCGGTTCGCGCCAAACGACTTGCCGATGCGTTGCATCGTTACGATAGGGCGCTGGGACGTTGAAGTTTTCGCTTCGGCCATGACGATTTCTCGATCGCTCGGGGAGCGCCGGCGGACTGCTGCGGCCCGCCGGCGAAAGAAGGAGCCAGAGCAATTCCAGGAAAAGTGTGTACGGTTTTCCGTCTGGAATTGCGCAAAAACAAAGAGATAGAGCGGTTCGCCGTTTCCGTGAAACGGTGAACTGCTCTAGAAGCACTCGCCGTTGCAGATTTTCACCACCGAAGCCGGCGCATCTTCCTTGGTGACCTGCTTGAGGGCACTGAGAAGGTCGAGCTTCTTGACGCGCAACGTCGGTACCGAAATGTACGGCGGGACGTCATGTCCAAGCAGAGCAAGCGCGGCCGCCTTGGCCTCCGCGACACCCTGGTCATAGGGGCGTTGCGCACCCACGGCCAGAAACTCGCCACGTGCAACGTTCAGCGCGCTGTCTGCGGCAATGTCATTCGTGGTGATGACGATGTCGCGGCCGAGTGTCTTGGCCGCGGCCACGACCTGCTGCGCGGGCGTGTCCCAGGCAACGAAGATGCCCTTCATGTCGGGATGCGCCGTCAACATGGCGGTGGCGACCTCGTAGGCCTTCTCAGGCGCGGTGAAGGTACCGACGTCCGCGACCTTGATGTCGGGGTGTTCGCCGAATGCCTTGAGTGCGCCGACCTTGCGGGCCGCGACAGAGTAGTAGTAGTCATAGACCAGCGTGATGATGCCGACCTCGCCCTTGCCGCCAATGGCCCCGACAAGTTCCTGCGCGGCGAAATAGGCGTTCTTCTCATTGTCGGAAGCGACAACGGACACATAGTCCTTGCCCGGCGCCATATCGACCGGAACGTTGTCCATGAAAACCAGCTTGATGCCGGCTGCCGCCGCCTTCTTGTAGGCTTCGGATTCGGACTTCGGATCGATCGGGATCGAGAAGATCACATCCGGCTTGCGTGCGATCATCTGCTCGAGATCACTGATCTGCTGGCCGGGCTGGAACTTGGCGTCGGTGGTTCCGACAACCTCGATGCCAAAATCCTTGAGCGTGTTCGAGATCCCGGCCACCTGCAATTGGGGCCAGCCGGCATCCATGGTGTGCATCACCAGCCCGGCGGTGAACTTTCCGGCCTTCAGCTTTGCAAGGTCGGCATCGGAGAATTTCAGCACGTCTGGCGACACCGCCGGTGGACCGTCCGGGAAGCCCGGAACGGGTTGGCCTCTCGGCGATAGGGGCAGCGGCTCAAGCAGCGCCTTTGCTTCCGGTGGAATGGTGTCGTCGGCGATCGCCGAAGATGCGGCCAGTCCTGACAGTGCCACGGCCAAAGCCGCCGCCATGAATCCACGATAGTGCATTTTATTCCTCCCGATGAGATGAAACGGCCATTTTGGCCGGGTAGCGACCTGGCTGGTCGTACTGTCTGGGCGCTGTTCAGCGCCCGTAAGGCATCAATGCCGCCGTGGCGGCACCCGAGTAATTCACGTAGACCGTCTTCTTGCGCATGTAGCTCTCGAGCCCGTGTACGCCGTCATCGCCGCCCAATCCGCTCTCGCGGAAGCCGACATGGAAGCCCTGCAGCATTTCTGGCCCGATCCGGTTCACATAGATTTCGCCAAACGAAACCTCGTTGACGGCGTTCATGACGCGACCCAGATCGTTGGTGAAAAGATAGGCCGACAGGCCATAGCGACTGGCATTGGTGATGCTGACTGCCTCCTCGAAGGTGTCGAAGGGCATGATCGGCACGACCGGGCCGAAGATTTCCCGCGTCATGATCGGCATGTCGGGCGTCACGTCGGTCAATACGGTCGGATTGAGCCAGTAGCCGCCGTCGATCGGCGCCTTGGCCGGGCGTCCGCCGGCCAGAGCCAGCTTCGCGCCGCCCGCGACGGCTTCCGCCAGGACCACCTCGACCTTTTCCAATTCCTCACGACTGACTTTGGGACCGATATCGGTATTCGCCTGCATCGGATCACCGACGACCAGCGACTTCGAGAACTCCACGAAGCGCGTGACGAACTGATCGTAAATCGAACGGTGAACGAGCGTGCGTTCGTTGCATATGCAGACCTGCCCGCAATTCATGTAGCGCGAAGTGGCCGCCGACCGCACCGCCAGCTCGAGATCGGCATCGGCCAGGACGATGAAGGGGGCCTTGCCGCCAAGCTCCAGCGAAACGGGCGTCAGGTTGCGCGAGGCATTCGCCATGATGCGCTTGCCGGTCGGCACGCTTCCGGTCATGGTGATGAGGTCGACGCCGGGTTCCGTGCACAGCACCTCGCCTATGGTTTCGCCTCGTCCTGTTATGATGTTGACCACGCCGTCCGGCACGCCCGCTTCCACAAAGATGCGAGCCATTTCGAGCGCCGAAAGCGGCGTGTCTTCATGCGGTTTGAGGACGATGGTGTCGCCGGCGATCATGGCGGGCGCCACCTTTCGGCTGACCAGGGCGCTCGGATAATTCCAGGGAATGATGGCGGCGACGACGCCTACGGGTACGCGCTGGATCCAGACCTGCTCTCCCGCATAGTCGGATGGCAGGATCTCACCTTGAATGCGGCGGGCAAACTCGGCGTAGTAGTCGAAGAACTCGGCCGCACCGCCGACTTCACCCATGGCCTCATTGATCGGCTTGCCTTGTTCCCTGACGACCACCTCGGCCAGATGTCGGGCGTTCTGCCGGATCAAGACCGCGATCCGCTTCATGATCGCCGCACGGGCGAGGGGTGATTTGAGCCCCCAGGCTTTCTGCGCCTTACGGGCTGCCTCTATCGCCTGGCGAGCCTGATCCGGACTTGCCTCGGGCACGTCGACAAAAGCCTTGCCGTTGGCCGGGTTGATCACCGGGCGCGTGCCGGCTTCGCCGGTGACAAATCTGCCGTCGATCAGCATGAGATGGGACGTCTCTACAGCCATGGTTCGATCCGCTTCTTCGTGCGTTGCAGGCGTGCCGGCGCCTAAGGTTTGGATTTTGCCGCGGCCATCTGGACGGCGAACTCGATCGCCTCGACCAGGCTGTCCTCGTTGGCGATGCCCTTGCCGGCGATGTCGAAGGCCGTGCCGTGGTCGACGGAGGTACGAATGATCGGAAGGCCGAGCGTCACATTGACACCGGAGAGCGCTTTCCATTCACCGGTCGCGGGATCGACATTGAAGCCGAGCAGCTTCACCGGAACATGGCCCTGATCGTGATACATCGCGACCACCGCATCATACTGACGCGCACGTAGCTTGACGAAGACCGTGTCGCCCGGAACAGGTCCAACCACGGTGAAATCGGGCGATGTGTAAGAGGCGACGACCGGGGTCGTGATGTCGATGTCCTCACGACCGAAAATGCCGCCTTCGCCAGCGTGCGGGTTGAGCGCGGCAATCGCAATGCGCGGATGCGCAATGCCGAGGCCCTGCAATGCCTCGACAGTCAACTTGATAACCCGGCGCAAACGAGGTCCGGTCAGTTTCGAGGGAACTTGAGCCAGCGCCACATGGGTCGAGACATGGCTGACGCGAAAGTCGCCATGGGCAAGCATCATCACGGAATCGCGGGCGCCCGTCAGTTCTGCCAGCATGTCGGTATGGCCGGCATAGTGATAGCCGGCCAGGTTGAGCGCTTCCTTGTTGAGAGGGGCCGTAACGATGCCGGCAATCGAGCCTGCCTGGGCCAGGCGAACAGCCTTTTCGATGGCCAGGTAGGCAAGACGCCCGCCTTCGGCCGACATGACGCCCGTCTCTATGGGGGTCCGCTCTGGTCCGGCCTCAAGAATGGCCACGGGCGGAAAATGTCCGGTGGGCGAAGCCGACGGTTCTTCCCGCTCGATACGTCCTGAGATGGACTCTAGCGCGCGCATCGCGGTGGCGCTGCCGATGATGAGAAGCGACAGTGACCCGTCGGCCAGGCGCGGTTTCAGCCGTGCGCATGCCTTCGCGATGATCTCGGGGCCGATGCCCGCGGGATCACCCATAGTGATGCCGAGCCTTGGACCAGACATAAACACCCCATATCGGTCAATTGTGATCATCTTCTAATCCTTCTGGCCAGATATGCGCAATAGTTTTCTTTCGCGATCATTCGCAATCAAATTTCACGGATGATCGGACTGCGCCTCTCCCTCTGCGGGCTGAAATCTCGACCGCGCTCGGCTTCGCAGGGTTTTTTGACGCTATTTGACCGGCAAGGCGGATGTGCCGCGTCTTCGCCGGCGATCGTCCTGATCAGGAACGCGCGAGAGCGGCAAGCCTGCAGAGCAGGGCGCTGTCGCCGAACGCGCCCGATTTCGAAATCGTGGCCAGCCCCTCGAAAACGCCGCCTTTGATGACGGAAACCGGCAGCCCCGGCTCGATCTCGCTTTCGACTGTGAGTTCGACGGCGCCTAGGCTGTCGCACACCGACCGCAATGTTTCGCCGCCAGTGACGAGCAACGTGCCGGGCTTCGGCAAATCTTCGAGAAGCGAGGCAAACACCTTGCCGATATGATCCGCCACCGCGTGGCGATCACCCGATGCAGCGACGCTGACAATTGATGGCGCGCCTTGCATCATCCGCTCCGCCAAGCGCTTTCTCGCTTTGTCGATGTCGCGTTCGATAACGATATGCGCATCCGCATGCCGGGCGGCAAAGAGGGCCACCTGTCCCGCTGTGACCTCGTGATTTGTGCCGACAAGGCCAAGGAACGGCCCGGATAACGCAAGAGCAGGCTTCTGCTGTGCTTTCATGTGCCGGGCGAGTGCCGCCGCCAAGCCGCCTGTACCGACCCACAAGATCCGTGCCTCCGGCATTCCGGCCGTTGCGACGATCTTGTCCAGGTCCGTGTCCGTTTCGGCGTCGTAGAGGGTGATGAAATGAGCCGACCGTGCCCCCGGTGTTGAACGCCCGGCCGAAAAGCGCTGGCCGAGGTCGGCGAGGAGGTCAGGACCTACCATTTCGGGGCGATCGAGCCGCCATTGGCGTCCGACGCGCGTAACGCGCCCCTGAAACGGGAAAGCAGGCGCCAGCACAACGCGCTGGTACGTCCCCTTGACGATGCAGGCTTCTATTTCGGCGATGACGTGACCGCGCAAAAGGCTGTCGATCTTCTTGAAACTCAGCTGTCCGGCGGCGAGCCATGGCGCGAGCGCCTGGTGCCTGGCGACGGCCGTGGCCTCGGCGCCCTCTCGTGTGGCGACATCGACAGCCATGCGCTCCGAAAACGGACCGTCCAGTCGCCAGCTCACCCCAATGCCGTGGCCGGGCGATGCGAAGGAAACCGCGCTGTCCAGGGCGCCGGTCAGGTCATCGGCTACGACCCGGATATCCACGCCCTCAAGAGCGCTCAACTGAAGAACCTGGACGGCTGACGCGCACGACGCGGACGTTCACATCGAGCGTCCGAAGATTGGTGAGGTGAGCTTGATCGATGCCCTCGTCGGTAATGATCTGGTGGATATCGGCCAGACGGCAGATGGTGCAGAAATTGGGGGCAGTGAACTTCGAATTGTCCGCAAGCACGACGACACGGCGCGCCGCCGCGATCATCGCCTGCTTCATCGCCGCAACCTCTAGCGAGGTCTCCGTGAGCATGTCTCCGGTGATGGCATGGGTCCCAAGAATGGCCACATCGGCGTGGATGGTTCGCAGGAAATTCTCGCCGGGCTGGCCGACCAGGGTCAGTGAGCCCGGCTTGCAGGTGCCTCCAAGCATGACGAGGCGTACTTCCGGCACGGCTGCAAGTATCTGCGCGATCGCAAGACTGTTGGTAACGGCGGTAAGCGGGATAGGCGCCGCGGCGATGGCGCGGGCGACTTCCAGCACGGTCGTGCTTGCGTCGAAAATGACGCTTTGGCCGGCGCGGAGTTCCGACATCATGGCGGCACCTATGGCCTCTTTCTCAGCCCTGGCGAAATGCGCCGCGGTGGCGAGATCCGGCTCGAAGGTGGCGAGTTCCGTGCGCTGAAGCATCGCACCGCCATGCGTTCGCTCCAGTGCTCCCTGCCGTTCAAGCATCTCGAGGTCGCGCCGGATCGTCGAAGGCGATGCGCCGATGAGATCGATAAGCTCCTGAACGCCTACAGCTCCTTGCCGTTTAAGGCATTCGAGAATGAAGGCATGACGCTTGGCCGGAATCAAATCGACCCGTCCGCGCCCGCTATCGTCTTCCCGTGACCCGGCGGACGCCGAGGGCGCCATGTCCTCCACCGCTGATTTTCGGACATTCCTAGCCACGTTTGTATCTCCGCACCGTGCCGCAAACGCTCGCCTGAATCACGCGAGCGATGTCCCGCAAATATCACGAATCCATCCAGCGAGCCCAATCGTTTGTCATTTTTGGTGGGCGAATTCCCACCGTTTTGGCTTCGTTAGAATTATTTTGACTGATTTTTGACCGCCGGCGTTAATCGAATGACGTCAGTCTTCGTCAATAAAAGTTGAAAACGAGCAGTTTTCGTCAAAAAGATGAAAATGGAGTCAGTGACGCAAGGTCCCCTGTAGGCTTCCGTCGCGGACGGGGTTGGAGGAACACTGTCTTGCTAGTCAAGCCTGAAATCGGCCATCGTGGGCGTCGCTGCCGCGGCCTCGGATGTCAAGCGCCCCGCAGGGAAGGCAAGATGATAGGCGCTAAGGCGAGGAATCCCGACGCCAAGCTCCTCCGGCTCGAAGCCAAATTTAACGAACTCATCGAAAAGGTGGGGCGATCGCCGAAGGCCTTGCCATTTGGCAGGATCGGAAGCCGCCATTCAAATGGCGCTGCAGGCATCGCCAGATCGGCTCGGTGATAGACATGGCCAAGTTCCGCCCGGCGGCTTGGCGGCGGTTAAGAATTTCGACGCCGAGGCGAAGGGCGGCGAACGGAAATTGTCAAACCGGTCTGAGAAAAGCGTCAAACTCTGGAATTCGCCGCTATGACGCGATCCTAAAAAGACTTGAATATCAAAGGTATAAGGATGGTGCCCAGAGGCGGATTCGAACCACCGACACGCGGATTTTCAGTCCGCTGCTCTACCAACTGAGCTATCTGGGCCTGTTCCGGCTAACGAAAACTCGCGCTCCGGATTTCATGGAAGCGCCGTGGGCGTCCCTTGAAAGCGCGTGGGTTATAGCATGGGAATCCGGCCTGTCCAGCGCCCAGATGTGGATTTCCGGCAGGAAAAGAAGTGCCGCCCGATGCGCTGGTTTCCGCGCCACGCCGCCGCTATCTGGCGCCCGCCAATCCCTTGCGAAAATCCGTAGGTGTCATGCCGGCGAGCTTCCGGAACGACTTGTTGAAGGCGCTGAGCGAACCGAAGCCCGAATCCATCGCGACCCTGAGCACATTGGCGTCCTGGTGCATGAGCAGCGCCTGCGCATAGCTCAGCCGCAACAGGTTGACATACTCGTTGAGTGTCATGCCGGTCGATTTCTTGAAGATGCTCATGGCGTATTTGGGATGGAGGTCGGCGGCCGCCGCTATGTTCATGCAATCGATGTCGTAGAGGAAATTCTCGGCGATGAAATCGCACATGCGCCCGACATTGCGCGACGACTGCTGGTCGAACGGGCTGCCCGCTTCCTGTCCAGCCGCGTTTTCCGGCACCAGCCTGTAGGGCTCGAACCGCACCCGCTCGAGCCGCAGCAACAGTTCGTTGACGGCGTGCTCGGCCTTGGCCGGGTCGCCGGAGCGGGCGTAGCGGTTCCATCGGTCGAAATTATCGTTGTCGGACTGATCGGTGGCGCTGGTCACCAGCGTGGCACCCGTCATCAGCCGGTGACGTATGTCAGCCGGCAGATGCAGCCGGAAGAAATGCACCAGCGGCAGATGCGCGCCGGCATAGATGGCGTCGTCGCTCAAATCGTCCATCTGGTGCGGCAGTCCGCCCCAGAACAGGCACATCTCACCGGCCGAAAGCGAGATTTCGTGGTCGTTCATGCGGTAGTGCACGCTGCCGCGCACGATGAAGTTCACCTCGACCTGCGCATGCCAATGCGGCTTGAGCATCACCAGGGGAGCGGTGTGGAACATCTGCAACAGCAGCGGCATTCCTTCCACGCTGCTGGCGCCAGGCTGGTAAAACGGCCGGTCCGGCATCTTACTTTCCGCCAATTTCGTATTCCCTTTGTCGGGGACAAGCCTTCCGCGCCGCATAGTCTAGCCCGGCTCGCAGAGAGAGCAAATGAAATGGGAGGATTTCAATGCGCATCACACTGTCCTGCGCCGCGCTCGCGCTTGCCTTGGGCTCAGCCCCGGCCTTCGCGCAATCGGGCGAAATCACCATCTGGAGCTGGAACATCGCCGCCTCGTCGCTGAAGGCGACGATTGCCGGGTTCAACAAGCTGCATCCTGACATCAAGGTCACCGTCCAGGATCTCGGCAACCAGCCGACCTATGACAAATCGATCGCCGGATGCGCCGCCGGTGGCGTCGGCCTGCCTGATGTCGTTACCATCGAGAACGGCGAGGCCGAGAATTACTGGAGCCAATTTCCCGATTGCTTTGTCGACCTGCACACGCTGGGCTACAGCGCCGAGGACCAGGCGAAATTCCCCGATTTCAAGCGCACCGAGCTCGAGGTCGGCGACAAGGCCTATGCGATGCCGTGGGATTCCGGCCCGGTCGCCGCCTTCTACCGCCGCGACTTCTACGAAAAGGCCGGCGTCGATCCGGCGTCGATCAAGACCTGGGACGATTTCATTGCCGCCGGCAAGAAGATCCAGGCCGCCAATCCCGGCGTCACCATGACCAACGCCGACTTCAACGGCGACACCGAATTCTTCCGCATGATCTCCAATGAACAGGGCTGCGGCTATTTCTCCGAGGATGGCCAGTCGATCACGGTGAACCAGCCGAAATGCATCGATACGCTGGCCAAGATCAAGGAGATGAAGGACGCCGGCGTCATCTCGTCGGCCGATTGGGGCACAAAGATCACCAACAACACCGCCGGCACCGTCGCCACCCAGGTCTATGGCGGTTGGTATGAAGGCACCATCCGCACCGAATCGGCCGGCGAAAACGGCAAATGGGGCGTCTACCTGATGCCGAGCCTTACCGCCGACGGGCCACGCGCCGCCAATCTCGGCGGGTCGTCGCTGGCCATCACTTCCGGGTCGAAGAACAAGGAAGCGGCTTACGAGTACCTGAAATACACGCTCGAAACCAATGAGGGCCAGATCACCATGCTGAAGGAGTTCGGCCTCGTTCCCTCGCTGGTGTCGGCGCTGAACGACCCCTACGTCTCTGAAGGCCTGCCCTATTGGGGCGGCCAGGCGGTGTGGAAGGACATCCTCGCCACTCTGCCCAAGATCGTCCCCAGCCGCGGCACGCAGTTCCAGAGCGATGCCGAAATCATCATGCGCGCGGTGCAGACCAAATATCTCGCCGGCGGCTATCCCGATGCCAAGGCGGCACTCGACGATGCCGCCGGCCAGATCGCGGCGGCGACCGGACTGCCGGTCAAGTCATAACCTCCCAGACGGGGTCCGGGCGGGCATGCGCCGCCCGGACCCGACCTCGGCCCGCGGGGCTTCCTCGCGGGACGTGTGAAATGTCGCATGTCCCGACTAACCGGTTGCCGCTGCGCGCGGGACCACAGCTTGAAACGCCGACGAGAGGAGGAGGAGCACGATGCGCAACCGCAACGCCACGGCCTATCGTTTCCTCGCGCCCTATTTGCTGATCTTCTCCGTCTTCTGGGTATGGCCGATCATCTCTTCGTTCCTGATCTCGTTCCAGGCGACGCGCACCGTGCCCTGGCGCTTTGCGCCCGGCTTTAACTGGGGCCGGCTGATCGGCGATCCGGCCTTCTTCAATGCCTTGAAGAACACGCTGCTCATCCTCGTCATCCAGGTGCCGGTGATGATCGCGCTGGCCATGGTGATGGCCGTGCTTTTGAATTCGCCGCTCCTGAAGGCGAGGGGACTTTACCGCTTCGCCTTCTTCGCTCCCGTGGTGGTCGGCGAGGTCGCCTACTCCGCGGTGTTCCGGCTGATGTTCAACCTCGATTTCGGCATCATCAACAAGCTCCTGAACAGCGTCGGGCTGCCCAAGATCGACTGGTTCTCCAATGTCACGCCGGCCATGGCGCTGATCATGATCGCGGTCACCTGGCGCTGGGCCGGCTACAACGCCATCATCCTTCTGGCCGGCATGCAGTCCATCCCCGAGGACGTCTACGAGGCGGCGACGCTCGACCGGGTCAGCAAGCTCAAGCAGTTCTTCTTCATCACCTTGCCGCTGTTGAAGCCGGTCATCGTGTTCTGCACCGTGCTGTCGATCATCGGCACCATGCAGCTGTTCACCGAGCCGTTCCTGATCACCGAACGCGGCGGACCGGGCGGCGGCACCGAGACGCTCGGCCTGCTGCTCTATCGCCAGGGCTTCCGGTCGCTCAATTTCGGCTATGCCTCGGCCGTCGCCTACACCATGGCGGGGCTGGCGATCGCCATCACGCTGGTGCAACTGTGGCTGACGAGGGAACCGAAATGAGCTCGCTCGCCTCGGCCAGGCTGAAGCGCAGCCTCTTGCTGCATCTTTTCCTCACGCCACTGGCGCTGATCTGGCTGTTTCCGCTATGGATGATGGTCGTGTTCTCGACCATGCCGGACAACGGCATCTTCAGCCCCGGCATCGAGTTGCTGCCGCACGGCAATTTCGTGGACAATTTCAACAACCTGCAGCGCGACACCGACTTTGTCGGCGCGATTTTCATCTCCGTCTCGGTGGCGGTCACCTACACTGTTCTGTCGGTGCTGCTGACGTCGATGGCCGGCTGGGCGCTGGCGCGTTACCGGTTCGTCGGCAAGGGCTTGGTCGTCGCCATCATCCTGGGCACCATCACGCTTCCCTATGCGGTGGTGCTGATCCCGCAATTCATCATGGTGGCGCGCGATTTCAAGCTCGCCAATACCTGGGTGGCGTTGATCGTGCCGCCGCTGTTCAATTCGCTGGGCGTGCTGTTCATGCGCCAGAGCTTTTCCATGATGCCCGATGACCTGTTCGATGCCGCCCGCGTCGAAGGCGTGAAGGAGTGGCGCATCTTCGTCTTCATCGCGCTGCCGCTGGCGCGGCCGATGCTGGCCGCCCTTTGCATCATCCTGTTCCTGGCGTCCTGGAACAATTATCTCTGGCCGCTTTTGATCAACAGCCAGCCCGGCGCGATGACCGCACCGGTGGCGCTCGGCACGCTGATCGGCCTCACCAAAGTGTCGTGGGGCGGCATCATGGCGGGCGCGGTAATGCTGACGGTGCCGATGCTGATCGTGTTCGTGCTGCTGCAACGCCATTTCATTGCCGGCATCGCCGCCGGCGCGGTCAAGTAAGGGTAGGCATGGCAACCGTCACGCTCACGAATGTCGTCAAGCGCTTCGGCGTTTTCGAGGTCGTCCATGGCGCCAACATCGACATCAGGGATGGCGAGTTCGTCGTCTTCGTCGGCCCGTCTGGCTGCGGCAAGTCCACGCTGCTCAGGATGATCGCCGGGCTGGAGGATATCAGCGATGGCGAGATCGCCATCGGCGGCAAGGTGGTCAACGATGTCGAGCCGGCCGACCGCGGCATCGCCATGGTGTTCCAGTCCTACGCGCTCTATCCGCATATGAACGTGGAGCAGAATCTCTCCTTCGGCCTGCGTATGACCGGCAATCCGAAGGCCGACACCGACCGCAGGGTGAAACGGGCGGCCGAGATCCTGCGCATCAGCGAATTGATGGAGCGCCGTCCGAAGAAACTCTCCGGCGGCCAGCGTCAGCGCGTTGCCATCGGCCGCGCCATCGTGCGCGAGCCGCAGGTGTTCCTGTTCGACGAGCCGCTGTCCAACCTCGACGCCGAACTGCGCGTCCAGATGCGGGTCGAGATCTCGCGCCTGCACAAGGAGCTCGGCACCACCATGATCTATGTCACGCACGACCAGACCGAGGCGATGACGCTCGCCGACCGGATCGTCGTGCTGCGCGGCGGCCATGTCGAGCAGATCGGCCGCCCGCTCGATCTTTATGACAATCCCGACAATCAGTTCGTGGCCGGTTTCGTCGGCTCGCCGAAGATGAATTTCATCAAGGGCCGCGTGGTCGGCTGCGATGCGCGCGGCGTCGTGGTGGAACTCGCTGGCCAGGAGAAGACCCGCATCACGCAGCCGCTGACGGGCGCCGCGCCCGCAATCGGCAGCAAGGTCATCGTTGGCGTGCGGCCCGAACATTTTGGCAGCGCCGGAGAAGGCGACGCCGATCTTGCCGTCACCATCGATGTGGTCGAGCACCTGGGCGGCACGAGCTTTCTCTACGCCAGAACGGCCAATGACGAGGACGTGGTGATCCAGCGCGACGCGGCCAAGGTCCCCGAGACATCAGAGATCATCGTATCCATCCGCAAATCCTACCTGTTCGACGAAAAAGGGCTGCGGCTGCGCTGATCGGCTGCCCTTTCCCATCCCGCAAGGAGAATGACAATGACTGCAACCACGCCCATCCGCTGGGGCATTCTCGGCCCGGGCAGCATCGCCAAGGCCTTCGCCGGCGGCGTCGCCGCCTCCCGCAACGGAAAGCTGGTCGCCATCGGTGCGCGCGATCCGGGCAAGCCGGGCCTGGCGCAGAGCTTTCCCGGCGCGCGCATTCTCGAGGGCTACGAAGCATTGCTCACTGACGCGGAAATCGACGCGATCTACATTTCGGTCCCGCACCCGGGCCACGCGCAATGGGCGATCCGGGCGGCGGACGCGGGAAAGCATGTGCTGTGCGAAAAGCCGCTGGCGCTGACCGCCTTCGAGGCCGACGCCATGATGCATGCGGCGCGCAAGGCCGGCACCTTTCTCGGCGAGGCCTTCATGTACCGGCTGCACCCGCAGACGCTGAAGCTGGTGGAACTGATCAAATCCAGCGTCATCGGCGAGATCAGGATGATCAAGTCGAGCTTCGGTTTTGCCATGCCTGATTTCATGCCGCAGCACCGGCTTTATGCCAATGATTCGGCCGGCGGCGGCATCCTGGACGTCGGCGGCTATCCCGTCTCGATGGCGCGGCTGATTGCCGGCGCCGCGGCCGGCAAGCCGTTCCTCGAGCCGGACAAGGTGACCGGCGTTGCCCATCTTGGCCAGTCCGGCGTCGACGAATGGGCCTCCGCGCTGCTGCATTTCCCGGGCGGCATCGTCGCCGAGGTCTCCTGCAGCATCTCGCTCAACCAGGACAATGTGCTGCGCATCTTCGGCACCAGGGGCCGCATCGAAGTGCCGGATTTCTGGTTCGCCGGCGGCGACCGCGATGTCGGCCTCGGCCGGATCAATGTGATCGGCGCGGACGGCGTGCGCGAAACCATCAGCGTGAACGAAAAGCGTCACGTCTATTCCTTCGAAGTCGACGCCGCCGGGGAGGCCATCCTTGCCGGCCGGCAGGAGTTCGCCTGGCCAGGCATGGCCTGGGCCGACAGCCTCGGCACCTTGCGCGTGCTCGACAGATGGCGCGCGGCTGTGGGGTTGGAGTACGAGATCGAAAAGGCCTCGCGACGCACCAACACCATCGCCGACCGGCCCTTGCGATCCGGCGGCACGGCGATCGCCAAACGCGCCATTCCGGGCCTGTCGAAGCCGGCCTCGATCGTGGCGCTCGGTTTCGAGGATTTCCGCACTTTCTCCTCGGGTTCGATCCTGCTCGATGCCTTCTTCGAGGCTGGCGGCAATCTGTTCGACACCGGCTATGTCTATGGCGGCGGCTACACCGAGACGCTGCTTGGGCAATGGCTGAAGAACCGTGGCGTGCGTGAGCAGTCGGTGGTCATCGCCAAGGGGGCACATTCGCCGCTTTGCTATCCCGACATGATCGGCAAGCAGCTCGTCCAGTCGCTCGACCGTCTGCAGACCGACCATGTCGATATCTATTTCATGCATCGCGACAATCCGGACGTGCCCGTCGGCGAGTTCGTCGATGCGATGGACCGCGAGGTCAAGGCAGGCCGCATCCGTGGCCCGTTCGGCGGCTCGAACTGGACGATGCAGCGCATGGACGAGGCGATCGCCTATGCCGAGCGCACCGGCAAGCAAAAGCCCGGCGCGCTCTCCAACAACTTCTCGCTGGCTGAAATGCTGGAGCCGATCTGGGCCGGTTGCGTGACCTCCTCCACCGATGACTGGAAAGCCTGGCTGACCGCCCGGCAGATGCCGAATTTCGCCTGGTCGAGCCAAGGGCGCGGCTTCTTCACCGAACGCGCCGGGCGCGACCGGCGCGACAATGAAGAACTGGTGCGGGTCTGGTACTCGGAGCGCAATTTCGGCCGCCGCGACCGGGCGATCGAATTTGCCGCGCGGCTGGGCAAGAGCCCGATCCATATTGCGCTCGCCTATGTGCTCAACCAGCCTTTCCCATCGGTGCCGTTGATCGGCCCGCGCACGCTAGGCGAACTGGACGACAGCTTGCGCGCCCTCGACATCGCGCTTTCACCTGCCGATCTCCAATGGCTGGACGGCGGCAGCCGGCAAGCGGCGTAGTGCATGTCATGCAAGGCTGCGCTGGACGGCGACGGGGTCAGGTCTCGTCGTCGGACACCCTGATGTCGCGCCTGGCCGGAACCCTCATGCTGGCATACATGCCGGTGGTGCGGAACTGGCCCGGGCTAATGCCGTAACAGCGGCGGAAGACCTTCGAGAAATAGTTCGCGTCCTCGAAGCCGCACAGGATGGCGACTTCCTTCACGGGCAGGAAGTCAGCCTTGGTCAAAAGCTTGGCGGCGCGTTGCAGCCGCTGCTGCAGTACGAACTCCGCGGGCGGGATGCCTTCGCTCTCGGCGAAGCAGCGCGAGAAGTGCGCCCGGCTGAGGCCGCTGATCTGGACGAGGTCCGCTACCGGCAGCGGCCTGTCGAGATTGGCGTTGATGTGGTCGATGACCGGCTGCATGGCGCTCTGCTTCTCCGCAAAGGCGTGCGAGCCGAAGACATCGTCGTAGAGCGCCATCGCCGCCTCATAGGCGATCGCTGAAGCCGCCCCCGGCGCAGCGGCCCCGTTGATGAGACGCAGGCTGCAATCGGCGAGATGATCGATCGTCTCCGGCTGCAGCCGGAACACGGGACCCGAGACGTCGAGGATGGATTTGTGGATGCGCAGCGCCTCCTCGCCATTCATCGAGATCCAGAAATATTCCCAGCGCTCGTCTTTGGCCAGCCAGTAGCGATGGTTGTGCGGCACCAGCACCAGCAGCGTGTCGTTCTGCTGAAGGCGATAGTTGCGGTTCTCATAGCGAAGCCGGCCGCTTCCGTTGATCGTGTGCTGGAGCACGGTGAATGGCGTCTGGCCGCGCTTGCGCCCGTCCCAATCGTAGATCTCATCCTCGCGCACTTCGTAGCCGGTGCTCGTCGGCATGGCGTGTAGGCGCTGGCGGCCGCGCGGCAGCGAGATCGTGCGCATCGACTGTCCGTTGGCGATCAGATCCCGCAGCACAAAATTACCCTTGAAAGCATAATCCTTCTCTGGTCGCACTCGCGAATAAGCGCATAATCCATCCTCGAAGAACGTGAAGAACCCGCGGTCGAGGAGCGGGCGGGAGGAGAAAAGCCGGAATCCGGCTCGATTGGCACGCGCGCCTTGGCGTGTGGCCATATCCTCCCTTATTGCTCCTTGCCTAGCATTCGATCGGATCGAGGTGAAGGTGATGAGTTTCAAAATCGCTATTATCGGCGCCGGCAGCGTCGGCTTCACCAAAAAACTGTTCACCGACATATTGTGCGTACCGGAGTTCAAGGGCATCGAATTCGCGCTGACCGATGTCAGCGAGCACAATCTCCAGATGATCAAGGCGATCCTCGACCGGATCGTCGAAGCCAACAAATTGCCGACCAAAGTGACGGCGACGACAGATCGCCGCAAGGCGCTCGAGGGCGCACGTTATGTCATCAGCTGTGTGCGGGTCGGTGGGCTCGAAGCCTATGCCGACGACATCAGGATCCCCCTGAAATACGGCATCGATCAATGCGTCGGCGACACGATCTGCGCCGGCGGCATCCTCTATGGCCAGCGCAACATCCCGGTGATCCTCGATTTCTGCAAAGATATACGCGATGTCGCCGAGACCGATGCGAAATTCCTCAACTATGCCAACCCGATGGCGATGAACACCTGGGCGGCGATCGAGTACGGCAAGGTCGACACGGTCGGGCTGTGCCACGGGGTCCAGCACGGCGCCGAGCAGATCGCCGAGGTGCTGGGCGCGAAGTCGCCTCGGGAGCTCGACTATGTCTGTTCCGGCATAAACCACCAGACCTGGTTCATCGAGTTGCGCCTGAACGGTCGCGAAATCGGCAAGGACGAGCTGGTCGCCGCCTTCGAGGCGCATCCGGTCTATTCCAGGCAGGAGAAACTGCGCATAGACGTGTTGAAGCGCTTCGGCGTTTATTCGACCGAAAGCAACGGCCACCTGTCCGAGTATCTTCCCTGGTACCGCAAGCGTCCGGACGAGATCACCCGCTGGATCGACATGTCCGACTGGATCCATGGCGAGACGGGCGGCTATCTCCGTTATTCCACCGAGACCCGCAATTGGTTCGAGACGGAATATCCGCAATTCCTCGAAGCGGCGTCGAAGCCGATCGATCCGTCAAAACGCTCCAACGAGCATGCCAGCCACATCTTGGAGGCGCTGGAGACCAACCGCGTCTATCGCGGCCACTTCAACGTCAAGAATGACGGTGTCATCACCAATTTGCCGCAGGACGCCATCGTCGAATCGCCCGGCTTCGTCGACCGCTTCGGCATCAACATGGCGGCCGGCATCACCTTGCCGGAGGCATGTGCCGCGACCTGCATATCCTCGATCAATGTCCAGCGCATGTCGGTGCATGCCGCCATATCCGGCGACATCGACCTGCTCAAGCTTGCCGTGCTGCATGACCCGCTGGTTGGTGCGGTATCGACACCGGAGGAGGTCTGGCAGATGGTCGACGAAATGGTCGTCGCCCAAGCGGCCTGGCTGCCGCAATTTGCGCATGCGGTTCCGGCGGCAAAAGAGAGGTTGTCGAAATCCAGGGTCAAGACCCGCGAATGGGCGGGCGCCGCTTGGCGCAGCGTCCGCTCGATCGAGGAGTTGCGCGCCGAAAAGGCCGCGCTGAAGCAGGCCGGCTGAAAACCCAGGTGGCGGCGACGGGCCTGCGGGAGACAGGTCCGCCGCGGTCGCCGTCCGGGCAGAAGACGAGCAGCAGCAAAACAAAACGTCCGAACACGAGGGAGGAGACAATGAGGAACCTACGCAGCGTTGGCATGGTCGCGGGACTGGCGCTGGGCGTTTCCGTCCCGGCGCTTAACGCTTTCGCCTCCGAGCCGACGGTCCCGCCGGTACCGGCGGCGTTTCCGGCCGAAGGCAAGATCACTTATGTGCCGCGCGACTCCATCCTGGAGTTCAAGGCGCTGCCCGACTATCACGAGCCGGACTGGGTGACCGAGAAATACGTCAAGGCCGGCAAGCTGCCGCCGGTGAAAGACAGGCTGCCGAAGGAGCCCTTGGTTTTCAAGACGGGCAACATGCCTGATGGCATCGGCGTCTACGGCGATACAATGCGCCACGTTATCGGCGGGCGGCCGGAAGGCTGGAACTACGGCGCCGGTCAGACGCAGGGATGGGGCGGCATCGATATCGGCCTGTCCGAATGCCTGACGCGCACCGCGCCGCTGTTCCAGGTCGAGGCCAAGGACACCGAACCGCTGCCCAACCTCGCCAAAAGCTGGGACTGGTCGGCGGATGGCCACAAGCTCACCATGCACCTCGTCGAGGGTGCCAAATGGTCCGACGGCGCGCCCTTCAACTCAGACGACGTCATGTTCTACTGGGACGACGAGGTCGTCGATCCCAATGTCTCGCCGCTCAATGGTGCCACCCAGGAAACGTTCGGCGTCGGCACCATGCTCAAGAAGGTCGACGACTACACCGTCGAGTGGACCTTCAAGGAAGCCTTCCCGAAACAGTATCTCTACGCGATGGCCTACGGCACTTTCTGTCCTGGCCCCGCGCACATATTGAAGCCGCAGCATCCGAAATATTCGAAGAACACCTACGACCAGTTCAAGAACGCCTTCCCGCCGGAATATATGAACATGCCGGTCATGGGCGCCTGGGTGCCGGTTGAATACCGGCCAGACGACATCATCATCATGCGCCGCAATCCCTATTATTGGAAGGTCGATGAGAAGGGCAATCAGCTGCCCTACCTCAACGAATTACATTACAAGCTGTCCACCTGGGCCGACCGCGATGTCCAGGCGGTGGCCGGCTCGGGCGATTTCTCCAATCTGGAGCAGCCGGAGAACTTCGTCGCCTCGCTGAAGCGGGCCGCGGAGGCGAATGCGCCTGCACGCCTGGCGTTCGGCCCACGGCTGATCGGCTACAATCTGCGCCTCAACTTTTCCGCCAATGGCTGGGGCAACCCGGACGAGCGCGGTCAGGCGATTCGCGAGCTGAACCGCAATGAGGATTTCCGCAAGGCGGTTACCATGGCGCTCGACCGCAAGGCGCTGGGCAACTCCCTGGTCAAGGGGCCGTTCACCGCCATCTACCCCGGCGGCTTGTCCTCCGGCACCAGCTTCTATGACCGCAAGTCGACGGTCTACTATCCCTTCGACCTCGAGGGCGCCAAGGCCGAACTCGCCAAGGCCGGACTCAAGGATACCGATGGCGACGGTTTCGTGAACTTCCCGGCCGGCACGGCCGGCGGCAAGAATGTCGAGATCGTCATGCTGGTCAACAATGACTACGGCACCGACAAGAGCCTCGCCGAAGGCGTTGTCGCCCAGATGGAGAAGCTCGGGCTGCGGATCGTGCTCAACGGTCTCAACGGCACGCAGCGCGATGCCTCGCAATATTCCGGGCGTTTCGACTGGCTGATCCGGCGCAACGACCAGGAGCTGACCTCCGTCGTGCAGAACACCGTGCAACTCGCTCCCGTCGGTCCCAAGACCAGCTGGGATCACCGCGCACCTGAAAGCGGCGAGGTCGACCTGATGCCTTTCGAGAAGGACCTCGTCGACATCGTCAACAAATTTGTCACCTCTGAGGACAATGACCAGCGCGCCGCCCTGATGAGAGACTTCCAGAAGATTTCGACGGAGCACGTCTACAATGTCGGCCTGACGGAATATCCCGGTGCGCTGATCGTCAACAAACGCTTCTCCAACGTTCCAAGGGGCACGCCGATCTACATGTTCAACTGGGCAGAGGATTCGATCATTCGAGAACGGGTCTTCGTGGCGGCCGACAAGCAGGCGAAATACGAATTGTTCCCGGAAGAGCTGCCCGGCAAGCCTGGAGACAAGGGCCCGATGTAAGTTTCCCTCCCCTGACTGAGACCTCCGGCCGCGCCGCTGGCGCGGCCGGACAAAGGCAACCTCCGAACGCACCAAAAGGACGCGATCGGCAAGACGAGGAAGCGGACCGTCCATGCTGCGATTTCTGCTCATGCGCATAGCGTCGGCAATCCCGGTCCTTGCCATACTGAGCCTCGTCACCTTCGCCATCATCCAGGCGCCGCCCGGCGACTATGCCGACTACATCCGCTCGCAGCTGATCAACCAGGGAGGCGCCTCCTTCGCCGAAGCCGACGCGCAGGCCAACGCCTACCGGATCGAACATGGCCTCGATAAGCCGCTGCCCGTCCAGTATCTCAACTGGATCGGCGGCATCGTCACCCGCGGCGATTTCGGCTACAGCCTCTACTACAACAAGCCGGTGGCCGACGTTGTGGGCGAGCGCCTGCCGCGCACCCTCATCCTGGCGCTTGTGTGCCATCTGCTCGCCTCGGTGCTCGGCATCACCTTCGGCATATGGGCGGCGACCCGGCAATACACCTGGATCGACTCGACACTTTCGGCCATCTCCTTCCTCGGCATGACGGTGCCGCGCTTCCTGATGGCGCTGATCATCGTCTATCTCCTGGTCTTCCAGTTCAACGTCTCGGAGATAGGCAGCTTCTTCTCGCCGCAATATGGCGGCGCGCCATGGTCGTGGGCCAAGTTCCTCGATCTGGTCAAGCATGTCTGGCCGGTGGTTGCGATCGCCACCTTCGGCGGGCTCGCCTACAACATGCGCGTCATGCGCGGTAATCTGCTCGACACGCTGAACGCCCAATATGTCGAGACGGCCAAGGCCAAGGGGTTGACCGGCAGCGCCGTCGTCATGCGACACGCCGTGCCCAATGCGCTGCATCCGCTGGTCATGTATCAGGGCGTGGTGCTGCCTTACATGCTGACCGGCGAAATCGAGACGGCGATCATCTTCGCGCTGCCGACCGTCGGCCCGGCGATCGTCGGCTCGATGGCGGTCGGCGACGTCTATCTCACCGCCACTTTCATGATGGTGCTGTCGGCGACGCTGATCGTCGGCAACATCATCGCCGACATGTTGCTGGTCCTGCTCGATCCGCGCGTGCGCCAGTTCGGGGAGAGCTAGATGTTGGCCCGCGATACATCGCCACCGCCGCTGCCGGCCGAAGGACCCGTCGAGAGACCCGCGCACGGCAACGAGAGCTACACCGCGCTCGTCTGGCGCCGGCTGAAGCGCTCCTGGACCGGCATGGCGGGGTTCTGGCTCGTCGTGCTGCTGATCCTCATGGCGGTATTCGCCGAGTTCCTGGCGCCGATGGACCCGAAGGTGACCGATGTCGCCTTCGCGCCGCCGCAACTGCCTGCTTTCCACGACAGGGACGGCGATTTCGTCGCCCGGCCCAGGGTCTATGCGCTGGCGGATTCGGCGGATCTCGATCCGGTCACCTTTCAGCCCATCGTCGGTCCCGACTATGATCATCCAAGATTGCTCGGCCTTTTCGTCGAGGGCGCGCCCTACAGGCTCTTCGGGCTCATTGCGGCGAACCGGCATTTCTTCGGTTCGATGGACGGCCAGCCGGTGCATTTCCTCGGCACCGACAAGTTCGGACGCGACGTGCTCTCGCGCGCCATCCATGGCTCGCGCGTCTCGCTGATGATCGCGCTGACGGTGGTCTTCATCATCACCGTCATCGGCACTACGGTCGGCATGGCTTCCGGCTATTTCGGCGGTCGGTTCGATGTCTGGATGCAGCGCTTCGTCGACCTCGTGCTGGCCTTCCCGCAACTGCCGCTCTATCTGGCGCTGACGACGCTGATCCCGGTCACCGCGCCCACAAACGTCTTCCTCGCCTTCGTCATCATCGTGATGTCGGCGCTGGGCTGGGCGCAGATGTCGCGCGAGGTGCGCGGCAAGACGCTGGCGCTTGCGCGCATTGAATACGTACGTGCCGCCATGGCGGTGGGCGCCACCGACCGGCGCATCATCATGCAGCACATTTTCCCCAATGTGATGAGCCATGTGATCGTTGCGGTGACGTTGGCGATCCCGACCGTTGTGCTGCTCGAATCCTTCCTCGGTTTCCTCGGCTTTGCGGTGAAACCGCCGCTGATCTCCTGGGGGCTGATGCTGCAGGACACCGCGACCTACTCCGTCATAGGCACCTATCCGTGGATACTGTCGCCGGTCGGTTTCGTGCTGGTCACCGTCTTTGCCTTCAACGCGCTGGGCGACGGGCTGCGCGACGCCGTCGATCCTTATTGAGGTGGCTGGGATGACGCTCGCGCTCGCCGAACCTTTCGCACCTTCCGTCCGGCACGACCATGACGGACGCCAGGGAGAACCCGTCATCGATGCCCGCAACATCGAGGTCGTCTTCAAGGTCGAGCACGGCACGGTCGAGGCGGTCAAGGACGTCTCGTTCCAGCTCTATCGCGGCGAGACGATCGCCATCGTCGGCGAATCCGGTTCCGGCAAATCGGTGACGGCGCGCACCGTCATGGGATTGCTGTCCCGGCGCGCCACCGTGTCGCCGAGATCGACCGTCTGTTATGATGGGCAGAACATCCTGAAGTTCCCCGAAAGCGCCCGGCGCAAGCTGCGCGGCAACCGCATCTCGATGATCTTCCAGGAGCCGATGAGCTCGCTCAATCCGATCTATACGATCGGCAGCCAGATCGTCGAGGCGATCAGGGTTCATCGCAAGGTCGGCCGGCGGCAAGCCTGGGCACGGGCGCTCGAACTCCTGCAGCATGTCCAGATCCCGGATCCCGTCGCGCGGCTCAAGCAATATCCGCATCAGCTCTCGGGCGGCCAGCGCCAGCGCGTGATGATCGCCATGGCGCTGGCCAACGACCCCGACGTGCTGATCGCCGACGAGCCGACGACGGCGCTCGACGTCACCGTCCAGGCACAGATCCTGAACCTGATCCGCAATCTGCAGAAAGAGCTGCGCATGGCGGTGATCCTGATCACCCATGACCTCACGGTCGTGCGCAAATTCTCCGACTACGTCTATGTCATGCAGCATGGCGAGATGCGGGAGCATAACGTCACCGAACGTCTGTTCTCCGATCCCCAGCATCCCTATACGCAACGACTGCTCGCCTCCGAACCGCGCGGGCGGCCACAACCGCTGCCGGAGGGCTCCGGCACCATCCTCGAAGCGAACGGGGTGCGCGTCTGCTTCATGCTGCGTCACGGCACCTTCCTCAAACCCGACTGGCGCGAGCTGGTCGCCGTCGACGATCTCGATCTCAAGCTTTGCCGCCACGAAACACTGGGACTGGTCGGCGAATCCGGCTCCGGCAAGACCACATTCGGCCAGTGCCTGCTCAGGTTGATCGATGCCAAGCGCGGCGAGATCCGTTTCGACGGCCAGCCGATCCATGGGCTGTCACGGGCCGAGATGCGGCCGCTGCGATCGCGCATGCAGGTCGTCTTCCAGGATCCGTTCTCCTCGCTCAACCCGCGCATGACGATCGGGCAGATCATCGAGGAAGGGCTGATCGTCAACGGCATCGGAGCGACGCGGCGCGAGCGGGTCGAGCGGGTGCGCGAGGCGCTGGTCAGCGCCGGCATGCCGGGCGACATCCTTTCGCGATTTCCGCACGAGTTCTCCGGCGGACAGCGGCAGCGCGTCGCCATCGCCCGAGCCATCGCGTTGGAACCGGAATTCATCCTGCTCGACGAGCCGACATCGGCGCTGGACCTCTCCGTCCAGGCGCAGATCATCGATCTCTTGCGCAGGCTGCAGGACGAGCGTGGCCTGAGTTATCTTTTCATCTCGCACGATCTCAAGGTGGTGCGCGCTCTGTGTCACCGCGTCATCGTCATGCAGCACGGCAAGATCGTCGAACAGGGACCTGTCGACGAGGTCCTCACCAATCCCAAGACCGCCTACACCGAACGGCTCGTCCGGGCCGCTTTCGACGTGGCCTGAACACATGCCGGAGGTTAGCGTGGCAAGAAATCCCAGGATCACTTTCATCGGCGCCGGCTCGACCGTGTTCATGAAGAACATCGTCGGTGACGTGCTGCAGCGGCCGGCGCTTTCGGGCGCGACGATCGCGCTGATGGACATCGATCCGCAGCGGCTGGAAGAGAGTGCCGTCGTCGTCAACAAGCTGATCGCGACGCTCGGCGTGAAGGCGAAAGCGGAGACCTATTCCGACCAGCGCAAGGCGCTGGCCGGTGCCGATTTCGTCGTCGTCGCCTTCCAGATCGGCGGCTACGAGCCCTGCACCGTCACCGACTTTGAAGTGCCGAAGAAATATGGCCTGCGCCAGACCATCGCCGACACGCTCGGCGTCGGCGGCATCATGCGAGGCTTGAGGACCGTGCCGCATCTGTGGAAGATCTGCGAGGACATGCTCGCCGTCTGCCCCGATGCGATCATGCTGCAATACGTCAATCCGATGGCGATCAACACCTGGGCGATCTCGGAGAGATATCCAGAGATCAGGCAGGTCGGCCTCTGCCACTCGGTGCAGGGCACCGCGATGGAACTGGCGCACGATCTCGATCTTCCCTACGAGGACATCCGCTATCGCTCCGCCGGCATCAACCACATGGCCTTCTACCTGAAGTTCGAGCACCGCCAGGCCGACGGCTCCTACCGCGACCTCTACCCGGATCTCCTGCGCGCCTATCGCGAAGGCCGCGCGCCCAAGCCCGGCTGGAATCCGCGCTGCCCCAACAAGGTGCGCTACGAGATGCTGACCCGGCTCGGCTATTTCGTCACCGAAAGCTCGGAGCATTTCGCCGAATACACGCCCTATTTCATCAAGAGCGGCCGTCCCGACCTGATCGAGAAATACGGTATCCCGCTGGATGAATATCCCAAGCGCTGCATCGAGCAGATCGAGCGTTGGCAGGGGCAGGCGGAAGCCTACCGCTCGGCCGAGCGCATCGAGGTCGAGCAGTCGAAGGAATATGCCTCCTCGATCATGAATTCGGTCTGGACCGGCGAGCCGTCTGTGATCTACGGCAACGTTCGCAACAATGGCTGCATCACCTCGCTGCCCCGCGAGTGCGCCGCCGAGGTGCCGTGCCTGGTCGACGCCTCCGGCATCCAGCCGACTTACATCGGCGACCTGCCGCCGCAATTGACGGCGCTGATCCGCACCAACATCAACGTGCAGGAACTGACGGTGCGGGCGCTGACGAGCGAGAACCGGGAACACATCTATCATGCGGCGATGATGGATCCGCACACGGCAGCCGAGCTCGACCTCGACCAGATATGGTCACTGGTGGACGAGCTTCTTGCCGCTCACGGCGACTGGCTGCCGGCCTGGGCGCGCGTGAGCCGCAAGATCCAAGCCGCCTGATCAAGCGTCGCTCTTAGCTTATTTCGGCTCGTCGGCGTCGGGTTCTTCCTCGTCGTCGCGGGCTTTGATGACATAGGCGCCCTTCAGCCAGCGGTTGAGGTCGATGTCCTTGCAGCGCTTGGAGCAGAACGGGTAGGTCTCGCGCGCCGAAGGCTTGCCGCATTCGGGGCAGGGGCGCCTTGGCCGCAGCGGCGTCACCTTGTCGTCCGCGCTCATGGCCGCGCCGAGGACCAGTTGTGATGGACCTTGAAGCCTTCGCCCGAAAGCAACGCTACGGTCTCGTAAAGCGGCAAGCCGACGACATTGGTGTAGGAGCCGACCAGCTTGACGACGAAAGCGCCCGCAAGCCCCTGTACGGCATAGCCGCCGGCCTTGCCGCGCCATTCTCCCGATGCGACATAGGCGTCGATCTCCTCGCGCGGCAGCCGCTTGAACCGCACCCGCGTCTCGACCAGCCGCTGGCGCAGTTTGCCGCCGGGCGTGATCAGGCAGATGCCGGAATAGACCCGGTGCGAACGCCCCGACAGCAGTCCGAGGCAGTTGGCGGCATCATCGAGCGTCTCGGCCTTGGGCAGGATGCGCCGCCCGACAGCGACCACCGTGTCGGCGGCCAGCACCAAGGCCGGCGCGTAGTCGGTTTCCGACTTCAGTGAGGCAAATGCCTTTTCGGCCTTTTCCTTCGACAGCCTTTTGGCCAGCGAGCGCGGATGCTCGGCACGCAGCGGCGTCTCGTCGATGTCGGCGGGCAATATGCGGTCCGGTTCGATGCCGGCCTGCTGCAGGAGTTCGATGCGGCGCGGCGAACCCGAGGCAAGCACCAGCTTCAGCAAAATGCTCATCGCGGACCAGTCGGCCTTGATCTTACTTGAAACGATAGGTGATGCGGCCCTTGGTCAGGTCGTAGGGCGTCATCTCGACCAGGACCTTGTCGCCGGTCAGCACGCGGATGCGGTTCTTGCGCATGCGGCCGGCCGTATGGGCTATGATTTCGTGTTCGTTTTCGAGTTTCACCCGGAACATGGCGTTGGGCAGCAGTTCCGTGACGACACCCGGAAACTCGAGGACTTCTTCCTTCGGCATTCGATACCTTTGCTTGGATGGTTTCCCGGCGTTTAGAGCATGATGCCGAAAAGTATGAAGCGGTTTTCGGACGACATCATGCTCTACTTCTTTGATCTAGAGTCGGAAGCTGTCAGGTCGAAGAGACCCAACCGCATCCGACTCTAGCCGGAAATTCGGCGGAACCTATATGATAATCGTCGGCTTGTGAACACGCTTAATCCGTCGCGTTTTTTGCTTCTGGAAGCAAAAAACGTCGGCCTATGCGCAACTTCAGCCGTTCACGCACATCGCGATAGGCCGCGATGATCTGCTCGCGCGTGCCGCTGGCGCCGGTTGGATCCGGCGTCGGCCAGTATTCGACCTCGACGGCGAGCGAGCGGGTGAGCTCCAGCGCGGCATGGTGCGCCTCCGGCGCGAGCGTGACGATGAGATCGAAATAGTCGTCTTCCAGCTCGTCCATCGTCCTTGGGTGGCGCTCGCCCAGCGACAGGCCTTCCTCGGCAAGCACGGCATCGACGAACGGGTCACGCTCGCCGCTGCGCACGCCCGCTGAGGCGACGAAGGTGCTGGCCGGCAGCATGCGCCGCGCCAACAGCTCGGCCATCGGCGAGCGCACGGCATTCATGCCGCACAGGAACAGGATCGAACGGGGCTGCGCGCCGGCGGTCAGGGGTTAACCCCGCCAATGGAGCACGCAGACCAGCGTGAACAGCCGGCGCGCCGTGTCGAAATCGATGTCGATCTTGCCGGCGAGCCGGTCCATCAACGTCTGCGAACCCTCATTGTGCAGGCCGCGGCGACCCATGTCGATCGCCTCGATATGGCTCGGCGTCGAGGAGCGAATGGCGTCGTAATAGCTTTCGCAGATCATGTAGTAGTCCTTGACGATGCGCCTGAGCGGCGTCAGCGACAGGATATGGGTGACCACGGCGGAACCGTCGTCGCGCGTCACGGCGAAAACCAGGCGGGACTCGGCCAGCGACAGCTTCAGCCGGTAGGGGCCGGCGCCGCTGTCGTTGACCGGTTGAAAACTGTTCTCCTCGATCAGGTCGAAGATCGCCACCGCGCGTTCGTGCTCGACGTCGGGCGTCGAACGGCCGATCGATTCATCGAGTTCGACATCGATCAGCCTCGCACGGGTTTGATCGGAGCCCGACATGGCGCCTACATGTTCAGCCGGATAGCGACGGAGCGTCCATGCGCGTCGAGCCCTTCGGCCTTGGCCAGCGCGATCGCGGCGGGCGCCAGCGCGCGCAATTGCTCGGGCCCGAGCTTCAGGATCGAGGTGCGCTTGACGAAATCGAGTACCGAAAGGCCTGACGAGAAACGCGCCGAGCGTGCCGTCGGCAGCACGTGGTTGGAACCGCCGACATAGTCGCCGATGGCTTCCGGCGTATGGCGGCCGAGAAACACGGCACCGGCATTGTGCATCCGCGACAGGAAGCCCTCGGCGTCGTCGATTGCCAGTTCGACATGCTCGGCCGCGATGCGGTCGACCAGCGGCAGCGCCGCCTCGATCGCCTCGACCTCGATCACCGCGCCGAAATCGCGCCAACTCGCCGCTGCCGTCTCCGCCCGTGGCAGGTTTGGCAGCTGCCGTTCGACCGCCTCCTCCACCGCCTTGCCAAAGGCCGGATCGTCGGTGATCAGGATCGACTGCGCGGACGCGTCATGTTCGGCCTGGGCCAGGAGATCGGCGGCGATCCAGTCGGGATCATTGTCGCCGTCGGCCACGACCAGCACTTCCGAGGGGCCGGCGATCATGTCGATGCCGACGGTGCCGAACACCTGGCGCTTGGCCGCCGCGACATAGGCATTGCCAGGGCCGACGATCTTGGCGACCGGCTTGATCGTCTCGGTGCCATAGGCCAGGGCAGCGATCGCCTGGGCGCCGCCGACGCGATAGATTTCCGGCACGCCGGCAAGGTCGGCCGCCACCAGCACAAGCGGATTGATGACGCCGCCGGGTGCCGGCACCACCATGACGATGCGCTCCACGCCGGCGACCTTGGCCGGTATGGCGTTCATCAGCACCGAACTCGGATAGCTCGCAGTACCGCCCGGCACGTAAAGCCCGACCGCCTCGACCGCGGTCCAGCGCCAGCCGAGCTCGACGCCCGCGGCGTCGGTAAAGCGGTCGTCCTTCGGCCGCTGCCGCTCGTGGTAGGCGCGGATGCGGTCGCGCGCGAATTCGAGTGCCTCGATCGTCTGGTGGTCGCAAGCGGCATAGGCGCGGGCGATCTCGTCCTTCGACACGGCAATGCCGAGTTCCCTGAGGTCGGCCCTGTCGAAGCGTCTGGTAAAGTCGACGAGGGCGGCGTCGCCGTCGGCGCGCACGCGCGCGATGATCTGGCGCACGGCCGCGTCGACATCGGCCGACACTTCTCTCTTGGTGGTGAGGAAAGCGGCGAAACGCTGTTCGAAATCGGCGTCGGACTGGCGAAGCGTGATGGCCATCGCTCAGGCCCTGTGCACGGGACGCGACGTGGCTTCCCACGCGCCGCCGACATCCGCAAGGCGGGCCTCGATGCATTCGACATCGAGCATGATTGCGCCGCCTCCCGAAAAGATCAGCTCGACTATGCCGGCCGGCTTGCTGATCTCGATGAAGCTGATCGCCAGCAGCGACAGCACTTCGGCCGGCTTGTCGCGGGCTATGCCGCTGGTCTTGGCGCCCAGAACCCGATCGAAATGCAGCACGGCCTGGCGCCGTTCGTTGTGCTGGCGAAAGAAGCCCGATTTGGCCTCCCAGACGAAACGGTTCATGGTCAGCACGAAACGCTTGGCCGCGGGAAGGTATTCAAGGTCCGAGACTTTCATCACGGCGTCCTGGACATGGGCGGAGACGATGCTCAGGTCCTGGTCGTCGAGGGCGATAAGCTTAAGGCCGTTCATGCGGATTTCGCACCTGAAAATTGACTGTTCAGCCTTCTGTTAGAGCATGATCCCGAAAAGTGGAAACCGCTTTTCGGAAAAGATCATGCTCAAGCAGGAATCCGGAGGTCGTTCCGGTCCGCGCAGCCGTGAGGCGGGCGGCGATCGGCCTAAGCCGAGATCCGTTCGATCACCGCGCCGCAATTGGACAGCTTTTCCTCCAGCCGCTCGAAGCCGCGGTCGAGATGATAGACGCGGTTGACAGTGGTTTCGCCTTCGGCCGCCAGGCCGGCAATGACCAGCGAAACGGAAGCGCGAAGGTCGGTCGCCATGACAGGCGCGCCCTTCAATTTCGGCACGCCGTCGACGATCGCCGTCTGGCCGGAAAGCGTGATGTGGGCGCCCAGACGCGCCAGTTCCTGCACATGCATGAAGCGGTTTTCGAAGATCGTCTCGGTGATGCGCGACTTGCCCTTGGCCATGGTCATCAGCCCCATGAACTGCGCCTGCAGATCGGTGGGGAAGGCCGGGAAGGGCGCCGTCGTCACGTCGACCGGTGAAATGCCGGCGCCGTTGCGCTTGACGCGGATGCCGGAATTGGTCGGCGTGATCTCGGCGCCCGTCTGCGCGATCACGTCCAGCGCGGTCTGCAGCAAATCGGGACGCGCGCCCTCGAGCACGACGTCGCCGCCGGTCATGGCGACGGCCATGGCATAGGTGCCGGTCTCGATCCGGTCCGGGATGACGCGCACGCGCGCGCCCGACAGCGCCTCGACGCCGTCGATGGTGATGGTTGGCGTGCCGGCGCCGGAAATCTTGGCGCCCATGGCATTGAGGCATTCGGCGAGGTTGACGATCTCGGGCTCGCAGGCGGCGTTTTCGAGCACCGTCTCGCCCTTGGCGAGCGCCGCCGCCATCATCAGCACATGGGTGGCGCCGACCGACACTTTCGGAAAGACGTAACGGTTGCCGACGAGGCGGCCATTCCTGGTCTTGGCGATAACGTAGCCGGTGTCGACGTCGATGTCGGCGCCCAGCGCCTGCAGGCCTTCCAGGAACAGGTCGACCGGCCGCGTGCCGATGGCGCAACCGCCCGGCAGCGACACCTTGGCCTCGCCCATGCGGGCCAGCAGCGGGCCGATGACCCAGAACGAAGCGCGCATCTTTGACACCAGCTCGTAAGGGGCCGTCGTGTCGACGATGTTGCGGGCGGAAAAATTGATGGTGCGCGAATAGCCTTCATTCTGCTTTTCGCGGCGTCCGTTGACCGAATAATCGACGCCGTGATTGCCCAGGATGCGGATCAGCTGCTCGACATCGGCCAGATGCGGCACGTTTTCGAGCGTCAGCGTGTCGTCTGTCAGAAGCGACGCGATCATCAGCGGCAGGGCGGCGTTTTTCGCGCCCGAGATCGGAATGCTTCCGGCGAGCTTGTTGCCGCCGACAATTCTGATGCGATCCATGAAGACTATCCCCTCGGCCCCGAAAGCCGGTTTCAATCGTTTGAGTATCGGCCCGTCTAGACCATCGGCCAACCTGGTTCAAGAAATAGGATTTCCTGGCACCCGACCCAAGAGTGGCGGATTTGAGTTAATCTTTTTGTATTTCCTTCGCCGCGCCGACCCCGTCCGGCCGCTTGTCGGCGTCCCCGGCGCGCCGCTTGTCGGCGTCGCCGGTGCGCTGTTTGTCAGCGTCGCCGGCGCGCCGCGAGCGCGACTGTGCCTTGCGTTTCAGCAGATTCGCGCGCAGCTGCTCGGCGAGCCGGTCCTTGCGGCCGGTGCCGCCCTTTTTCGGTGGAATTGTCTTGTCGTTCATCGTCCCGTCCTAGCCGGCGGCCGGCCAGGCCGCTATTTCAGGCATAACCAACATTGTGGCGCGGCCATGTCATCAAAACGTATCCGGCAAAGGCTTTCACAGATGCTTTGCACTTGGCCTTGCGCTTGCCGGTTCGATATGGCAGAAGCCCCGCCATCAGCGGCTGCGGTAGCTCAGTGGTAGAGCACTCCCTTGGTAAGGGAGAGGTCGAGAGTTCAATCCTCTCTCGCAGCACCAGACTGCCCGACATTTTCAGCGCCATCCGTCCCATTCTTAAGCCCTTGCGGCACGAACGGGCAAAAAAAGGCGCATCCGGCACCTGAATCCGAGATTTCGCGCAAGGTTGGTTCTCGTCGCGCTTTCATGGCGGGAGCAAATCGGCCTGCTTGCTTTCCTCCGCGACGAGCGCCGGCCCATAGCGGGCGACCGCTTGGCGCCCTTCCGCCCCCCACCCGCCCGATCGGACGGTTGAAAACATCGGCATTGGCGACCCGGGCGAGTCCCGCTCCGGTCAGTGCCTTGAAGCATGATCTGGCGCGGCCGTCGTCCCGATCAGAGTCGCAGGGCGAAGCGCCGTCCGCGCAGACGGCGCTGGTTGCGGCTTCATCGGAACGCAAATGCCGATATCGGGATTTGCGCTGGTCGCCCGATCGTGATTCAAGTCGGCGATTCCGAGGGCTTTCCCGCTGGAGCGCAGCATGACCTTGATCACACGCCGTCGACTTCTGAAATCGGCAGCGTTTGCCGGTGCGGGCGGGCTCGCCGCGATGGGGAGGCTTGGCGGCTGGGCCGCCGCCACGCCCGAGCCGGTGGTACTGCGGACGGCCAAGATCCAGGCCAGGCTGGTGGAGATCGGTCCGACCCGGGACGTGCTGACCTATGGCAGCGCCGGGATGCCGCCTGTGCTGAGGATGAAAAAGGGCGAGCCCTTCGCCGCCCGGCTCGTCAACGCCATCGACGACCCGACGACGATCCATTGGCACGGCGTTCGGGTCCCCAACAGGATGGACGGCGTTCCGTTCCTAGTCCAGCCCTATGTCTATACCGGCGATCATTTCGACTACGCCTTCACGCCGCCCGATGCCGGCACCTTCTGGTACCACCCGCATTGCAACACGCTGGAGCAGATGGGGCACGGCCTGACCGGCGTCATCGTGGTCGAAAATCCCGGTGATCCGAAATTCGATGCCGAAATCGTCCTCAATCTGCGCGACTGGCGCCTCGGCGACGATGGCCAGTTCATCGACCAGTTCCGGCCGCGCGATGCCGCGAGAACCGGCACCTATGGCACGGTGCGCACGGCCAATTGGCTCGACCAGCCGCACTATGACGCGCCGGCCGGCGGGCTGGTGCGGCTGCGCGTCGCCATCACCGACGTGACGCGCATCCATGCCTTTCGCGTCGACGGCGCGGAGGCGACGGTGATCGCGCAGGATGGCAATCCGGTGCCGCAGCGTTTTTCGCCCGATGCCTTGCTGCTTGGCCCGGGACAGCGCATGGAACTCGCCATCCGCATGCCGGACGCGGAGGGCGCGGTCGTGAGCCTGCGGGACGTCAGGGGCACCAAACCCAAGGTGCTGGCGACCTTGCGTGCGGTCGGCCAGTCGCTGAAGCGCGACATTCGTGATGTCGCGCCGCTGGAGGCCAATCCGGTGGCGGAGGTCGATCTCTCCGCTGCCCAGCATATTTCGCTGGCGCTCAGCGCCACGGCCGAGAACATTCCGAGCGACGGCATATGCGGTTCGCTCGGCTACAGTTTCTGGGCCATCAACAAGGTGCCGTGGCCGGGTGACACGCCGGATCCGACCGCGCCGCTGGCCGAATTGAAGCTTGGCAGGAGCTATGTCATCGACATGGAGAACCTGACGCCGCAATCGCATCCGATGCATTTGCACGGCATGAGCTTCAAAGTGCTGTCATCCTCGACTCGGCCCGTGCAGCCGCTGATTTCAGACACCTATCTCATCCAGCCCAACGAGAAGGTGAGCCTCGGCTTCGTCGCCGACAACCCCGGCGACTGGCTGCTGCACTGCCACATCATCGAGCATCAGAAATCGGGCATGACGAGCTACGTCAGGGTGACCTGAAACCGAGCGCGTGCCGCGGCCTATTTGCGCAGTTGCGCCTCGATCTCGTCGAGCACCTTGTCTTTGCCGATGCCGGTGAGGAAGGCGAGGCCCTTGATGACCGGCTTGGTCACCGAAGCCGAGATCGGCGTCGTGGCGACGATGAAGTCGACGCTGTCGGCCAGCCCCGGCACTTCGGTCGCCTTGGCCTGCTGGGCGTTGAAGGTCAGGCCGCGTTGCTTCATCGCCTCGGTGACGGCGACGTTGACCGCGGTCGAGGTGGCTATGCCCGTGCCGCAGGCAAAGAGAATTGTTTTCTGTCTGGACATCTCTTTCTTCTCCTTGTTCAGCCGAGCACGGCCCGAACGTCGTCTAGCGTCGTGGCCGACCTCAGGCCGTCCAATGCATCTGGATTCTGGATGGTGGCCATGACGGCCTGCAGCGCTTCAATCTGCTTGTCCTTGTCATTGATGGCAAGCAGGAAGACGAAGCCGACCGGCAGCTTCTCGTCAGGGTCTTCCATGTTGGCGAAGACGACGGGGTGCTTCAATGTGCCCAAAGCGATCCCGGGCTTCAGGACATGTTCGGGATCGGTGTGCGGCACCGCGACATTGTCGGGGCGCTCCAGCGGCAGTCCTGTCGGGATGGTCAACTCGCGACGCACGACCGCGTCGGCATAGGAGTTCTTGACATAGCCGAGCGTCTCGAGCCGGCCGGCCAGGATGCGGATGATCTGCTCATTGGTCGAGGCATCGGATCCGAGCACGATCGCTTCGGGGTCCAGAAGCTGCATGAGTCCGTCAGACATGTTTTTGCTCCGTCGATAAAATCGTGCGCCCGGGGAGGGCGCACGATCATTTCAAACGTCAGGCGTGATGAGGCTCAGGCCGTGCCTTCGGCCGGCTCGTCCTCGGCGCCCGCTGCCCGTTCCCAGCCGAGCGTGTTGCGGCGATAGAGGACGAACAGTGCCGCGATGACCACGGCGATCACGACGATGCCGGTAAGGCCAAGTCCCTGGATCGCCTCGATGATCACATAGGGCACCCACAGGAAGCCGTCGACGACGGAGGTGATCTGCAGCGCGTCTGCCGGCAGCTTGAAGCCCGAGGCGACGGCAGCACTTGTGAACAGCGGCGCCAGCGCGTTGGCGACGTAGAAGCCGATCGCCAGCGTCACCGTGCCGATCACCACCATGCGGAACACATTGCCTTTGACCAATGGCGCGGTCATGGCGACGATGAAGGGAATGACCGCCAAGTCGGCGAACAGGATGACGCGGTTGCCCGGCAGGATCACCGACAGGATGATCGCGATCGGCACCAGGATCAGCGATGACGAGATCGCGGCGGGATGACCGATCAGGATCGCCGAATCGAGGCCGACGAGAAGCTCGCGGTCGCCCGTGCGCTTGCGCACGAATTCCTGCGCCGCGTCGGAAACCGGGATCAGCCCTTCCATCAGGATCTTCACCATGCGCGGCAGGAGCAGCATGACGGCTGCCAGGGTCATGCCGGTGCCCAGCACCTTGGCGAACACCGTGCCGAGGTCACCCGCATTGTAGAAAGCGATGGCGCCAAGCACGAGACCGATGATCAAGCCGAGCACGACAGGTTCGCCGAACACGCCGAACCGGCGCTCGATGGTCTCGGTGTTGATGTTGATGCGGTTGATGCCGGGAATGCGGTCCATGATCCAGTTCAGGATGATGGCGATCGGCAGGATCTGCGCGGAAGCCAGGTGCGGCACCGAAATGCCGGGCACGCCGTAGAACTGCTGCACTGCGCGCGCCGACCAGTCGGCGAACAGCAGCGACAGTGCCGCGACCAATGCCGCGATGGCGATGCCGTAGGCCAGATTGTCGGTCGCCGCCACGACCAGCGAGCCGACAAAGGCGAAGTGCCAGAAGTTCCAGACGTCGACATTGAGCGTGCGCGTCATGCGCGTCAGCAACAGCACGATGTTGACCAGGATGCCGACGGGGATGACCCACAGGCCGACCGACGAGCCGAAGGCGATGGCGGCCGCCGACGGCCAGCCGACATCGATGATGTCGCGATGAATGCCGGTGTTGGTGACGATGGCCTTGGCGACGTCGCCGATCGACGTGAACATCAGGCCAAGCACGAGGTTGATGCCGATGAAGGCGACGCCGATGGTGACAGCGGCGCGAAAAGCCTTGCTGACCTTTGCGCCCAGAACGACGGCTATGATGAAAATGACGATCGGCAGCAGCACTGTTGCGCCGAGCGTGTCGATGGCCCCTTTGAGGCCCGCAAGAATAGTGTCCATTTGTCCTCCCCTGGAGCACCGAGCCCGACCCCCGGGTTCGAAATGATGCTCCGTTGACCTCCAACGCCTTTGCCGCCAACCTCGGCGCAAAGGCACTCCCCGTTCTGCCCGCGAGGCGGAATGCGTCCCGCTCGGTGATGCGGGATGAACATTTGCCTTCGCTGGCGAACGAATGTTTTATTGAGGCAGTTCAAGGCAATGTCAATTGGCAAGTCTTTGAACCCAAGGCATCCGGGCTGACGGAGCCTTCGCCTGTGCGCTCTTGACGGAGCATTGAACGGAAAAACCCGCCTGTGCGGCGGGCCCTTGGCGCAACTCAGCACCATAGGCAAATATGTAGCATAGTTGCCCTCACCCGGTCAAGAAAAAATTCCTATCATGAGAAGCCGCCGGCACAGCGGACTGGCAGTCGTCAGGTCTTTGTCGCCGAGTTCGGAGCCCCGCTTCGGTCCAGTCGGGACTGGGCCGAGCGCCTCTATACCGCGCGATTTCATGGGAAATTGACTGTCGAGGCCAGTTTCGTTGGCAAGGAGGAGCTATTCCCTGCTAATCCGACGCGAACCAGGAAGCTGTGGACATCCCCGCATGACCAATGTCGCCTTGACCGGGCTCGCCCGCGATCTCGCCAGCCGTGCCGCCGAGGGCCGCCCGGTACGCATCGGCGTCATCGGTTCGGGCGAAATGGGCACCGATCTGGTCACGCAAGGCATGCTGATGCCCGGCATTTCGGTCTGCGCGGTCTCGACAAGACGTCCGCACACGGCACGCGAAGCGATCCGCATCGCCTATGGTGACGAAGCGATGGCCGTCGAAGCCGATACCACTTCGAAAGTCACCGCGGCGATCGAGTCGGGAAAGATCGCCATCACCTCCAACGAGATGCTGGTCACCAATCCGCTGATCGACGTCGTCATCGACGCCACCGGCAAGCCCGGCGTCGCCGCCGACTTCGACCTGATGGCGATGCAGCATGGCAAGCATCTGGTGATGATGAATGTCGAGGCCGACGTCACTATCGGCTGCTATCTCAAGCAGCAGGCAGATCGCCTCGGCGTCGTCTATTCGGTCGGCGCCGGAGACGAGCCCTCGAGCTGCATGGAGCTGATCGAGTTCGCCTCCGCACTGGGCCTGACCATCGTCTCGGCCGGCAAGGGCAAGAACAACCCGCTTAACCACGATGCCGTGCCCGACGACTATCGCGAGGAAGCGATCCGCCGCAACATGAACCCGCGCATGCTGGTCGAGTTCGTCGACGGTTCGAAAACCATGGTCGAGATGTGCGCCATCGCCAACGCCACCGGGCTGGTGCCCGATGTGCCCGGCATGCACGGCCCGAAGGCCGACCGCGACGACCTCGTCAAGGTGCTCATTCCGCGCGAGCATGGCGGGCTGCTCACGAAAAAGGGCGTTGTCGACTACACGGTCGGCAAGGGTGTCGCACCCGGTGTCTTCGTCATCGTCGAGGCGACCCACCCGCGCATCGTCGAGCGCATGGACGACCTGCATATCGGCCACGGTCCCTATTACAGCCTGTTCCGGCCCTACCATTTGACCTCGCTGGAAGTCCCGCTGACGGCAGCCCGCATCGTGCTCTTCGGCAAGCCCGACATGGTGCCGCTGCCAAGGCCGGTCGCCGAGGTATGCGCCGTCGCCAAGCGGGATCTGCTCGCCGGCGAAACCTTCGATGCGATCGGCGAGACCTGCTATCGCTCCTGGACGATGACCGTCGAAGACGCTCGCGCCCGGCGTGCCGTGCCGGTCGGCCTGCTCGAGGGCGGCAAGGTGCTGAAACCGGTGAGGAAAGGCGAGCTGTTGACGGCCGACAACGCCGCACCCGACCGGGCGACGAGACTGTTCGCTCTGCGCCGGCTGCAGGATGAGATGCTGTACGGAAAATAAGCCCGTTGTGGCGCTGTCATGACAGATGCACTATATTGTAATGGCAGATGACGCTGAGGATCGACCAATGAACCTCCAGATCAGGGACCCGCGTGCACGTGAGCTGGCACAGCGGCTCGCCGCCAAACGCAAGATTTCGATGACCGAGGCGGTGATCGAAGCTCTTGAGTCCGAACTGAAACGGGAAAGTGGACGCGCTCCGTTGGCGCAGCGGCTGGCTACCATCGCTGATGAACTCAAAGCCAGAGCTGGTCATGGCGGCCGGCCCGTAGACAAGGATGAGATCGATGAGATGTGGGGCCACTCTTGATGTTTGTCGACACCTCGGTGGTCGTCGCAATTCTTTCGGGAGAGGGAGATGCTGGCGAGTGGAGCAACCGCATCGCGGTAGCACCTCGCAAAATTACTTCCGCGTTGGTGGTGCTCGAAGCGGCTATGCGGCTTTCAACTATGCTGGCCGTTGAGCCGCTTGTCGCTGAAGTGGCGATAGAGGCTTTTCTGCGCGAGTCCGAAATCGAAATCGTTCCGATCGACGCCGGCGACGCCAAGCTCGCGGTCCAAGCTTTTTCAGACTATGGAAAAGGACGCGGGCATCCCGCCCAACTCAACCTGGCCGATTGCCTGTCCTATGCATGCGCAAAGAGTCGTGGCTCTGCTCTGCTCTACAAAGGCAACGACTTCTCGCATACCGATCTGGCCTAGGGAGTCTGCTCTATTTCCCCAGTTCGATCGACCGCAGCCGCGCCGCTTCCACCGCTTGCGTGAGGAGATTGGTCAACCGGTCCTCGCCCATCAGCACACCAAGCGCCGCCGCCGTCGTGCCGTTCGGGCTGGTCACCTGCTGGCGCAGCAGGCCCGGCTCCTCGCCGCTTTCGGCGGCGAGGGAGGCGGCACCATAGACGGTCTGCATGGCGAGCAGCCTGGCGGTCGCCGCCGGCAGGCCCGCCTTCTCGGCGGCGACGGTCAGCGCTTCGATGAAATGGAAGATATAGGCCGGCCCCGATCCCGACACGGCGGTCACCGCATCCATCAGTCCCTCCTCGTCGATGGTGGCCACTTCGCCGCTGGCCGACAAGAGGTCGGCGACGAAACGCTTGGTGTCGTCGGAAACCAGCGGATTGGAAAACACCACCATCATGCCCTTGCCAATGGAAGCAGGCGTGTTGGGCATGCAGCGCACAACAGGCGCGCGGTCGCCCAGGATTTCCTCGAAGGTGGCGACCGGCGTGCCCGCGGCAATGCTGACGAAGGTGGTGCGCCCTTCGCCGAAACGTTTGTAAGCGGCGGTGACGTCGCGGATCACCTGGGGCTTCACGGCGATGACGATGAGATCAGGCACGGCACCGGCCGGGATATCGGTGGCGTCGGCAGCCGTTCCGCATCCCAGTGCGGCCGCGCGCTGGCGCAGGTCGGCATTGGGCTCGACCACGAAAACGGACGACGGTGCAAGCTTGCCGGATTTCAGCCAGCCCGAGAGCATGGCGTAACCCATATTGCCGCAGCCGGCGAGAACAAGCCTGATCGTCATCGAAAGCCCTCCGAGGAAAGGCTTCACATAAACGCTCGCGGATCAACGGGGAAGCCCTGTCAGGTGGAGTGGCCCAATCTCGCGCCACGACCGCCGTTGCGCAGCGCGACCGGGCGCAGCGAAACCTGTCTGAGCCCAAGCACACCGAGCACGAAGAACAGCCACACCGGATCGCCGCGATGGAAGAAGAAGCTTTCGAGGAAGGCGTTGAGCGCGGCGAACAGCACAACCATCATGAAGAAGTCGCCGAGATAGATGTTTTCCTTGCGCAAGGGAATGCGCATGTAGTCGCGCAAAGGGGCGATCAGGAAAGTGTAGACCGCCACGCAAAGGGCCGGAATGCCCATCAGGACCGCGATGTCGAGATAACCGTCATGGCCGTGCACGATGGTCCTGATATCCCACGGTCGGTCGAAGGGCTGATCCTGGTTGAGCAGCAGCGGCGTTCCCCAGAAACTCTCATAGCCGTAGCCGGTCCACGGTTTCTTCGCCAGCATCTCGCCGGCGAACTCCCAGAGCGTGGTGCGCCCGGTATAGGTCAGGCCGGGGAAATAGATCGCCGCCAGCTGTTTCACCGGCGGCAGGAAAACGATGCCCAGCGTGCCGACCGCGGTAGCGATGATCGCCAGCGCGAACAGGATCGGCGTGCCGAGCCGCATGCCCATGAGGCTCGGAAACATGACGATCAGGATCGAGAACGGCACCAGGCCGGCCGTGGTCTTGGATCCGGTGTGCAGCATGAACACCATCGCCGCGACGAAAATTCCGGCGCCCCAGAACCGCTGCCCGCGCCGGAAGAGATAGAGGCCGGCGAAACTGAAGCAGGCCATGACCGGACCGGCGATGTTCTTGTGGGTGAACACGCCGCGCCACAGGCCGGCATGTTCCGGTTCTTGCGAATCGGCCGTGTGCATTGCCTCGTGCGGAAAGGCGATGAGGCCGAGGTAGGAAAGGCCCATGACCGCCACCGCGGTGAAGATGATGACCTTCGAGAAGGAGTCCGCATCGCGCGGCAGCACAAGGATCGTCGCCATGGTCAGGATGCCGATCATGGTGAAGGAGGCGGCGCGCATCGCCGAGGGCGGGTCTGTCGCCAGCACCACCGACAGGAAGAAGAAGCCCAGCATCAGCATCCAGGAAGGGCTGAGCAGCGAGCGCACGATGCGCGGGTCGGCGAAAGCCATCAGCGAAAAGACGGAAACGGCGCCGAGCGAGCCGAAGCCGAGCTGGTTGACGATGTCGCCGCCTTCGCCGGTGAGTTCCGCGCCCGCGGGCTGGAACGGGCGGAAGGACACCAGGATGACGGTGAACAGCAGCGCCGCGATCGCGGTTGCCACGCCGTCGCGCGTGAACGCGGCGCCGAGCGGCGCGCGCTCAGTTCTTTTCAGGCTGGCGGTATTGCTCATTGGCATATCCGAATTCGGCCAGCACGCGGCCCAGCGCCACATGGACAGGGTAGATTGCGGCCGCGGGCGATCCTGTCCGTGCCAGCCTGGCGGCGCCGCGAAATGGCGAGGCGGCAAGCAGGGCCAGGCTCTTCAGCAACACCTTGACGCCGGCCAGCGGGGTGCCGGCGCGTTTCTTCTTTTCGACCAGCGTCGAGATCACGCCGTTGCGCAGGCTGCGGGCGCGGATCCAGTCGGCCTCGACCCGACGGGCCGGGACTGTCTCGGTCACCCTGGCCTCGGCGCACCAGCCAAGCACAAAGCCGCGCTGCGCCGCCCGGCTCAGGAAGTCGGAATCGCCGCCGCCCATGAAATTGAATCTCAGGTCGAGGAACGGCGGCCCCATGGCGGTAAGCACGTTGCGCCCGACCAGGAGATTGCCGGACGAATAGAGCGCCGGCACGAGGCCCGTCTTGCGGTAGGGCGGCGCGAAAACCGGATGCTCGGCCCAGCGCGCATGGGCGGGATCGGCAAAGTCGGGCACTTGCGGGCCGCCGACAATATCGGCGCCAAGGCTTTCGGCCGCCGCGCACATCCGTTCCAGCCAGTGCGGATCGGCTATCTCGTCATCGTCGATGACCAGCAGGTGCCTGAAATTCGGAAAGTGCAGGATCGCCGCCTGCCAGCCGGCATTGTAGGCGCTGCAATTGCCGCGCTGATGCGCGATGATCACCATGCCCGGTATGTCGCCGCGCTCGAACAGCGGCAGCGACGCCTGGGCGCCGGCACGCGCCTCGGCCTCGTTCTCCATGACGATGATGGCAAAGGGCCTGCCGGTCAGCTGCGCGCGCAGCGACGCCAGCGTTTGCAGGACCTGGTCCGGCCGCTTGAAGGTCGGCAAGGTGACGACGGCTTCGACGGCCTGCGTGTCAAGCCGGGGGGATCGTCCCGCGATCGATACCGAACCGTCCGATGGCAAAGGGATCATCCGTGTCACCGCATGGTGGGTCGAGTTCTGTTAGCACCATGACGATAACGTTTCGTTAATCACCTTTCACGGAGTGGCTCTTCAAGCCGAGGTTTTGGGTCGTCGATGCGCGCGCGTTTAATCAAGGGTTCACCGCGCTTTGCTACCGGCTGCACCACAGGATAGGTGAGATGCATCTGCTGTTCGCCACATCGATCGTGCCCGATGGCGCTCTCGCATCGGGCTACGAGATCGCCAATGCTGCAATCATCGCTGCCTTGCGGCGCGCCGGCGCGCGCGTCACCGTCATCGGCTTCATCTGGCCGGGGAAAGCCGCCGCCGATCCTGAAAGCACCATCGTGCTGGGTGCCGTGGACGTGCGCACCGAAAATGCTTCAGCGCTGCAAAAGCTTGCCTGGGTCGGCAAGGCGATGCTTTCGGGCCTCACCTTCGCGTCGGCCAAGTTGCGTGCGGTCTCCGATGCCGAAGTCCTCGCCGCCATCGAGCGCGCCGGCCCCTTCGACGGCTATGTGCTTAATTCCGTGCAGTTCGCCGGCGCCTTCGAAAAGCTCTTCGACGAGCGGCCTTCGATCTTCGTCGCCCACAATGTCGAGCATCTTTCGGCGCGGGAAAATGCCGCTGCCGCCCCGGGCATCTTCCAGCGCCTGTTGTTCCGCCGCGAGGCAAGGCTGCTCGAGAGCGTGGAAGAGCGTCTGTGCCGCCGCGCGCGTTTCGTCTTCACGCTGGCCGAGGAAGACCGTTCGGCACTTGGCGTGGCCTCCGACGACCGCTCGGCGGTGCTGCCGCTGGTGACGGGCGCCACGCCACCGCCGCACAACGGCCGGCGCAAGATTGAGTGCGACGCCGCGCTGATCGGCACCTGGACTTGGCAGCCGAACCGCATCGGGCTCGGCTGGTTCCTGGACAAGGTGGTACCGCATCTGCGCCCGGACTTCCGCATCAGGATCGCCGGCAGCATGCCGTCTGACATCGCCTCGACGCATCCCGGCGTCGCTTTCGTCGGACGCGTGCCGGACGCCCAGGCTTTCATACGCGGCGGCGCCGTCATCCCGCTCATCAGCACCGCCGGCAGCGGCGTGCAGCTGAAGACGATCGAAACGTTCGAGCTAGGCCTGCCCGCCGTCGCCACCAGCCACGCGCTGCGCGGCATCGACCATCGCCCGGTCAATTGCGCGGTCACCGACGATCCGGTCGCCTTTGCCAAGGCGCTGGAGACCGCGGCGGCCGACATAAGCGACGTTGACGGCAGCGCGTTCCACCGCCGGCAGCTCAAGGCGCTCGACGCCGCCATCCGGCTTGGCCTGGAGAAGCTCGGTCCGGTCATGCAGGAGGCGTTTGCATGAACATGCACGCCGCCCGCGCCGCATTCGGGCCCGACACATTGAAGACGATCTTCGGCATCTCCGTGCTCGCCATTCGCTGGGACGACGCGATCGCCCTGCTGACGCGGCTGATCGTGGAACGACGCTTCACCAAGGTCAGCTTCCTCAACGCCCATAACGCCAATCTCGCCTACACCGATCCGGTGTTCGCCCAGGCGCTCGACGATTTTCTCATCCTGCCGGACGGCATCGGCGTCGATCTCGCAGCGCAGCTTCTCTATGGCGCGCCGTTCCCGGACAATCTCAACGGCACCGACTTCGTGCCGGCCTTTCTGCGGTCGGTGACCCGGCCGCTGACCGTGGGGCTGCTCGGCGCGACGCGCGTCAATGCCGAGGCGGCGTCGAAGAAGCTCGCGGCGATTGCCGTCCAGCACAGATTCGTGGTCATCCATGACGGCTACTTCTCCGCTGCGCAGGAGCCGGAAATCATCGAATGCATCGCCGCGCTGCGGCCTGATATGCTGCTGGTCGCCATGGGCGTGCCGCGCCAGGAATTGTGGATCGAACGGCACATCGACGAGCGCCACTGCACGCTGCCGGTCGCGGTCGGCGCGCTGCTGGATTTTCTCAGCGGCGCCGTGCCGCGCGCGCCCTTGTGGATACGGCGCCTCAGGCTGGAGTGGCTGTTTCGGCTGGCGGTCGAGCCGGGACGGCTCTGGCGCCGCTATGTGGTCGGCAACCCCTTGTTCCTGTGGCGGGTCCTCAAACAGAAATTGTTCCGGCCCCAAGCCGGAGACGTCCGTTGAACGAGAGGTTCGTTCCGGGCGCGATCGCCGAACCCGGACTGCTTCGGGCAACGCCGACGGCAGCCATGGTGACGGCAAGCTATGCGCCGGATTTCGAGCGTTGCCGCCTGCTCTGCGAAACCCTCGACCGCCACGTCACGGGCGTCGCGCATCACTACATTCTGGTCGAAGGCCGCGACGTCAAATTGTTTCGACGGTTGGAGAGCGCCAACCGTTCCGTCGTCGACGAACGTGAGTTGCTGCCGCGCTGGCTGCATGTCTTCGACGATCCGCTTAGCCTGTTCCGGCGGCGCGTCTGGCTCAGCCTGAAGACGCAGCCGCTGCGCGGCTGGCACGTGCAGCAGCTGCGCCGCATCGCCGTTGCGGCGCACGCATGCCAGGACGTTCTGGTCTTCTGCGATTCCGACGTCGCCTTTCTGAAGCCTTTCGATTGCGGCGCGTTCTGGCGCGACGGCAAGGCGCGGCTGTTCCGCCGTGACGGCGTGCTTGCGCAGGACGGTCATGACGAGCATCGCATATGGTCGCGCAATGCCGGCTCCGCGCTCGGCATCGATCCGTCGAGGAATTCGGTTCACGATTACATTTCGACGCTGATCGCCTGGCGCCGCGACACCGTGCTGGCCATGTGCAGTCGGATCGAGGAGGTGCATGGCCGAAACTGGGTCGAGGTCGTCGGCTCGGCGCGCAAATTCTCCGAATGCATGATCTATGGCCGCTATGTCGACGATCTGCTGGACGGCGCCGGCCACTTCCATGGCTCGGAAGAATTCTGCCGCGTCCACTGGACCGGTGAGGCGCTGTCGGATGATGAATTCCGTCGCTTCGTTGCCGCCATGGCGCCCGAACAGGTGGCGATCGGCATGCAGTCCTTCATCGGCACCGATACCGGCCGCATCCGCCGGCTGATCGGGCTCGACCGATCCTGATCCTGAAAAGCGAACCGGTTCTCGGAAAGACTGCCCGGATGAAGGATCAGATCGCCTTCGCCGGCTTGCGCAGCGCCGAATAGGTCAGCAGCATCGACGCGAGATAGAGCAGCAGGAAGACGACGTTGAGCGACAGCACCAGCTTCGATGTGTCGGCAATGGTGGTCAGCACATAGGTCAGCAGCAGCGCCTTGAGAGCGGCGAGCAGGCCGAGATTGAGCGCCCGCACCAGCGTCTGGCCGCGCGCGAACAGAAGCTCCGCCTGGTATTCGACCAGATTGCGCAGTCCCGGAACGCCGATCGCAAGCGCCACAAGGGGAGCGGCCTCCGAGACGTTCTTGCCGAGCGCCCCGGGGAAGAAATGCAGCACCACGGCAAGCACCAGCAGCGCCAGCGTCGAGACCGCGAACACGCCGCCTTCGATGCCGCTCTTGACCGCCAGCCGTGACAAGAGCTCCGGGGCACGCATCATGCGCTGCACCAGCATCATGGAGAAGGTGCGGATCGGGATCGCCGTCAGGTCGACCAGCCGCATGATGATGGCATAGATGCCGGCCAGGTGCGGCCCGCCGATCGCCAGCACCAGAAGCTTGTCGAACTCCATCTGCAGGTAGAACAACACCTCGGCGCCGGCGACGTAGATCGAATCGGCGAGCCGCCTGAGATAGAGCTCGCCGCGCAGCCGCAGCCGCTGGCGCGGATAGAAGAGACCGAACGCGATCAGCAGCGAGGCCGCGTTCGCGCCGATATAGAACCAGGACCACACCCAGACGCTGTGTTGCGCGCAGAACATGAACAGCACCGCGCCGGCTGCCCGCAACGCCGTCGCCAGGATCGCCAGCACGGCGGCACGGCCGAATTTGCCGAGCCCGTTGTTGACGATCAGCGCCACCTCCACCGGCCGCCACAGAAGCGCCTCGGCAAACACGGTTGCCGCGAACACCGGCAGCGGCACGGTGCTGGCAAAGAAGATCAGGTAGACGATGTAGGAGGCCGCGGCGAGCAGCGGCAACGAGACGATGCCCAGCAGCAGGAAACCTGCGGTGAAGGTGCCGATCAGGTTGGGGCGGATGGTGGCGGTGCGGTAGAGTGCCGAGATGAAGCCGAAGGCCAGAAGCCGCGACAGCATCACTCCGGCGGCCGAGGCGGTGGCGAACATGCCGAACTCGGCGATGGAAAGCGTGTTGGCCAAGGCGATGAAGTAGGCGAGTGAAAACACCAGCCGCCCGCCGGCGCCGCTGATCGCCGAAAAATAGTCGCGAACCAGCCCCCGTCTTTCGGCCACGAAGGCGCCGATCCGGGCGAGGGGCCGCCTCTGCGGTATGTCGCTGGCCTCAGTCATGGGTCAGGGAAAGGCATAGGCGGCAAAGTTTAACGTGCCCTTCTGAAATCTTCCTGCATCTGCTGAAATTCCAAGCAGCCGGCATCAAGCAATGCTTTCGGCCGCCTAAAATTAACCTTTTGTTTCCTATGCTTGTTTAGCGTGGCTTAACAAATGGCCGACTGCCGCTGTCTGGCGGCTGAAAGTAAGCTCCGCGAGAATGGGCGACAGGGAAAATCGTGAGGACTGGAGGCGCGAGCGATCCTTGCTGGCGCTTGGCCAAGCCGTGCGCGGTGAGGACGAGGCATCGCTGGTCTCGCTAGGGGATCGGGCAAATCCGTCATGGCGCGAGGATGCCGCCACACGTCATCGCCTGGCGCGTTCGCAGCGCGAGGCGAAGATGAATCCGGCGCCTTCCGCATCCACCGCAACGCAACGCTTGCAGCCGGGCGGCGAGCCGGCTCCGGCGTCCGCCGGCATTTCGCGTTCGCACGATGGGGCCGGTATCGGCGGTTCGGACTCGGCGATGCCGTATGAAGAGACGGTTCCTGAGATCGCCTCGAGCGTTGATTCCCCGCGCAGCACATCCGAACCGCTGAGCGCGAGCGAAGCGGGAACATCTCCTGGCGAGGATGCCGACAGCCAGCAATGGAAGCCCCTGATCGATCCGATGCAGGTGGTTCGCGGCGTCGCCAGGTCCAAAGCGCTGATCATCACCACGACGGTACTGGGCGCGGCGCTCGGCGTTGCGATTGCCCTGTCGACGCCGAAGAAATACGAGTCCACCACCGAACTGATCGTCGACCCGCGCGACCTGAAGCTTACGGATCGCGATCTCACCCAGGCGGTGGTCATGCCCGACGCGGCGCTCGTCAACGTCGAGAACCAGATCAAGTTGCTGACCTCCGGCACCGTGTTGAACAAGGTTGTCCAGGAGCTCGACCTGGTCGACGACCCCGAGTTCAACGGCCAAGGCAATGGCGGCCTGGGCGTCATGTCGCTGATCCGCTCGATCCTGTTGCGCCAGGACGGACCGGGCGGTGTCGACCAATCCCGCCGCCTTTCCCTTGCCATCGTCAACCTGGCCGAGAGCGTTTCGGTCGAGCGCGGCGGCAAGACCTCCGTGATCACCATCGGCGTCACCACGCAGGACGCCCAGAAATCGGCGCTCATCGCGGAAACGATGACGAAGGTTTTCCTGCAGACTTCGGGTGAAATCCAGTCCGACACTGCCGGCCGGGCCAACAACGAACTGACGGCGAAACTCGACGAGATGCGCAAGGGCGTCGAAGCCGCCGAGCGCAAGGTCGAGGATTTCAGGGCCACCCATGATCTTGTCGACGCGCAGGGCCATCTGATCAGCGACGACCAGATGCTCAAGCTCAACGAGCAGCTTTCCGTCGCCCGCGCCCGCACGCTGGAGCTGAACGCCCGCGCGGCCTCGGCACGTCAGGTCAACGTGAATTCGGTGCTCAGCGGCACCTTGCCTGAAGAGATCAACTCCAACTCCATGAGCGATCTGCGCTCGCAATACGCAACGCTCAAACAGGAGGCTGATCGGGCAGCGGTCCGGCTCGGACCGCGCCATCCCGAGCGCCAGGCGCTCGAGGCCCAGCTCACCGGCGCGCGCGAACGCATCGTCGCCGAACTCAGCCGCATCGCGTCGTCGCTGCAGGTTGACCTGAAACGCTCGGTCCAGCTCGAACAGGACCTTGCTTCCCGCCTGGCGCAGATGAAGGTGCGCAGCGGCGACGTCAACAGCGACCTTGTCTCGATGCGCGAACTGGAACGCGAGGCCTCGGCCAAGCGCTCGGTCTATGAGCAATATCTCCTGCGCGCCAAGGAGACCGGCGAGCAGAAGAATATCAACACCGCCAATATGAGCGTCATCTCGCCCGCCTCCATTCCGCTGGAGCCGAACGGGCCGTCGCGCGCCGTGGTGGCGCTTGCCGGCCTGCTGCTGGGCTTTGCCTCCGGCGTCGGTCTCGGCGCCATGCGCGGCGCCTATGAAAGCCTGCGTGAGACCGCCGGGTCACGATCCCGCCGTGACCGCAAGATGGACGAACGCCGGGCGCCGCTCGATGACCAGGCATTCCGGGCGCCGCCTCCGCCGGCGCCGCCGATACCGCAAGCATCGCCGCCGCAATCACCGCCGCCGCCACCAGCATCAGTGCCGCCGCTTGCCGCGCAGCCCGGAGCCGCTGCCACCGAGGATCCAAGCCGGATCGGCTTGCTGATGTCGAGGCTGCGCAAAGCCGTGTCCCGCAAGCCCGGCACCGAGGCGCAGGACGATGCGTTTCCCGGTGCATCTGCATCGGCCGCTGTCGCCGAAGAGGGCCGGCCGGCGAGCACTCCGGCATTTCCCGACTATCCGGCTCCGGATTCCGCCTTTGGACATCGCCCGCCAGCTCCAGACTATCCGCGGCCATCTTTTCAGCCAGACGCGGACGCCGGCTATACGCGGCCCATGGGACCGCCATTGCGGTCGCCCCTGGTGCCGCAGCAGGCGATGTATCCGGCCTCGTCCCATCCCTATGCGCAGCCCTTGGTCTATCCGCACATGCAGCCTTGGCAGACGCGGTCGGCGGCAGGCCATCCCCAGGCCGCGGCGCCCTATGGCGCGCCCATGCCCTACCCGGCCGCACCCGCTCCGGCTCAGCCGTCGGCCTATCCCGCCGCGCCGCTGGAGCAGCCCGCCGCCGCCGAGAAGGGCGCCGAGCAGGCGTCGATCGAGGAAATTCGCGCCAGCCTGCGCGAATTTCGCGAGGCTGTTCGCGAGCTTACCGAGAGCCGCGCCGGCCGCCGCTATTTCTGAGCCACAAGATAGTCTCCTGTGTCGAACAAAAGCGGGCCGGTTTCGCGTAAACGGCATCGGACGGCGCTTTGACGGGATTGCGTGTTCGAATTTTCGTCAAAATGCCGCGCGGTGTCTTGCCGGAGACGCAGCCCGGCTGGCCGGGTCATGCAGGCTTCGGCACACGATTGAGAAAAGGATCCAAAGCGCCGCATTTTCAGACGCGGCCGGTTTGGCGGAACGTATCGAGGGGTGATTCATATGGCCGAAGTGATTGACGGCAAAAGCGTTGCCGAAGACGTGGTGCGGACGGTGAAGACCTTGACCGCGGAGCTTGTCGCCAAGGGCAAGATCCAGCCCGGCCTCGCCGTGGTTATCGTCGGCGAGGATCCGGCGAGCCAGGTCTACGTCGCCTCCAAATCCCGCACCGCCAAGGAATGCGGCTTTCATTCGGTCCAGCACACGCTGCCGGCGGACACCTCCCAGGAGGCGCTGCTCAAGATCATCGCCGACCTCAACGCCGATCCCGCCATCAACGGCATCCTGGTGCAGCTTCCGCTTCCCGCCCACATCGACGCCGGCAAGGTCATCCAGGCGATCGCGCCGCAGAAGGATGTCGACGGCTTCCATTTCATCAATGTCGGCAAGCTCGGCACCGGCGAACTCGACACCGCTTTCGTTCCCTGCACGCCCGCCGGCTCGATGCTCCTGATCGAGCGCGTGCGCGGCAAGGATCTGTCGGGCCTCAATGCCGTCGTCGTCGGCCGTTCCAACATCGTCGGCAAGCCGATGGCCAATCTCCTGCTCGCCGCCAATTGCACCGTCACCATCGCGCACAGCCGCACGAAGGATCTGCCGGGGCTGGCCCGCACCGCCGACATTCTCGTCGCCGCCGTTGGCCGGCCGGAGATGATCAGGGGCGATTGGGTGAAGCCCGGCGCAACCGTCATCGACGTCGGCATCAATCGCATCCCGGCCCCGGAGAAGGGGGAGGGCAAATCCCGCCTCGTCGGCGACGTCGCCTATGCCGAAGCGGCGAAGGCCGCCGGCGCCATCACGCCCGTGCCCGGCGGCGTCGGGCCGATGACCATTGCCATGCTGATGGCCAATACGTTAGCCTCCGCCTACCTTGCGGCCGGGTTGAAACGGCCCTCCTTCTGACCACCAGAAAGCAGCAGCTTTGCCGAACCCAACTATTCCCTTGGAACGGCCGGTCATGAATGATCCCGTTCAAGGCGGCCGGCAATTCGCATTCCTGCTGGTCGACAAGTTCTCCATGTTCTCGCTGGCCGCCGCGATCGACACGTTCCGTTCGGCGAACCGGCTGCTCGGCCGCGATTTCTACGGCTGGACGACGGTATCGGCCGATGGCGATCCGGTGATGGCGTCCAACGGCTTGCCGCTCAAGATCGACTATGCGGTTGCCGACCTTCCGCCGGTCGACATCCTCTTCGTCTCGGTCGGGCTGACCACGGAGTTTCCCGGCAAGAGCAAGGTTCTGGCGGCGCTGCGCAGCTGGGGCCGGCGCGGCAATGCGCTCGGCGCGCTGTCGGTCGGATCCTATTTGCTGGCCGAGGCCGGCCAGCTCGACGGCTATCGCTGCACCATCCATTGGGAGAACCGCGCCGGCTTCGTCGAGCGCTTTCCCGACATCAACTGCACTGGCAACGTCTTCGAGATCGACCGCAAGCGCTACACCTGCGCCGGCGGCACCACCTCGATCGACCTGATGCTGGAGATCGTGCGCGGCGACTTCGGCTCGAACCTCGCCAATGGCGTCGCCAACCAGTTCCAGCACGAGCGCATCCGCTCGGCCGGCGACCGCCAGCGCGTCGGGCCGGAGCGCGATCTCACCGGCAAGTCGGAGAAGCTCAGGCGCATCGTCGAGCTGATGGCCGACCATCTCGACGAGCCGCTCTCGGCGGTGCAGCTCGCCAAATCGGCCGGCCTTTCGGTGCGTCAGGTGGAGCGTTTGTTCCTGCGCCACCTCAACGTCACGCCCGGCCGCTACTACATGCGGCTGCGGTTGGAGCGGGCGCGCGAATTGTTGCGCCAGACCAACATGCCGATCCTCGATGTGGCGATCGCCACCGGCTTCACCTCGCATTCCTATTTTGCCCAGAGCTACCGGCTGCAGTTTGGCCGCCCGCCTTCCGAAGAGCGCCGCACCACCTACTAAGCCGCGGACAAGCCGCGTCCGGGCTTGTGTCCCAGGGTGGGCTCAAATAGCTTCAGCCGGCGGACGGGGCGGCTACTCAGGAGATTTTGATGGCGGGACTTGCACGGAGCGTCGCTGCGGCGTTTCTCCTTTTGTCGATGACGACATTCGGCTTTGCCGCAAACAAGCTCATCATCATCCTCGACGCTTCAGGGTCGATGTGGGCGCAGATCGACGGCAGGCCCAAGCTGGAAATCGCCCGTGAGTCGCTGAGAAGCGTGCTGCAATCGGTTCCCGCCGACGATGAACTCGGTTTCATGGCCTATGGCCATCGCAAGAAAGGCAGTTGCGAGGACATCCAGCTGATCGTACCGCCGCAGGCCGGCTCGGCGAGCGCGATTTCGGCCGCGGCCGACAGCATGAAATTCCTCGGCAAGACGCCGCTGACATCAGCCGTCAAGCAGGCGGCCGAAGCGCTGAAATACACCGAGGACAAGGCGACCGTCATTCTCATCACCGACGGGCTCGAGACCTGTGGCGGCGATCCTTGCGCGCTTGGCAAGGAACTCGAATCGTCCGGCGTCGATTTCACAGCCGACGTTGTCGGCTTTGGCCTTACGGCCGACGAAGGCAAGCAGATCGCTTGCCTCGCCGACAACACCGGCGGCAAGTACATCCAGGCGTCCGACGAGAAGGCGCTGCGGCAAGCTTTGGTCGAAACCGTCGCCGCACCGGCGCCGTCGCCGCCCCCCGCGCCGGCGCCGGCAACCGAACCGGCGCCAGCGCCAGCGCCTGCGCCGGAGCCTGCAAGGCCTGCTTTCAATTTCCAGCCGACCGTGGTGATGGCCGAAGGCGGCGAGCCGATCACCGACGGCAATGCCTGGGAGATTTACAAAGCCAACCCCGACGGCTCGCGCGGCGAGTCCGTCACCACCGAATATGGCAGCTATAGCGGCAAACTCGATCCCGGCGACTATATCGTCGTCGCGCGCGACGACGAAGCCAAGGTCGAGCAGAAGGTCAAGATCGAGGCCGGCCAGGTCCAAAAACCGCTCTTTATCCTGAACGCCGGCACATTGATCATTCACCCGCATGCCAGCCAGGGTGCCGAGATCAGCAGCGAAGCCCGCGTCGATTTCGCCTATCCCGGTGGCAGCACCACCCATTACGGCGACACCCAGGCCATCGTGCCGGCGGGCGAACAGAAGGTGACGGTGCAGATCGGTGCCGGCACGGTGACGGAAACAATCCAGCTCGCCGCCGGGCAGACCGTAGAAAAGGACGTCGTGGTCGGCGTCGGCCAGGCCATGCTCAATGCCTACTATACGTCTGGCGGCGAGAAGGCCGACAATTCGGCCATCGGCTTTGAGATCGTCAAGGCGAAGAAGAAGATCGACGGCAGCCGCGACAGCGTCGAGCACTCCTATGGGGCCGACAGCAAGTTCTGGCTGCCGCCCGACGACTATGTGGCGGTGACAACGCTCGATCTCGCCGTCGTCGAGCAGCCTTTCAGCATCAAGCCCGGCGACAGCCAGGACGTGAAGGTCGTGCTCGATGCGGGCGTGCTCGCAATATCGGCGCCCGGCGCTTATTCGATTGAGGTGTTTTCGTCGAAAAAGGACATCGATGGCAAGCGCAAATCGCTCGGCTTCAACTACGGCGACAACTGGCAGCAGACGATCCCCGCCGGCGATTATGTCGTCGTCCGGCATATGTCGGATGAGGGTCATGACAAGGAGATGCCGGTGACAGTCAAGGCTGGCGAACGGGCCGAGATCACGGTTCAGTAGGGTTTGGTTGTCAGCAACAGAAGGGGCGGCCCACGAGCCGGCCTACCAGGCCGGTCTCGATTGGCGAACCGTCAAGTCAATCAACGACACCTACGACATTCCGGCCGTGCTGAAAGCTCGACCATGGCCGAGATGCGATGAATGTGCTGCCCGAAATCGCCGGCGCTTTAGCCGGCCGAGCGAAGGTTTACCCAGCGGCTCCAGTTACCATACCGAGCGGTTTAAGCGCCTTTCCTCTGTGGGTTTGTCGCGCTCCTAAAACCCTCGACATTTCACGAGTGAAAAGGGATTTGCGATCTATACGGAAATCCCGTATGATTGTAGCCCATGACGCAGGACAGGTTCGACTCTGCCAAGGATGCGGCGAATCGCGAAAAGCACAAATTACCGCTGGCCTTTGGCGATCGGATTTTTGAGGACGACAACCATCTCATTATCCCCTCCATCCGAGAGATCGACGGCGAGGAACGGTTCAAGGTGGTCGGCATCGTCGGGGAGAAGCTGTTCACCGGCGTCTTCGTCTGGCGGGGTGAACAGCCCCGCTTCATCTCAGTGAGAAGGAGCAACAAGGGTGAAGAACGAGCATATCTCGCTACCTGCTGACCCGGCTGACGCCGATGACTTCGACGTGACGGCTGGGGCGATGGACCGGGGCCAGCGCGCCCGCCTGATCCGCAAGACGAGGACCGGGCTTGGCCTGTCGCAGTCCGAGTTCGCCAGCCGCTTCCGGGTTCCGGTCGGCACGCTACGCGATTGGGAGCAGGCGCGGGCAACCGCGCCGGATTTCGCTATCGCCTATGTGCGCGTGATCGGTCAGCATCCGGACATGGTGGCGAAGGTCGTCGCATAGCTGGCGTTGCCGAGGAGCTTCGGCTTGCATGTCGTAGGTTTCGGCAGCTTCGCGAATTTGCCCATATGGCGAGCTGGCAAAAAATCGCGATTTTGTGGTGATTCGGAGGAATCATGAACAGCGAGCGTACGCCGCCAGCGGAGAGCAGTTGCATTCCAGAAGCACAGTGGGACGAGTTATCTACGGAAAGCCTTGCGCTTTGCCCTTTCGGCCACGTCCGATTGTCAGAAATCCTAATCTTCGCAACAAAATAACCGACTTTGACGACGATCCCCGCGACAAGCAAGTAATCCACATTTCAGCTACGGCCAAGTAATCCACATTTCAGCTACGGCGGCCAGGAGCCGTCCCTTTTCATTGCAGCGCGAATTCCGCTGCGTCGGTTCCAAACGCGCTGGCCCCATGGTCGGCTCGACCCACCAGCTGCCGGAATCCGGCGAAGAGCTCACGGCCAAAGCCGAACTCATTGCCGATGAGATCGGCTTCCGCCGTCCGACGCAGCGCGAATTCCGCTGCCGGTACCAGCACTTCAAGCGTGCCGGCATCGGCATCCAGCCGGATGATGTCGCCGTCGTGGATCCTGGCGATCGGGCCGTCCTCGACCGCTTCCGGCGTGACATGGATCGCCGCCGGCACCTTGCCGGAGGCGCCGGACATGCGCCCGTCCGTGACCAGTGCGACGCGCTGGCCGCGATCCTGCAGGATGCCGAGCACGGTGGTCAGCTTGTGCAGTTCCGGCATGCCGTTGGCCTTCGGTCCCTGGAAGCGGATGACGGCGATGAAGTCGCCGGTAAGCGTGCCGGCCTTGAAGGCTTCGTTCAGCCCTTGCTGGCTGTCGAACACTTTGGCCGGCGCTTCGATGAGGCGCCGTTCCGGCTTCACCGCGGACGTCTTGATGACGGCATGGCCGAGATTGCCGGCCAGCACTTTGAGGCCGCCCGTCGGCTGAAAGGCTTTCTTGAACGGCGCCAGGACCTTCGCGTCGCCACTCGCGCGCGGGGCGGCTTCGCGCACGACGCTGCCGTCGGCACCGAGCTTTGCCTCGACTGCGTAGGGCCGCAGGCCTTCGCCCCATACCGTCTGCACATCTTCATGCAGCACGCCTTCGTCGAGCAGCTCGCGAATGAGGAAGCCGAGCCCGCCGGCGGCATGGAAATGGTTCACATCCGCAAGCCCGTTGGGATAGACGCGCGCCAGGAGCGGCACCGCTTCCGAGAGGTCGGAAATATCCTGCCAGGTCAGCGCGATCCCAGCGGCTGCGGCCATGGCGATCAGATGAATGGTATGGTTGGTCGAGCCGCCGGTCGCGTGCAGGCCAACCACGCCGTTGACGATGGAACGCTCGTCGATCATCCGCCCGACCGGCGTATAGGCGTTGCCAAGCGCGGTGATCGCCAGCGCCCGCTTGGTCGCCTCGCGGGTCAAGGCATCTCGCAGCGGCGTGCCCGGATTGACGAAGGAAGCGCCTGGCGTGTGCAGGCCCATGATCTCCATCAACATCTGGTTGGAGTTGGCCGTGCCATAGAAGGTGCATGTCCCCGGTCCATGGTAGGATTTGGACTCGGCCTCCAGCAGTTCGGCGCGGCCTGCCTTGCCCTCGGCATAGAGCTGGCGAACCCTGGCCTTTTCATCGTTGGGCAGGCCTGTCGTCATCGGCCCGGCCGGAATGAACACCGCCGGCAGATGGCCGAAGGTCAGTGCCGCGATCACCAGCCCGGGCACGATCTTGTCGCAGACGCCCAGATAAACGGCGGCGTCGAACATATTGTGCGACAGGCCGATCGCGGCCGCCATGGCGATGACATCGCGCGAGAACAGCGAAAGCTCCATGCCCGGCTGCCCCTGGGTGACACCGTCGCACATCGCCGGCACGCCGCCGGCAACCTGGGCGATGCCGCCGGCCTCCCGCGCCGCTTCCTTGATCAGCGCCGGGAATGTCTCGAAGGGCTGATGCGCCGACAGCATGTCGTTGTAGGAGGTGATGATACCGAGGTTCGGCACCTTGTCGGCACCCAGCGCCACTTTCTCCGAGGGGCTGCACACGGCAAAGCCATGGGCAAGATTGCCGCAGGACAGCACCGCCCGGTTGGCGGTCTGGTTCGATGCGCTGGCGATGCGGCCGAGATAGCGCTCGCGGCCCGGCTTGGAGCGTTGGCGGATGCGCTCCGTGATGGCTTCGATATCGCGTCTTGCGGTCATGGCGTTCGGTCCTTTCAAGCGAGGTCCCGGAAACTCCTCCCGCCGTTTGCCGGGACCAGATAAGTCTAGAGTTAGGGTGCCCAGAAAACCTCTACAGGCCTGGGGGCGGCGTCGAGCACGGCGCGGATCGGCTTTCGCGGACCGGGTGCCACCGCGCCGTCGAAGGCGGTGCGTTTGTCCTCGCCCTCTATGTGCAGCGCCAGGAAGCCGGCATCGACAATGCGCGCCAGCGACAGGGTCAGCCGCGGCTCGCCGGCGCTTGCCGCATGAACCGGCAGCACGATCCTGTGCGAGGACGGGTCGAGCAATTTCGCCAGATCGTCGGCGTCGGGAAAGAATGAGGCGGTATGGCCGTCAGGTCCCATGCCGAGCACGGCGACGTCGAGCGGCCAGGGCAGGGACTGGAGCGCCGCATTGTCCGATGCCGCGGCATCCTCGATGCTGACGGCTTCGTGATAGAGCGGCACGAACCGTGCCGCCGCAGCCGCGTTCTGCAACAGATTGGCGGCCACCAGTCCGGCATTGGAACGCGGCGAGGAGGCCGGCACGAAGCGCTCGTCGATCAGCGTCACCGTTACCTTGTCCCAGGCGATCGGTATTCCCGACAGGGCAGCAAAGAATTTTGCCGGCGTCGTGCCGCCGGAAACGGCCAGTAACGCCGTGCCGCGCGCCGCGATTGCCTTTGCCAGCCGGTCGGCGACGCGGCCGGCCAGCGCAGCCGCCAGTTCCGCGCGGTCGGAAAAGCCATTCCAGTTGTAGCTGGCGCTGTTCAATTGCTCTCGTGCCATGTCCGCCCGTCACGTTCGATCAGCGCTATCGAGGCCGAAGGTCCCCAGGTGCCCGCCGTATAGCCCTGCGCCTCCTGCCTGGCGCTTTCCCAGGCGTTCTGGATCGGGTCGATCCACCTCCACGCGGCCTCGACCTCGTCGCGGCGCATGAACAGCGTCTGGTTGCCGCGCACGACATCCATGATCAGCCGTTCATAAGCGTCGGGCGCGCGGCCGTCGAAGGACTGCGCGAAGCTCATGTCGAGCGAAATCTGCCGCAGCCGCATGCCGCCCGGACCCGGGTCCTTGATCATGATGAATTGCTTGACGCCTTCGTCGGGCTGCAGCCGGATGACCAGCTGGTTGGCGAAGATCGGCCCGGCGCTGTCGCCGCCGAAGATCGAATGCGGGATCGGCTTGAACTCGATGACGATCTCCGAGACCCGGGTTGCCAGCCGCTTGCCGGTCCTGAGGTAGAACGGAACGCCTGCCCAGCGCCAGTTGCCGATCTCGGCCTTGATCGCGACGAAGGTTTCGGTGTTGCTGTCCTTGCCGAGCTCCTCGACATAGCCTTTCACCGGCCCGCCTGCGGAAGCGCCGGCGCGGTATTGTCCACGCACCGTGTGCTTCGGCGCCTCGTTGCCGTTGATGCGCTTGAGCGCGCGCAGCACCTTCAGCTTCTCGTCACGCACGGCGTCGGCGTCCATCGACGATGGCGCTTCCATGGCCACCAGGCAGAGCAGTTGCAGCATATGGTTCTGCACCATGTCGCGCAGCGCGCCGGCCTTGTCGTAATAGGTGACACGGTCTTCCAGGCCGACCGTCTCGGCGACGGTGATCTGCACGTGGTCGATATGGGCGGAATTCCACAGCGGCTCGTAGAGCGCATTGGCAAAACGCAGCGCCATCAGGTTCTGCACCGTTTCCTTGCCGAGATAATGGTCGATGCGGAAGATCTGGCTTTCGTGGAAATCGTCGCCGACCAGATCGTTGAGCGTTTGCGCAGAGGCGAGGTCGCGGCCGATCGGCTTCTCCAGCACGATGCGCGAATTCGGCGTGATCAGGTCGTGTTCTTTCAGCTTGTGCGAGATGTCGCCGAACAGCGCCGGCGCCACCGCCAGATAGAAGGCGCGGATGCAGTCGCTGTCACCGATCGCCTTTTTCAGTCTGTCGAACCCCGCGCCGCTCGTGGCATCGGCCGGGACATAGGAAAGCCGCGCCAGGAAGGTTTTGAGCTCCTTGGGATCGATATCGGCCGCCTTGACGTGGTCGGAAATAGCCTGCTTGGCGAAAGCCCGAAATTCGTCATCACTCATCTTCGAACGCGACGTGCCGATGATGCGGGTTGGCTCGGAAAATTGATGGTCGCGCTGGCGATAGTAGAGCGACGGCAGAAGTTTGCGTTCCGACAGGTCGCCGGTGCCACCGAAAATGATGAAGTCGAAAGGGTCGACGGGGATGATCTGGCTGGTCATGGTCTATCCGCTTTGACGCCGGTCGCGAGTACGCGGCTGATATATTCTAATCGATTTAAATTTTCCAGTGCCATGGTGTCACATCGACGACCGATCGCTACATATTTGTGTCGGTCCAGATGTGCGCTTGACACTGGCACCAAGCGAAGGCTTGTCGGCAAACGACAACTCCGCCAAGCCTTCGCAGTTGCAGCATAGGACGTGAATGTGACGAAAGCTAAGGGAGAATCAGCGCTTTGCCTGTCGTGGCACAGGCCATGATGCCGGCAGCCCACGGTAAAAGCCACGCGATGAACCCAGGGAGCGGAAAAACATGCGTCTGAAGGACAAGGTCGCCATCGTCACCGGGGCCGCTTCGGGTTTCGGCGAGGGCATTGCCCGTCGCTTCGCCGAGGAGGGCGCCAGGATCGTCGTGGCCGACCTCAATGCCAAGGGCGCCGAACGCGTAGCCGGCGAGATCGGCGAGGCGGCGATCTGGACCCAGACCGACGTTTCGCAGCGCTCCGAATTCGACGAGATGGTCAATGCCGCCAAAAGCGCCTTCGGACGTATCGACATCATGGTCAACAATGCCGGGTTCACCCATCGCAATGGCGACATGCTCGAAGTCGACGAGTCGACGTTCGACCTGATCACATCGGTCAACATGAAGGCCATCTATCATGCTGCCCTTGCCGTCGTGCCGATCATGGAGCGGCAAGGCGGCGGCGTCATCCTGACCACGGCCTCCACCGCTGGCCTGCGCCCTCGGCCCGGCCTCACCTGGTACAACGCCTCCAAGGGCTGGGCGATCACCGCCACCAAGTCGATGGCGGTGGAACTCGCGCCGAAGAACATCCGCGTCAACTGCCTGTGTCCGGTGGCCGGTGAGACCGGCATGCTGGAAAAATTCATGGGCGCCGATACACCCGAAATCCGCGAGAAATTCCGCGCCTCGATCCCGCTCGGCCGGCTTTCGACCCCGCTCGACATCGCCAATGCGGCACTGTGGCTGGCATCCGACGAGGCCGCCTTCATTACTGGGGTTGCACTGGAGGTCGACGGCGGGCGCTGCATCTGACGCACACCGTCATCGCTGCGCCAAAGATCGGCTCGGCCGTGCCTGCCTTGATCGTGGCGCTGGTGCGTCAGGCGCCGGTCTTGATGTAGGTTTTGTAGACCCAGCCTGTCTTGCCGTTGTAGACGATCTGGCACCAACGCTTGCAGCTCATCACTTGCACCGAGGTCTTGGCGGGCACCGTGACGATGGCGGCCGCATTCTTCTTCGGGCCGCTACGCATAGTCACGGCCCTGAGGATGCGCCCGGTGCCAGCCGCGGCCGCTTTGCGCGGTTCGGCCTTGCTGTCGTCATCCTGCGCGGCAGATTGCTGCGACGCTACTTGTGGTTGCGCGGCCGGAATGGCGGCGGTCTGCGCGCCATCGGGACTGCTGCCCGCCGCCGGGGCCGGTGCGGCGACCTTGGCGAGCTCGGTGGCGGCGTCGGTGTCGGCAGCGGGTTGCGCGAATGCCGCCGCCGCCGGCTTGTCAGGCCTCTGCCCGGCCTTGCTCGCCGACTGGCCGGAAGCAGCCGGTGCGGTCTTCGATTGGGAGGCGGTCCAGCGCGGGTCGTTCGCCGCGAGCGCCGGAATGGCGGCTTCCGAGACAGCCACGGTCGGCGAGACCTGGTCGGACTTTCGCGCCGCTTGCGGCACCGCCGCCGCGGCCGCCGTGATCCCCGCTGGCGCGATCTTCGTCGTCTTCACCGGAACGGCCGGAATGGCTTGCCCTGGATTGGCAACCGCTTGCCGCTCGTTCGCCGGCAACGCCAACCACAGTGCCACCGCGGCCACGCCGAGCAGCGCGGCCGTGCCGACCGCGGCAATCACCAGATGCGAGTTCGAACGGACTTCCTGCCAGAATGACGGGCGCATGTCGTAGCCGAACTGCATGGCAAAGCGCCGACGTTCCGGAGCACCGAAACTGAAGGGCTCTCTCACTCTTGCCACCTCCATAAGGGGCCGATGTTCTTCGATCAAACACCGCAATGCGTGCGTCGGTCGCACCGGTCCCAAATCAAACAGCGGGCGGGCCCGCAGAAAATCCCCGTCTATATTCGCTAGAGATTGCACTTTTTGCCCGCGATTGTGGCATCAGTGCGCCATTGCTGAAGATTCTGCAACGCTTGGATGTCGCGGCCCCCATGATATTACTCAACAATTGTTAAATCCTGTCGCGCAACGCGAACCAGTTGAGCGCCAGGAAAAGCAGCGGCGCGCGCAAGCGCCGGCCACCGGGGAACGGCGGAATCTTCAAATCCTCGATCAGCTTTAGCCGGTCGCGGTTGCCGGCTACCGTTTCGGCATAGAGCTTGCCGAAGAAGTTCGACAGCATGACGCCGTGGCCGGAATAGCCGCCGGCCGAGATCACATTCGGCATCACTTCCCGCACGAACGGCTTTCTCGGCACCGTGATGCCGACATAGCCGCCCCAGCCATGCGTGATTTCGACGTCCCTCAGTGCGGGATAGAGTTCCGCGATCTGGCGGCGGATATGGATATGGATGTCCTTGGGGTCGTTGACGCCGTAGACCTCGCGTCCGCCGAACAGCAGCCGGCCATCCCTCGACTTGCGGAAGTAGCGCACGACGAAGCGGGAATCATCGACGGCCTCGCCGCCCGGCAGCACGTTCGAATCCGCTCCAAGCGGCACGGTCGCGCCGATGAACGAGCCGATCGGCATGATGTGCGCGGCACTCACCGGTTCGAGCGTGCCGCCATAGGCATTGACCGCGATCAGGCATTTCTGCGCTGTGATCGTCCCCCTGGCTGTCGAAACCTTCACCGTGCCGCCGCTCGAAACAATGCCGGTCGACGGCGTCGCTTCGAACAATCGTGCGCCGGCCTGTGCCGCCGCCCGCGCCGTGCCGATCACCAGTTTCATCGGATGGATATGGCCGGTGCCGGTGTCGCGCGTCCCGCCGAAATAGGCTGTCGAGCCCAGCCGCTGCGCAGTTTCCGTCGCGTCCATGAACGAAATGTGCGGATAGGAGAAGCGGCTGGCCATGATCTCGGCATGCGCCTTGTAGTCGTCGACATAGCGCGGCTTGTGCGCAACCGAGAGCTGGCCCGGCATGTAGTCGATATCGATCTGGTTGGCGGCGGCGAATTCGAGCAGATGCGCCTTCGCCTCCTCGGCGAGGTCGAACAGTGCCTTGGCGCGGGAAAACCCGTACTCGGCCTCCAATTCCTCGGCCCAGGCGCGCTGCCCGGTGCCGAGCTGGCCGCCATTGCGCCCGGAAGCGCCGTCTCCGAAGCGATACGCCTCGATCAAAACCACATTGGTGCCCGCCTTGGCCAGATGCACCGCCGCCGACAAGCCGGTGAAACCGCCCCCGACGATAACGACGTCGCAGCTCCGGTCACCGTCCAGCACCGGATATTCGGGTCGCAGGCCGGCCGTGTCCTCGTACCAGGAACGGCCGGGGGAGATCGGGGATTGGTAGGGCATGATGCTCACGCAGTAGGGCAGTAGGGGAGTAGGGGAGTAGGGGAGTAGGGG
>NZ_VFWR01000029.1:0-26976 GCF_006443035.1 Mesorhizobium sp. B1-1-6 | reverse complement strand
GCGCAGCCTGGTGGCCGGCGCCATCACCGATCTCTACACCAACATGCAGATGATCAAGCAGTTCGCCGCCGAAGACAGCGAGGCAGGGGCTATCCGCCGCACCATCCAGCAGGCCGTGCATACGCAACACAGCGAGCAGCGCATCTATCGCACCTCGGAACTGACGGTCGTCGTCCTCAACATGGTCCTGTGGCTGACCATGCTTTGGATCCGATTTTCCGGTCTCGTCAACGGATTTCTCTCCATCGGCCAGTTTGTCGGCGCCGTCTACATCCTCCAGCGCCTGTCGACACAGATCTTCACGTTCCTGCAGATGGGCCAGCAGATCTTCCAGGCGATCGGCACGATCAAGGACGCCATGCCGGTCATGATAACCCCACCCACCATCACCGACCGGCCGGATGCCGCGGATCTCAAGGTCGAGACCGGCGAGATCCGTTTCGAAAACGTGCGTTTCGCCTACAAGGCCGGAAAGCCTGTCATCGAAGATCTGTCGCTGACGGTCCGCCCCGGCGAGAAGGTCGGCCTCGTCGGCCTCTCTGGTGCGGGCAAAACCACGCTCGCAAACCTGCTCTTGCGTTTCTACGATATCAAGGAGGGCGCGATCCTGATCGACGGGCAGGATATCCGCGCCATCAGCCAGGCAAGCCTTCGGCGCCCGATCGGTGTCATCGCGCAGGATGTCGCGCTGCTGCATCGTTCGGTCGGCGACAATATCCGTTATGGCCGACCGGATTCGAGCGAGCGGGAGATCGAAGAGGTGGCGAAAATGGCAGCCGCCGATGCCTTCATTGCCGATCTTGCGGACGGGGAAGGCCGCAAGGGCTGACGAGATCAGATAACCTATGCTATGCCGCTTGATGACCGCTCCTACAGAGGGGAAGGTCTGGACGACACTGCCGCAAATCAGACGCCTGACCCGATCCGGCTTCCGGGCGCGCACGAGAATGAAGGTCGGGAGGCGGCAAAGTCGACCATACCCCCTTGGATCTTTTAGCTTCAGTTCCTCATTTTGGTGTCGGCTCGCACATCCCTTCCGCAGCAGATCAACTAACGGGGCTTCCGCTCCATCGCTGAAAGGCATTGACGAAGGCACGAGCGGTAACTGATGAATTGACTAATAGTCTCGAGGCTCGTCACGGCGAATGAGCAAAGCGATTTCTCTGATTTCCGCGCATACAGCGCGCTGCTTGACCGTCTCACTTAAATGTCCGCTTTCTACCCCGTTGCAGGTTTTTAGAATACTCTGATGTCTGGCGCGCTTGTTGGGCCGACGTTGAGCTACATTAACCCTTGCATGACGGGGCCAGGTTGGACCGCCCATTGAAAGGTGACCTCAGGCCGGAACGACAACTCTCAACTCAACTTTGCCATTGCGGTAGTTCATTCGCCTTTTCGGAAAGCGCAAGGTTCTCGCGTCGTGCTCGCAGGCAAAGTAGGATGCGGCATGGAAGCAAGGGTGCTCGTTCGCCAGGACGGCAAAACGGACGCAGGGGGTGTTTCGGACCCGGTGCCGTGGTGGAGCTTCACGAAGACTGCGTTGGCGATTGCTCTGCTGCGTCTGTCGGATTACGGCAGGGTCAGCCTGGACGAACCAGTCGAAGGTGAGCCTTACACTCCCGTTCAACTCCTGCGGCATGAAGCTGGGTTGCCGGACTATGGTTCCCTTCCAAGCTACCATGCGGATGTTGAAGCGGGCCGTCCGCCCTGGTCTACTAACGATCTATTGAAAGCGGTCGAAGCGGAACGGCCGCGATACGTCCCCGGACGGGATTGGGCCTACTCGAACGTCGGCTATCTGAAAGTCGCCCAGCTGATCGAAAGAGCATCAGGGCTGCAACTGGCCGATGCCCTTACCGACATGGTTTTCTCCCCAGCCAAAATCACCACGGCAAGACTGGCGACCACACCTGATGATTTGGGGGGCGTTTGCATGGGTGATGTCGTTGGCTACCATCCGGGGTGGGTCTATCACGGGTTGGTCGTTGGGACGGTGGTCGACGCGGCTCGCCTTCTGCATGGCCTGTTGAGGGGTGCTTTGGTCAAACCTGAAACGTTGATCAGAATGCTTGATCGTAGGCCGCTTCCGCAACTTCGCTCCGAGCTTCGCCCCGATCCGGCATACGGATTGGGATTGATGGTGAGTGCGACAAACTTGCTCAATCATCCTGTCGGACACAGTGGAAGCGGTCCAGGCAGTCAAATCGCCGTCTATGCGCAGCGAGAGACGACTAGTGCTATGTGGGCTACCACAACATCCGGCACTGATCCAGAAGCGGAGGTTTTCCGATGTCTGCGGAATGGGCGGTTCTAATGTGTTCGACGCGATATATGATGCCGCATTGTTACCTAAGCATAGGCTAGGCACCAGCCGGGAGCGCGAACCCAACATCGTTCGGCTGGTACCTCATCGTTACGGTACAGCCGCTTCACTCTCTTGTGCTCCCCATTCTCGAATGCCGCAGCGAGCGCTTTTTCCGATTCATCGTCGCGCATTCCTTCACAGGGGAAGATAGCCACCGGCGAAATCCATTGCGCGTGTAATTCCTCACCCCTGCGCGTCACGAGGAACACCGCTCCTCGAAGGTGCATATTGCCCCAATTGCTGCTAATAAATCCAAGATCGGTCGTCAGGGGTAGGACCAGCCTTCCGCCATCATTGAGTCGGTCCAGCCAGATATCCGCCGGTCGGGTTGCTCCAGCATTCACATAGATCACATCGGCTGAATTGAAAGCCACAGAACTGCCATCCCCCTGGACCACGGAAACGGTCCGATAGGAAGTGAGATTTGCTTTAGCCCGGGCAGCAAGCTCCGGCTCGAACTCGATCGCCGTCACCTTGCCGGATGCGGCAACGAGTTCGCCATGATCGCAGAATAGTAGCCGGCACCAGCACCAACATGCACGATATGCTCGCCTGGTCGCGGCGCAGCCTGCGAAAGCAGGAAAGCATGAAGTGACGGTTGCCCGTTATTGATGTGGCGCTCGGGGACGATGCCAACAATGTCATTCGTATAAAGGTAGACCGGATCGGCGGTCGGGGTTGGCACATAGGCTTTTCGCATTCGGAAGATCGGCCAGGGACCGGGACCAAGGAAATCTTCTCGCGGGACTTCGGCAAAAGCTGTCTCAACACGCTCATCGACAATTCTACCAGCCGCCGTGATCTGCTTCGCATAAGCTCGGCGCACGATCTTCAATTCGTCCGGTGTCATCAGCAGAACCAACTCCAGTGAATAATTTCGCTGTCGCAAAACCCCAATAAATGCGACACGATTTTCTTCGGAGCAGAATGTCCGGTTTGTGATCGTGTGATCAAGCCCAATGAACGTCTTGGAAGGGCCGCTTGCCGACGGCAACTTTCGTTTGAGCAGATCCGAGACCGGTCAGTCTGGAATCGGCCCCGTTGAAGAAATTCGATTGGCGACTGCTACCTTTCACTCATACGCCTAGAGGCACGTTTCACATCACCAATAAGGGATCGACGAAGTTTCGCACCCGGCGCAACGATAGCACAGCTCGGTACGGCTCAGCCGAACGGTGTTCCTGGCCGTGTTAGCCGCAACGTGTAGTCCCACGTTGAACACACAATTTAGATGCCGAGCGAAAACCTGCGCACGATCTCGAGACGCCGGCGGGCCGCCACACCGGCGCTATATGACCGCCACCGGCATCGGTGGCATATCGCGGATCCGGTGCGAGGCAAAGCTCATTCAACCTCAATTCGCCGGCTTGCCAATCGCGAGCGGACAAACTGGCACGCGGCTCACGATTGCCGCCGCCACATTGCCGTGCCTGCCGGCGCTCCAAGAGGACCTATGACCCACCTAAGCGAGTCCTCCTGCTGCATTGGGACCAGCGCTTGTGTAGAGTAAACTGACCCTTTAGTTGACAACTGCCATGCGGCAAGAATATTCGAGATGACTGCCGAACCCGCTGCCCTTTGTCTGCCCCCTAGCATTTCTACGCTGGACCCGGTGAGTTCGCTGCGATTTTGCATGGGGTTCTCGCCATGAACAGCCGCCCGGATGCGCACAAACTCGGCGAAAAAAGCCGACGCGAACATGAAGCTGGGTTTGAGCTCCTCGTTCGCAGCGTGAAGGACTATGCCATCTTCATGCTCGATCCCGAGGGACGCGTTGCGAGTTGGAACGAGGGAGCGGAGCGGATCAAGGGCTACTCCGCGGACGAGATCATGGGCAAACCCATAACGATCTTCTATTCAAACGAGGTCGTTCAGTCCGGGCATGTGCAGCGCGAGTTGGAGAGTGCGCGCCAGTATGGCCGATTCGAAGACGAAGGCTGGCGGGTTCGAAAAGACGGTTCACAATTTTGGGCCAATGTTGTCATCACCGCGCTGCGAGCGCCGGATGGGGAACTGCTGGGCTTCGCTAAAGTGACGCGCGATCTAACCGAGCGGCGCCAAGCTGAAGAGCAGGCCCGGCAGTTGGCGGCGGAGCAGGCGACCCGCGATTCAGCACTGCTGCGCAGTCAGGAGCTAGCGGAACTTAATTCAAAGCTGCAGGAACAGGCTGCCGAATTGAAGGAGGCGCTGGATGCGACCAAGGAAGCCCGCAACGCGGCAGAACTCTCGGCAGAGGCCGCAAGGGAGGCATATCGCGAGCTTGACCAGTTCGCCTACATCGCATCCCATGATTTGAAAGCGCCACTGCGCGGCATCGGCAATCTCGTAGAGTGGTTGCAGGATGATCTTGGCGAGAAGATCGAGGGAGAGTCGATTGAGCACATGCGCCTCCTTCAGGTGCGCGTCCGGCGCATGACTGCGCTCATCGAGGGCATTCTCACCTACTCGCGCGCGGGCCGCCAACACGGCTCGCAAGAACAAGTAGATACGGGTGCGGTTCTAAGCGAGATCGTCGACCTGCTCAACCCGCCAGAGCAAGTGCGAGTTCAGTGGCCCCAGCGGATGCCAACGATAGAAGCAGAACTCGTGCCTCTCCAGCAGGTTTTCATGAACCTGATCGGCAACGCGATCAAATTTACCTTGGCCGTGCGACCCGATCCCGCAATTGCGATCGAATGGCGCGATGTCGATGACGGCGTCGAATTCGCGATCACAGACAACGGCCCTGGGATAGAGCCACAATTTCACGATAGAATCTGGGCAATGTTCCAGACTCTCAACAGGCGAGATGACGTCGAAGGAACCGGCATCGGCCTCTCAGTCGTCAAGAAGGTCGTCGAGCGCCGCGGCGGCAGAGTCTCCGTCGAATCCTTGCTCGGCGAAGGGGCGACATTCCGCTTTGTTTGGCCGAAGAGTACCCAAGAGGACGTGAGCCACCGTGAGTGATCAACTCAACATCCTGCTCGTTGAAGATGACGAAGTGGACGTCATGAATGTACGGCGCGCCTTCCGCAAGAATCACGTTGCAAATCCGGTCTATGTGGCGTCGGACGGGATCGAGGCGTTGGAGAAATTGCGAAATGGTGAGGTTCCGAAGCAGAGAAGACTGATCCTGCTCGATCTCAATATGCCACGGATGAATGGGATCGAGTTCCTTCGAGAACTGCGGCGGGATCCTGATCTTTGCACGACAGCGGTCGTAGTTTTGACCACTTCCAAAGACGAGCAGGACGTTTGCGATGCCTATAGCCTGAACGTTGCCGGATACCTTGTTAAGCCCGTGACCTTCACAGATTTCTGCGAAAAAATGGCCGCTTTGAACAAGTTTTGGTCGCTCGTGGAGCTACCCTGAAGGTTGTGATGGCGAAATCTCCGCCCCTCCCAATTCCTGTTCCCGCCGACAAGCGTCGGCCCCTGCGTGTGCTCGTCATAGACGACGACGAAACCGATAGAGCCTCGATCCGACGACTTCTGCAGCAAACGGACTTGTCGGTTGCGATTGATGAGGCGGCTTCCGGCGCGGAATCGCTGGGGTACCTCGAAAGCAGTGGCTATAGCTGCGTCCTTCTGGACTACTATCTGCCCGACATCAACGGACTCAAGTTGATCGAGAAAATCAGAGCGGCTGCCCCTAATGCTCCGATCGTCATCTGCACGGGACGTGGACATGAGGATCTCGCCGTCGAATTCATGAAGGCCGGCGCCTCGGACTATCTTTCCAAGAGTTCAATGACAGCTGAACGCCTTGCTGCGGCGCTGCGCTATGCGATCGAGCTCGGAGAAGTGAAGAAGGCGAAGGCGCGGGCCGAGGAGGAATTGCGGGCCGTGCTGGCAGAACGGGAGCTGCTGCTCAAGCGGGAGCACGAGGCACGAACCCGCGCCGAACAGGCGACGCAAAGCCGCGATCAGCTTTTGGCCATAGTGGCGCACGATTTGCGCAACCCCATTCAGGTCATCATGAGTGCCGCGCGAAGAACGCCGGAGCCTGAGGCAGGATCGGGACAGAGAAACTACGCTGAGTTCATCCAGCGCGCCGCTCGCGAAATGGATCGGCTGGTGCGCGATCTGTTAGACCTCTCCAGCTTGGAATCGGGAAGCTTCGCGGTAGAATGCCAGCCCGTTGACCTTCTGGAGGTTATCGAAGAGGCGCGGGAAAGCTTCGATTTCTCCGCGGAGGGCAGAAATCTGGCCGTCGATTTTGGCGTTATGCCGAACATCCCCGCAGTCATGGCCGATCGCTCCAGGCTCCTTCAGGTAGTTGGCAATCTGCTCAGCAACGCGCTGAAGTTCACACCTGACCAAGGGAGCATATCCGTTCGCGCTGAAGAGCACGACGGTTGTGTTGAAATTGCCGTCCAGAATACCGGATCGGTGATCGCCCCAGAGCAAATGCCTCATATTTTCGATCGGTTCTGGCGAGGCGATCGGTCATCCCGGAACAGCGCAGGACTTGGGCTGGCAATCTGCAAAGGCATCGTCGAGGCCCACAATGGTGCCATCGAAGTAGTCAGCACGGACCAAGAGGGCACTATATTTAAAGTGACGCTTCCGGTTGGTGGCCCGGATCGCCACTGAAGCACTGCTGGAAAGTGCAACACAGCAAATCCCATAACAGGTAGGAACCAGTTGCACTCTCACAGCTTCTGCTCGCAGCCTCAACGAGCGGACCAGGCATGGGTGACAATAAACCGGATCGCGAGCAGATGACCACGATCCTCGCACGCTTCCTCGCCAAGAAAACCGGCATCACCGAAGCGCAGGCTCGAAATCTAGTAAGCTTGGTTGGTACCGAGCTTTTGTTGCCGCGGCCTGACGAAACCCATAACGAGGCCCCGCAAGCAAATGGTGGTTTTGCAAATGGTGGTTTTATTGTGCGCGACCCCGTGTTGAGCGAGGCTAAGCAGCGGGCCAATGGTGGCATACCGCGCCGCCTGGTTGTCCTCTCAAATCGGCTGGGGAATATCCGCGATCCGGCGCAGGCGGGCTGGCTGGCAGTAGGCATCGCGGATGCATTGGCCGAGCGTGGCGGTCTATGGCTGGAGCAAGCACCGAGTATCAAGACTCTGCCGCGGGCGACGAACCGCTGATCCACCTTGAACACGTGGGAAGGATTGAGACGGCTGCGCTCACCCTGCCGCGCCAGGAGTATACGCTCTACCACAACGGCTATGCCAACAGCGTGCTATGGCCACTTTTCCGCACCTTCGACGAAGCTCTCGCGTGGGGCAGCCGGTCGGCGAAGTATTCCTCAGCTGCTCGGAGGGCGTCATCTGGGCCAGCAGGTACGGGACTACTAGCAGGGGGCTCTTCGTCGAGCTCGTAGAGCACGATCCCCTCGCGACGAACGTCTAGGAAGAAATACTGACCCTCCCCGAGTGCAGTATTCGCGCCGGCGGACATGTCAAGCAAAGCTTCGCGGTGCAGATTATATGCAGTGCGAAAGGTGGCGTTGCGCAGGTGTCGCAATGCGGCCACGTCCAATGGCGCGCGCGGGCGAAATCTTAGGCCCTATTTCCGTCCCTATTCGCGCCGGGACCTGGATGATGCGGCGGCGTTATAAGATCTCTGCAACTGTCTTATAACGCCGCTTGCGTCGCTTGATCTCATCCTGTTATAAGAGAAACTCATTTTTCTTATTATTGGAGTTGTGCGCAGCCAAGCCGGCGGATGCCAAGCAATTTCGCCGGTTGATCGCCACGGCCGCGGAGCGAGTGGGCGGCTCAGGCGGCGCGATGGCGCTTGCGCGGCCTGAGCCGCACCGGCCGCTGAGCGTGCTGGTAACGCCGCTGATTATCGAGACGACCTGGTTTGTGACAGGCCGCTCCGCCGCGATCGTGTTCTTGGCCGATCCAGACAGCGCGCCTCCGACGGCGCAGGAACACTTGCGCAGTCTCTATCGGCTGACCCCGTCCGAGGCGGCCGTGGCCATGGCAATTACACACGGCGCGGGGCTACAGGCGGTCGCAGATGAGCTCGAAATCAGCCTAACCACGGCGCGCACTCACCTGCAGCACGTATTCGAAAAGACGGGGACGCGGCGACAGGCGGAATTGGTTCGCCTTATCGGGGCTAGTGGCCTTTACGAGCGACAATAGCCGGAGCGCAGTCCGGCTTAGTAATGCCCCAGCAGGTCGTGAGGACCTTCTACAGCTCGACGCCACTACATCCGATATCTCAAAGACGCACTTTGTAACCACTGCTGCTAGTCTAGAAAGCGATCCGGCGGACAGATCACGGCTTCCCTGCCTCGCCCCGGCGCAACCCGCGCCGGCCACTGCGTTACGGCACCCCGCAGGCTTGCCGCAGGTGATCGGTGCGTTCCATGTATGCAAAGGCGCGATACAGGCCGCCGGAGCCGCAGGACTCCCATCGCCGGCACAGAAGAGTTGCTCGTCGGCATAAGCCGAACTCACTCAAGTGGGTTTGGCAGACGTCAACTTTAGCTTTGCTACGTGCCCAAACCCGTCAGTCGTCTTCGCGAAGAGTTTCGGGCGCCGGCAGGCGTACGAAAGTCCCCGAGGAAGGAATCCGGGGGCCACAGGCGACGGCTATGGAGATTTCGATCTGCGGCTGATGTCGGCGATGGCTGGGACGTCGCCAGGGAGGGCGGAGATGGATGCCGACGGCCGCTTCGTTGCGCCTCCAGGCGATGTTGTCGACCTGGCACGCTGCTGGGCACGGCTCTGTCGGCGTTGAAGATCACCTTGGACACACGTGGGTTCGCCGCCGGAGGCTGAGTGCCTGCGGCTGAATGCTGGATGATACAATGCCGGTCATGGGGCGTTCTCCGGGTTCGGTGTCGATATGTCCGGGGCCCCCGCGGCTGCCTCCATCGGTCGAAGGTCTAGATGACGATCATGCGTCTCGCATCGCAGATTCGCTCCGGTCAGGCTCATCTCAACTAGCCGGCCTGGGATCCGCGCGCCCCATTTTGCGGTTTCAAGCAGTCCGGAAACGGGCGCGAATATCGGGCCCAAGGCAAGTTGGAATGTCTTGAGTGTCAAATCCATCCTTGGATGTTTCTAGGCAACATCTTTGCCGAGCGCCGAGGGCGCGCCCGGTGGCGTCATCTTGCCGGTAGGCGGCCTTCAGTGGGGCTTCCGCTCTCGGGTGCGCCGCCGATCCGAAAAGAGGCGAGCCGATCGGCGGGACCAGCCGGATCATTAACAGACCGCGGAACAGCTTGCGGGGCTTTTCCCATGCTACCGAGATGCCGTTGGAAAGCTCATGGGGCTTGGCCTATTGGGTGCGACGGTATGGCGGCGTCGCTGGTCCCCACTTACTGTTCAGGCATCTGGCGAGCTGTTTGAGTAGGTGAGCCTCACCGTGACACAGGGTTCGGTCTAAGGCTTGTTTAACCAAGCCGGGGCTTTGCCGACAGATAGGCCTCTGTCTCAATCCTCCATCAACCACGTTCGTGCAAAGGGAAGAGGTTGGCTGACAGGGGGTTGTTGTGCCTAAGGATTTTTGGCGTTGTAAGAGCGGAAATTTTGCGCTTCTGATGGGCTTGGCGTTGCCCGCTATTCTGGCGACCGTGGGTTTTGCGACGGACGTCTCCACCATAATGCGGGCGAAGGTCAGCCTTCAAAGCTCCCTGGACGCTGCAACTCTCGCCTCGTCGCATCTGTCGGATAATGAAGCCGACCGCAGGCAGCTTTTTGATCGCTATTTTCAGGCGAACGTCGCCAACCATGGCGAACTCTCGAATGCGAGAGTGACCTTTTCCGTCGACAAGGGTCTGAACTACATCAAGACCAAAGCTGTTGCTTCCGCCGATGTGGCCCTCAATTTTGCCTTTCTATTTGGTGCCAACCAGCGCATCGAGGTTGACTCGGGCGCGGTAGAGGCCACCAACAACCTCGAAGTCGTCCTCGTTCTGGACAACACCGGCTCCATGGCAGGGGCCAAGATCAAGGCTCTTCGGGATGCCACCAAAGCGCTGCTTGATAGCCTGGAGGGAGCGAAGTCACCCAACCGCAAGGTGAGTGCTGCACTTGTCCCCTTTGTCACCGCAGTCAACATCAATGGCGACGAGTTCGACCCATCTTGGATCGACATGGATGGCAAGTCGTCGACCAACGGCGTCAACTTCCCTTTGCTGCCCGATGGCAAGCGCGTCAATCACATGGACCTGTTCAGGGACCTGGCCGAGGGAACCGGTTGGAAGGGCACAGGCTGGAAGGGCTGCGTCGAGGCCCGTCCAGGAAGTGCCGGCATTTCCGATATCGCGCCGGACCAGACTGATGCCGATACCTTGTTCGTGCCCTATCTCGCTCCAGATGACCCCGGCGATGCCACGGATCCATCGGCCAGCTATGGCAACGATACCAAGGTCTACAACAACTCCTATCTCTCCGATGACGTTGAGGACGGCGCGGATAAGAAAGGAAAAGACAAGAAAATTGCGAAATACAAGAACCCGAAAGCGAAAAAGATTAACGACAAGAAAGGGCCACTTACGGTCGGTCCCAATCGCGCTTGCCCCACACCAGTGGTCCCGTTGAGCATCGACCTCGACAAACTGCGGACCGCCGCCGCCCAGATGCAAGAATGGAATGGCTCTGGCACCAATGTCTCCGAAGGGCTCTCCTGGGGTATGCGGGTGCTGTCGCCGGACGCACCTTACACCGGCGGGGCCGCATGGAAGGCACCCAACACGAGCAAGATCGTCGTTCTGCTGACTGACGGCGAGAATGTAGTCTTTGGAGCCAGCAACGAACCGGAAAAATCGGACTACACGTCATATGGCTTTCTGTCGTCGGGCCGCTTCGGTTCGAGCAACCAGACGGACGCGGCGCGCACGGTCGATCGCTGGACCCTTGACGTTTGTCAAAAGCTGAAAGCGCAGCAGGTCCAGATTTACACGATCACCCTGCAATCCGACACGGCGGCCAACCGAACGCTTTACGGAAAATGCGCCACTGATCCGAGCAACTACTACGCCGTTAACGACCCTCGCAAACTGCCCAACGTGTTTCAGGAAATCGCTCGAAAGTTCACGGTGCTACAACTGACCAACTAGATCGCCGTCCTATTCAGATGAATCGATCGCGCCGAGCTTCAGCAGCAAAGAAGCATGCCGGGACACGCGCCGCGGAACGCCGCTGCCGACAGATGGCGGGCTTCTCTGGCTTGCATGAATTCAGGACGGCGTCTCGCGCACGCTGACCGTCCTCGGTATCGTTTGGCTTGCCACTCAAATCCATTGCCAGGTTGGCGTGGCAGCACATATGCACGCCCCGTTCGGGTTCGGGCTGAACGGGGATTTTCGCAACGTGATAGCCTTGTCGTCGGAAACTTGCGGGGATTGGCCGCCTTTAGGTCGCCAGAATCGCGGTGGCTGTGGCATCGCTCGTGACCGCTTGGGGTCGACATCTGGCGCGCCTTGCCAGGCGGTTTGAAATCGGACCGCCCAAACCCGACCAAAGTCTGATTCCGAAGCGCAAAGGTCTGAACGCGTGAAACAACGCAGGCGTGGTCACATTAGTAAGGCGACCGCCGATCATCAGTCCCTTCATCGCCGGTCGATTGAGTACCCGCCACGCTCGCTTCGTGTGGCGGGTACTATATGGTGGCTTGGCCGGCAGCCTGGTACATGATTGTGTTCGCAGCGGTTTTGGTGAGTGTTCCTTGTTTTCGGCAAGCCGTTATAGCCCAAACGACAGGCTCGATGGTGATCATGCTGCCCGTCCATACAATCGGTCCCGCTCTGAATGGCTGACTGCCAAGCGACATGGCCGACGAAGAACGGTTGCTCAAGATCCTACAGGCCGGCACCCAAGAATTCCGCTGGCGTCGGCATTGAACTGACCCATCAAATGTGCCTAGATTGGACAAACATCGCTGGGGAGGAATGGCGATGATGGCCACGCAAACAGATACCACTCGAACGTTTATCGAGGCTGCGCGGTTAAGTGTTCGGCGTACCGGACGGGAGATTGACGAACTTCACCGGAGCCTGAGCTTTTCCCGGAAAGCCGTCGAAGCCTCGCGCCAACTCTTGAAGCGCCTTCATGAGCAGCAGAAAGATCGCCCGCCGGGATCGTGCTCCGCATTCATCGGAAAAGCGGCAAAGGCACCGAGCGACATCTCCGCATTTGATTGCGACATTCTGCGCGAAGTGTTCAAAAAACTTGTCTTGGAAACCAAAGTGCCGGAAGACAAATGGCGCGATCTGGCTACAAGCCTGATCCTGGAATTTACCGACCACAAACAGATCGAACCAGCCTTGATAAACTGGATCATCCGCAAGTAGGCACTGCCGCCGTGGAGGGTTGCCAGTCGCCCCTCTCTCGTTGCGAAAAAGTTGTTCGGCGAATCTCGCTGGCTGGACTTCAGGTCCTGCTTCGTCACTGCGTGCTCTTGTTGCCGGCCCTTGCCGAGCTGGGCATCGACTCCCGCATGAATGAAGCCGTCAATAGCTGCTGAAATGACGAAGCTCTAGCCCGATGTAATTGAGACAGTTCTTGACGAATGGCGAGTAGCCAACGTTTACGTATACCGTATGCACTCCACGCCGATCACCGATCGGCCTGTCGCTAGTCTGCCAGCGAGGGAAACACTTGGATTGCTCATGCCAAAACCATTGCCTTCAGAGGCGGCCGCATGCCGCTGCAAGCAGGCATCGCGTTTGGTCATCAGGTGCCGGGTCCAGCTCCGCCCTCGGGCGAGAGATTGCAGATCGACCATGTAGTAGTTTGGCCTGAGAGGCTTGACGATGGCACTACGAAGATGTCCGCGTACATTTTTGAGCACGTATATCTGAAGCGGGAGAGCAATCCGTGTTATTGGTTTCATCACTTTGAAGGGAGGCCATCCGATCAATATGAAGGACAATGGTCCATTCGACTGGAGAACAGGGGCATAGTGCTGCTTTCACGAACCTTCGGCCTCATCAAAGACTGACTGCCTCGGACTCGTACAGTTCGTTTCGCCAACCATGCTAGCGCTGAGTGATGGCGTTGGGCAGCGCCTTGAAGTCAACAGTCCTTAATCTCGGGACCATGACTTCGCCATCAACGATGGAACCTCCAACGTCAACTCCTGCGCTGTGCTGTCGGCATTACATATTTCGACATGCAATCCCAACCTGAGGCCTCTGAAGTGGCCAGCTCGGTATGTCGATGGGAATCTGAGGCGGCCGCCGTCGAATTCACGTAGTGCGGGTGGGCATCGCTCCAGGACAATGAGGAAGCAGCTTTCGAAGGCTCGCAGCTTTCCCAGAGGTCCGGCGGCGTTACGTCTGTTTTTTCGCGGCAAGTCGGCCGGCCGGGATTCGTCTCACCCCGGAAGCGGCCGCGCCGGTCAATATCTAATCGCTTGGATAATTCGACATCTCCGCTCTGCGCGGCCCAGCAGCATTGGCCACAACCGGAACCTCGATTTTCGCGAACATCGGTCATGCCGGCTGGCGCCTGTTGAGCAGATCTCTCGAACGCGCGAGCGCCTGATGAGAGATCGCGATCAGTTCCGTGCTGATAGTCATGATCCCCACGGAGCGATGCAGACGTTCGTTCGTTCCTGCGATGCTGGTAAGCACGTTATTCTCGACCGCAATGAGGGTGGCGGTGAGCCGATTAGCAGCGCACCCTTGCCGACGCGATTCATTGTTATTTTTCGAGACGTTTGAGGCTGAATACCGCCTCTTGTCGCCAGGATTAAAGATCGGCCGCTCGCTGGTCATGACGCCGGTATGCGCGATGATGGCGGCTATCGAACTTAACTGGATCAAGCTTGCAGCAAGATCGCCCTGGCGGAACCAAAGCTATCGAATCGGCTTTTTCCTGCATCCCATGATCAGGAGGGTCCCCATGGATAGTCCGTTGCTCAAGAAGCTGGTGCAGTTCTCCGATTTTTCCGAGGACGACAAGTGTCTCATCAACGAACTCACGTCAGAGCGACAGAAACGCTATGGTGCCCGCCAAGACATTATTCGGGAGGGTGAGCACTCCAAAGACATCCACGTAGTGCTTTCCGGGCTTGCATGTCGATATAAACTCCTCGAGGACGGCTCGCGTCAGATCATGGCATTCCTTGTGCCGGGAGATCCCTGCGATTCCGAGATATTCATCCTGGACGCGATGGACCACAACATCGGGACTCTGGCGCCGAGCGTGGTTGCGTCGATCTCAGGCACCCGCATGAAGGAACTGCTTCTCAACCGCCCTAGTATCGCGCTCGCCTTCTGGTGGAACACGCTTCAGGACGAAGGAGTGTTGCGCGAACGCATTATCGATGAGGGAAGGCGCGACGCCTATTCGCGCATTGGATTTCTGATATATGAAATTTTCGTGCGCATGCGGGCTTTCGGCGACATCGTTGACCAGAAGTTTGAATTCCCGATTACCCAAGTGGACCTGGCGGACGCGACAGGCCTCACACCTGTTCACGTCAATCGGATGCTGAAGCAGCTTCGCGAGCAAAATCTCATCGCGATTGATGGCACGACGTGGACTGTACTTGACCCTATAGGCCTGCGCAAAGCCGCTCAATACGAGGCTAGCTACCTGCATTTGGACCGAGCCAAACGGGAGCCGGCAAGCGAGGCGGGGCGACGGGTCAATGGTCTAATCTGATGAGGATTACCGGCGGTGAGCAGCCGATAGAGATGCCATCTAGGCCATCAAAACCGATCAATCTGACCGCAGCGGCGGAACCGATGCCTTGGGTTGAAGCCTGCAAAACCATCGGCGTGACCGGACCAAGCGAGCTGGTTGCGCTGGATGTTCGTGGCTTAACTCATGCAGACAATGGCCGGCTTAACGATGGTTCTCGGGAGACCGTATATGTCGTGGTCGCTGGTTTCGGCGTGTTGCGGTGCGATGATGCGGCTATGGAGTGCACCGCTGGCGACGTCATTTTCGTCCCGAGAGGCTGTCCGCACCGCTTCGAACGACTGGACGGAGAGATCAAGATCTGGACTATTTCGCCAGTGGGCGGCCCGTAGCCGGCAAACTGTTCCCTCACAGCTTCAGCCCCCGGAACTGCGCATTGTCGAGAGCTGGCGCAAAGCAGACAATCGTCTCTCAATTCATGACAGGAACCTGCCAGAGGCTAAATATTGTTTGGTGCTTCGAAAGCGGACACATTGGATGTTGAGCGTCGGGGACAGGCGTAACCGCGTCTTGAGGGTGGCTGTAGGGCATGCCGGGATCTAGCCTACCGACTTCTCTTCAGGCGTCAGCCCGCCAAGATCACCCATGACGACTCCGCGTTGGCGTCGCTCGTTACTCCTATTGTCAGACATCTGGCGTGTGTTGAGGGGGTAGGAGAACTTAAATCTGCTGATGCGGTTTTCGGACCGGTGGGATCCAGCCATTCCTAAGAGGAACATATGGGCCAAATAATCGCCCGATATACCGAGACCCGCGCCCCGCAAGGAAAAAAGACAGGGATAACCGACAGGGATAACCGAGAGGCTATCGTCAAAGCTCCCGACAAGACGAACAATTGGGATCATGATGCGGTCTATGTGACGGCGACAATCGGCGTTGAGTCGGAGCAAGGCGTGGAATCGAAATAGCCAGCGCCAGGGCAAATGAACGCGTTGGCCAAGACATGAAGCGGAGATCGACGATCTGCCGCGCAAGGGATTTGCCATTGGCATAGTAGCCTAGCGGTTATGCTTTCATCCGCTAGGAAAGCGCGCGGAGGGCAGCGGCATCCTTGACTTCCGGCGAACGTCGGCAAGTTCGTCAAGCAACCGCTACATGATCCCTGCCGAAGCATGGAACGATTTCGAGCTGGCGATGTTGGGCCCTCGCACTGTTCCCATTCAGTGCTGTGTTCCCGCTGATTGCCCGCCGCCGAAAGGTGGCGGGCTCTTTTTGCATCGTGGAACATACCTCCACCTTCGCAGTTTATAGCGTTCCGATTGCTGCGTGTGGGGAATTCATGAAGCGAGATTTTGCAGACCTGTGCGCTTGGGCGAGCGCACGGGGCATTACAATCTACCAGCGTTCAAAGACAGTATGGATCGCGGCTGGCGGCTATCGAGGTCGCGATTTGGAAGTTAAGGGGCGGTCGCCAGCTATTGCCCTCGCACTATGGATTGAGGCTACCCGGTACCGAGGCTCGATGTAGGCTGTTCTTGCAAACAATTTGCTCGCACCCGCGCCGAGCCAAGGTGGCCGGCGCCCTTTTTGCGGGGGGCGGGTGGGGTAAACCTGCCAGCCGCGCGGTGCGGCCTGAACCCTACAGCATGCCCACTACAGGGCAGGAGGGGACCTAACCCACCATCCGAAGCGGCATGTCATGACGGGAAATGATGCGTTCGAGTTCGCCTTCGTCCTCGATGCCGGCCTGAAACAGCGCCATCAGCTCACATGCTGCGTCGTTGGCCATGGCGGAATCCAGGCTGCACCGTCTCTCTGAACAATACCGGATAAGAACCCGCTGGAGCAGTTCGAGATCGGTTGGATAAATGGCGATGTCTGCTGGATGATGCATGCGCATGCTGTAGTCCTCCGCAAGCCGCTGCCTTTGTTCAGCAGCTTAAGGGAGCCGCTGAGCACCCCTATCGCATCCTGCTCCTGCACCGTCACTTAACTATGATATGTCCGCCCTGGATCTGCCGTCGCCAGCCACGTCGCCGCTCTGTTTCCCGATCTTGCTCGTCGGTGTTGGTCAACTAGGTTCTGTGGACAAAATGTTCAAACGTGATCTGCCAGGGGTCACTCTCCAAAGAGCGCTCTTCGCCAACCCAATGGAAGGTGTTTGCAGTGATCTCTGTGAATCGCCACCGCGCTTTGAGCCCGCGTGAATCCTCACCCAGCTGAACAATGTCCTTGCCCTCTGCCCGCCCGATCCGGCGCGGGTAATCTTGGTTGAGCGGGTCACTCCAAATGATGTGCCAACCACCGATCTCAGGATCGAAAACGCGTAAGGTCGTGCCATACATGGTGGATGGAGCGGGGCGCTTGGGCCTGATCCAGATGTCCTGAATCGCACGGCCTTCGAGTACCCAGTCGAAATGGATTTCCCCCGTCGATCTGTGTTTCGTGCCGTCATGGAGATGATGAATCGTCTCCATTTCCCAGCTTCCAATGAGCCACCCATAAAGCTCCATGTCCTTCGCGTATTCAGTTACCGGACCGTCGGATCCAAACCCTCCTGTTGAGCGGCATTAGACAGAGAATATCGCACAGTCTCCCTGACAGCCCTCTGTCAGGAGGTTCGCGAAAAGAACTTTTCAGCCCGCGTAGGTCGCGCAGATCAACGGGATACCCATCTCACCCGACGCGTCATTCAACACCGATCTTTGAGGAGGGCAGCTTTGTTTCGAGGACTGATGGACGAGGCGGAATTGGCGTTCTTCGCGCCTTTCCTGATCGAGAACCGCTCTCGAGGCGGCCGGCGTCCGCAGGATCATCGCAAGGTGCTGGACGGCATCTTCTGGATCACGCGGACGGGCTCGGCCTGGCGTGATCTGCCGGCCGAGTTCGGCAACAGGAACTCAGTTCAGCGCCAGTATCGCCGGTCGAAGGAAGCCGGCATCTGGGACGTCATGGTAGCAGCCCTTGCCGAAAGCGACGCGGCCGACACCAACATGCAGATGATCGACAGCACGATCGTGAGGGCGCACCAGCACGCAGCCGGCGGAAAAGGGGGATTCACAGAAATGCTATTGGCCCTTCGCGCGGTGGGCTCACGACCAAGCTTCATACCCGAACGGATGCGCAGGGCCGTGCTATCGGCTTCTGCCTAACGCCCGGGCAGGCGTCGGGCATGGCCGCCTACGGGGACCTCATGCAGGAGGAGGCGCCCGATCCGGCCGCGATGCTGGCCGACAAGGGGTATGACAGCGACGACATTCGCGACGATCTCGAGCGGCGCGGCGCAGGCCCGGTGATCCCGACAAAGTCGAACCGCAGAGTTCAGCGCCCGGTCGACAAGGCGACATACGGGCTGCGCAATCGCATTGAGCGCTTCTTCGATCGCTTCAAGCACTCCCGCCGCACCGCCACCCGATACGACAAGCTGGCTTCAAGCTTCCTCGGCTTCGTTCAACTCGCAACGATCAGACGGTGGATCAGGTTTGTCCGCGCTACCTAGTGCTCCCGAGGCATCGATCCCGCGCCGCAGGGAACACTTCCGCAAACTCGAAGTTCGGCTTCCACAACGGAGAACCAATATGACGGCCACTCGAAATTCAAACGACAATCGAATGCCAGAAAAGATCCCGTTTGGTGCGGTGGAGATATCGCGCAAGCAAGCGGAGGATGAAGTCAGGGCCCGACGCAGGTACAAAATGGCGAGGCGGGCTAGGGAATCGAGGCGAGGCCCGGTCATGCCTCGCATAGTTCTTGACGGACGCCACTAGCAGATCGCGGGCGCAGCCGTCTGGATCGACCTCTCTATCTAGAGATGGGGCACCCTTAAGTGGCACCCTCGGCACACCTGCGATGCCGAAGCTCCGAGCACCATAGGTTTCAAGGGATGGCGCATCCGCCGTGGGGGCGTGCCAGGGGTAGAGGTTGGTAGGGGACGAACTGGGCTCGCGTTGCGGAACCCGGGGGGTTCGTGTTCCCAAGACGACTTGCTGAGCGCAAGTTCTGGCCCGCGCGGAAGGCGAAGACCGCAGCCTTCGCGTGGTTCCTGCTGTCGGATGCTGCTGCATATGTGACCGGCAGGCAATACGTGGTCGATGGCGGGATACCGATGCTGTAAGTGGTCCGTGCGCCATGCGACCGCGATCGCCGTTGGAGCTCTGGTAGCGTGGGCTGATCGACGGGCGGCGAGAACCGCGCCTACGCTGGCCCGTTCAGATCCGTTGCCGACTTGCCGAAATCGATCATGTGATGCTCGTTGGCATGAGGGGCACTCAAATGCGCTGTTGATGAGGCAAACCGACCCGATCCGATCAGGTCCGCGCGGGTCGTCGCAGACGAGCGGAAACAGTTCCCTCGTTGAGCATGTCGCTGGCGCTCTCTTCCGAGCTTGCAGAACTACTGCCAGGCGAGCGTCGGCAACTGCCTGCTTTTTAAATCATCATCAACTCAGTTCGAGCAACCTACACCTTCCTCAGACCCCGCCGCTGTCTCTGCGATTATGGGCTTTGCGAACTGGCACACCGTCCACCGACCTCAGATTGACGCACGGCCCTTTCGCTGCAAAGATATTAACCACTTGTTTACCAAGCATCAGCAAGCGCTGACGATCGGAGGGGGTGTGGAATCGTTTCTGGGTACGAACCGCCTTAATTGGGATGATCGGGCCGAACTGCATTCGACTGACACAACGGGCAGCTACCAGATCGAAAACGTGCTGGCAGGAGGATCCAATCTCTATGAGCTTGAGACGAGCGAGCTCGGTAATATTGTCGGCAAGGATATCATCCATCTACAATGTCACATTGGGCTCGACACGATCAGCTTGAAAAATCTCGGCGCGCGCAGCGTGACCGGCCTCGACTTTTCATCAACTGCCATCGCCGCTGCGCGGGATTTCGCTTCCAAGGCAGGCACCGATGTGCGCTTCGTGGAAGCGCCGCTATTCGAGGCAGTCGAAGCGCTTGGCCGGACCTTTGACGTCGCTTACGTGACTTGGGGTTCGGTAAACTGGCTCGACGACGTGGGCCGGTGGGCGCGAGTGGTTGCCGATCTCCTGCGACCCGGCGGTCGGCTCTATATGGCTGAGGGTCATCCGTTGATGTTCCAGTGTGATCGCAAGGCCGCGGCACTCGAGTTGAAGCACGACTGGCGAACGCCCATAGCTCAGCCGCTCGCCTGGAACGAGGAACTTACCTATACCGGCGACGACCGGCGCTTGAAGCATCCTCGCTACTATGAGTGGATTCATCCCATCAGTGATGTCGTGAACGCCCTGATTTCAGCTGGGCTCACGCTCGATTTTCTGAATGAGCATGACACGGTTTCGTGGCAGCACTTTTCATTTGCGGTGAGGGCCGGCAAGAATATGTACGGCTTGCCAAAGAACTCTCCCAGGATTCCGATGGCCTATTCCATCGGCGCGACGAAGCGAAGCGCCGGTATGATCCCGTATCTCGCCGCTCCTAAAACCATGTGACGGTATGGATCCCGCTTAAACGACTGTCGCCTGCGGTCAGGGTTCTTTCCGAGCACAGGGCTCTTGCTACGACGCGCAGTCGAAGGCACCCGCCTTTGCCGAGCACCGGCTGGTCGGGTTTTGACGGCGATCTGGTTTGCAAGGCGAACGCCCTCACCTTGAGTGTAGCCGTTTCCTAAATCTTGCGTATAGGCCAGCCGCGCCGTGGAGCGCGGCTTATAAGGGGTTCACAACAGCCCAGGTTCGTGCCGTTTTCGCCGGTCTTCTCTGATTGCGGTCAGGGCAGGTGACGAAATCGCTTGTCGACGATTCCCATCAATATCAGTGTTGTCATCGGTGTCGTCGGCAGCGTGAAAACGTCGAGGGACCGGCGTCGACCCGAGATGACATCAACGTCGGAAGTGCAAAGTTTTCAGGAGTGTGAAGTTTAAAATTAAGCAATGAACGCTAGTGTTGGAGCAACGAGTCCATCCGAACACCGGAACCACACAGGGAGTTCCACCCCATTGCCCCTTTTCGGCGCTAGGTTCGGCGGGATGAAGGATGCCGTTTTTTCTTCGGTGAATATTCCGGCCGCCATGGCGGTCTTGGTTATTGCCATCAGCGCAGCATATGCGGACCATCAAAACAAAATTGTTTCGGACCAAGCCGCCCGCGCGGATGTCCTGGTCAAGGTAAATCTGATCCGCGCCAAGCTGGAAGGTAACATCAGCGGAAACCTTCAACTTGTGCATGGACTGGTCGCGACGGTCGTGACGGAACCCTATATGGGACAGCAACGCTTTGCTTCTCTCGCGAGAAACCTGTTCAGCGAAAACTCACAATTGAACAACATTGCCGGCGCGCCCGATCTGGTCGTTTCCTTGTTGTACCCGCTGAAGGGCAACGAGAGGGCGATGGGCCTCGACTACCGCAAGGATGATTGGCAACGCAAGGCCGCGCTAAGGGCGCGAGACGAGCGCAAGTTGATTCTTGCCGGCCCCGTCGACCTGAAGCAAGGAGGCCAGGGCTTCATCGGCCGTTTTCCGGTTTTCGTGTCGAGTGCGGGCAACAGCGAAAGATTTTGGGGCATCATATCCGCAGTCGTCGATGTGCAGCGCCTTTACAAAGCGAGCGGCCTGTTTGACGATGATCTCGGGATTGATATCGCGCTCATAGGGAGAGATGCCCTTGGCCCAAGCGGAGTTCAATTTTTCGGCTCTGCAGACATCCGCAAAAGCAATCCGGTGACGGCCGAAGTTCTGCTTCCGTCCGGCTCGTGGCAGATCGCAGCCGTCCCCAAAAACGGCTGGCCTTCGACGCCCAGCAACGCTTGGCTTTTGCGTACCATCATGGCCGCGGCCGGGGCGCTGATCCTGATCCCATTCCTGGTAGCAGGTCGGCTGCTTGGTGAAAGGCAGCGCAATTATACGGAACTGCGTCGATTGTCCCGACGCCTAGAACTTGCTCTGGAGGCGTCAGCCATTGGCGTTTGGGAACATGATCTCGCGACCAATGACCTGTCGTGGGATGATCGTGTCAACGAAATATATGGCAAGCCCAGCGATGGAGGTCCTCGCGGTTATTCGGATTGGGCGGGCGCAATACACCCTTTGGATCTGGCCCGCGCCAACGCAGATTTCAACAGTGCTGTGGCCAGCGGCGGAACATATTCGTCGGAGTACCGGATTGTCCGTCCAGGTGGTGAAATCCGTTACGTCCGATCCAAGGCCACCATATACCAAGCCCCAAACGAGACGCCCAAGATGATTGGCGCGGAATGGGATGTGACGGCCGACGTCCTGCTCAACAGCGACCTGGTTCGCGCAAAACAGCTGTCGGAGACGAAAAATGCAGAACTCGAGTCTGCCAAGGCGCGCATAGAGCATATCGCACTTCACGACTCTCTGACGGGTTTGCCCAACCGTCGTTACCTCGACCAGGTACTGAAAGACTACGCAGCAAAAGCTAGGCGAGACTGCGGTCATGTGGGCCTGCTTCACATCGACCTCGATCGGTTCAAGCACATCAATGATACACTTGGCCACGCCGCGGGTGACGCGATGCTGGTTCACGCATCTACCGTGCTGCGATCCAAGGTAGGGGAGGGGGGCTTCGTCGCTCGTATTGGCGGCGACGAATTCGTGGTCCTGTGCACTGTGCAGCTTACTAAGCAACTGGGGCTGCTGGCTGACGACATCATCAGCAAGATGAGCGAACCTGTTTACTACCAAGGCCACCGATGCCGCTTTGGTGCTAGCGTGGGGATTGCAGTCGAGAACGACAATGACATTGAAGGCAAGCATCTGCTGGTGAATGCCGATATCGCGCTTTACCAAGCAAAGACGCGTGGGCGCAACCGGTATGATTTCTTCACCGAGGTCATGCAAAGCGAGATCGTCGACACCAAGCGGATTGCCGACGAAGTTCTCGGCGGCCTGGAGCGCAATGAGTTCATAGCCTTCTACCAGCCTCAATTTAACGCAAAAACCCTCGAAATCGTCGGCGTGGAGGCGCTCGCGCGATGGAGACACCCAAAGCGGGGAATTTTAGCGCCGGATGCCTTCCTAAGGATTGCCGACGAGTTAAATGTCGTCTCGATGATCGATCGATCCATACTGAACCAATCACTTTCAGACTTTGCAAAGTGGTCCAATGCAAATCTCCATATACCACGCGTATCGGTCAACGTTTCAGCGCGACGTCTTCAAGATGAGGAACTCATAAAGAGCTTAAGAAAATTAAATATCAAAAAAGGAACGATTTCGTTCGAACTTGTAGAGTCTATTTTTCTGGATGGCAGCGATGATTTGATTGCATGGAACGTCAATCAAATAAAGGAACTCGGTATCGATATAGAGATAGATGATTTCGGCACGGGCTATGCCTCTATAGTCAGCCTGCTCAAGCTGCAGCCTCGCCGGTTGAAAATAGATCGACAGCTGATTATTCCAATCGTCAAATCTCCGCAACGAAGGCAGGTTGTGTCGTCGATCATTGAGATTGGCAAGTCCTTGGGTATCGAGATTATAGCAGAAGGTGTCGAGACTATGCAGCACGCACGGATGCTTGGAGATTTGGGCTGCGACATACTGCAAGGCTATGCCTTTGGTCATGCGTTGGATTCCGAGGGACTACAACTCTTTGTTCAGTCTCGGCGCCTGCGCGCAGTCAGCTAAGTGTCAGACGCGGCCCGGGGTTCAATCGGTGGGCGATATCCAACAATGCTGCGCCATCGCTTTAGCCCTGTCGACGAGTTCGCCGGCAATTAGGATCACCGGATCCAGCGCGGGTGGCGGTTTCCTCAGTGGACCCACGACAGGCCGAACAGGGCCGGGCTGGGGCAATGCGGGCGTCCACCGGCGTCTATAAATGCCTTTCCCGATTGCCGAAAACCCGGAAACTCTAGCCGCATCCGAGTATGCCGGTTCGCGCCACCCCGCTTGCGGCCATGATGTAATCGGCGTCGTCCAGATTGCAGGGCTCCTTAGTTTGCGTAAGCGGCAGCCTTTCGCCTCTTTTGCAACGAGCAGGTCTGGCGGTCATTGCTTCTAATTCGACAATAATCCGCGTAGTTCGATAGTTAATCCGCGGGCATCGATGGCACGCCGTCCATGTTCTGGCGTCAGGTCGGGTGATGCGCGGCGATAGAGCTTCGTGCTGGCCGCGCTACTTCTCATCGAAGGATGCCTTCGCTGCTAGCGAGCGCGGCTCCTTCGGCCATTCCCAATCAGTTCCAGGAGCATGTCCTTGCGGTGCTCCAAACGGATTCCAGACGGCCAGGACGCGCGGTCAAACGGCCTCGTACCTCGCCCTTTATTCAAGCCGCTTCAGTGAGCTTTGGGCTCAATCAGGTCGCGAAAAACATCAAACCAGAAATGAAAATCGGCTGTCCGCCCAGCGAAATGTGCTTCCATGCCGCAGTAGACCACTGCCGTTGCCGCGTCTGGGCCATAGAGTTCCCGGGCCGCACTTGCAGCAGCAATTAGGTCGGCTGTATCCGACAGCATTAGGTCGCGAGTTGCGTCGATCCTTGAAGTCATTTGGTAGTTCTGTGGCGGTGATGCGTCTCGTCAAGAAGGGCGGCCAAATTCGGCAATAATAATCCGCCCACTTGCTCCGGCCGGCGTTTTTTTTTGCCTGTCGAAACCAAACCAGCGCTGCCACGTTCGGCCGTAGGAGGTTTCGATGGAAGATGACGGCAGCGAACGGGAAGACCAGGGCATGCGGCTTCTTGCTCGGCGGCTGGCTAAAGAAGTCGGCATCTCGGAACGCCAGGCGCGTGACCTGATCAAGCTCATCGGCCCCGATTGGAATTCATTGCTGCGGGAGGCGAGGTTTTTGAGAGACCGCAATTAAGGGACGTCATGTGTTCAAGCAATACGCGGTTCGCGGCCAGAAATCGCCGGTATGCCGACGCGAGCAAATCGCCAGGCGTGCTGTTCTCACTGACCCGGCCTTAGCACCTCCTGCAGGTCGGAGCCGAAGGCGCTTTCGCTGGAGTGAAAAATTGAATATGTGGCAGCCATGGAAGTTATTTTTCCGGGAAACGGGATTAGCGGAACCTAAGATCTCCCCGCAGCTTGTTGCGGAATGGACGATCGAACCAAGCCTGAAAAGGTGGTGCCTCCGCCGCCGCCCGGATGGCAGAACGGCAGGGGCATTTTGATAGCGGTCTCAGCGGTTGTGGTTGGGGCTTGCGCGCTGTTCATCTGGTGGTTGTTCTCTCGATGAGCACGCGTGGAACCAACTTCCTTCACAAATGGATATCAAGCAACGTCCCGGAAACAGTCGGGGCGGATGTCAGCTCGGTTGCCCAACTCACCCAGAAGCTTTTTTCGGATGCGAAAGCGGCTGGCATCAGCAGCACAGAAATCGAGGAAGATACCGTCAGTTTGTACAACGCAATCCTTGACGCAATAGTACACCATGAGGCCGGCATGGCGGATTGAGGGAACGTCTGAATCTCTCCGCCTCATCGCCAGATCAGCCGTCCTTGCCGCCCCGGTTCACCTGTGACCGGGCTTCTCATGCCAAATGAGAGCTGCCGCAGGCCGCGCATGGCCACCTCCGGCCGCAGGCCAGGTGGACAAATGGTCCTCTTCGCGGCCGTGTTCCCGGGACTTGGCGGGCCGAGACCGGATAGCTTTGGCGCCCGCGCAATTTTTTTGCCTCGAATTCCAACATGGGCGCTCGTTGCGGCGGCGCTTGACGCATTTCGAGGACCTGTTCGGTGATGCCTGCTCGGCAAAGTATCGGCCCAGACGCGGTTTCGAGGAATCGCGCTTCCTGGCGAACATACCACCATGGTGGACCATACAATCGCGGCCGTCACCCGATCACGAGGCAAGTTCGCAGCGCTACTACTGCATGTCTCCACCTCCACGAGCCTGTGAGAAGGATTGAATCTCCTCGAGGTCAATCCTGCCATCGCCGTTCTCGTCGACGGCGTCAAATATCCGCCCGATCACGTCCTGGATCTCGCTGTGCGAAAGGGCTCCATCGCCGTCGGCGTCCATTATCGCAAACATTATTTGCATACGGGCAAAGTACATCATGCGGGGCCCCATGCGATCAGCCTTTCGAGATATCCTGCCCGCCTCGCGAGGCCCTTGTGCGATGTCCCGGTGCCAATCTTTGCGGCGCGGAGGTCCTCCTTCGGTACCGCCATCTCCCTGCTGTTTTTCCTGCAACATCTCGTCGATCATCTGGCGCATCATTTCACGCGTCTGGTCGTCGATATGTCCGGTGGGGCCGGGGGCGGCGTGGATCCAGACTGCTGCGTTGGCAGTTTAAGGTCCGGTGTCCCGCTCGTCTGGGCCATCGCCGGCAAGCTCAACAAGACCAAAGCAGCGGCAACTGCCGCCGGCCCGCATTGCACTTTCATCGGATTCTCCTTCCTTGGATGGTTGTGCCAAACTTTGGCATTCACGGCCAAACTTGCTCCTCAAACTTTGGTTCCGATTCGCACGCTCGGCTAGCAGCCGAGTCAGATGCCTCGGTCCTTTCCGACTGACGGTCCGCGATGTTCAGGTCGGGCAACGGGGGCACCTTCGCTTGCGTCTGGAAAGCGGTCGTCGACGGCATCCATTCAAGAAGAGCGGCTCCGTGCCGGCGCTGAGAAGCTAAGGAGGACTCGGCCAAGCCGGGAGCCTCGGGGTGCGCGAACGGCCCCGGGTTCTAACTGCCGACCGAAAAAGCGCCGGTCAGAACGAGGGCGAGCAGCCTGGAGCAGACATCGCCGAGAGACGGGCAGGACATCGAACACGCATAGCCGGTGTGCAGCCTCTCCAGCGATCTATGGTAGTCGGCCCACCACGGGCCGATATTGACGGTCGGGAGATTGGCTAAACCCACTCTGCGACGTCCATCGTAAGGTGTCCTTCCATGCGGGCGTGTTTGCGTGCGACGATGTCGAGACAGCGTTCGGCGGCTTCGCCGAAGAAGCTCATATCGGAAATCCCCGCGACAAGTCCGAGCAGCCAATGATTGTAGGCCCAGTTAATTGGCTGAGACACCAGGCCTTCTGTAAGCGGTGTTCTCAGGCCACGGCCTTTAGCTCAGGCGCCCGGATGTAGGCCCACGGCAGCAGGTCGTCGATCTGG
>NZ_VFWR01000028.1:0-34064 GCF_006443035.1 Mesorhizobium sp. B1-1-6 | reverse complement strand
AACACCTCCGGCCAAAAGCCAAAAGTGTTACCCATGTGTCCGGTACAAAACGTCACCTATGTCTCGGGTCGCTCACCGTGACAAATGCACGTTCAGGACAGCGGCTTTTTTGGCGATCAGTCCTTCCAGATCCGCGTCCGATCGGGTGGTGCCGGTGCGTTCGCGCAGCAGGGAGATCATCGCGCGCATCGAAAGCGGGGCGGTTTTTTGCTGAACCAGGATCGCGTCCACCGCGCCGGCAACGTCGGGGCCTTCCGCTGGTGCTCTCATGGTCGGATCCTTTCTGTCCAGCTCCGCCTCGGTGCCGCCGACCGATCCTCTGATGCCGCGGTCAAAGACGACGGCCAACCCGTTCTTGACGGCGAGGGCCGCGACCATGTCGTCGAGTTCGTGGTCCGAAAAGCTGGGGTCGGAAGGCGTGGGTTTCAGGATTCTGTGAATCACCCTGGCGGCCTGGTCCGTCGAAACATAGCCGAAGCGCTGTTTTCTAGCTTCGACATATTGTTCGATGATCATGTCAAGCCGGCGGGCTGCAATGTCCTTTGATTGCTGCATCGGAACCTCCTCGGGTCGTCATGGCGCGCAGGAGCAGCACCTAAAGAGATAGGGCCGCCCGGAAGAACATCAAACATGAGAAATGACGCATCTGCCGATGGTGGAGGAACGATCGCGCCGCTGATGCATTTTTGCCTGTGACCAGCTTATTGAGGGAACGCAGGCCAATGAAGATCGCCCATATCGCGCCGCTGTATGAATCCGTGCCGCCAAGGCTCTATGGAGGCACCGAACGCATCATCTCCTATCTCACCGAAGCTCTGGTCGGGCTCGGCCATGATGTGACGTTGTTTGCCAGCGGCGATACCAGGACCTCCGCCCGGCTGGTCGCGTGCCGGGAACGGGCGCTGCGCCTCGATCCCCGGCCGTTGAAGTCGGAGATCGCGGCGCATCTGTCGATGCTCGAGGAAGTCAGGAGACAGGCCGACGATTTCGACATTCTTCACTTCCATCTCAGCCACTTCCTGCATTTCCCGTTTTTCCGCCATATGCCGGAGCGCACGGTGACGACGCCGCATGGCAGGCTGGACTATGTGGATCTGGCACAGGCCTATGAGCGGTTCCCGCGTTTTCCGATGATTTCCATTTCACGCAGCCAGAGGACGAGGCTCGCGTCCGCCAACTGGTTGGCGACCATCCATCATGGGCTGCCGCTCGATCTCTATGGGCCGGATTTTGAAGCCGGCTCCGACGGTACATATCTGGCGTTCCTCGGCAGGATGTCGCGCGACAAGCGGCCGGACCGGGCGATCGAGATTGCCAGGCGCACGGGCCTGAGGCTCAAGCTCGCGGCCAAGGTGGGCGACGGTGACCGGGCCTATTTCGAGGAGGTCGTCCAGCCGCTGATCGATGGCGATCGCGTCGAATATGTCGGCGAGATCAGCGAGGACCAGAAGAGCAGGTTTCTCGGCAACGCCGCTGCCTTGCTGTTTCCCATCGACTGGCCCGAGCCTTTTGGTCTGGCGGTAATCGAGGCGATGGCCTGCGGAACCCCTGTCATGGCTTGGAGCTGCGGCGCCATGCCCGAGATCATCGATCACGGTGTGACCGGCTTCGTCGTCGAAACCCTCGAGGATGCCGTCGCCACCATGCCGGCCCTGCTTCAGCTCGACAGGCGCCGGATAAGGGCCGTTTTCGAAGGACGGTTCTCGGCCGACCGCATGGCGCGCGACTATGTCGCCACCTATTCACAGGCGATCGACACTCAACAAATCAGGGCTTCCTAGTACAGTGCCCCGTTCAGAAACAAGCACGGGACAGTCTTCTTGACCATCACCCAACTTGACGAGCGCAAGCTTGATCCCGCAATAGCCTTGGCCTCCCTGGACGAAACCGCGCCGAGGGAACCGCACCGGCTCTTCGCACTCAAGCATGGCGACTGCTTCGCCGTCGCCGATTCCTATGGCGACATACGCGGTGTGGGCGACGGCTTCTTCCGCGACGACACGCGCGTGCTTTCCGAATTCCGCCTCGCGGTGGGCGGTCGTTCGACGTCGTTGCTGGGCGCATCGCTGAGCCAGGACAATGTCCTGTTCACCTCCAACCTGACCAATCTGCCTATAGAGAGTGCCGGCGGCCGTCCTATCCCGCAAGGAGCGATCCACATCGAGCGTGTCAGGCTGCTGTGGGAGGACCGCCTGTATGAGCGCCTGACCCTTTCCAACTACAGCCAGGAACATTCGACCGTCCTGCTTTCGCTGCGCTTCGCCGCCGATTTCCGCGACATGTTCGAAGTTCGTGGCTCGACACGCGCCAAACGAGGCACCGCCCATACCGCCGAGATGGACCAGAACTCGGTTCTGCTTCGCTATGAAGGCCTGGACAAGGTGGTGCGTACGTCGACGATATCGTTTTCGCAGAAACCCGACGAATTGACCTCCGACCGGGCGGATTTCTTCATTGCAGTCACCAAACGCAGCCGCAAGACACTGTATGTCGAGGTCGGCAGCGAGATGGCCGATGTTCCCGACCGCGACCGGTTTCGCGCCGCAGCGGCGCGTGCGCGTTTCGGCATGCGCGCCAAGCGCCGCCATGGCGCGACGCTGCACAGTTCGGGCAGGGTGTTCAACGACTGGATGGAGCGCGCTCGGGCCGACGTGGCGCTGCTCACCACCGAACTCGCGACCGGCCCTTATCCCTATGCCGGCATTCCGTGGTTCTCGACGGCCTTCGGCAGAGACGGCGTGATCTCGGCGTTGCAGATGCTCTGGCTCAATCCCGGCCTGGCGCGCGGCGTGCTTGCCTTTCTTGCGCAACATCAAGCGACCGAAACCTCGCCCTTCAGCGACTCTCAGCCCGGCAAGATCATGCATGAAACGCGCAAGGGTGAAATGACGGCCCTAAGCGAGTTGCCGTTCGGCCGCTACTATGGCGGTGTCGATACCACCCCGCTCTACGTTCATCTCGCCTGCGCTTACGCGGACCGCACCGGCGACATGGTCTTTATCGACGGCCTATGGCAGTCGCTATGTGCAGCCGCCGAATGGATCGAGGCGGCAAGCGCTTCGACCGGATTCGTCACCTACCGGCGTGCGGCGGAGTCAGGCCTCGCCAACCAGGGATGGAAGGACAGCTTTGATTCGGTCTTTCATGCAGACGGTCGTATCCCGAAGGGGCCGATCGCGCTGGTCGAAGTGCAGGGCTACGTCTTCGCGGCGTTCCAGGGGCTGGCGAGACTGGCTCGCCGGCGAGGCGAGACAGAAAAGGCGGAAGGCTGGGAAAGGCGGGCCGAAGAGATCCGCCGGCGGGTTGAAAGTCATTTCTGGATCGAAGAGCTGGGTTATTACGCGCTGGCGCTCGATGGCGACGGCCGGCCATGCGAGGTGCGCACATCCAATGCCGGACATCTGCTCTATGTCGGACTTCCGAATCCTGATCGGGCGCGGATCGTCGCCGATCAGTTGCTGTCGGCTTCTTTTCACTCCGGCTGGGGATTGAGGACGCTCGCCGACGACGCAATATTCTTCAATCCCATGTCGTATCACAATGGCTCCATCTGGCCGCACGACACGGCGATATGCGCGGCAGGCCTTGCGCGGTACGGCATTCGCGACAATGTGGTGCGGCTGATGAGCGGGACGTTCGAATCCGCCGTCCATTTCAACATGCGCCTGCCCGAACTCTTCTGCGGCTTCACCCGCGCACCGGGCGAGGCGCCGATCGCGTATCCGGTCGCTTGCCTGCCGCAGGCCTGGTCGGCAGGTTCCGCCTTCATGCTGATGCAGGCCTGTCTGGGCCTCCATATCGACGGCTGGGCCGGCGAAATCCATGTCACAAGGCCACGCCTGCCAATCGGCATCGACAGCCTGGTGATCCGCCATCTCGCGGTGGCGGGCACGGCAGTCGACCTGACGTTCCAGCGGGTAGGAGACCGTGTGGGCGCGTTCCTGGCCGACCGCCATGAAGGGTTGGCGCCTTTGATCGTGCGCAGCTAAAAACCGGAACCATCACCGGCGACGTGCGTTGCACCATCTCCCCCGCGGAGAGGCGCGACCTAGGCCGGAGCAATTCACATCGATGCCAGACAACAATTTTGACTTCCTCCACTCTGCCTCCGCTCTATGGTTCGTCATTCTTGCCAGCCTCGGCGTTTCCCTTGTTGCCTTGGTGATTTCCGCGCTGCGATCCCGCCGGACCCCGCCGGAACCGGCGAATGTCGAGCCTCCACCGGCTCGTGTCGTATTGCGGGAGTTCGAAAAGAATGGCCATTCCGCCGACGCGGCGCTCGTCAACTGGTCGCCCTCGACACTGCGCGAAATCCTGGCGAAGGAACTGCCGGATGCGCAAGTGATCGTCGTCTCCAACCGCGAGCCCTACATTCACAATCTCAGGGATGACAATGTCGACCTGGTTGTGCCGGCCAGTGGACTTGTCTCGGCGCTGGAGCCGATCACCCGTGCCTGCGCGGGAACCTGGATAGCCTATGGCGGCGGCTCGGCGGATCATCTCGTCGTCGACCAGAACGACCGCATCGAGGTCCCACCTGAGAACCCATCCTACACGTTGCGCCGTGTCTGGCTGACCGACGAGGAACAGCAAGGCTATTATCTGGGCTTTGCCAATGAGGGTCTCTGGCCCCTGTGCCACATAGCCTTTACGCGGCCCGTCTTCCGCACGTCCGACTGGGAAACGTACGAAGCCGTCAATCGCAAATTCGCCGATACCGTCGTTGCCGAAGCGCGGAACGAACGCCCGATCGTCCTCGTCCAGGACTATCATTTCGCGCTGCTGCCGCGAATGATCCGGGAACGCCTGCCCGATGCGATCATCATCACCTTCTGGCACATTCCGTGGCCAAATTCGGAAGTCTTCAGCATCTGCCCCTGGCGGGAAAAGATCCTGGACGGCCTGCTGGGGAGCTCTATCATCGGCTTTCATACGCAGTTCCACTGCAACAACTTCATCGAGAGCGTCGACCGCTTCCTGGAAAGCAGGATCGAGCGCGAGGATTCGGCGATCTCCTATGGCGGCCAGACCAGCCTGGTCCACGCCTATCCGATCTCGATAGAGTGGCCGCCGGCTCAACTCGGGAAATTGCCCGCCATCGCGCAGTGCCGCGCGCGAATTCGCGAAAAATTCGGGCTGGCGGACAATGTCAGCCTCTGTGTCGGCGTCGAGCGCCTCGATTATACGAAAGGCATTCTCGACCGGTTTCATGCATTGGACGAACTGTTCAAGCAACACCCGGAGTGGATCGGCCAGGTGGCCTTCCTGCAGATCGCGGCGCCAAGCCGTGGAACCTTGCCGGCCTACCAGCAACTGCACGAGGAATGCCTGCGTTGCGCGGCGGAGCTCAACGAGCGTTATGGCCGGGACGGCTACACGCCTGTCTTGATGGTGGCTGAACACCATTCCCAGGAGCAGGTCTACGAAATCTACCGAGCCGCCGATGTCTGCATGGTGACCAGCCTGCACGACGGAATGAACCTGGTCGCCAAGGAATTTGTCGCCGCACGCGACGACGAGCAGGGCGTGCTGATGCTCAGCATGTTTGCCGGCGCTTCCAAGGAGCTTCTCGAGGCGCTGATCGTCAATCCTTACGACGCGACGATGATGGCCGAGGCGTTGCTGCAGGCATTGACCATGGTGCCCGCCGAGCAGCGCCAGCGCATGCAGCGCATGCGCGAGATCGTCCGCGACAACAATGTCTATCGCTGGGCGGGCAGCATGCTTCTCGACGCCGCCCGCTTGCGCAAGCGAATCGCGATCGACCCCGCCGGGCCGGGCTCCGTTGCCGCGGCCAATGTGATATCGCTGCTTGATCGCAAACGGGTCGCGGCGCTGTGATGTCGGGATCGGCAAATCTGTCCGTGCCGACCGTCCCGCAAGGCCGATGGGCACTCTTCCTGGACATTGACGGTACGCTTCTGGAACATGCCGCGCATCCCGACGCGGTGGTCGTCGGTGATGCGTTGCGAAGCATGCTGACAAGGCTGGACGGGCGTCTGGCTGGCGCTCTGGCTTTCATTACAGGAAGATCCGTTTCCGCCGTCGACCGGCTCTTCCAGCCGCTGCGCCTGCCGGCTGCGGGTCTATACGGCCTGGAGCACCGGCTTGTCCGTGACGGGCCTGTCGAGGCGGCCGACGAGCCCGCCGACATTGCCGCGCTTGCCGAGGAAATCGAGGCGGAACTGGACAATGTGGACGTCTATATCGAGCGCAAGGGCCCGATCCTGGCCATTCATACGCGTGCGGCGCCGCAGTTGCTGCAACGGGCGACGCAACTGGTCGAACAGGCCCTGGAGCGGCTTCCGCGGGGATATCGGGTTCTTGCCGGCAATGCCGGGGTGGAACTGATGCCGCTCGAGGCGGCCAAGGGAGCGGCAATCAGGCGTTTCTGCGAGTTGCCGGCTTTCCGGGGGCGGATTCCCGTATTCCTCGGAGACGACACGTCGGATGAGAACGGCTTCGAAGCCGTCAATGAAATGGATGGCATTTCGGTCCGCATCAAACCGCAAGGGAAAACCGTGGCGCGCCACGCGCTGGCCGATGTCGGCGAGACCCTGGCCTGGCTTGAATCCCTATGTCACGACCAATCGGGCACTGGCCGGTTTGAGGAGGCGGTCCAGCCCACTGTCCGGCAGAGTTGAGGCCGCAAAACGCATTTTGCGCCTTTGAAGAACGGGTTTCAGGAGTTGATCAATGATCCAATTCACCAGCCTCATCCACGAGATCATGCCCGCGTGGCTCCGGCGGCGTTCGCGCCGGCGCATGCAGGACACGGAGACAACTTTCGATCCATCGCGTCCTGAAGACGCCGATGCCGTCTGGCGAAAGGCCGTCGAGAGGGACCTGTTCGGCGCAAACACGCCCGACTATACCGAGACCGAACAGAAGAAGCGCGATCACCACTGACGGAGGCTGTCAGCCTTCCGCGAAGACCAGCGAGACATTGCCGCCGGCATGCCGTTCGAGCCGGCCGGCGAGGTCGAGCTCCAGGAGCACCATGAACACCTGGGCCGGATGCAGGCCGGTGTGGCGGATGATCTCGTCGATCGCCACCGGCGTCGGGCCGAGCGCTTCGGTCACCCTGGCGCGGTCGTTTTCGCCGGGTGGCGGCGTGGCCGAGAAATCGGGGGGATCTTCAAAGGGCGGCAGTTCGGGGGCCCGCAAACCGGTCAGCGGCGCGATTGCCCTGTGAATGTCGGCGGCTTCGGTGACCAAGGTGGCACCGTCCTTGAGCAGGCCATTGGTGCCGGCGGCGCGTGGATCAAGCGGCGAGCCGGGTACGGCGAAGACCAGCCGGCCCATTTCGCCTGCGAGCCTGGCGCTGATCAGGGACCCGGAACGCTGCGCCGCCTCGACCACCACCAGACCGACTGCCGCGCCCGCGACGAGGCGGTTGCGGCGCGGAAAATCCTGGGCACGCGGCTGCCAGCCGAACGGCATCTCCGAAATGATGGCGCCGCCGCGCTCGACGATCTCGTCGCATAGGCCGGCATTCTCAGGCGGGTAGGGCAGATCGAGGCCTCCGGCCAGCACGCCGATCGTGCCGGTCGAGAGGCTGCCCTGATGTGCTGAAGTGTCGATGCCACGCGCGAGGCCGGAGATGATGGCGTAACCGTCGCGGCCAAGGTCGGTCGCCAGCATGCGCGCCATCTTGATGCCGGCGAGCGAGGCGTTGCGGGCGCCGACGATAGCTACCGCGGGCAGCCGGAACACCGCGCCTTCGCCTTTCACCGCCAGCAGCGGCGGCGGATGGTCCATGTTTTTCAACAGGGCGGGATAGTCCGGCTCGCCGATACCGACAAAACGGGCGCCTGCCCGCCGTGCGGCCTCCAGTTCCGCTTCAGCCTCGGCGATCGAGGGAATGCGGGCGATCCTGCTGGCGCCGGCCGAAATCATCAGCTCCGGCAGCATTTCCAGCGCGACCTCGGCCGAACCGAACCGGTTGATCAGGTCGCGAAAGGAGGCGGGACCTACATTCTGGCTGCGGATCAGCCGCAGCCAGCTCAACCGCTGCCGGTCGCTGAGGCGCGGTCCGGCGAGCGGCTTGCTCACTCCTTCGCCCCGATTTTGCCCTCGGTGCCGGCAAGCAGGCGTGAAATGTTGGCCCGGTGCTTGATGAAGACGATCAGGCTCATCACGACGAACAATGCGGCAATCTGCGGTGTGCTCAGGAAATAGAGGGCGATCGGCACGGCGACCGCGGCCGTCAGCGCTGCAAGCGAGGAGTAGCGGAACAGGAATGCCATGGCCAGCCAGACGATGGCGAAGATCAGCGCCACCTGCCAGGCAAGGCCGATCAGCACGCCGAGATAGGTGGCGACGCCCTTGCCTCCCTTGAATCCGAGCCAGATCGGGAAGAGATGGCCGAGGAAGGCGCCAAGGCCGGCCCAAGCGCCGAGTTCGGGCGCGAAATGGCCCGCGATCAGCACCGCGGCCGTGCCCTTCAGCGCGTCGAGCAGCAGCGTGGCCGCGGCAAGGCCCTTGTTGCCGGTGCGTAGCACATTTGTCGCGCCGATGTTGCCGGAGCCGATCTGGCGCACGTCGCCAAGCCCTGCCGCACGGGTCAGCAGAAGCCCGAACGGAATCGAGCCCAAGAAATAGCCGAGCACCAGCGCCGGGATCAGGTTGTAAGTCATTGTTCCCCCCGCATTTCCCCCTGACGGGCTGAATTCGGCGCGATGCGCCGCCGCCAGCTCAGACCGAGAACACTGTGCGGCCCGCCACCAGCGTTTGCAAGACCTTGCCCTGCAGGCGCGCGCCTTCGAAACAGGTGTTCTTCGAGCGCGAGCGAATGCCGCTTTCGCTGACGATCCAGGGTTCATCCAGATCGACAAGCGCAAGGTCCGCGACAGCGCCGGGCTTGAGCGTGCCGCCAGGCAGGCCGAACAGCCTTGCCGGCGCCGTGGACAAGGTCTCGATCAGCCGCGGCAGCGGCACGTCGCCATTGTGGTAGAGCCGCAAGGCGGCGCCCAGCAACGTTTCGAGCCCAATGGCGCCGGCTGCGGCGTCGGCGAAGGGCAGGCGCTTGGTGTCGACGTCCTGCGGATCGTGCGAGGAGACGATGATGTCGACCGTGCCGTCCCTGATCGCTTCGATCATCGCCAGGCGGTCTTCCTCGGCGCGCAGCGGCGGGGTCAACCGGAAGAAGGTGCGATATTCGCCGACATCGTTTTCGTTGAGTGACAGATTGTGGATCGACACGCCCGATGTGACGGTCGCGCCGTCGGTCTTCGCGCGCGCCACCGATGCCGCCGCCATCGCCGTCGATATCTTTGCCGCGTGGTAGGAGCCGCGCGTCAGGCGCGCCAGGGCAAGGTCGCGCTCCAGCGGGATGGTTTCGGCTTCACGCGGAATGCCGGAAAGCCCCAGCCAGCTGGCGTAGAGTCCCTCGTTCATCACGCCCGACGACGCGAGGTCGGCATCCTGGGTTTCGTGCACGATGGTTGCGCCGAAATCGCGGGCATAAGTCAGCGCCCGGCGCATCACCAGCGCGCTTGATATGGTGTGGCGGCCGTCGGTGAAGGCGGCGGCGCCGGCCTCGCGCAGCAGCCCGAATTCGGTCATCTCGCGGCCGTCGAGGCCCTTGGTGATGGCTGCGGCCGGGAAAATATTCACGATTGCCGTGTCCTTGGCGGTGCGCAGCACGAATTCGACCAGGGCCACATTGTCGATGACCGGATCGGTATCGGGCATCATGACGATCGAGGTGACGCCGCCGGCAGCCGCGGCGACACTTGCCGACGCGATCGTTTCGCGATGTTCTCCGCCCGGTTCGCCGATGAAGACGCGGCCGTCGATCAGGCCTGGAATGACCGCCTTGCCGGCGCAGTCGATGATGGTGGCGCCTTCGGGCGCCCCCTGGTTCAGCGCAGCCTTGCCGGCGGCGGCTATCTTCTTCCCGTCGACGATGACCGTCCCGGTCTCGTCTACGCCGCGCGAGGGGTCGATGATGCGGGCGCGCTCGAACACCGTGATGGTCATGCGCCGCGGCCCTCATGGTTGCGGCGCGGGTCGAGCAGCGCTTCCATCACCGCCATGCGCACGGCAACGCCCATCTCGACCTGTTCCTGGATGACGCTCTGCGGGCCATCCGCGATCTCCGAGGCGATCTCGACGCCACGGTTCATCGGTCCCGGATGCATTACCAGAGCGTCGTCCTTGGCCGCTTTCAGCTTCTCGGCGTCAAGGCCGAAATAGCGGAAATATTCGCGCACCGAAGGCACGAAGGCGCCTTCCATCCGCTCGCGCTGCAGGCGCAGCATCATCACCACGTCGGCATCTTTCAGGCCCTCGGCCATTGAGCCGGTGACGATCACGCCCATCCTGTCGATTCCCGAGGGAAGCAGTGTCGAGGGCGCGACGACGCGCACCTGCGCGCCGAGCGCGTTGAGCAGCATGATGTTGGAACGGGCGACACGCGAATGCAGGATGTCGCCGCAGATCGCCACGATCAGTTTCGACAGGGGACCCTTGGCGCGGCGGATGGTCAGCGCGTCGAGCAGTGCCTGTGTCGGGTGCTCGTGCGCGCCGTCCCCCGCATTGACCACGGAGCAGCCGACCTTCTGCGCCAGAAGGGCGGCCGCACCCGCCGACTGGTGGCGGATGATCAATATGTCGGGCCGCATGGCGTTCAGCGTCATGGCCGTGTCGATGAGCGTCTCGCCCTTCTTCACCGAGGAACTCGCCACCGACATGTTCATGACGTCGGCGCCGAGACGCTTTCCGGCTAGCTCGAACGACGACTGCGTCCGCGTGGAAGCCTCGTAGAACAGGTTGATCTGGGTGCGGCCGCGCAGTGTCGAGGTTTTCTTCTCGGATTGCCGCGAGATCGCGACAGCCCGGTCCGCCCTGTCGAGCAGAAGCTCGATGTCGGCGGGGGAAAGATCGCGGATGCCCAGAAGATGGCGGTGGGGATAGAGTGGCAGGGACGAAGCGTCGGTCATCTCAAGGGGCTGCTATAGGGTGGACGTTCCATGGCTGCAAGCGCCAGCTTTGGATTGCGGCTGTTCTCCCCGGTATTTTCGTCGCGCGCCTTGGGCTATATCTAGCCCATGGCTCCGGATTCGTAGCCGCCTGGCAGTAAGGATGAAGCGTGACCGACGACGTGACGAACCAGCCGCCGCCGCTGACAGGCGGCAACGCCTGGCGGGGCGATCCGTTGCTGATCCAGCTTGCCGAGCGCTTTTCCGATCCGGTGCGCAAGGATCTCGACGGGCTCGGCCGCTTCGTGCTGACGCAGGAGGCCCAGGAACTGGCCCGCCTCGCCAATGTCGAAACGCCGAGGCTCAGGACGCATGATCGCCAGGGCCGGCGCATCGATCTGGTCGAGTTTCACCCCGCCTATCACGCTTTGATGCGCCGTTCCGTAGCCAACGGGCTGCACTCCTCGGTCTGGGAGAACGGCGATGCCGAGATCGGCCGCCGCCATCAGGTGCGCGCGGCCCGGTTCTACCTGACGGCCGAACTCGAGACCGGACATCTGTGTCCCATCACCATGACCAGCGCTTCGCTGGCAGCGCTGATGGCGAGCCCGAAACTGTTCCGCGAGTGGGCGCCGCGCGTGACGACGCGCAAATACGATCAGAGCCAAAAGCCGCCGGTCGAGAAGACCGGGCTTACGCTTGGCATGGGCATGACCGAGAAACAGGGCGGCACGGATGTGCGCGCCAATGTGACGAAGGCCGAGCGCGTCGGCAGCGGCTTCTATCGCCTGACCGGCCATAAATGGTTCATGTCGGCGCCGATGTCGGATGCATTCCTGGTGCTGGCGCAGGCGCCGGAGGGATTGTCGTGCTTCCTCGTGCCGCGCGTCCTTGGCGACGGCTCGGGCAACGGCTTCCGTTTCCAGCGCCTGAAGGACAAGCTCGGCAACCGGTCGAATGCGTCTTCCGAGGTGGAGTTCGTCAACGCAATCGGCGAGATGGTCGGCGAGCCGGGCGCCGGCGTGAAGACGATCATGGACATGGTGACCTTGACCCGGCTCGACTGCGCCGTGGCGTCTTCGGCGATCATGCGGGCGGGTCTGGCCGAAGCCGTTCATCACGCCCGCCATCGCCAGGTATTCGGCACCAGCCTGATCGAGCAGCCGCTGATGCAGCGCGTGCTGGCCGACATGGCGCTCGACGTCGCCGCTGCCACGGCGCTGTCGTTCCGGCTGGCACGTTCCTTCGACGAGGCGGCGAGCGATCGCGGCGAGGCGGCCTTTGCCCGCGCCATGACGCCGGTCGTCAAATATTGGGTCTGCAAGATCGCGCCGCCGCTGCTCTACGAGGCGATGGAATGCCTCGGCGGCAACGGCTATGTCGAGGAGGCGCCGCTCGCCCGCTACTATCGCGAAGCCCCGGTCAATGCGATTTGGGAAGGGTCGGGCAATGTCATGGCGCTGGATGTGCTGCGCGTGCTTGGCCGCGCGCCGGGCCTATTCGAGGAGGTGCTTGCCGGCATCGATCGCGACCTGGGCGCGGGCGGACGCGGCACCATCGGTGTGCTGAAGGCGGCGATGCAAGTCGCCGCGACCGACGAAGGCTCGGCCCGCCTGCTGACGGAGCAACTGGCGCTGTCGGCGGCGGCGGCGGAATTGCGCCGGTTGGGGGCAGGGCGGATCGCCGATGCCTTCGTCGAGACGCGGCTGGCGGGCCAGTGGCGCAACACCTACGGCATGCTCGATTCGCGCCATGATGCGCGCATGATCATCGACACGCTCTATCCGCCAACCACCTGAGCAGCAGCCATGGACCACGCCTTGGTCATTCCCCCGCGCCGTTAACCTTAACAAATGGTTTCCGTTGCGAGGGCTGGCGGCAAAGCCCACTGTCATTCCTGTCGAAGCAGGAATCACGATGCGACAGGTATTGACCTCTTTTCTCGCCTTGCACTGGACGATCGTTTTCGCCCTGCTGGCGATCATCTGCATCGATGGAAACCGCGGCGTGGCCGGGGCGCTTGGGGTGCTGGGCGTGACGATCGAGAGCGCCCGCTTCGTCGATCTCGAAAATGTCGTCGTGGTTGCGCCTCTGGCAACGGCCCTGCTTGTCGTGGCGGTGCTGTTCTTCTGGGCTTTTGTCGAGGCGCTGATCAACAATGCCAGCAATCCGGGCGCCGACAGCGTTGCCCGCATCGCCTTCATCAGCGCTTCCGGCGTGCTGTCGCTGATCTTGGTCGGAGGCGCGGCGCAAGGCATCAACGGGCTGTTCCTGGTCGTCGCCGTGCAATTGGCCGCACTTCTGGCCTCCTATGTCGCCATGCTTGCCGAGCGCCGCACCCTGGCCACATCGGATGAGGTTGAAATCCACGCCACGGCGCACAGCATGGCCAGGGCCGCAGCCCACAATTCGCTGCTTTCGCTGATATCGGGCCGACCCCAGCCGACCCGGAAGGGAGGCCGCTGATGCGTTACATCTTCGCATTGTGGGCGGCTCCGATGGCGCTTTTCTGGGGCTGGTTCTACCTGTCGCTCAACGACATGAATTTCGGCTACGTCATGCTGAGCCGGCAGTTGCATGATTTCGTCTTCCAACTCTACGGCCAGATGCTCGGTATCGACCCGGCAATCATTCCCGGTATGGTGGGAAGAGCCTGTATATTCGACGGCCTGCTGCTGCTGGCGATCTGGGCGTTTCGCCGCCGTCGTGAAATCATCGGCTGGATCAGGAGGCGGCCGGCGGTTCCGGTGCAGTTCGAGCGGCTGCACCGAGCGAGCGAAGCCGGTCCAAAACTCCCTGCAGAATAAAGGCGGCGGCGGCCGAATCGATCTTGCCGGCGCGTTTGGCGCGCGAAAAATCCATCTCGATCAGCGTCCGTTCAGCGGCTACCGTCGACAGCCTCTCGTCCCATAGCAGGAAGGGAAGGTCGCTCAAGGCGGCCATGTTGCGTACGAAGGCGCGCGATTTCTGCGCGCGCGGACCTTCCGAGCCGTCCATGTTGACCGGCAGTCCAATCACCACCGCGCCGGCATTCTCCTTTTGCAGCAGATCCAGCAGCACGGCCGCGTCGAGCGAGAATTTCCGTCGGATGATGACCGGGCGCGGATGCGCGAAGGAAAAGCCACGGTCCGAAACGGCGACGCCGATGGTCTTGTCGCCGAGATCGAGCCCGGCAAGCGTCCTGCCGCCAGCCAGCCGTGCCGGCAATTCCTCGATGGTAATGATAGCCAACGGTTTTCCTTTGACCCGACAGCGCCGTCGCGGCGTTTTGAACACGCGAGGCCGTAACACTTTGCTCTTGAGCTGACGCCGTTCTATCCTCCGACGGAACAAAAATCGAGGAACTCGCTGATGAAACTCACTTGGTACGGACAATCCGCCTTCAAGATCGAGGTGGCGGGCGCAAGCATCCTGATGGACCCGTTCCTGAGCGGCAATCCGCTTTGGAAGAAAAGTTGGGAAGGCCCAGCCGAAGGTGTCACCCACGTGCTTTTGACGCATGGTCACGGAGACCATGTCGGCGATGCGCTGGAGATCCTCAAGAAGACCGGAGCGATGCTGGTCGCCAATCCCGAGGTCTGCGGCTATCTCGGCGGCCAGGGCGTCGACCAGAACAATATCAACCAGGGCAACACCGGTGGCACGGTGGACTGCGGCCCGTTCACGACGACTTTTGTCCAGGCATTGCATTCCTCGTCCTATGGGGACGGCATCTATATGGGTAATCCCTGCGGGCTGGTCCTGCATTTCCAGGACGACAAGACGCTCTATCACATGGGCGATACCGACATCTTCTCGGACATGGCGCTGGTCAACGAGCTGCATGAGCCGAAGATCGGCCTGGTGCCGGTCGGCGACCGCTTTACCATGGGAGGTGCTGTCGCGGCTCTCGCCTGCCGCCGCTATTTCAAGTTCGATGTCGCCGTGCCATGCCACTATGCGACTTTCGGCCTGCTCGACCAGACGCCCGACAAATTCGTCGCCGGAATGGAGGGTTCGGGCGTGAATGTCGTCGTGCCTGGGATCGGCGAGGCGGTCACACTATAAATTGAAAACGGAATTAAACCATGGGCTTGAGGAACTCTCTTTGCGTTTCGATACTGTTTGCGGCGTCGCCGGCGCTTGCCGCGGACGATTTCATTGAAGGGGTATACCTCAAGTCCGAGGAGCTCTGCGCACAGGCCAGGAAAGACACCCTGCAGACGCTGATCGATGCCGGCAACATCGTGCTGTCGGCCCATGGCCTGCAAGGGGTCGAATACAATTGCGAGTTCTTGCAGATCAGCAAGGCGACACGCTCGCCGAGCTGGGCGGTGACGGCCATTTGCCAGGAGCCGGGCTACGTTTTTCCCGACGTGCTCTCGGTGACGCAGATGAGCCCGACTCAGATCGATCTCGTCTCCGTCCGGCCCATCGAAGACGAGAGCGAGGCGAGCGGCAACAGCGGCAGCTACTATCTGTGCGAGGGCATGGCCCCGCCGTGAGGCCATTTGCCCGATTGTGGGCATGCACATGTTGCGCGCCGCGCGCGGCGCCGCTATAGGCCGGGGCTGGTTTTCCCGAGGCACAAACATGTCCGTTGACGTCAAGACAGTGAAGCGCGTCGCGCGTCTCGCCCGCATTGCGGTGAGCGAGGAAGATGCCGAACGCATGACCGGCGAGCTGAATGCCATACTGGGCTTCGTCGAACAGCTGAACGAGGTCGATGTTTCCGGGGTCGAGCCGATGACTTCGGTAACTCCGATGGGGATGAAGAAGCGCCAGGACGTCGTCACCGACGGCAACAAGGCTGCCGACATCGTCGCCAACGCGCCTGCCACGGAAGAGAACTTCTTCCTCGTGCCGAAGGTCGTGGAGTAACAGGCCGATGGCCATCGAAATCGCCATCGAGACGCCGCTGCAGGACGATGTGCGCGGCTTGGTCGCGGAGCTCAACGAGACGCTGCTCGAACTGACGCCGCCGGAACACTGCTATCACCTGACCGTCGAGCAGATGGCCGGCCCGGACACCACGGTCTTCGTCGCCCGCGACGACGGTTTTGCAATCGGTTGCGGGGCGCTGAAGCGCCATGACGGCGCCGTCGGCGAGGTCAAGCGCATGTACACGCGGCCCACGCATCGCGGCCAGAAAATCGGCGCCAGGATTGTGGAGCGTGTCGAAGCGCTGGCGCGCGAGGAAGGATTGAAGCGTCTGGTGCTGGAGACGGGCGATCGCCATCCTGCCGCCCGGGCTGTCTATGAACGTTCCGGCTTCTCGCGTTGCGGTCCGGTGCTGGATTATCCCGATTCCGAGTGGTCGGTGTTTTACGAAAAGAGCCTTGCCTGATGAGCGACCTGACCCGACTGACGATTTCGCAGGCCCGCGCCAAGCTGCGCGCCAAGGAAATCACCGCGACCGAGATCGCCGACGCCTATCTTGCTGCGATCGAGCGCGCCAATCCGGCGCTCAACGCCTACGTCGTGGTGACCGGCGACAAGGCGCGCGACATGGCCAAGGCCTCCGACGCCAGGCTGGTCAAAGGCGAGGGCGGTGCGCTGGAAGGCATTCCGCTCGGCATTAAGGACCTGTTCGGCACCGAGGGCGTGCACACCCAGGCCTGCAGCCATGTGCTCGACGGTTTCAAGCCGCATTACGAATCGACCGTCACCTTCAATCTGTGGGCTGACGGGGCGGTCATGCTGGGCAAGCTCAACATGGACGAGTTCGCCATGGGCTCGTCCAACGAGACGTCCTATTACGGGCCGGTGGTCAACCCGTGGCGGCGTTCGCGCGTCGATGCGATGGTGATGCCGACCACGCATCAGGGCGATGGCGGCTTCGTTTCGGCCGGCGGCACCAGGACCGCGCGCACCCTGGACAATGCGCAGCTGGTGCCGGGTGGCTCGTCGGGCGGCTCGGCCTCCGCCGTCTCGGCTTTCCTGTGCGCGGGCGCCACGGCCACCGACACTGGCGGCTCGATCCGCCAGCCGGCCGCGTTCACCGGCACGGTCGGCATCAAGCCGACCTATGGCCGCTGCTCGCGCTGGGGTATCGTCGCCTTCGCCTCGTCGCTCGACCAGGCCGGGCCGATCGCGCGCGACGTGCGCGATGCCGCGATCCTGCTCAGATCGATGGCCTCCGTCGATCCGAAGGATACGACCTCGGTGGACCGGCCGGTGCCGGACTACGAGGCGGCGATCGGCAAGCCGATCAAGGGCATGAAGGTTGGGATTCCCCGGGAATACCGCGTCGACGGCATGCCGGAGGAGATCGAGGCCCTTTGGCAGAAGGGCATTGCCTGGCTCAGGGATGCCGGCGCCGAGATCGTCGACATCTCCTTGCCGCACACCAAATACGCGCTACCGGCCTATTACATCGTGGCGCCCGCCGAAGCCTCGTCCAACCTTGCGCGCTATGACGGCGTCCGCTACGGCCTTCGCGTGCCGGGCAAGGACATCGTCGAGATGTATGAGAAGACCCGCGCCGCCGGCTTTGGCCGCGAGGTCAAGCGCCGGATCATGATCGGCACCTATGTGCTGTCGGCGGGCTATTACGACGCCTACTATCTGCAGGCGCAGAAGGTGCGCAATCTGATCAAGCGGGACTTCGAGAACGTCTTTGCCGCCGGCGTTGATGTCATCCTGACACCGGCGACGCCATCTGCCGCCTTCGGCATTGCAGACGAGGACATGGCTTCCGATCCGGTGAAGATGTACCTGAACGACATCTTCACCGTCACCGTGAACATGGCGGGCCTGCCGGGCATTGCGGTGCCCGCCGGCCTAGACCCCAAGGGCTTGCCGCTCGGCCTGCAACTGATCGGCAGGCCGTTCGAAGAAGAGACGCTGTTCCAGACCGCTGCCGTCATCGAGCAGGCGGCCGGAACGTTCCAGCCGGAGAAGTGGTGGTAGGATCGTTTCTCATCTAAGGGGTGAGGGATGTTCTTTTATCTTTCGAAAATCTTCTGGTTCTTTATCCAGCCGCTCAACCTGACGATCTTCCTGCTGCTGGCGGGGCTGGTCTCGGCATTTTTCGGCCGCCCGCGGCTGGCAGCCACCGGCGGCGTGCTGGCGTTTTTGGTTCTGGCGCTTTCGGCCTGGACCTCGCTCGGCGCATTGCTGCTCAACCCGCTGGAGGAACGCTTTCCGCGCCCGCCGCTGCCGCAAAAAGTCGATGGCATCGTCGTGCTCGGCGGCGGCTTCGAGGGCGGCATCAATCTGGTGCGCGGCGGTTATGAGCTGAACAGCGGCGGCGACCGGATGGTCGAGACGGCCGTGCTGGCGCGGCGCTTTCCCGATGCCAAGGTGGTCGTCTCTGGCGGCAATGGCGAATTGTTCCTCGAAGGCGAGGGCGATGCCGCCACCGCGCCGCGCCTGCTTGGCGCGCTCGGCGTGGCGCCGGAGCGCCTGATCCTCGAGGGCAAATCTCGCAACACCTATGAGAATGCCGTCTTCACGAACGCCTTGATAGCGCCGAAGCCGGGCGAAATCTGGCTGCTGGTCACCTCGGCCTACCATATGCCGCGCGCCAAGGCGCTGTTCGACAAGGCCGGCTTCGCGACCGTCCCGTGGCCGGTCGACTATCGAACGTCGGGACGCGAAGGCATCGGCCTGTTCCGCGACAATCCGGCCGATGCGCTGCAGGCGGCCACCATGGCGATCCGCGAATGGATAGGGCTGTTCGCCTATTGGCTGTCCGGCCGCATCGATCGGCCTTTTCCCGCACCAGGCGGCTGACCGATCACGGCGCGGCGCGCCGCCGAGAAGAACTGGCGCCGCACCAGAACGGCCAGGAGCAGAAGCGTCGACAGCACGAACACCACCGGATCGACGAACCAGCCGAGATAGCCGATCGAAAAGAACACGCCGCGCAGGCCGGAATTAAAATGCTTGCCTGCCAGCATGTTCATCTGCGCCGCCCTCCACACCGCCGTTTCGGTGACCGGGTTGCGCGAGGCTTCGCCATGTGGGATCGGCACAGCACCGATCAGGATCGAGCAATAGTTGAAAAGACGGTAGGCCCAGCCGAACTTGAAGAACGAAAACGCCAGGATCAGCACCAGTCCCAGCACCTTGATCTGAAAAGCCGGGCGCGACGGGGCGCCGCCCAGAGGCAGGGTGCTCAACACCTCGAGGACGCGGTCGGAGGCACCGAGCAAGGCAAAGCAGCCGCCAAGCGCGATCAGGGAGCTGGAGGCGAAGAAGGCGGTGCCTTGCTGCAGGCCACCCATGATGGCTGTGTCGACGATGCGGATCTCACGCTCGGCCATCCGGTGCATCCAGGCTTGCCGCTGCGCATTCATCGCCGTTGTCAGGGACATGCGGCTGACCAGCACACCGTCCGAGGCGAGCGTATGCAAAACCCACGCAATGAGGAAGAACGCCAACGCCGCGAGATCGGCTGTCGAAAGATCGAGGGAATCGCCCATTGGCGGAACCTATCACATCCAGTGCGATTGCTTCGATCGTCCGCGGCAGCGACGGATATGTCGCTGCCGGAGCAAACAAGGTCGGCAGGCGCTGCGCCGCGCCGTTCAAAACAGCGGAAACATCGCAGGAGTTCCTATATGTAGTCCCAGAGCGGCTTCGGGAGATTGTGGCGCGTGTTCCTTTCGGTTTTCGACCTGTTCAAGATCGGCATCGGACCATCGAGTTCGCACACGATGGGACCGATGACGGCCGCCCGCCGTTTCCTCGACGAGGTCGCCGGAGACGACTGGCCGCGTCCGGCCGGCGCCAAGGTTGCTCGCATCGGCGCCAGCCTGCACGGCTCGCTCGCCTATACCGGCATCGGCCATGGCAGTGACCGTGCCGTCATTCTCGGCCTTGCCGGGCAGACGCCGCAGACGGTCGACCCTGACCAGGCGGACGGCATTGTCGCTCGCATCACCGCCGACAAGCTGATTTCACCGCCCGGCCACCCCTCCTACCGTTTCGATCCGGCCGGCGACCTGGTGCTCGACCGCAAGACGCCGCTCACCGGCCACGCCAACGGCATGGCGTTTTATGCGTATGATGCCGGCGACCGCCTGCTGCTCAAGCGCATCTATTATTCGATCGGCGGCGGCTTCGTGGTTTCGGAAGAAGAGCTGCAGCGCATGAAAGCCAAGGGTTCGGTAACGACCGAAGGCAAAAAAGTCCCTTATCCCTTCAAGAACGCCCTCGAGATGCTGAAGATGGCTGGCAAGAGCGGCCTTTCCATTGCCGAGATGAAGCGGGTCAACGAGGAAACACAAATGTCGCGCGATGAGCTCGACGCCGGCCTCGACGCCATCTGGGGTGCCATGAAGAGTTGCATCGAGCGCGGCCTGTCGCAGGACGGCATCATGCCGGGCGGGCTGAAGGTGCGCCGCCGGGCCAGGCAATTGCACGACAAGCTGCAGGAGCAGTGGCAGCAGAACCGGCCCAATCCGCTGCTCGCCAATGACTGGCTGTCGATCTATGCCATGGCCGTCAACGAGGAGAATGCGGCCGGCGGGCGCGTCGTCACCGCGCCGACCAACGGCGCGGCCGGCACGCTGCCGGCAGTACTGCGCTACTGGCTGCATTTCCATCCCGAGGCCGACCAGCCCAGCATTCGCGATTTCCTGCTCACGGCAGCCGCCGTTGGCGGCATCATCAAGTCCAATGCGTCCATCTCCGGCGCCGAGGTCGGCTGCCAGGGCGAGGTCGGCTCCGCTTCGGCCATGGCGGCGGCCGGCCTGTGCGCCGTCATGGGCGGCACGCCCGAACAGGTCGAGAATGCCGCCGAGATCGCGCTGGAGCACCATCTGGGCATGACCTGCGATCCGGTCGGCGGGCTGGTGCAGGTGCCTTGCATCGAGCGCAACGCGCTGGGCGCGGTCAAGGCGGTGACGGCCGCCTCGCTTGCCATCAAAGGCGACGGCACCCATTTCGTGCCGCTGGATGCGGCGATCGAGACGATGCGCCAGACCGGCCTCGACATGAACGAGAAGTACAAGGAGACCAGCCTCGGCGGGCTGGCGGTCAATGTGGTGGAGTGTTGAGCCCGCTGGCACTGTGGAGAACTTGCTCAGGCCGTTGACGCATCCGTGCGACGGATTAAATCTTGGGCAATGGCTCTCAACCTCCTAAAGCTCTGCGTCGGCTGCGACAGCGTCGAGGATCTCGAAGAATGGATCGCGTTCCGCCTCGACGAGCGGCGCCGTGCCGGCGAACCGGCCGAGCATTGGCACACCACCCGCATGGTGCCGACGCGCGCCGATGAGGTTACCGACGGTGGCTCGCTCTACTGGGTGATCAAGGGAAGTGTGCAATGCCGGCAGTTGATCACCGAGATCCGGCCATTCACCGATGACGAGGGCATCGGCCGCTGCCATCTGATGCTGGATCCGCAAGTGGTGCGCACCGACTGGCAGCCGCGCCGCGCCTTTCAGGGCTGGCGCTATCTAAAGCCATCGGATGCACCCGCCGATCTCGGCAAGGGCAAGCCGGGGCAGGTCGAAATGCCGCCGAAACTCCGGCGCGAGCTCGCCGATCTCGGCCTGCTCTAAATCACTATCGGCTTGTTCCGAGCAGCCCATTGGCTTGCTCCGAGCAGCCAGTTGGCTTGCTCCGGGGCAATCTGGCGGCATGGTCGGCCCGTATAGGCGGACTGCGGTTGCTGGCCCTCAATGTTGCTGTCCGTTGGACTTGCAAGCGTCGCGACAACGCCACATCTTGAAAATCATGAGCGATAGGAACCATCCGGTTTCGATATCTGACGCACTCGCACCGACCACATCGCGCCGCGGCGTGGTGGGATGCGGACCATGTGTCGCGCAAGGTCATGATTGCGGCGCAGAAATAACACCCGGTGGCGGCATGCTCGTGTTCAGGAATAGTCTGGAAAACCGGCCGATCGCCGGGCATTCACGGGGCAGTGGAATATGATAGGCGCGATCATCGCTGTCGTCGCATTGCTGCTGGTGCTGATGGGCCTGGCAACGGCTTTCGTGCGGGCCGACCCGAGCAGGCTGGCAGGCGACATGAGGAAGGTTGGGCCGGTTTTGCTGGCATTGGTCGGCGGCGCCGTGCTGCTGGTCGGGCGCGGCGGTCTCGGCGGCATCATCCTGCTCGCAGCGATCGCCTGGTACGGCTCGATGCGGCTGAACCGGCGAGCCGTGATGCCGGCGCGGAGACGCTCGACCGTACGCACGGCGGCGCTGGAAATGGACCTCGATCACGATACAGGAGGCCTTGAAGGCCTTGTCCTGGCAGGCCGCCATGAAGGCAAGATGCTTGGTGCGATGGGCAAAGCCGAATTGCTGCAGCTGTTTCGCGAACTCTCCGGTGACCCGGAGAGCCGGCAACTGCTAGAGACGTATCTTGACGGCAGATTTCCCGTCTGGCGCAAAAACGCTGAGGCGCACAGTGGCGAAGGGCTGGGTATTGCGCCAGGTCCGGGCGCCATGACTAAGGAGGAGGCCTACAAGGTCCTTGGTCTTGAAGCGGGGGCCGCCGCGGCGGATGTCCGCAAGGCGCACCGCCGCCTGATGCAACGCCTGCACCCCGATATCGGCGGCACGTCTTTCCTGGCGGCGCGGATCAACGAAGCCAAGGACGTCTTGCTCTCCAATCACAACTAGTCTCCTTCGACGCAGAAATTTTCCGGGAGATATCTTCTACGCCGTCCCTACTGCTGGACGGCGTAGCACTCGATTTTCTTCTTCTTGAGGGCGGTGCAGGCCTTCCAGGCCGCGGTCTTGGAACCGAAGCCGCCGAAGCGGGCGCGGTAGTACGTGACGCCGTCCTTGTCGAAGGCGACGGTGAAGCCGGAGGCATCTGCCAGCACCTTGGGCGCCTGCTTGGTGGTCTTGTCGAGGAAGGCCTGGGCTTCGGACTGTTTCGGCGACGAGGCGACCTGAATGGCCCAACCCGACGGCACCGACGCGGTATTGACCGGGTCGACGGCCGGCGCGGGCTCGGCATAAGCGGACACCACCTGTGCCGTGGCGACCTTGGGGGCGGAGACGATAACCGTCTTCACCTTCTTTGCCGGAACAACCACTTTGGTTTCTTCGGCTGCGTTATCGTCGGCGTCCTCGCTGTCGCCCTGGGCTACCGTCGCGTCGTCGGCAACGGCCTCGTCCGCGTCATCGGCGCTGGCCACCGCCATCGGCTTCTCATCCGGAGTCGGTGCGTCGTGCTTGGGCAACAGCACCTTGGCCAATGCCGTCACCGGGTTGCCGCTATCGGCCTTGGCGACCAGATCGCCGCCGCCTCGGGTCGATGCCCGCGGCAGATAGGTGTTGATCAGGGCCGCCATCTGATTGTCGCGGCTGCTGCCCGAGGTGCCGCCCATGACCACGCCGACAATGCGACGGTTGCCGTCCGAAACCGATGAAACCAGGTTGAAGCCCGAAGCGCGGGTGTAACCGGTCTTGATGCCGTCGACGCCCTTGATGCGTCCAAGCAGGCGGTTGTGGCCGTTGATGCGCTGGCGGCCATAGAGAAAGGAGCGCTGCGAGAAATAGCCGTAATATTGCGGGAAATGTTCGCGCAGCGCGATGCCGAGCGTTGCCATGTCGCGCGCAGTGGTGAACTGGCCGGGATCGGGCAGGCCGTTGGCGTTGCGGAAGACGGTGCCGTTCATACCGAGCTGCCGCGCCTTGGCAGTCATCATGCGGGCGAAATTGGTCTCGTTGCCGCCGAGCATTTCGCCGAGCGCGGTCGCCGAATCATTGGCCGATTTGGTCACCATCGACAGGATGGCGATCTCGACCGCGACCGAACCGCCCGGCTTCACACCGAGCTTCGTCGGCGGCTCTGCCGCGGCATGAGCCGAGAAGACGACCGGCGAGTTCCGGCTGATCTTGCCCTTGGCCAGAGCCTCGAAAGTCAAATAAAGCGTCATCATCTTGGTGAGCGAGGCGGGGTAACGCCGGGCGTTGGCATCCGAGGAGTAGAGCACCTTGCCGGTCTTGGCGTCGACCACGATGGCTGCGGACTTCGCGGCGAGCGACGAGGCCGCACCTGCAACGACGATGGTCATCGCCACGGCGATGATCATGACCGTTTTGAAAGGGGACGCGGATTTGGAAACGATGCCCGACAACGCCTGACGCACTGATAGTTCCTTTGAATTTCTTGTTGCGCTGGAGGCGGCAAAGGGATCCTGCCTCACTTCCGGGCAAGCTATCGGGGCAGCGTTACCAATCCGTTTATGGTAACCGCCGCGTTCACCATTTTCTGGTGGTTTGAGCCTCTGTTTATTCGAATTTTAGCCATTGCCCACACCGGCTAGGACGGAAGCTGGCGATTTCTTGACTTTTGTGCGTCGCACAATATATTCGAGTGCATTGCACAAGGCGCTCGGGGCAGGGCGCATCAACCGTCCAGGGAGAATTGAAATGACGCAGACCTATGAGGACTTCAGCAAATACGGCAAAGAGTTCGCCGACACCGGCTTGAAGAGCTTCGCCTCTTTGTCCAAGGGCGCGCAGGCAATTGCGGCCGAGGCCGGCGAATACACCAAGAAGAGCTTCGAAGCCGGCAGCGCCGCTTTCGAGAAGATTGTCTCGGCCAAGTCGCTCGACAAGGCGATCGAGGTCCAGTCCGACTATGCCAAGCAGTCTTATGAGGCGTTCGTCGCCGAGGCCACCAAGATCGGCGACCTCTATGCCGAACTCGCCAAGGAAGCCTACAAGCCGTTCGAATCGATCGTTGCCAAGGCTAAGTAATTCGTCCGGCAGTACCGAGATCTGGGCCCATTGGGCCAAGACAGAGCCCGGCCGCGCCAGCGTGGCCGGGTTTTTTCATGTCTATTTCCGTTCAGCGGCCTGGCACCCCTTCACGATTGCGAAAATCGGCCAAGTTGGGCACCTAGCCATATTGTCAGCTAACCAGAAGGGCTTAAAATCGTCCATCGAACACCTACATGTCGAACTCGCATGAGGATTCGAAAGAGGCAGGATTACGTGACGATCGGTTTGACTGCCACCAAGGCACGGATGCAGAACGGCAGCGGCGACGGCAATGAGGCCGGCCGCGGCACGGCGGTCATCACGCGCACAAAGACCAAGACCAAGAAACCCAGCCTCTATCGGGTCCTCATCCTGAACGACGACTACACACCGATGGAGTTCGTGGTTCACGTGCTGGAGCGTTTTTTCCAGAAGGACCGCGAAGCCGCCACACGCATCATGCTTCATGTTCACAATCATGGAGTGGGCGAGTGCGGGGTCTATACATTCGAGGTGGCCGAGACCAAAGTGTCCCAGGTCATGGATTTCGCCCGACAGAATCAGCATCCGCTGCAATGCGTGATGGAGAAGAAGTGAGGTAACATGCCGGCTTTCTCCCAAGGCCTGGAAAAGGCGCTTCACCAAGCGCTGACGCTCGCCAACGAGCGGCACCATGAATATGCAACCCTTGAACATCTGCTGCTCGCCCTGATCGACGACACCGAGGCCGCCGCCGTCATGCGCGCCTGCAATGTCGACCTCGACGAGTTGAAGCACACTGTTCTCACCTATATCGACACCGAACTCGACAATCTGGTCACCGGCTATGACGAGGATTCCAAGCCGACCGCCGGCTTCCAGCGCGTCATTCAGCGCGCGGTGATCCATGTGCAGTCGTCCGGCCGCGAAGAGGTCTCCGGCGCCAACGTGCTCGTCGCCATCTTCGCCGAGCGCGAGAGCCATGCCGCCTATTTCCTGCAGGAACAGCAGATGACCCGTTACGACGCGGTCAACTACATCTCGCACGGCATCGCCAAGCGTCCCGGCGCGTCGGAGACGCGTTCGCCGCGTGGCGCCGATGACGAGCAGGGCGGCGCGAACGGCGCCGAGCCGCAAGAGGAAGGCGGCAAGAAAAAGCAGCAGCAGGACGCGCTGACCGCTTATTGCGTCAATCTCAACAACAAGGCCAAGGCCGGCAAGATCGATCCGCTGATCGGGCGCGAGTCCGAGATCAACCGCACCATCCAGGTGCTGTGCCGCCGTTCCAAGAACAATCCGCTTTATGTCGGCGATCCCGGCGTCGGCAAGACGGCGATCGCCGAGGGCCTCGCCAAGCGCATCGTCGAGGGTGATGTTCCGGAAGTCTTGCACAACGCCACCATCTTCGCGCTCGACATGGGCACGCTTTTGGCCGGCACGCGCTATCGCGGCGATTTCGAGGAGCGACTGAAGCAGGTCGTCAAGGAGCTCGAGGATTATCCGGGCGCTGTGCTGTTCATCGACGAGATCCACACCGTCATTGGCGCCGGCGCGACGTCGGGCGGCGCCATGGATGCGTCGAACCTGTTGAAGCCGGCACTGTCTTCGGGTGCGATCCGCTGCATCGGTTCGACAACCTACAAGGAGTTCCGCCAGTTCTTTGAGAAGGACCGCGCGCTCGTACGTCGCTTCCAGAAGATCGACGTCAACGAGCCGACCATCGAGGACGCCATCGAGATCATGAAGGGCCTGAAGCCCTATTTCGAGGAGTTCCACAAGGTCCGCTACACGACGGAAGCCATCAAGGCTTCGGTTGAGCTGTCGGCGCGCTACATCAACGACCGCAAGCTGCCGGATAAGGCGATCGACGTGATCGACGAGACCGGCGCCTCGCAGATGCTGGTGCCGGAGGCCAAGCGCAAGAAGACCATCGGCATCAAGGAGATCGAAGCGACGATCGCCACCATGGCGCGCATCCCGCCGAAGACTGTTTCGGCCGATGACGAGAAGGTGCTGCAGGGTCTCGACATCGAGCTGAAGCGCGTCGTCTACGGCCAGGACACTGCGATCACCGCGCTGACCTCGGCGATCAAGCTGGCGCGTGCCGGCCTGCGCGAACCGGAGAAGCCGATCGGCTCCTATCTGTTCTCGGGTCCGACCGGCGTCGGCAAGACCGAAGTCGCCAAGCAATTGGCCGCTTCGCTCGGCGTCGAGCTGATCCGTTTCGACATGTCGGAATATATGGAACGCCACACGGTCTCTCGGTTGATCGGCGCGCCTCCCGGCTATGTCGGTTTCGATCAGGGCGGCCTTTTGACCGACGGCGTCGACCAGCATCCGCATTGCGTGCTGCTGCTGGACGAAGTCGAGAAGGCGCATCCGGACCTGTTCAACATCCTGTTGCAGGTGATGGACCATGGCAAGCTGACCGACCACAACGGCAAGCAGATCGACTTCCGCAATGTGATCCTGATCATGACCACCAATGCGGGCGCGTCGGATGCGCAGCGCGCGGCGATCGGTTTCGGGTCGACCAAGCGCGAAGGCGACGATGTCGAGGCGATCAACCGGCTGTTCACGCCGGAGTTCCGCAATCGTCTCGATGCGATCATCCCGTTCGGCTCGCTGCCGGTGCCGGTTATCCATCAGGTGGTGCAGAAGTTCGTCATGCAGCTGGAGGCCCAGCTCTCCGAGCGTGGCGTCACCTTCGACCTGTCGCCGGATGCGATCGCCTGGCTCGCCGACAAGGGCTATGACGAGCGCATGGGTGCGCGTCCGCTCGGCCGCGTGATCCAGGAGCACATCAAGAAGCCGCTGGCAGACGAAGTGCTGTTCGGAAAGCTCAAGAAGGGCGGCACGGTGCGCGTCAGCGTCGAGAAGAAGGAAACCGGCGAGACCGGCCTGAAGCTCGAATCGCTCGCCGACGAGGCACCGGTGAAGCCCAAGAAGGAAGAACCGGAAGACGCCCCCAAGCCGCGCAAGGCAGTGGCCAAGAAGCCGGCGGCCAAGAAGGCCGTCGCGCAGAAGCCCGAGCCCAAGGGCAAGGACGGTGGCAAGCGCAGCCTGGTGCCGCAACTGCCGCGCAAGAGCTGATAGTCACTCCCTCGAAAAAGCCCCGGAGACGGGGCTTTTTCATTGGCACAAAGCGACGATCACTGAAGCGCTACTGTCGGCCCCTGGACAGCAAGCGGCGTTGGGCGGGTTTTGGCTGATTTGTCCGTCCAGGACGGTGGTGCTCCCACGTTGGCGCCGACCATGCCGAACAGGCCGGGCGCGCGGCCAAAGACCTCGCAGGCCGCGTATTTCGGCTTGCCGCCGAGGAACGATTTTATGCGTTGGCCTGACGGTATCGAGATATGCAATCCCGACGGCGCCTTGCCGGTGACGAGCATGCGCGAAAAGTCGTTTCCGAAAGTAGCGCCCAGACTGTACGCATCGCCGATCTCGGATGACGGTCTTTCCGCGCCGCTTGCCAGGCGAGCAGGACGGACAGTTCGCGTCTCGGTATATCGACGGAGCTGGACCCGACCGTCACGCTGAAATTCAGCGGGTCGATGGTGACCATGCCAACGGTAATCCGCGGCTCCTGCGCAACACCGCCCGCAGCCGCGCCATCAGTTCATCGATCAGGAAGGGTTTGCCCAGATAGTCGTCGGTGCCGGCATCGAGCCCCTCAATGCGCTCTTTCGGCTCGTTGCGGGCCGTCAGGACGATTACCGGCGCATCGACACCTGCCGCCCGCAGCCTGGGAATGAAGCTCAGTCCCTCTCCATCCGGCAATGTTCGGTCGAGCAGGATTGCCCTCATAGACGTGCTGGCACGACAGTTCGATAGCATCGCCAAGCAGCATGGTGTGATCGACAACGACGCCTTGTTTGCCAAGCGCCCTGGTGAGCGCGTCAGCCATTTCTCTTTCGTCCTCGATCAACAGAACCCGCATTGCACGTCCACGTCTCGCCGGTGCCTTGTCATCCGTCAGGATTACAGCAGCATTGCGAACAACAGCCGTTCGCCAGATGGCTGCGTGCGTTCATTTCCATGGGATGGGGAATTTTATGTCCGGACCAGGCCAGATCATCATCCTCAACGGCGCACCGCGATCGGGGAAATCGAGCATCGTCCAGGCAGTTCAGGAGAGCTTCGAGGGCCCATGGATGAACCTGGGGGTCGACACCTATGAGCAGGTCACGCCGCTGCGCTGTCGCCCGGGGATAGGTTTGCGGCCCGGCGGCGAGCGCCCGGATATCGAGGGTCTCGTGCCGAGGTTCTACGCCGCGCTCTACGAATCGATCGCCGCCCACAGCCGAGTGGGGTTGAATGTCGTGGCCGATCTCGGTCATCACGACAGCTATTCGCGACCCCTTGATTGCCTTGTCGATTGCGCCCGGCGCCTCGCAGGCCTGCCGGTTCTGTTTGTCGGTGTCCGCTGCCCGATCGAAATCATCATGCAGAGGCGCGCCGACAGTCCGGCGGGGAGGGGATATGTGACGGGATCGCCTGACGACCCTGTACCGTTGGCGGTGCGTCTGTGGCAGGAGGAGGTACACCGGCCTGGCGTGTATGATCTGGAAGTGGACACATCGCTGCTGACGCCGGCACAATGTGCGGATGCGATCCGCGGGCGGCTCAGGCAAAATGTAGAGCCTCCGACGGCGTTTGAGAGGCTTTTGGCGTTCTCCGCAAACAAGCTGTCCTGATCGCGCGCTCAGCGGCGATGAGAATGAATCTCAGCCGCGCGGCCCGCTCCTCATCTACGGCGGGCATAATCTGATTGATGTGCTCGGCGGAATGGCGATCACGCTGATGTCCCGGCGGCTCGGATCCATGATTTTCGATGCGCAACCGCGTAACCTTCCCAGACGGCCGCAGCTGCTGGGAACCACTGAAAGCCAGGCGTCAGGATAGTGGCATGGCCGCCTTTATCCGGCCGGCATTCTCGGCCAGCACCTCGGGTTTCTCCATCTGGCCCGTATGCGGCTTCAGCGCGATGCCTTCGAAGCGCGGAATGACGTGGACGTGAAGGTGATAGACGGTCTGCCCGGAAGCCGGCTCGTTGAACTGCATCACGGTGACACCATCGGCCTTGAATGCCTCGCGGACGGCGAGCGCCACCTTCTGCACGACCGTGAAAAGCGGGCCGAACGTTGCCGGATCGGCGTCGAGCAGATTGCGCGACGGCGCCTTCGGCACCACCAGCGTATGGCCCGTTCCCTGCGGCATCACATCCATGAAGGCAACGACCGCTTCGTCCTCGTAGACGCGGTGCGAGGGAATTTCACCGCGCAGGATCTTGGCAAAGATGTTGTCGGTGTCATAGGCGGTTTCGGCCATGGCGAACGCTCCGGATTGTGCCTCGCTAATTGGTGTAGCGAAGCCTCTCGTGAGCGGCAAGACGATCGGGCGAGATCGATGAAGCCGATCTCGACAGGCGTGCACTGCCAACCCAGGGATGCCGAACCTGACATATGCTCCTGCCCTGCAGGATGGGCCTACTCCTCGAGATCTTTGCGGAACGGTGTGTGCTCTTCCAGGTATTCGCCCATGCGTTCAACCTCGCGCCGTTCGCGCCTGAGATAATCGGCGACGGCGTTGCGCAGGCCGGGATGGGCGATGTAATGCGCGGAATGCATGGTCACCGGCCGGTAGCCTCGCGCCAGCTTGTGTTCGCCCTGTGCGCCCGCCTCGACCACCTTGAGCTTGCGTTCGATGGCGAAGTCGATGGCCTGGTGATAGCAGACCTCGAAATGCAGGAACGGATGATCCTCGATGCAGCCCCAGTTGCGGCCGTAGAGCGCATCGGAACCGATGAAGTTGATAGCGCCGGCAATGTAGCGGCCGTTGCGCCTGGCCATCACCAGCAGGATGTCATCGGGCATCCGATCGCCGATCAGCGAGAAGAATTCCCGGTTCAGATAGGGCCGGCCCCATTTGCGGCTGCCGGTGTCCATGTAGAAGGCGAAGAAATCGTCCCAGGCCCGTTCTGTAAGGTCCTTGCCGGTAAGCCAGTCGATGGAGATGCCGTCGGCAAGCGCCTCGCGGCGCTCCTTCTTCATGGCCTTGCGCTTGCGGGAGGCGAGCGTGGCGAGGAAATCGTCATAGGTCGAGAAGCCCTCGTTGACGAAGTGGAACTGCTGGTCGGTGCGATGCAGGAAGCCCGCCGCCTCCAGCACGTCCACGTCGCTCTCCTGCGCGAAGGTGACATGCGCGGAAGAGACGCCGAGCTTTTCCGCCACTGCCTTCAATCCCGCGGCGAGCCCGGCCTTGACGGTGCCGGAATGCTGGCCCCTGCTCACCAGCAGGCGAGGGCCGGTGACCGGCGTGAACGGTACCGAGCATTGCAGCTTGGGATAATAACGGCCGCCGGCGCGCTCGAAGGCATCCGACCAGCCGTGATCGAACACATATTCGCCCTGGCTGTGTGACTTGAGATAGCAAGGGACCGCGCCGAGCAGCGTGCCTTGACCATTCTCCAGCCTGAGATGATGACCTTGCCAGCCAGTGCGCCGCACGGCGCAGCCGGAATCCTCGAGTGCGCTCAGGAAAGCATATGAAACGAGGGGGTTATAACCGTTTTCGGCATCACTGCGCGTGGTCCCGGCGAAACCGTCCCACTCTTCGCAGGTGAAGGCGCCGATGCCCGCCGCAATGCGGATCGCATACTCCGCATCAACCGTTTGCCCGTCGCCGTCGTCGCCCTGATCCATGAGGCTTATTTAAGCTCCATCCGGACCGCTACAAGTCACGTTCTAGGCACCCATATCAAGCGACCTTGACCAGATCGGGCTCGAACCCTTCGAACGTCATCTGGTCCGCATATTTGAATGTAAGATCGACCGCCGGCTGGTCATGCACCGTCCAGGTGATGACCGGCATTTTGAGCCGTTCACGGACAAAGCTGACGAATGGATTCGGCAGGTCGCCCGCTGCGTAGGAGGTGAAGGCGATCTGATGCGCCAGCATGGCGAAATGCGCTTCGATCAGCCTGTCGTCCTTGCCATAGGCGGTCAATCCAGCCGGGATGCCCGGCGCATCCCTGGCGAAATCGCGGATCAGCCAGTGGTCGAACGACATGATCGCCACCTTGCCTTTGTAGCGCTTGAGCAGCCTACCGACGCTCGCCACAAGGCCATTGTCGTATCCAGCCACGCCTTTTAGTTCGACCACCAGCGGCACCCGCCCGTCGATCAGATCGAGCGCCTCGCGCAGCGTCGGCACATGATCAGACGTGCCGCCGACCTTGAGCGCTGCCAGTTCGGCCGCCGTGCGCTGCCAGACGAAACCGTCGTGCCCAGTCAGCCGCTGCAAGTCGCCATCATGGATAATGACGGGAACTCCGTCCGACGACAGGTGCACGTCGCATTCGATGGCATAGCCGCGTTCGGCCGCGGCGGCAAAGGCGGAGAGGGTGTTTTCCCAGCGCGTCTTGTTCATGTCGTGAAAGCCGCGATGGGCGACAGGCCGGGCAATCAGCCAGGAAAGGTCGGTCATGTCAGGCTCGCTCACTCGACTTCGAAGATCGCTTCGATTTCCACCGCGGCATTAAGCGGCAGCGAAGCCGTGCCGACGGCGGAACGGGCATGCTTGCCGCGCTCGCCGAGCGCCGCCACCAGGAAATCGGAGGCGCCGTTTGCGACCAGATGCTGCTCGAGGAAATCCGGCGCCGAGGCGACGAAGACGGTGATCTTGACCAGCCGGCGTATCTTCTCGAGATCGCCAAGTGCCGCCTTGGCCTGCGCCAGAATGTTGATCGCGCAGTATTTTGCCGCTTCCTTGCCGGTTGCTGTGTCGACGTCCAGGCCAAGCAGTCCGCTCGCCTGCAGCTTGCCGTCCTTGAGCGGCAACTGTCCGGCGGTGAAAAGCAGGTTTCCGGTCCTGCAATAGGGCACGTAGTTGGCGGCAGGCGCCGCGGCCGCGGGAATGGTGACCCCGAGGTCGCTTAGCCGCTTTTCGATTGTTTCACTCATTGCTTTTCCCTATTGCTGGAAGGTGCCGCGCCGGCCGGGCCGAAATTGCTATTTTTGCCTCGCTTCCGCCACGACTTTTTTTAAGCTGGACCATCTTTCCCTGCGGCCTGCCATCAGCCGCGATGATCGGAGCCTCTCATGCGCGCAACGCGCCTTGTATTCCATGCCGTCCTGTTGTCGGCGGTCTTTTCGATAGGTCCCGCTTTCGCCGTGCCGGCGCTGCAGGCGCATCGCGCCGTTTACGACCTTACGCTCAAGAAGGCGGACGACCGCTCCGGGATCACCGGCATTACCGGCCGCATGGTCTATGAATTCAACGGCTCGGCCTGCGAAGGCTATACGGTGAAATTCCGCTTTGTCACCCAGATTGCCACCAGCGACAACACCAAGCTGACCGACCAGCAGACGACGACGTTCGAAGACGCCGAAGGCAAGACCTTCTCGTTCGTGACCAAATCCTTCGTCGACCAGAACCTCGACAAGGAGGTCAAGGGTGTCGCCACGAAGGAAACGCAAGGGCTAAAGGTCGACATCGACAAGCCCGAGAAGAGCAGCCTGGAACTTGCCGCCACCCAGTTTCCGACCCAGCATCTGGTCGAATTGATAGACAAGGCCGAGAAAGGTGAAAACTTCTATCAAACCAATCTGTTCGACGGCTCCGAGGACGCCAACAAGGTGATGTCCACCACCGTCGTCGTCGGCAAGAGGACCGATGCCGACAAGGCCGATCCGGAAGCACCGGCGCTGGCCAAGCTTGCCACCGACAAATACTGGCCGGTCGACATCGCCTATTTCGACGACAGTGCCAGGAACGGAGAAGAAACGCCGGAATTCCGGATCAGCTTCAAGCTGCACCAGAACGGCATCACCCGCGATCTAACCATGGACTATGGCGATTTCTCCATGACCGGCAAGCTGGTCAATCTGTCGCTGTTCGACCAGACGAAGGCCTGCCCGACGAAATAAGCTCCGATTTGCCTCGACGCAGCGCCGTCGTGTCCACGGCTTGACGGCGCCGAGGCGGCTTCTCATCTTCTCGAGGCCGCCGGCCGCTTCATCTTCTGTGCGAATCCCTTCTATCATCGCTCGTCGCGGGCACCTGTCGGCGAAAGAAGGAATGCGGCGAGCCTCATGGCGGTCTATGTCGACGCGGCGATCTGGAAATGGGTTGGCCATCGCTGGTGCCATCTGATGGCCGACGACACCGATGAACTGCATCGTTTCGCCACGCAACTCGGTATCAAGCGCTCATCCTACCAGGGGCCGCCGAAGACATCGGCGCCGCATTATGACATAACCGGTTTCGAGCGCGACCGCGCGGTGCGGCTCGGCGCCATCGAGTGCAGCCGCGAGGAGATCGTCGCGATCTTCCGGCGGGTGAGGGTGCCAAAGGGTAAGATAAAGCGTTGAGGGCACGCGCGGATCGCCGCAGGCGCACCGCAATGCGTCGTTGCGCTGTCGGTAGCTAATCAAGTTGTCCGGTTTGGTAGCACATGATCTGTCCGCTTCTGTTTTGGCGTCGAAGCGGTTCA